>JAFYEA010000007.1 GCA_017544525.1 Bacilli bacterium | reverse complement strand
TTGTATTATTTATAACTTCAACATTGTAGCTAACAACACTCATATTATCCCTTCTTCAAATCTTCATTTCCTTGATTTATAATATATTCTTTAATATTATCCATTATATTATCGCTAGTAGTAGCTATATAATATGAAGGACTCCATATATGCCCTCCATATAATACTTTTGATAATTCATTTTTATCAGTCTCATCTTTATTACTCATACCAACTACCTCTATGTATTAAATGCTATCTTAATTATAATATGTATTAATTAACTATTCAATATATAAATGCATAGTAAAAATAGATGTTATATACTCTAGTATATACTTTGAGAAAAATTGATGACATATGCAGTAATATTTAGCATTTTTAAACAATTTTTTCTCAAAAAATTAAAAAAGAGCCTAACTCGTAAATCAATTAACGAGTGTGCGGCTCTAGTTCATCAATTCTTTTCTTTTAGGATCTCTATCATATAGTCTATTATAATCTTGAAGTAAATCATGTTGTTTATGAGCTATTTCATTAGGTTCTGGATCACTAGGTGAATATATTTTACCAGCTAGCATCTTTTCATATTCTGTCATAATTATCACTCCGTTTCCATAAATTATATCATAATAAATTATAAAAGCTCACCACATTCATGTGATGAGCCAAATAAATACTAATTAAAAATCACCTTCATTATTCTTTTTTAATAAATATATATTCCAAAGAGCTATTAATACTGCGGCTATAATCATGACAACACCAAGAACAATAAATCCATATTTTTCTTCAGTAATGGAAGATACTATTATAAATATTCCAACTAGTAAGATTACTATTGATGAAAGTATTTCTCCAATTCTTCTTCTATTAAATTCTCTTTCCTTAATATCTTCAATATCCACAGTATAATCCTCCTATGAGTATAATCCTACCATTATTATATAATGCTTATTTTTAAAAGTAAAATAAATCTTCAAATTTAATATCTAAGGCAATACATAGCAATAAAGCTAATTTAGCAGTTGGAATGAATTGTAATGTTTCTATAGATGAAATTGTATTTCTAGAGACACCAACAAGCTTAGCTAAATCAGCACCCTTATTTCTTCCGCTACTTTTTGTGTAACATTTATGCTAAACAGGTTTGTCTCTCGACATAATCATTCTACTTTTTCAAATCCAAATTGTGATAAATATTTTGACACGCTTTTTATAGCACTTATTTCAGCACCATATGCTGAAAGCTTACCAAATTCATTTCCTCCACCACTTGCAATTACTTCAACAGTTGTATTTGCTAATTCTTCTTTAGTAATTAAAGTAATTGTTAAATATGATCCAATTCTTAAAAAATATTGTTCAAAAATATAAATATGAGAAATATAATCTTTTGCTTCTATTAAAGTTGTATAAGTATTTTCAAAATATTCTGAATCAATATACTTTTTTATTAATTCATCTAAATTAACAATCTTTTTTGTTTTTAAAGTTATTCTATTCATTTGTCCCCTCACTAATAATCTATTGATACCTTGCTATATATGTATCATAAATGTAATACACATTCAATAATATCACTTTCCTTTTTTAAAAAGAAAAAAACTATCGCTAGGTCTAATATTATTACTATAAAAAATAAAAGGTTGATTTTAAAATCAACTGTCTAGCGAGGTTAGCACAAAAATGATGTGGAAGGCTAGCAGAATTTATTTAGATTATATTGCTTGAACTATATTTTCTTCTATGTATTTAATTCTATCGAATACCATAGGTTTAAAATATCCCGTTACAGCAACTACAATATTCTTATCATAATTAACATAGATGACATTCCCACCATCACCAATCGCAGCTATTACATTAGATGTTCTATGTGGTAACCAC
The DNA here is from genome assembly GCA_017544525.1 of Bacilli bacterium. Next base: position 479 of record JAFYEA010000007.1, on the reverse strand, counting down.
CACATATATCCATAATCTTGATTACCAAATTTAAAATCTAATGATACATAGGGTTTACCTATTAGATTTATCCAGTTTTCACTTACTATCCTCTTATTATTATATACACCTTTATTTAATACCATTAATCCTATCTGAGCCATTTCATACGCAGATAGAGATAATCCCCATCCTGCAGTAGGCATTCCAGTCGGATCTAAAAACCATACCTTACCATGATTTTTCCTACTCATAGCATATTCTCTTTGAGCTTCAGCGTTGAAACAATTAGCATTTGTTCTACTTTCTATTTCTAATGGATTAAATAAATATTTATTAGCAAAATCTAATACACTCATTTTTGCACTATTTTTAATTATTCCAAATAATATTTGAACAATTAATGTTCGATATTTAAATTCTCCAATTACTCCATTTCTCCCACCTAAAATATCTAAAGTTGTATATGTCCAATCATTAGATGTGCAAATCTTCTTCCA
>JAFYEA010000006.1 GCA_017544525.1 Bacilli bacterium | reverse complement strand
GGTTTATCTTTTAATTTATATCCACCATTATTACCTTTTTTAACATCTAAACTATTATCTTTATTTAAACTAATCATTAATTTTTCTAAATATTTTAGAGATATATTCTCATTTTCAGATATTTCTTTTAAAGATATATATCTATCTTCTTTATAATGTTTAGCTAAATAAACCATAATAGTTATTCCATATTTTCCCTTCGAAGAAAGCTTCATAAAAATCACCTAGAAGTATTATACTACCAAATTGGTAGGAATACAATAAAAACATTGCATAAGCAATGTTTATTTGTTTAGTAAATATATTCCTGCATTTAAATATAATGCAAATAATAACCAAATAAGATATGGAATATTTAAATAACAACTTGTTTTATTTTCTTTATAGAATTTATATAGCATAATTATAACTGTAATTAATAAAAGAATTAACCATATTAATGCAAATAAATAATTATTTAAACCAAAGAATATTGGAGTCCATAAAGCATTAATAAATAACTGAATGAAATATATAGTTCTTAAATCTTTTTTATCCCTCACTAAATATACAGATATTCCCATCAATATAAATAAAATAGTCCAAACAATTGGAAATAATATGCCTGGTGGAGATAGTGGAGGTTTTACCAGACTTGGGTACACATTGTTAGTAATTACACTTATTGAAGGTATACCTCCGATAAATAGTGTAATAAATATATATATCAATAATCTTTTCATTTAACCATCCTCATTATTAGTATACTCATTTATAAAAATAATATACTAAAAAAGATAGGTTATTTACCTATCTTTTTATATACTTCATATGCTTGTTTAAGTATTCTTCGATCTATATCATAAGTCAATTCTTTCATTGCATCTTCATATGAGAAAAAGTCACATAATGATACTTCTTCTAGTTGAGGTTTTAAATTTCCACCTGTTTTCTTACCTACAAATAACAATACTGTTTTCATATGATTTTCTTTTGGTGAATATTTATTTGGATAATAGTCATCTGATACAATTTCAGCTTCAATACCTGTTTCTTCAAAAGTTTCTCTAATTGCAGTTTCTTTAAATGTTTCTCCTTTTTCAACATGCCCTTTAGGAAATGATATATGGCCTCCATTATGTTTAATTAATAATACTTTATCATCTTCATCAAAAACTATTATTCCACAAGATCTTTCTTTAACCATAAATCACCTATTTAAATTGTTCTATAAGATCTTCCCTACTTCTTAAACCTACTATAGTATTAATTAATTCTCCATTTTCAAAAATTAATACTGTTGGAATAGACATAACATTATATTCTCTAGCTACATCTTGATTATCATCTACATCTATTTTAAAAAACTTAGTAGTAGTTATTTCTTCAGATATTTCATCTAGAATTGGTGATAACATTTTACATGGTCCACACCAAGTAGCAAATAAATCTACAACAACTTTTCCTTCCTTAATTACTTCTTTAAATTCTTTTGTATCAATTTGTTTAACCATTATTACATCTCCTTTATGGCATACATAGCAGCAACTGATCCATCTGAAACAGCAGTAGTTAATTGTCTTAAATCTTTTTGTCTAGCATCTCCTGCAACATATATACCTTTAACATTTGTTTTAACATCGTTATTAGTTATTATATACCCTTTTTCATCAATATCAAGTATATTTTTAAACATCATATTATTTGGTTCTTGTCCAATCGCAACAAAAACACCGGAAACATTTATTTCATCTTTATCATTTATTACTATTTTTTCTAAAGAATCTTCTCCAACTAATTTAGTTACTACAGAATTAAATAAAAGAGTTACATTACCTTTTGATTTAGCTTCATCAAGTTCTGATACTTCTCCTTTATAAGCTTCTCCTCTAACTATTCCATATACATGATTACAAATATCAGCTAAATAAATCATATCTTGAATAGCAGTATTACCACTACCTATTACAGCCACATCTTTTCCTCTATAAAAGTTACCATCACATGTAGCACAATAGCTAATTCCTTTCCCAGTAAACTTATCTTCATTTTCTATTTTTAATTTTCTATTTTTAGAACCTACTGCAATTATTACAGTTTTAGCTTCATAAGTGTTATTAGTAGTATACACTTTTTTATCTTCATCTACTCTTAAAACTGTTTCATATTTAATTTCTGCTCCTAAATTTAATGCTTGATTTTTAATATTTTCCGCAAAATCATATCCAGATATATTTATATATCCAGGATAATTTTCTACACTTTTAGCAGTTAATATTTGTCCACCACATACATTAGCCTCTAAAACTAATACTTTTTTATTAGCTCTTCTTAAATAAATTGCACTAGTTAATCCAGCTGGTCCACCACCAACTATAATTGCATCATACATAAACTCACCTATATAACCCTCATAAATATATTATATAATTCTTTTAATTCTTTTAAAATATGTTAATATCATTTTTACATTTTATTATTAGTTTTAACTAAATAAAATGTCAATATAATATTGACATTATTCTATTTTTTAGTATAATTAAAGAGTACTTTGAATTTTGCAGGTGTAGTTCAATGGTAGAACATTAGCCTTCCAAGCTAAATACGGGAGTCCGATTCTCCTCACCTGCTCCATTAAGTAGACTAAGATCTATCATTTGATAGGTCTTTTTTTTGACTAAATCCACGCAGTAAGCATGAAAAAACTTGAACTTATAGTTCAAGCTTTTTTGTTCTGTTACCTGGTTGATCAGTTATTAATTTACAATAAGCTAATTTATTCATTGCACCATTGATAATATT
>JAFYEA010000005.1 GCA_017544525.1 Bacilli bacterium | reverse complement strand
TAATGCACTATCTTCATATACTATTGGATTTAAATCAGTTGAAGCTCTTTCATTATTTTCACACTCGACTATATATTTTAATCTACCCGTAATTCCATTTACACTTATTCTAGCAAAATTAAACCTTTGCACACGAGATAAAACTGTTCCAATAACTTTTTGTGGGTCAGTTGTACAAAACAGAAATATAACATATTCTGGAGGTTCTTCAAGTATCTTTAACATAGCATTCCAAGCTTGTGTTGATAACATATGTACCTCATCTAATAAAAACACTTTGTATCTACCTTTATATGGTCTTATTTTACAATCCTCTATTATTGCTCGTACATCATCTACACCATTATGACTTGCACAATCAAGTTCTATAGGTTCAGTTTCGTAATTATTTATCATATGTGCTATTATTCTAGCAGAAGTTGTATTATGTGTAACCGTTAAATTATCTGTTATATATGTGTGGTCAGGGCTAGCAACTCTAATACATTGACATTCTTGTTCTCCAACATATTCAATATACACTATTTTCTTTTTAACCCAATATTTGGAAGGTTTAAGGGCTCTTTTTAAAGATGTTTTTGTGATAGGTATTACCCCATTGTAAAAACTTATATTATGCACATAATACAAATCTTCTTTATTATTACTCCAACTTGCATCATAAATTTCTACTCTATCAACTCCACCCAAACTTCTCACTAAAAATTCAACAAAATTTGATACCTCTTCATAATCTGTCTTATAATACAACATTGAACTATTATCCCTCAAATCTTTTACAATATTCGCATAAGTATCTAATATACCCTGTAATACACTTAATCTTATATTAAAATCATTAAACACATAAGGTTTAATTTTTTCAGTAAATATACTATGTACTTCTTTCTCTGCTAATTTATTTCTTTCCTCAATATCCAAACCAAAATATTTTTTATCAAAATAACACTTAGATGATATACTATGACAAATCTCTTTAATATTAGTTCCAAATTTATAAGGGTCATTCACATTTGAACTATTAAAACACTTTATTATTGGTGTTGGTATTTCATATTTAAATCGACTATCAAATCTAATATTTTTATCATTATACAACTTTAATTTTTTATTCATTAGGTCCTCTACAGATAATACTTCCCAGACAGTTTTTCTATTTTGTTTATCATAACTCCCAACTTTCCAAAGATGTTCATTAGAACACAAAACACTTGTATTATCACTAAATTTTACCTTATATACAGGTTTTTTACCCTGTGGGAATATATCTGTTATAACAGTTCTTTCACCTAAACCATCAATTACCTCTTGACCTATATACACATCTCCCATTCTAACATACCCTGTTGGAGTTAAAACCATACTATCTAATGGTTGTGCTTTACCTGTACCAGCTGAACCACAAAATAAGTATGCGTGTTTTAAATTATTTGTCTTAACTTGATTTTCTAAAATTATCTTTATACTATCTTGCTCTACAATATCATCGAATTTTTGTGGACGATATTTAGTAGCTAGTGTTGTATTATTACTCATT
>JAFYEA010000004.1 GCA_017544525.1 Bacilli bacterium | reverse complement strand
TGGTGTCGACAGTTCGATCCTGTCCGGAGCCACCACTTTTTTAATAAAAAAGTAGTTATGCACTCGTAGCTCAATTGGATAGAGTGTTTGGCTACGAACCAAAAGGTTGGGGGTTCGATTCCCTCCGAGTGCACCATTTTTTATTTATTATATCGGGAAGTAGCACAACTTGGCAGTGCGCGTGGTTTGGGACCATGAGGTTGCAGGTTCAAATCCTGTCTTCCCGACCATTTTTGTAAATATAACGATAGTTATATTTTTTTTTGCGACATTTTTCAACTTCTGTGTTATAATGATTATGATAATAATAGGGAGGTGTAACGATGAAAAATGGTTTTGATAATAATAAATATATTAAAATTCAAAGCAAAAAAATAAGAGAAAGAATAAAAATGTTTGATAAACTTTATCTAGAGGTTGGTGGAAAGTTATTTGATGATTCACATGCTGCAAGAATATTACCAGGATTTAAGAATGATGCAAAGATTTCTATGTTTAAAGAATTAAAAAATGAACTTGAAATAATCTTTTGTATTAATGCAAATGACATAGAAAAAAATAAAACTAGAAGTGAATATGCTAGAACTTATGATAATGAATTATTAACTCTTGTTAATAATTCTAAGAAGATGGGATTTACTGTTAATTCAGTAGTAATCACATTATATAAAAATCAACCAAGTGTTGATAAATTTATCAAAAAGTTAAATAGAAATGGTATTAAGACATATGTTCATACATTTACAAAGGGATATCCAACAGATGTAGATACTATTGTTAGTGAAGAAGGATATGGAGCTAATCCTTATATAGAAACTACTAGACCTTTAGTAATTGTTAATGCTCCAGGACCAGGAAGTGGTAAATTAGCTACATGTTTATCCCAAATATATCATGAAAATTTAAGAGGTGTTAATGCTGGTTATGCTAAATTTGAAACATTCCCAGTATGGAATTTACCTCTAAAACATCCAGTAAATATGGCTTATGAAGCTGCTACTGCAGATTTAGAAGATGTTAATATGATAGATCCATTTCATCTTGAAAAATATGGAAAAACTGCAGTTAATTATAATAGAGATATAGAGATGTTCCCAGTACTTAAAAAAATATTATCTAAAGTAAGCGATAAAACATTATATTATTCACCTACTGATATGGGTGTTAATATGGTTGGATTCTGTATTACTGATAATAAAATAGTTGAGGATGCATCTAAAAAAGAAATCGTAAGAAGATATTATAACGAACAAAATAATTATAAATTAGGAAAAAGTGATGAGAATACTTGTGAAAAGATTAAGCTTCTTATGAACGAATTAAATATAGATACAGACTATTTAGATGTAATAAAAGCTTCATTAGATAAGAAAATAGAAAAGAAGAGCCACGTTATCGCTATTAAAGTTGGTAAAAAGATTATTACTGGAAAACAAACAGACATCTTAACACCTGCTAGTAGTGCTATCATAAATGCAATTAAGTATTTAAGCAAAATCCCTGATGATATAGATTTATTATCACCAAAAGTATTAAAACCTATTATGACTTTAAATGAAAATTTAGGAGATAGTGACAAATTATTAACTTTACCTGAAGTATTAACAGCATTAGAGATTTGTTCAGTAACAAATCCAATGATAGAAAAAGCATTATCTTGTTTACATAAATTAAAAGATTCTGAAGCACATTCTACATATATTGTTGAGAATGGTGATAGAAAAGTGTTTAAAGAATTAAAAATTAATTTAACTTGCGAAAGTGAATTTTTATCAGATATAGATTTTATAGAATAAGGAATATTCCTTATTCTTTTTTTATTAATTATGATATAATAGTCTCATGAGGTGTGTGTATGAAAAAGAAAATATTTTTCGTAGTTTTAATAATATTAGCAGCAGTAGCATTTATATTTATTCATAAGATTCATTCTGATTATAAAAAGACTGATGCATATAAATTTAAAACAGAATATGAAAGTTTAAACGGAGTAGAAAATGATTATGGTAAAACATATAGATCATTAACTATAAATAAAAAAAATAGAATGATATATTCTACTGCAGAAGAAATAGTTAATAAAACTAAGAATAAAGAAACATTTATAGTATATTTTGGTTTTAGTAAATGTCCTTGGTGTAGAAGTATGATAGAAAATTTAGTAGATTTATCAATTGAAAATGAAATGGATATATATTATGTAGATGTTTTAGATATAAGAGATACTATTGAATATGTAGATGGAGAATATAAAACAACTAAAGAAGGCGATAAATACTATATGGAATTAATAGATTTATATGCTAATGTACTAAGTGATTATACAATTAAACTACCTGAAGGAGAAAATCCATCTATGGATGCTTATATTCCTGAAAAGAGAATATATGCTCCTAATGTTATTGCTGTTGTTAATGGAGAAGCAAAAGAAATGGTTGAAGGTGTTTCTGAAGAATTAGAGGATCCATACGGAAAAATAACTAAAGAAATGAAAGAAACATCAATTAAACAATTAGAATGCATATTTAAATGTATTGAAGAAGCTGGAGTTTGTACTGGACCTTCCTCATGCTAAAAAGAAGCAAAAGCAGCTTCTTTTTTATTAATGTAAGACATTTAATTTGAATATAAAAAAATAATATCGACTATAAACATATGATATAATAAACGTAAAGGACTTTGTTGGGGGATTTATGGAAAAATATGAAAAACAGGTTAATGATAAAAGAAAATTAATATATACAGTTGATAAAGAAGGTTTTTCATGCATGTCAACTATTAGTGAAATGTTTCTAGATGAAAATAATAGAATGAAATTAGATCT
>JAFYEA010000003.1 GCA_017544525.1 Bacilli bacterium | reverse complement strand
TCGCTACCAATGTGATAAGAAGCTCGAACTTTTTGTTTCGAGAGTAATAGATTACTAACTAGAAATAGTTAGTTTTTTTGTGCTTTTGAAGAAAGGATGAGTGATTATTATGTACAAGAATATAACTAAGCCTTTACTTATAAGTAAAGAATTAAAACAAAAGATAGACTTTATATGTAAGTTTGCCTCGGTTAAATATGAACTAATACCAGGAAGTATAATATCTATAACTGATACAAATATAGGGTATGTAAGACCTCATATACTTAAAGTTAAGGGAAATGATTATCTTATATTTGAAAACTCTGATATTGTCTTTAAAAATGGCTATAATGAAAAAATTAGATTAATTGATTTAGAAACTGAATTAAAAAGCATTGACTAATGAAAATAAATGTATATAATAAAGACTCATAAAGAAGAAAGTATCTTCGGTGAAAAGGAGGTACATGATGAATAAGAAAATACACATTTATTTTAAAAATTTTATTAATAAGAAATTAAGAGGAGTCAATGCCTATATAGGTTATTGACCCTCTTTTTTAGTTTAAAAAGGAGTGAGTTATGGAAGAAAAGATTAGAATTGCTGGTATTTATATCAGAGTATCAACTGAAGATCAAGCAAGGGAAGGATTTAGCCTTCCAGAGCAAGAAAAAAGATTAAGAGAGTTTTGTGATTTTAAAAGATATAAATTATTTAAAGTATATAAAGATGCTGGAATAAGTGCTAAAAATGATAAAAGACCTGCATATCAAGAAATGTTAAAAGATATGAAAGAAGGAAAAATAAATGTCATTGTTGCATTTAAACTTGATAGATTAACAAGAAGTGTATATGATGTAGAAAAACTAATGAAGCAAGTAAATGATTCAGAATGTGAAATAGATTGTTTAGCTGATGAATCAAATACAGTTACTTCAAATGGAAGAATGATAATGAGAATAATAACATCAGTATCTCAGAATGAAATAGAAAAATGTTCTGAAAGAACTAAAGTTGGTATGGCTGGAGCAATTAAGCAAGGCCATATTCCAGCAATTTGTCCAATTGGATATAAAAGAGATAATAAAAAATTAGTACCAGATCCACTTACTAAAGATGTTGTAATTAGAGTATTCAATTTATATGTTGAAGGACTATCACATCAAAAGATAGCAAATTTATTTAATAAAGAAAAAGTATTAGGAAAAACTAATTGGAGAGATTCATCTATTCATAGAATACTTGGAAATGAAATATATATTGGAGATTATGTTCATGGAAAAAGACAAAAACATCCAACATATTATGAAAATGTAGTAGAACCTATTATTTCTAAAGAAGTATGGGATGTATGTCAAAATCAAAGTAAAAGAAATGCAAGACACTATGAAAGAACTGCTGAATATCTTTTCCTAAACAAATTAATATGTCATAAATGCGGATGTTTTCTAGCAGGTGCAGTAACTACTAAAACAAATGGAAATAAATACTTTTATTATAAATGTGAAAAATGTGGAACTTATTTCAAAGAAGACACTATTGAAGAAGAATTATTAGATACATTTATTAAATTACAAGAAAAAGAACAACTATTAAATGATTACTACACACCATTTATTAAATCTAAATTAGAAGATCATACAGAAGATTATAAAAAAGAACTTAAAGAATTAGATAAGCAAATGGATAGAATCAAAGCTGTTTATATAAAAGGAATATTAAAAGTTGAAGACTTTGAGCAAGAGATAAAACAAATAGAGTATAGAAAAAAAGAATTAAATAATAATATTAAAAATCAAAAACAATATGATGATATGAACTTTACAACTGATGACTTAATGATTTTTGAAGATAAACAACAAGTTGATTATTATACAAATCCAACTACATATTTATCTCTAATAACAAATTGGATTATGCTAAATAAAAAAGATAAACATAAATTAATATCTCATTATATTGATAATATAGAACTTGAAAGACATGGAGATAAAATAAAAATAATAAGTATAAATATGTTAAAGTCATACCTTTCAGCTCAGTTAAAAAATCATAAAGAATATGGAACACCTAATAGTTTAGAATTATTTGAAACAGATGATGGAGTAGTTGCATTAAATACAGAATTAAGAACTAGTGCTAGTGCTATAAAGTATTATTCAAAATTAAAAGCATATATGAAACAATTCACTGATTGTGAGTTTAATTATATTGAGGATTATATTGATTTAAATGATGAAGAATATTCAATAATGATTAAAGAAACTGAAAGAGTATTAAGAATTATTGCTCTTAAAGGTGATAAGAAAATAGATAAAGTAAAACTTGGTTTTATAACTATAGATTTAAACAATGTTAAAGATTTATATAGTAAAGAATATAAAGACTTTATAAATGAGTTTTCTAATGAATATAAAGACTTGGTTAGAAAGGAATTTAATAGAAAATTTAGTTTAGTTTAATTAATGGTT
>JAFYEA010000032.1 GCA_017544525.1 Bacilli bacterium | reverse complement strand
GATATTGAGGAAAAGGATAATAACTATGAACTTGCCATTGATTTACCAGGAATGAAGAAAGACAATGTTAAAATAAGTTTAGAAGATGGGTATTTAACAGTTCGTGCTAAACAAGAAAGTAAAAATGATGAAAAGGATAAACATGGTAAGTATATTAGACGTGAAAGATATTATGGTGAAGCATCCCGTAGTTTCTATGTTGGAGATGAAGTTAAAGAAGAAGATATCAAAGCTAAATTTGAAGATGGAACATTAAAGATTGAAGTTCCTAAAAAAGAAAATAAACAAATCAAAAATAAAAAGTATATCGAAATCAAATAATGAATTGCAAAAGGATTGGTTTAATCCTTTTGCTTTTTTATAAAAAAGTGATATAGTTATGTTGGAACTCGAATTTCTTTTTATGTGACACCTAGTCAAATATATTTGTTTTGCAAGTACAAAATAGATTATTACTCTGACATTTGTCAGAGTTTTTATATTGACATAAATTAATATATAAAGTAAAATGTTAACTGTGGCTAACAAAGGAGTAATTATGATATCAAAATCTACAGAAGAGTATTTAAAGACAATGTATATATTAAATAAACAAAAAGGTATGATTAGGGTTACTGATATAGCAAATAAGATGAAATGTAGTAAACCTAGTGTTACAAAACAGTTGAATATATTAAAGGAAAACAACTTAATTAAGTATCAAACGTATGGAGAAATAGAGTTAACTAAGGCTGGAGAAGAAGTAGCAATTCGTGTTTTGGCTGATTATGATATTTTATATATTTTACTTCATGATGTAATTGGAATGAATGAAGAAACAGCTGAAATAGAAGCAGTTAAAATAAAGAGTGTTATAAGCAAGTCTGCTTTAGAAACTATAACTAAATATATTAAAGATGAATTTGGACTAAATAATTTAAAATGTAATTTTGATATTAGAAATGAGTCTTGTAGAATGTGCGCTTTTAAAAGAAAGAGTGGTGGTAGTAATGAAGTTGTTAGAAATTAATGATTTACATGCAAATGTTAATGATAAAGAAATATTGAGTGGATTAAACTTAAAAATTAATAAAGGTGAAATTCATGTAATAATGGGTCCTAATGGAGCAGGAAAAAGTACTCTTGCTAATGTTATTTTGAATAACCCTGAATATAAAATAACTTCTGGTGAAATAAAAATGGATGGGGAAGTACTTAATAATATGAAAACTGATGAAATAGCAAGAAAAGGTGTATTTATGAGTTTTCAAAGTCCAGAAGAAATTCCTGGAATATCTGTACTAAACTTTTTAAGAACTGCAAAAAATAAAATGACAGATGAATATACTGACTATTATTCATTTTCTCAAAAAGTATCTGAATATATGAAAGAACTAAATATTAAAGAATCATATATAAATAGAAATTTAAATGTTGGTTTTTCTGGTGGAGAAAAAAAGAAAAATGAAATATTGCAAATGTTAGTATTAAATCCTAAACTTGCAATTTTAGATGAAACAGATAGTGGTCTTGATGTAGATGCAATTAAAATAGTTAGTAAAGGTATAAAAATGTTTTCAGGAAAAGATAATGCAGTATTAATCATTACTCATAATACAAAACTAATTGAAGGATTAAATGTTGATTATGTACATATTCTTGTTGATGGTAAAATAGTTTATACTGGAAATAAAGAGTTAGCAAATACTATTGAAAAAGATGGTTATTCTTCTTTTGTTAAGTAGGTGAACTTATGAAAAAGAATATTGAAGAAATTAACAGAAGTATCTATGATTTTAAAAATACTGATGATTATGATTATAAAATAAAAAAAGGACTTACTAAAGATATTGTTTTAGAAATATCTAAAAGGAAAAATGATCCACAGTGGATGAGAGAAATTAGATTAAAAGGACTAGAAGCTTATAATAAGCTTGATATGCCTACCTGGGGACCTGATTTGAGTGAACTTAATATGGATGATATATCACTATATGTTAGACCCAAAGGTAATATGGCAAATAAATGGGAAGATGTACCAGATGATATTAAAAATACATTTGAACGACTTGGTATTCCAGAAAGTGAAAGATTATCTCTTGCAGGAGTTGGAGCACAATATGATTCTGAAGTTGTTTACCATAGTATGAAAGAAGAATTATCTAGTATTGGTGTAATTTATACTGATATGGAAAGTGCTGTTAGAGAATATCCTGACTTAGTACGTGAATATTTTATGAAAGTTGTTCCTGTAACAGATCATAAATTTATATCATTACATGCCGCTGTTTGGTCTGGTGGTAGTTTTGTTTATGTTCCAAAAAATGTTCATGTACAGATGCCACTTCAATCATATTTTAGATTAAATAGTCCACAATCAGGACAATTGGAACATACAGGAATTATTGTTGAGGAAGGAGCTAGTCTTCACTTTATTGAGGGTTGTAGTGCTCCTAAATATAATAAATATAATTTACATGCTGGATGCGTTGAATTATATGTTAAGAAGAATGCATATTTAAGATATTCAACAATAGAAAATTGGTCAAAAAATATGTTTAATTTAAATACTAAGAAAGCAATAGTAGAACAGGGCGGAACTATTGAATGGGTTAGTGGATCTTTTGGTTCACATATATCAATGTTATATCCAATGAGTATATTAAATGGTGAAGGTGCAAAATCAGAGTTTACTGGAATATCTTTTGCTGGTGCTACTCAAGAAATTGATAATGGTTGTAAAGTAATATTAAATGCTCCAAATACATCTTGTGTTATTAATGCTAAATCTATTTCTAAAAATGGAGGCAAATGTACATATAGAAGTTTAGTAAGAGCAACAAAAAATGCAAAAGGTTCAAAAGCAAGTGTATCATGTGATTCATTAATGTTAGATAATAAATCACTATCTGATACAATACCAGTAAATGATATTGAAACTAGCGATATTGAGTTTTCTCATGAAGCTAAAATTGGTAAAATATCTGATAAAACAATATTCTATTTAATGAGTAGAGGTATTAGTGAAAGTGAAGCTTTAGCAATGATTGTAAGAGGCTTTGCTTATCCTGTTAGTAAAGAATTACCACTTGAATACGCAGTAGAGATGAATAATCTTATAAATCTAGAATTAGAAGGAGGAATGTAATATGAAAGTTAATAGTACTCCAAAAAGAACTTCTAATAATTTTAGAATTAATGATTTTGAAATTGATGACAAGTTATTTAATGTTAAATTAAATGAATTTAATAATTTTACTTTAGAGAATATTAAAATCAAAAAAATAAAAAAGATAATTAATAATAAATATGGAGTAGAAAAAACAAATCAAATAAATAATGGTAACTTTAAATATAATATTGAAATAATTGATAATAGTAAGTATGGTATTATTAATTTTGATTTAGATAAAGATTTAGTTGATTTAATAGAAATAAATATTGATAAGGATGCTAATTTTTTAATAAATTATAGATCTAAGAATAATTATTATCATAATGGATTAATAAAAGTTAATGTTAATGATAATGTTAAAGCAAATATAATTGTTGTTAATAATTTGAGTAATGATTCTATTAATTTATTGTCTTTTGATAACGTTTGTAATAATTACTCAATCTTAAATTATTTAATTATAGATATAGGAGCAAAAACAAGTATAAGTAATTATTATTCTTCTTTGATAGGAGATTCATCTAAGAATAATTTGAATTCAATTTATATTGGTGAAAAAAAGCAAGTATTTGATATAAATTATTTAGTTGATGTATTTGGTAAGAATTCTAAATGTAATATTGATGTACAAGGTTCTTTAAATAATGAATCTAAAAAGAATTTTAAAGGAACTATTAATTTTAATAAAGGTTCAAGTAAATCAATAGGAGAAGAAAATGAATATTGTGTTTTATTAAGTGATAAGGTCATTAGTAAAAGTATGCCAATGTTATTATGTACTGAAGATGATGTTATTGGTAATCATTCTACTGCTAGTGGAAAGGTAAATGAAAAAGTGTTGTTTTATATAATGTCACGTGGTATATCAAAAAAGAATGCGGAAAAATTAATAGTAAAATCAAATTTTAATAAATTATTAAATATGATAAAAGATGATAATATAAGAAATGAAATTGAAGAGTTAATAGATAAAAAATTATAGGAGGATATTATGAAAGAAGATTTTCCAATATTAAAAGAAAATGTTATTTATTTAGATAGTGCAGCTACTAGTCAAAAACCGCTATGTGTTATAAATAAAATGAGTGAATATTATAAAAAAAGTAATGCAAATCCTCATAGAGGAGCATATGATTTGAGCGTAAAATCTACATCTATTTATGATAATGCACATGAAGTAGTAAAAGAATTTATTAATGCAAGATCTAGTAAAGAAATAATATTTACTAAAAATGCTACTGAAAGTTTAAATTTAATTGCATATTCTTATGGATTAGATAATTTAAATGAAGGTGATGAAGTAGTTTTATCAATTATGGAACATCATTCAGACTTAGTTCCTTGGCAAATAATATGTAAAAAGAAAAAAGCAGTACTAAATTATATGTATGTTAATGAAAACTATGAGATTGATGATAGTGAATTTGATAAAATAACTTCTAAAACTAAAATAGTAGGAATTACTCATGTATCAAATGTAACTGGAACAATTAATGATGTTAAAAAAATTATTAATTTAGCTCATAAAGTTAATGCAAAAGTAGTAGTAGACGCTTCACAAAGTATTCCTCATATGAAAATTGATGTTCAAGATTTGGACTGCGATTTTCTTGTATTCTCAGCACATAAGATGTATGGACCAATGGGTATTGGAGTTTTATATGGACGAGAAGAATTATTAAGTAAGATGAATCCATTTTTAATGGGTGGAGATATGATTGAATATGTATATGAACAAGATACAACATTTGCTCCATTACCTCAGAAATTTGAAGCAGGTACCCAAAATGTAGAAGGTGCTTATGGATTAGTAGAAGCAATTAATTATATTAATAAAATAGGATATGATAAAATTCAAAAACATGAAAAAGAATTGTTAAAGTATGCAAGAGAAAAATTGGAAAAACTTACATTTATAGATTTATATTATCCAAAAAATATTTCTAATCATACTAGTGTAATATCTTTTAATATTAAAAATGTACATCCACATGATGTAGCAACATTATTAGATAGAGCTCATATAGCTGTTAGAAGTGGCAATCATTGTGCACAACCTTTACTTAGAAAATTAAATATAGATTCAACTGTAAGAATAAGTTTTTCAATATATAATGATAAAAATGATATAGATGTTTTAGTAAATGAACTTAATAAAATATATGAAATGTTTAAAAAGTTTAATAAGGAGTAATAATGAATGAATTAGATATATATAATGAACTTATTATGGAGCATGCTTTTAGTGCTAAGAATAAAAAAGAACTTGAGCATTACGATTCATGTAGTCTTGGTCATAATCCAAATTGTGGCGATGAGATTAAAATAGAACTTAAATTATCAGAAGATAAAAATACAATAGAAGATATGTCATTTACTGGACATGGATGTGCTATATCACAAGCATCAACATCTATGATGATAGATTTGCTTAAAGGAAAAAGTATAGATGAAGCAAAAAAAATAATAGAAGTATATTTAAAAATGATTAGAAGAGAAGAAATAACAAAAGAAGAAGAAAGATTATTGAAAGATGTAGTTGCTTTTAAAAATATTTCTAATATGCCAGCAAGAGTTAAGTGTGCATTATTAGCTTGGCATACACTTGATGATATGTTAAATAAATAAAAGATACCATTAACATCAATTGAACATTTATATAAATAATCGTAAGATTAAGATATTAGGAGAATGTAAAATTCTCTTTTTATGTGATATACTATATGTGAGGTGAACTTATTATGAAAAAAATGTTACTGCTATTATTTTCTTTAATATTATTGTTTAGTGTTACTGGATGTGGTTCTAATGGAGAAAAGCAAAATAACAATGGGCAACAAGAACAAAAATATGAAGAAAAAGAAAACAACAATCAACAAAACAATTCAAACAATAAT
>JAFYEA010000031.1 GCA_017544525.1 Bacilli bacterium | reverse complement strand
TCTGTTAATTGAAGCATTATATCAACAACTTCTGGAGAAGTTAAACTTCCACGTTTTTTTAGAAGTTGTTTTAATGTTCTTCCTTCAATGTATTCCATTACGATGAAGTATGTTCCATTATCTTCACCAACATCATACATCTCTACTATATTAGGATGAGATAAAGCTGAAGCTGCATAAGCTTCTCTTTGAAATCTACGAATAAACTTCTCATCAGTAGATAAATCTCCTCTTAATATCTTAACAGCAACTTTTCTATCTAGAAACGTATCATTTGCTAGATAAACGTTTGCCATTCCACCTTCACCTATACTTTTTATAACTTCATAACGATCATTAATCATTTGCCCCTTTGTAAACAACGCTAATCACCACTTTCTGAAAATTCTAAGTATGCAATAGAAATATTATCTGTCCCCCCACGATTATTACTCTTTCTAATAAGTTTAATAACTTTATCTTCTATTTCTAAATCACTTAATAATACTTTTTCTATTTGTTCTTCTTCCAACATAGATGTAAGTCCATCACTACATAAAAGAATTGAACTAATATCCATATCACAATCAAAGATATCAATATCTATTGGATTATTAGCTCCAAGAGCTTTCATAAGAACATTCTTTTTAGGATGATCTTTTGCTTCTTCTGGAGTTAATTCACCAGCTTTTAAAAGTAAGTTAACTAGTGTGTGGTCATAAGTAACTTTGTGCATTTCTAAATCTTTAACTACAAAACCGGAAGAATCCCCTATGTTACCAATTAATACATAATCAGTAGTTACTAAAGCCATAACTAAAGTAGTACCCATTCCTTTGCTTTCAGGATGATCTTTAGCATAACTAAATATCAAATCATTAACTTCTGTTGCCATTTCGCGCATCCAGTTAACTGCTTTTGATTTTTCCATATTGCAGAATGATTCATTAAAGCACTTACTAATATGACTAACAACTATACTTGATGCAATCTCACCAGCAGAATGGCCACCCATTCCATCAGCAACTGCCATCAAATAATCTCCACTTTGATTCTTAGTGATTATTACACTATCTTCATTGTGAGATCTTACTTTACCTGCATCTGTTAAATAAAATGTCTTCATAGTTCCTCCCTCTTACTTCTAAGCTGTCCACACGCTGCACTAATATTAGAACCAAATTCACGTCTAATAGTAACACCTATGTTATTCTTTTTAATTATATCATAAAATTTCAAAATATTATCGTTTTTACTTCTTTTATATTGAATATTATTAGTTTCATTATAAGGAATTAAGTTAACATAGCAGTTTAACCCCTTTAATAATCTACACAATTCTTGAGCATTTTCTTCTTTATCATTAATTCCATCAAGCATTATATACTCAAACGTTATTCTTCTATTTGTCTTTTTATAATATATTTTTAAAGCATCCATAATATCTTTAATCTTGTATGCTTTATTTATTGGCATTATCTCATCTCTTAACTTATCATTTGGAGCATGTAAGCTAACAGCAAGATTAACTTGATAAGGGAAATCAGCAAACTCTAGTATCTTCGGAACAATACCTGATGTTGACACTGTAATATGTCTAGATCCAATCGATAAACCTTTCGGATGATTAATTATTTTAATGAAATTTGTAACATTTAAATAATTATCAAATGGTTCTCCAATCCCCATTATAACTACATGAGTAATTCTTTCTTTTATATCTTTTTCAACTTCTAAAAGTTGAAGTACAATCTCATAAGCTTGTAAGTCTCTTACTTTCTTAAGTCTTCCACTTTCACAAAACTTACATCCCATGTTACATCCAACCTGACTAGATACACATATACTAGTACCATAATCATGTCTCATTAGAACGCTTTCTACTAAAGCTCCATCATGAAGTTCAAATAAATACTTATTAACAAGTTCATCTCTTTCAACTTTAAGAACTTTAAGTTTATCAAGTGTGAAATCTTCTTTAAGCTTATCCACAACTACTTTTTTAATATCAGTAATTTCATCAAAGGAATTTATTCTTTTCTCATATAACCAACTATATAATTGCAAAGCTTTAAATTTCTTTTCCCCAATACCTAGAAAGTAATCTTCTAATTGTTCAATTGTCATATCATATATGTTTTTCATATTACACTTCCACTTATATCATTATTATAACATATTTAACATAAAAAAAAGATAAATTAGATATTTTCTAATTTATCATTTCATTGCTAATCTTTTAAGATACTCAGGATACTCGGAATATCCATTATCAACCGTTGCAGCTTGTACACCTTTATTATTAACATCCCCTGAGAATATATTTGAATAAAAGTCATTGTATTTTTTACTTACTGCATCAGCATCTAAATGTGCCAAAGCACTTATTAGTTTCAATTTATTTATAAGTAATTTTTCAGGACGTTTTGCATCAGAATCTTTTTCTACCAATCTATCCTCTATCTCATCAACTTGTTCTTCAAAGAATTTTGTTTTAAATCTTTTATATGCCTTTATATCAACACCGATTGCTTTTGCAATTGTTTCGTCATCTTCAACACATAAAGCTTCATCTCTTTTAAATAAGAAGAAATACCAACTTTCTAATTGAGGATTTAACATTAATGTGGAATTTTTTTCATCTATTAGAGCTCTTTTCATAACAGGATCTTCTGTTCTTGCAATTTCATCATCAAGAATTCTAATATATGTTTTTTGATGAAGTGTAGTCAACGCACCCTTCATTCTTAATGTTCTAACAGATGGATAATATTCTCTTTCAAGGAATGTTTCTTTATCACATAATACTCTTCCATAATCATTTAATAAATCATAATCATTACTTTTAGCAGAATAATAAATTTGATCAGTTAAAACATAATCATTAGACATTATTCCAACGTTTCTTGTATCTCCTCTTGCAAAAACACCATCTCTAAATCTTATTGCCAATTTAGTATCTTTGTATAAAGCCGCTTTTAACTCATCATCCAACTCACTAGCAATTGTAATATTTCTAACAACTGTTTCATATTCTTTACTACCTATTCCACATAAAAGTTCTGTATCAGTTAATAAGTCATATTGACGCATAATTGCACTAGATAGTTCAAACATTTCGTCTATTTTTCTCTCATCCTCTTCGTATCTACTCATAATAGTCCCCTCTTGTGTGGCTATTATACAACAAAACGTTTGAATTTGCAATAAAATACGTAGTATATCGCTTTTTAAATCTTTTATAGTATAATAAATACTGGAAGTGATAATATGTATTCAGTAGGAATAGATTTACTAAATAATAATAGATTTGAAAAAATTAAAGAAAATGAAACTTTTATGAATAATACTTTTACAGAACAAGAAATAGAATATATAAAAAGTAAAGATAACTACAATGGCACTATTGCAGGCATATTTTGTTCTAAAGAGGCTTTCTTAAAAGCAATAAAAAAAGGAATAAATAATTATTCCTTAAAAGATATTGAAATAATACATGATGAGAATAACGCTCCATACATCGTTGTTCATAATGAACTAAATAGTTTATATGCAAACAACAATATAAGCGTATCAATCTCCCATGATGATAATTTTACCACTTCTATTGTATTAATAGAATTGTAATTGTTTAGAATACTTTCTATATGATTCATTCCAATCATCATAGTTTGGATCATCTTTATGTGAAGTAACTAAATTATTTTGTTTAATATAGTTTCCTAGATAACTGGAAACTTTTTTTGCGCCTTCATAATTTAAGTGACTTCCTTCATCCTTTGTTTCAGTTCTCCAATCGATTCTTATTTCTTCAACTAAGTTAAGATCAATAAACTCTAGATTATATTCTTCTGCAAAAACAGTAGCCATTCTATCTTTTTCATAACTCCAACTTTTCATACTTGGAATTCCAAATAAGATAAGTTTAATATTATTTTCTCTACATATGTCTAATATTTTTTCAAAATATAAAACATTAACTTTAGGTATTTTAATAGACTTATGTCTATTCTGCATATAATTAAATACTTCTGCTTTATTTACTCTATTAACATAATAATAACCTTTATTAACATTAAGTGGTTTTCCATATTCTAATAAGTCTTTCCAATTATCATGATAATCATCTAATATGGAATATCTATCATAAAAATCTTTTAATTTTCTTTCACTAGTTCTATTTTTTGGATCACGGAACAAAACGTTAGCCTCCAAAAATATTACTTTTGGGTGTTGTCTTTCAACTGCTATTTTAATATATTCGTAACTTGTTTCCGTAAGCTGTGCTGGTGTTGAGCAGTCAAATGATGTTATACCAAATTCATTCCATATTTCCATTGGTGATACAGAGTTATAGACTAGACTATCACCTACAAATAAAACGTCTACTTTATTATCCTCTTCTTCTAGGATTTCATAATCCAAGAAGTTAAGGAAACTATATTTAAATAAATTTTGTTTTGGTAAGAGAATAAATACTGATACTGATAGAAGAACTAGAAAAATTAAGATAAAACAAATACTTTTAAATAAATTCTTCATAACCCCTCCTAAAAATCAGCATATATTGGATCAACTGGTGCGTAAGTTGGCCCATATGCTCCTAATACAATAATAGAAAGAATTAACAAATAATAAATTGCCCATCTAACTATAATGTGTTTCTTCTCTACTTCATCTCTTACATTAACATTATTTTCTTTTAAAATACTTATTACTAATACTACTATTAATCCAATAAAGATTAATGCTACATCAAACATATCTAAGCCAAAATAGTAAAATTCATTCTTAGAAAGTACAAACATCTTAGTAAACATAATCTTTAGCATTCTAAGTCCATCTCTTACAGTATCAGCTCTAAAGAACATTTCACCAATAAATACCAAAAGTGATGTTTTGACAATTTGGAATCCATAGTACTTCTTACTTTCTCTATTTATCTTTAATTTAGCACATATCTTAATAATTAATGGTTCAAATATATTACCCATAAGTATTAAAACAAAATGATACATTCCAAAGAATAAGAATGGCCATCCTGCTCCATGCCATAATCCATTTAAAAACCATACACAGAAAAGTGCAATACCACCTGCTATTAATGAACTATAATGTGCACTTAACTTTTTTCTTAAACTAACTGATAATTTTTTTAACGGTTTAGATAAAGATACTGGATAGAATACATAATCTTTTAAGAAATGACCTAAACTAATATGCCACCTACTCCAAAAGTCAGTTATATTTTTTGAAAAGAATGGCTGTCTAAAGTTTTCTGGAATCTTAATATCAAATATATCTCCAATACCTAGTACTACATCCATAGTACCTGAAAACTCCATATAAAGAAGCATCGTATAAGATATAATTCCAATTAAGATAGATAATCCATTAAAACTCATATAATTATTAAATACTTGTTTAACTAAAATATTTAATCTATCAACAATAATTAATTTTTTAAAAAATCCAAATAAGATTCTTTGGTATCCATAACAAAAGTTATGATAAGTTACTTTAGAAGCATTATATATTTGTTCTGCTGTTTCACTATAAGTTGATATTGGTCCTTCCATAATTTGTGGAAAAAATGACACATACAAAGCAAGCCTAACAAAATTGTCATCTGCTTCAATCTTTCCATTATAAGTATCAACAACATAAGATATAGCTTTTAAAGTATAATAAGATATTCCTAAAGGAGCTATTAAACTAATAATAGATAATTCTTCTAATTTAAATACTTTAAGTATTGCATTTAAATTAATAGTAAAAAACTTTAAATACTTAAATACAAATAGAAAAGAAATATTAAATAGTATTACTAACACTAAAATATGTTTCTTCTTTTTCTTATATTTTTCTTTAATAAGTTTTTTATCTATATCTTCTTTTTCTAACTCTTTGGCTTTTTCACCATCGAGTTTTTTAAACTTCTTTCCTGCAAGAAATATAGATATTGTAGATAGCAATAAAAATATGATAAGGAAATTACTTACCATAAAAAATATTGCATAACTAGCAAATAATAAAATATATGGTTTTGCTTTCTTAGGTACAAGTAGGAATATTAATACAACTACTGGTACGAATAAAAAAGCAAACCATAAATCAAAATATGACACTCTATTCCTCTTTTAATTTTTCAATTAATGCATAAATACTTTTTGCAGAATTAAAATTTGCAGGAATTATTTCTACTGTAGGAACTTCAACATCAAATTCATTTTCAATTTCAGATATTAAAGATAATATTGTTAAAGAATCTAAATGTCTTCCATCCACTAAATCTTCACAAGTATTATAATCTACATCTGGTTGTAATTCCTCTAATATTTCGATTAACTTATCCATTTTTACTCCTCCTCATAATTAGGACAGTTTATTACACTTGTCTTATTATTATTTCTTACTAATATATCATGATTATCTTTAACTAGAACTACCTTAGGTAATTCTCTACTTAAGAATAGTGCAATTCCTTCTGTTGAAGAATAAGCACCTGTGTTCTTAAATATAAATGTATCACCAATACTTAATTCGTTCAATTCTATATTTTTAATTAATAAATCATTTGTAGTACATAAAGATCCACAAAGGTTATATACTACTTTATTTTTGTCTTTTTCAGGTATTACTTCAAAGTGTGGTACCTTCATAGCCATCATCTGACCATAATACACAAGATGATTTATTCCACCATCTAATATTACGAAGTTTCCATTCTTGTTATCTTTTATATCAACAACACTAGTTAAATAAGATCCACAAGATGCTGCTATACTTCTACCTACTTCTAATGTAATCTTTTTATTACCAAACTTTTCAATTAATTTATTTAAATCATTCAAATAACTATCTTCATCAAAAGAATCACTTTGAAAGTAAAACACAGGAAGTCCTGGTCCATATTCAATTTCTTTTATTTCAAATTTTAAATCATTTTCAATTTCATTAACTAGTTCATTAATATAATTAATATCTTTTTCAATAATAGCTAGTGAATGTTTTTCAGTTCCTGCAAAAAACTCAATACCATCAATATTTAAATATTTATTATTATGTTCTTTAATAATATTCAATAAACATTCTTTGCTAACACCAAACTGATTACCACTAGTTAATCTAATTAATACATTAATATTTCTTTTATACTTTTCACTTAATTCATTTAATAATTCATATTGAGTATAAGATTCTACAGTGTATTTGCAAACATCATCATATTTAGATATTAAATCTTCAATGAATTCATTATCTTTATTAACTCCAGATATAACCATCTTATTTCTAGATATACCTAACTTTTCACAAATCTCATATTCACCTTGTGAACATATTTCAAATCTTTCTACCAAAGAATCAGTTTCTTTAATAATAAAAGTATTTGCTTTAACTGCATAAGCGAAGTTAAAGTTTTTATTGAAATTAGATTTTAGATATTTTATTCTTTCATGTAAAACGTTAATATCATAAACGAACAATGGTGTATTATATTTTTCTTTAATATACTTATAATCAATCATGTTTATCATCCTTCATTAATAATAACACTTTTCTATCTATTTTACCATTTTTATTTATTGGGAATTCATCTATTTGAATTAGTTTAGATGGAATCATAAATACTGGTAATTTTTCTTTTAATTTAAGATGCAAATCTTTTTTATCAATACTACCTACATAGAAGGCATATAACTTTGATTTTTCTTCTTCAAAGATACAGCAAGCTCTTTCTACTTCATCAAAATCCATTATAGATTTTTCTATTTCCTCAAGTTCAATTCTATGACCTTGATATTTTATTTGAAAGTCTACTCTACCGTTAAATACTAAGTCATTATCATCGTTGTAGAATGCTAAGTCACCTGTTTTATAAATCATCTCATTATAGTTTTTCTCAAGTGGATTTTGTACAAAATGTTTATCTGTTTGTTCTTTGTTGTTAAAATATCCTAAAGCAAGACAAGTACCTGCTACACAGACTTCACCAACTTCATTCTTTTTTGTAACTAATTTATTATCTTTATCTAGTAAGAATACCTTTTCATTAGGGAATGCTTTACCTATTGGAATCTTGTCGTATTCTTTTTTGTTATCTATTATGTAATAAGTACAATTACATGTTATTTCAGTAGGTCCATACAAATTAACAAACATTGTATTTGGTAAATGATCTCTCCATATGTTTAAATGCTTTACAGGCATTACTTCTCCACTAAATAATATTTTATTTACTTTATCTGGTACTTTGTAATCAAGTCCGTGGAATGTTGTAATAAGACAAAGTGCTGATACTGCCCAAGTAAGCGTTGTAACATTATTTAGACACAAGTAATCCAAAAGTTTTGCAGGAGATGAGAAATAAGCTTTAGGTACAATTACGAGTGTTGCTCCTACTTTTATAGCACTATAAATATCTTTTACTGAAACATCAAAATCAAATGGTGCTTGGTTAGCTATAATATCGTCCTCATTGAAATTGAATAATTTAGTAAAATTATCAATAAAATCAATAACAGATTTATGCCCTATTACTACTCCTTTAGGAACACCAGTTGATCCTGAAGTAAAGTTTATATACAAAGGATTAATATCATTATGATAAGTCTTAGCAAGATTTAACATTTCTTCATTAATCTTTTCTTTTTTCAAATCATTAATATTAAATATCTTAGAATCTTTAAAATACTCTTTAGCATTTTCTATATATTTATCATCAGTAATAACATATTTAGGACTTAATACTCCAATTATTTGATTAACTCTTTCATAAGGAAACTCTGGATTAATCAAAGTATAATAACATGATGAATAAACTACTCCAAAAAAAGAAATTAAAGCATCTATTCCCTTATCCATGTATATTACAACTGGTTCATTAAATATATTATTAGATGCCAAAAAAGACCCAACTATTTTAGAACAATTATTTAATTCTTGATAAGTTATCTTCTTATCTTCTTCAATAACTGCAATCTTATTTGGATTTCTATTACAAGATAAATTTAAATACTCTAAAACATTAATCATAATATCACTTCTTTACCAAGCATTATTATATCATAAAAACGTACAATAAAAGGAATATTATTCGTGATATAATAAAATTATGAAAGGAAAACTTGTAAAATGAAAAAAACAATATATTTTCTTACTTTATTTTTATGTACATTTATTATTTTCAGTGGTTGTCAAAATAATGAAAAAGCTAAAAAGCCTGCATATACAAAAAGTGCAACATGTTATACACAAGGAATAGGACATGCTGTCGTTAAAATTGAAGGAAATGATGAAGAGTCCCATGCCACTGGAAAAGCACTAGTAAAAGATAGTGTATCTTGTTTTGTAGTTGATAGAGTCGGAAATTATTCACAAGAATCAGTAGAAGATAAGACAAAAGAAATACTAAGTAGACAAACAGGTAAACTTGATTCATTCAACATCAAATTAGTTGATGAACATATTATTCCAGATCGCTTAAGAGATGATAATAGTTCGTATGATGAATTTTATTACAAAATTAATTATGAATATACAGTGAACATTCCATTTGATAAATATATTGAAAAATTAGAAAATGCTACTGTATACGAAGATACATATAGCTGTATTATAGATGATGATAATGAATTAAATGGAATATGGACAGGAATTGATAAAAAATATCTTAGTAACCAGCCATATAGAATAGAACTTGTATTAAAAAATAATCATACTGGTACATTCGATGCTATTGATATTGGTGAAGGATACAAATATGACGTTCATTATGATGCAAAATACAATATACGTGGTAATAAACTATATTTAGTACTTCTAGAAAAAGAAACCAAAAGAAATGAAACATTTGATATTTATAAATACACAGAAAAATGTGACATAGAGGATAACAAAATAAAATATAAAAATCTTGGTGAAGTAATTACCTTAACAAAAAAATAGTATTTAAAAAAGCAGAATTCTCTGCTTTTTTATTTATAAATATACAAAAAACGAATATTTATCTTCGTTTATATAATATAAGTTCAGGATTGTTTCCGTTTTCTTCATATTCACAAACAATTAAAAAATTCAATATCAGCCATAACTATCACATCCTACCTAAATTATAACATTAAAAAAACATCTTAAAAAAGATGTTTATTTTAATTTTTGAGTTAAGAATCTGTTTGCTAAACTATCAGCATTCTCTACTAGATTATCAACTTCGCTAACTGATTCTACAAACCCTTGAGCATCAGGGAAATACATAACTGCTTTTCTAACTGCATCTATTGATGAATCAAGCTTTAAGTCTTCAGTAGTATATCCATATTCTTTTGCTAAGCTTATAAATGTTGCTGTATTTAAAAGTTGAAATAAAAGTGCTCCTGACATAGTGTCTTTTTGTCCTTTTGCTTCGTCAGTTTGTTTTCCCATTTCAATATTAACCATTGTGTAATTACCGCATAATCTTATTTTCAACATTGCTATTAAAAACGCTCTAAAATTTCTTATATTAAGTTCTTCTTTATCGAAACTAAAATCCAAAGATCTACCTGTTAATTCATTTCTAAGTACAAAAATTCTTTCAGTATCTAAAACAACCATATCTACAAATTGTTCTTTGTTGTGTGTAGTATCTCCTACAGCACCAAAATACCAATCAATCATTTCTAATAATCTTTTAGATATATTATAATCAACCACAAATGTCATCTTTTTTCTTCTGTAATCAATGTCTTTATCTACACTATAGTTTTCTCCTAGATCTTTATTTAATTCAAATAATTGCATATAATCATAACATTTTTCAAAGAATGAATTATTCATAGCTTCTTTTACAGGTGCTTTAGATTCAGGTGTAAGCATATAATCAAATTCTTTGGCATCTTCTGAATCAAAATATTCTTTTGCTAAAGCATTGGTAACATCCATTGTTTGTCTTAAATATGTCTCATATATTTCTTTATACCCGTCGTTATTAATTCTAGATAGTAATAAATCTTTAATTATACTTTTCTCTTTGTTTAAGCTTGCGTCTCTTTCATTTTCTACTGCCATAATATCCCCCTTTAAGTGCTGCCTATTATACCACAAATGATGAAATTTTGCAAATTAAAACTAGTCTATGACTAGTTATTTTTGATGAACATCAATTTGATTATATGGTATATGAATATCTTTTTCTTCTAAGCATCTAACAATACATGTAAGCGCATCTCTTCTTGTTTGTATTTTATTAACTGGTGCAGAGTATACTTTTATCTGATATAAGATGCTTGACTCATCAAGTTTATTAACACCACGATATTCAACTGATTCAACTGTTTTAATTTTTTCTATTTCTTTTGTTATATAATTAATTGCCTTCTCAGCTTCTTTTAGTTTTAATTCATATGGTAGTGGTATATCTATATTAATCATATGTGAGATAACTTCTACTTCTTCAATATTCCTATTTGAAATAGATACAATATTCTTTTCAAAAACATCTTCTATCTTAGTAGTTTTTATACCAATAGATAATACTTTACCAGTATACTTGTTAACTCTAATAATATCTCCTACTTGATAATAAGAATCTGTAATAATATCTATACCCTTAATAACATCTTTTAAAGCATCTTGAATAGCAAATCCAAACACTATTCCAAAAACTCCAACACCTGCGATCATTGCAGTTATGTTAATGCCATTAATCTTTAAAATAATAAATAACAATACAATCATGAATATGTATCTACCGATACTCTTCATTAACTTTATATAAGTATTTGACTTACTATTTTTTAGTATCTTATAATTCTTCTTTTCTAATTTAGAAAAAAATGAATGTGATAAGAATGTATATACAATTATTGATATGATAATTGCTAGTAATGAATATAGTATATTTAATATCCATGGATTATTATCTAATATCTCTTTTATTTGATCCATAATATCAACTCCCAAAAAGTATTATAACATAAAAACAGTCTTGCGACTGTTTAATTATTCTTGCTTGCTTCTTCTTGATAATAGGCTATTAATAGTAATATCTTTTGGTACTTTTCGTAAGCTAACAGGTTTAATAACAGGTATTGTCCTATCACCCTTACCTATTTCTTTACCAAACATAACAAAGTGCCCAATTGGCGTATTATATAAGTTATATTCACGTTCATCACAAGCAACAGATTGCATACGCTCAGTAATCTGTGTAGTTTCAACATCAGTAGTTAATGTTCCAAGCCACTCATCATAAAACTTTTCCATATTTTGTGCATATTCTCTACTTACTGGAAATAGCATAAGTTCAAATAGTTCTTCACTCATTCCAGTAGTTGCATGCTCTTTACTAATACTTAAAGCATTGTCATCATCAATTTGAAAGTGAAAATATTCTTCTGGATTAGTTTTACTTTGTGCAAAGTAGAAATCATCATCTTCACTATTCATATCAAATTCTTTCTTTTTATATTTCTCAATTGCTATTCTTATATTAGCAAGTAACTCTTCTGGTATTTCTTTTAAAAATTCTACTATTTCTTTTCTTTTTCTTTTATCTGCTTTAACTATAAACCATAGTGCAGTATCATATGCTTCATCAAAAATCATAAAACCCTCCGTATATAATTATTATATATTATGGTATTTACAATTACAAATTAAAAAAAGGCTTTCACCTCTTTTTATTTCAATACTACTATCTTATAAATATTGTATAAAAAAACTAGTTTTTACTAGTTTTATCTTTTTTCTCCAATAACTTAGGTTTACTTGGAAAGTTACATTCTGACATAATAGTATCTTCAATTAATGAATCAAACCAATCCATTGATGCTCTTTTTGATATTAACTTACCATCTGCTTCAATTATGTTTTCCATGCACATATAAAAGTATTCATCTATGAATGCTTTAAATCTAGGAAATATAGCACAAATATGTTCGATTGCTTTATCTCTTGTGTCTATATTTCTATCATGCGTAAGTAATTGATATGCATATTTTTTTGCTTCTTCTAAATCTGCAACTGGAAAAGCAAATTCAGGTCTATTTTTTCTTCTTAATACTTTAATAGAGCCATCATCAAAAGATACCGTTTTAGAAACTAGTCCTTCTTTGCCAGCACCTTCTGTCATTAAGAAACTATCATCATATACCGAAATATATCTTTTAATTGTGTTATCACCTAATCTACCATTTATTGAATAAGTTACATATCTTTTGCACATTGAAACATTAGCGGCTAAGCCATCATGTGCTGCAAAAGCCTGTATCCAATCAATTGCTCCATCAGCCCAGTAACCTTCAATATAACCATAGTCACCATTTGGTTTATTTAATCTAGCTGCGAAGTGTTTCTTTGAACCATAATCAGCACCAGAAAACTCGAATTTATCCCCGTTAGACTTTGTATGATAGCATAAATCAAATTTCAATTGTTCTTTTGTATCTAAATCAAAATATCCATGTTCATTGCTTCCAAGCCCTACAGTCTCTTCTATCTTGCTTTTAAATTCATTTTTTGTTATTTTAACATTTTCACCAGCAAACATAAAAACACTTCCTTCTCATTAAATACGCGTATATTATAATGAAAATCTAGTATAAAGTCAATTTATTTATAAATAAATTATAACATAAAAAAACAGTCATTAGACTGCTTTTTATAATGGCATTTTAGGAGGTATATAATTTTAAAAACCATTATCGTATATTATATTACTCATTACCTTTTAAGCTTGTTACCATATCTATTTTCTTTATCTTTCTTGCCAAGAATCTAGATACTAAATATGAAACAATGAATGTACCTATTGCTGAAATAATATATGTTTTTGTTTCAATAAAAGCTCCAAAATCATAATGTTCTTCAATAGCAGTTTTAAATAGCCAATCAGTTAAATAATACCCAATTGGTAAACCAAATATAATAGATACTACTGCTATCCAGTTATTTTGTTTTATAAATATATTCTTTATTTGATTATCTTTAAATCCTAATACTTTTAGTGTTGCAAATTGATATTCCTTTTCTGTATAAGATAGTATTCCTAAATTATATATTATTATGCCTCCAAGAAGCACTGCTATTCCAATTATTAAAATCAACATAGTTTTCATCATCGAAAGCATTCCTGTCATACCATCTTTTAAATTATCTATATTTTGAATTGTTTCAACATTTTTAATTTCTTTTGTATTACTTAAATCTATATTTGTATATAATGAATCTGGTTGATATGTTATTCCAAGATTCTCTAAATATTTTCTTGTCATAGATACATTTTGATTTTGTGGATCTTTATTAAACCCTATTATCTTAGATGAATAATATTTACTGTCTCCATAGATATGCCATGTGATTTCATCACCAAGCTTATATCCTTTGTTTGATGCTAACTTATATGTAACATATACACCATCATCACTTGGTTTTTCTTTAATTTTATTTTTATTATCCACAAATCTTAAATAATTTCCTGCATCTGTTACTAAAATATTATTTGCTTCTCTTTTACCATCAATATCTTTTATTTCTATTCCTAAACTTTGCGATGTATTACTACCATACTTATCATATAAATCTTGTAATTCATTATTAGATAAATTTTCTTTAAGGTTCAATTTATAATCAAAGTTATATAAATCTTCAAATTGCAATTTAACAAAGAAATTCATAGAATCTAGCATTCCTAGTGCACACACTATTAAAGCACAACAACCAACGACTCCAGCTAGCCCCATAAATGTCCTCATTTTATTTCGTAAGATATCCCTAACATTCCATTTACTAGAAAAGCTTAATTTTTTAAAGAATCCTCTTTTTGTAATTCCAATAGTTTTACCACTTACACTTGGTATTTTTGTTCTAAGTGTCTCAGCAGGATTTTCTTTTAATATACTTCTACCTGTAATGTAAGTTATTAATGCTACTACTAAGATTACTCCTACTGATACACAATAGCTTGATATATTCATAGAAGGAGCACCATTTGGTATTTCAAAAAATTCCATTTCTAGATTAATAAATATATTACCAATTAAGAAATAACCTAATACTAATCCAACTAGTGAAGCAAATACGCTTATCCAAAATCCATAACCGATATAATGTAACAATATTCTATTATTACTAAATCCTAACGCCTTAAGTGTTCCTATTTGTACTCTTTGATTTTTAACAACTCTAGTCATAGTTGTAATAACAGAAAGCATAGCAATGAATAAGAATATTCCTGAAAAGACTCCTACATAAGTTTTACCTTCATCTATTTCACCTTGATAAGAAACATATGAAGATGTATCCTCAATATTTATAATTGCCTTTGCATTACTTACATTATCCTCTATATTTTCTTTAACATTATCTTTATTATTTTTATCTTCAACATCAACCATTACACTAGAAAATGGTATATGATCTTTATAATTAAAGTTTGGCATAACTATATCAAATACTTTTTCATCTGCTATACTAGCTTCTTTCATAGCAATTGATTTAATATAATCTTCAGTAATTTCATTAACACTCATGTAAGCAAATCCAAACTCTTTACGATCTGGATATAATTCTGATTCATCTCTAGTATCATATAAATGATCTGGAACATTTATTTTACCAAGTACTTTTTCATAAAGTACCATACCATCATATTTGACTAAAACTATATCTCCAACATTAATATCATTTTCTTCACAGTAGAAGTTATCTAACCAAATACCACTTTTATTTGCATCAAACTCTTCTCCTTCATATATATAAAATTTTGAAATATTATTTGATTCAATAAAGTTTAATAATAATGTTTTATCATTATCTGTGGTCGCTGTTACTGAAAGCTTAAGTTCAGCATCTTTAACATTATCTAACTTTTTAATCTTATTTAGATCATCATAATTTAAATATCCAATTACATTTAAGTCTTGTAAGTTATTTTCTGAATAAAACCTATTAGCTGTTTTTTGCATACCATCCATATATGCTTTAATTCCTGAATAAGCCATTATTCCAATCATAATCATCAAAAAGATTGTTATAAACTGAGATAAATTCTTACGAATATCTCTAAACATTTTTCTTTTTAACATATTACCACTTAACCTCATCTATGTTTTTTGGATGTTTGTTAAGTTCATTAGATTCAACTTTACCATTTTTTATTTTTATAACTCTATCTGCTATATCTGCAATTAGAGAGTTATGGGTAACAATTATAACTGTTGTATCTTCATCACTTTGTTTTTTTAATAATTTTAATATTTCTATACCAGTTTTAGAATCTAGTGCTCCTGTTGGTTCATCACATAATAGTACCTTTGGATTTTTCATTATTGCTCTTGCTATAGATACTCTTTGCTGTTCTCCACCTGATAACTCTTGTGGAAACTTATCAGCATGCTTTAATAAACCAACGCTTTTTAATATTTCTTTAGAATCCTTAGAAGTATTTGTAACATCTTTTATTAAATTTACATTTTCTTCTACTGTTAGAGTTGGCATTATATTATAAAATTGAAAAATAAAACCAACACTATGCGCTCTATATCTTGTTAATTCACTATCATTAAATTTAGCAATATCATCTTCCCCAATAACGATTGAGCCTGATGTTACTTTATCCATTCCCCCCAATAAATTTAACAGTGTTGATTTACCAGCACCTGATGGCCCAAGTATTACAACAAATTCACCTTGATTAATGCTCATGTTTATTCCATCTAAAGCATCAAATTCTTTTCCTCCAACTATATATGTTTTCTTAACATTTTTTAATTCTATAAAACTCATTATTGTATCTCTCTTTCTAAATATGAAACATATTTCATATTAATTATATTCTCCGCAGCAATCACAGTCAACAAAAATGTGAATAATATTTCATATTTTTTACAAAGTATGATATAATACTTTCATGAGGTGATTCTTATGATAGAAAACATCAGAGAACCAAAACAACAAAGAGCTATAGAAAAAAAAGAAAAAATAATTGAAGCTGGTTTTAATTTGATATGTAAAAATGGTTATTATAATACTAATACTGCAGAAATTGCTAAAGAAGCTGGTGTTTCTACTGGTATAGTCTACCAATACTTTAAAGACAAATATGATGTTTTAATTGAAGGATTAGAAAAGTATGGTGACGATATCTTCTTCCCTATGCTTAAGAACACAAATATTAAATTTGATAAGAAAGATTTTGATAAATTATTAAGGCAAATGATTAATCATTACATCAATAATCACAAAGTATCTAATATTGCCCACGAAGAAATTATGTCTATGGTTCATTCAGATAGGAGAATTGCAGAATACTATTATAAAAGAGAATTAGAAATGACTAACTCTCTTAAAGAAATACTACTAAATAATAATTTCAGTGAAAATGAATTGTTTGAAAAAGTTCATATAATGTTAGGATTAATTGATAATTTATGTCACGAAATTATCTATCACAAACATAGTGATATGAATTATGATATTATGACTAATCTTGTAATCGATAATATCAAAAATTTATTTAAAAACGACTTAGTTTAATTACTAAGTCGTTTTATTATCCTTTAATTAACAAAATTATATATTAATATACTTGCTAAGCCAAACTCTTAATTCCCCCTCATTTTTTATTGAATCAACATTTGAATTAATAGTTGCATATAATTTCCCATCTTTAACAATCGCAACAGATCCATCCCCTAACTTGCTTGTATCTAATTTTGAATCTTCAAGTGTAGTATCACCATTTAATGCTGCACTGCCTAGTTCAATATATGAGTAATTATATTGCTCTAGAATTTTCACAGCACCATCTACTACTGGATAAGCTCTTGCTTCGCATTCTTTAGTATGAATTAAAATAATAAAAGATTTCTTTTCTTCTATAAGTTTATTAAAAATTTCTACTCTCATACTTTTATATTGTTCAAATTGTTCTCCAAACTTTTTGTATTCTTCTCTCCATAAATCATTTACAACATATCCTTCTCCATCAGGAGCAAGATCATAATACTTATTTGGTATAAAGTTACCATCAGCATCTGTTAATAAATTAGTCTTATCCTCAAACTCTTTACTAAGCTTAGACAAATCATATGATAATAGTTCTCTATTTTCATGAGAAACATCATCCAATTCAATACGAGTACTTACTATTTTTTTACTAACAACAACATCACATGTAACTGATTTATTACCATCTACAGATTCTACTTTTATTGTGGCTTTACCATTTCCAATAGCTTTAACCAAACCAGTATCTGTTACTACAGCTATTTTTTCATTACTACTTGACCATTTTACTTTTTTATTAGTTGCAGCATTTGGTAATACAATTACGTTTAATTGAAAAGATGTACCTTCTTCTAATACTAAATTAGAAGTGTTAATTTTTAATTCACTAACTTTTATTTCGGGATTTTTATAATTTGAAGTTTTTGTTAACTTGTCAAAGTCTATCTTATGATATGGTACTTTATCAAAGTCATAAGATACGACTCCATTGTTATCTTTTTTTACGTTTATGTTATGCTTTCCTTCATAGTACCAGTATCCACCAGTATTATAAATTTTATTTTCATCCCATCCTAAAGATACTAAAAAGTTTTTAGTCATGCCTGCATAGCCACCGCCACCGCACATCAAAAATATCGCTTTATCTTTTGGAAAGATTTTTTCAATGATACTCATAGACTCTTCATAATTAGCTATGTAAGTTCCATTTTCCTCATAAAATAATGTTGTACCAGTATAAGTATCACCAACCTCTTTTGGTAATCCTTTAACAGGAATTATATATGGTAGTGGTATTACCTCAAATCCATCAACGTAACCAGATAAGAAACGATCACCACCTATTGCTTCATAATTACCTGGATCTTCTAACATTCTCATGTCTCTATAAACTGAATCTTCTCTATATAAATATTCATCAATTGTTTTCTCGTTTATATTTTTGTCTATTCCAAGTTCTCCTCTTGATCCACCGGTAATTTCAGGTTTTGGCAATTCTTTTAATTGATTTTTATTCTCAGTAGTTGTTTTATTATTAAAAACTAATAAAATAATTCCTATAGTTAATAATGCTACTGCTACTATAATTGCTGATATTATTAAATATTTCTTTTTTTTCATAAAACACCTCATATTATTTTTTTATTATTATAATTTAATTATATACGAAAACATATCATCTAGCAATTAAAAGACTTACTAACTAATACTGTTTCATTATTTCTAACAAAAAAACTAGTCAATCGACTAGTTTCTTTTCATAATGGTGTCCCGGAAGGGATTCGAACTCTTGACCGACGCCTTAGAATTTTTTCGGGATTATTATTCCCACATTCATTTTAGACTTATTTTATAGGTGTTTTAGAGCATCATACTTTTCATCAAAAGAAAAGTCGCCATAAAAATAATTTTTTTTGTTCGTAATATCTTAATCTTCCGATCATTCTAGAACAATGATATTTGTTCATTATCCTTTATTTCTCTTTTATATGCTTTAATAATATCTTTCATATTATAAAGTATTCCATACTTATCACATTCATTAGTAAACACTTTATATAATGATTTATAGTTAGGAACAGCACAATTATATCTTTCTCCATAATATTTGATATATTTTTCTTTTAAACCTTTAAAATGTTTATCTAATTTTTCAAAATAATAATCTCTTTGATTTTCTCTTAAAGTCATTCCCATAT
>JAFYEA010000030.1 GCA_017544525.1 Bacilli bacterium | reverse complement strand
TTACTGTATCATTTAATCCACTTTGATCTATATTTTGAAAACTTAATGTCCCTAGTGTTAATAAATCTGAATATCTTCCTGTCACTGTTGTATCTTTTTCATACTTCATTTGGTGTCCATCTGTTTCTGAACCATATGTTGCAAAATATTCTTCCTTGTTTAACAAAGACCTCATAAGCGCATTATTAACGCCTGGTGTTACTGTATTAATATCAATATCTTCCCAAGAATTTGTTTCTGTATTATATCTTTGGCAAGATAAATATGTTTCACCATTTAAACTTCCTTCTCCTGCTAACCAATCAAGTCCACCTATTCTTATAAATTCCGTTTTAAACTCACCATGAGAAGACGCATTACTAAGTATTAAATAAGAATTGTGACCATTTTCACCCAATACTTGAACTTGGTGTAAATATTCTTGTTCATTCTCCCATCCACATTCATCAGGAATTATAGATACAACTAACACTTGATTATCAATATTTGCTCTTATTGGATCAAGACTACTATGAGTGTTCCCTGATTGCATTGATGCTACATGTTGGTTATACGCATCTAATAAAGCTGCATCAATATTTGCTATTCTAACATCCATATTAGGGTATTGTGCAGATACTTGGCCACCCATCATCATTCCAGCTTGACCACTCCAGCTAAAATCCATTACCCCAACATTTGTTATATTCGCTCCATTATTTATTGCAGCATTAACTACGTCCAAACTCAATCCTGGAGTTGAATCATCATAATTAAAACAAACAATATAATCTGGAGCATTACCTGATAATATTTCATTTATATATTCACTATATTGTGTCGTGCCTGTTCCTGAAACATGAGGTCCATAGTCAGCGCATCCCGGTAAACAAGTTACAACGGCTGAAACATCAGATATATTTGCTGGAATATAAATGCCGCCATTACCACCTCGAATAGTATAATAGTGTCCTAAAACAACTCCATTTGTATCTGTAACTGCTTGTTCATTTTGTATTCCATAATTACTTAATGATTCTACCATAATTGCTCCTTATTACTCTTCATCAACAAAATATTTTTCTATTATTGCTTCTAAATCCATATCTTTATATGCTTCTTCTTTAAATATTACTTCTACTTTGTTTTCATTTAGTTTTACTTCTTCAATATGATTTACTTCTTTATATTTATTACTAATTGCTTTTAAATTATTCTTTGCTTCATCTGTTGTATCATATTCATATACATATTTTAATTCTTTTACTTTATCTCCATCCATTACCGCCACTACTTTACTACCATCACTTCTTTCCATTTCAATAAGATTTGCTCCTTCTGGATGTGGTTCTGTAGTTGTTTCTCCACCGGTTGGTGTTTCGGGAGTCGTTGGAGTTCCTGGATTAGAAGGATTTGTTGGATTTGTTGGGCCTCCACCAGAACCTGGTGTTGTACCTGTTGGATTATTAGTAGGATTCTCTGGACTAACAACTGGTTCTTCTGGTATTTCTTGAACTGAAGGCGCTGGACTTGGATTATCATTTAAAAATCTTGATGGGGATTCTTCGATTGATCCTGTTGCTGTTCCTGCAACTAATTCTTCTGCTTTTGTAGCTAAATCAGTATCCATTTCAACATATGATTGTCCATAACTAATAATTGCTTCTGTTTGTTCTTCTACTCTATCCATTAAATCATACATTATATTATAATATGCATCTATATATCCACTTAAACATCCTGGAATTCCTGTGCTACTTGAAAAAGTAGGTTTACTATATCCTTGCATAAATCCAGATGTTTTTATTTGATCTCTAATTGCATTTACACTATTTTCAATATAGTTTAAACTTGATGAAATAGCAGGATCAATATTAGACCCTATATTAATACTTAAATGCTCTAAATTTTTTAAATGTGCATATTTTTCTGGGGCATCAATTTTAGTTAAAGTCATTGACCCTTTATTTTTCCCATAATCATATATTTTTTGATATTCTTCTATATTTAACATTTCATCTGTTATAAATATACTATTATCTACACCATGATAATCTGCCATTGTACCTTGGGCTACAAAATGACCATCAACATATACGTATGGTTGATAATTTGCTCCTGATTGATTATGCGGTGCATAATTTCCTAAATCATCTGAAATACCCATTAAATAAAATGTCATACCATTTGCTACTGATGCTTCTAATGTACCCAAATGATCATATTCATCAGTATATATAAATGTCATATCAACACCTTTTCTGGCAATGCTTAAGTAGTCATCTCTACCTCCAGATCCAAATTGAAGATTATGAGGATTTGAAACTCCATATACTTTAACACCATTTTCAATTAAAGCATTATATGTATCATCTCCTATACTATAGTTCCAACTTGTTTTACTTGGACCACCTTGGAAATTAACGGAAGAGAATGATTCTGACATTACTGCCACTACATCTGTATTTGCATTGGCTGGATTAGAGGCAAATTGGGCAACATACATTAAACTGTTTCCACCTCCACCGCTAAATGATTCAGCACCCAAATTTGCAATAGTCATTCCATTGTTATTAGCAAACTCGGCAGCATGTTGAATTATATTATTTTCTGTAGTTTCTCTTCTATAATCATAACATATAAAAATTGCACATTCTGGTGTGTTTTCTCTTTCAACAAGACCTCTTACTGCTACTTTTCCACCATCTCTTTCATTTGTTCCTGGTGTAAAAGTATAAACGTTTATTATATCCCCTCTATCATAACTTACAGGTATATATGCTTCACACCTATATCCTGATGTATTTTCAATATGATAATAGCCATTTTCAATGGTAACACTATCATAATTTTCAATTAAATAATTATACATATCACTTGAACTATTATCCATCATTTCTATCTCCTATTATACATAATAAAGTATAACATTAATTTTTAAAAATGTCTATCAAACAAAAAGCAATGTTTTAATAACATTGCTATTTTTCTTCTTCATGCAATTTTTCAATTATTTTTTCGATTTTTTCTCCATATTCTATAGATTCATCAAATATAAATCTTAATTCTGGAGTGTGTCTCATTACAAGTCTTTCAGCAAGCAGACTTCTAAAAAATCCTGCGGCTGCATTTAAATCATGTGTTACATGTTCTCTATCATCTGTTGTTGTGAAATAAACTTTAGCAAAACTTAAATCATTTGATACATCAACATCAGTAATAGTTACATGTTTAAAGTCTTCATCTTTAGCATCTAAAAGCAATATATTGCCAAGTTCTCTCTGAATCTCTGTTCCTGCTCTTTCACCTTTTATTTTACTCATGATCTTTTCACTTCCCTATTTTCAAATACTTCTATGATATCTCCTTCTTTAATATCAGGGAAATTATCAACAACAATTCCACAATCAAAACCGCTTTTAACTTCTTTAGCTTGATCTTTTTCTCTCTGAAGTGAAGCTATTTTAGATGTTGTTACTACGATGCCGTCTCTAATAACTCTACATGGAGTATTAACTTTTACAAGCCCATTTGTAACATGAGATCCAGCAATATTTCCAATTTTAGAAAAATGGAATAATTGTCTCACTTCCGCTTCTCCAAGTACAACCTCTTCAAATTCAGGATCTAGCATACCTTTCATAGCGGCTTCAATTTCTTCTACTAATTTGTAAATAATATTATAAAGTCTTATTTCTACTTCATAACTTTTAGCAGTTTCTTTTGTTTCTTTTGTTGGACTTACATTAAATCCGATAATAATCGCATTAGAGGCATGAGCAAGTACAACATCACTTTCAGTTATTGTACCAACACCACTTCTAATAACATTTATTTTAACTCCTTCAACATTAATCTTCAGAAGTGCGTTTTTAACTGCTTCTTCGCTTCCCTTAACATCTGTTTTTAAAACAACATTTATTTCTTTTCTACCTTCTTTAATAGAATCAAATAATTCATCTAAACTTAATGCTTTATGAGCAAATCTTTTACTTTTTTCTGCTTCTTTTCTCTTAATGGAAACACTTCTTGCTTCTTTTTCACTTTCAAAAGCCATGAATTTATCACCTGCTACTGGAACATCTTCAAGTCCTGTTACTTCAACAGGTTTACTTGGTTCAGCAAATATTACTTCACGACCAGTATCATCTCTTAAAGTCCTTACTTTACCATGATTAGTTCCAACGACAATTGGATCTCCTAATCTTAGTGTTCCATTTTGAATTAATAATGTTACTACTGGTCCTTTGTTTTTATCAAGTTTAGCTTCTATTACAGAACCAACTGCATATCTATTTGGATTTGCTTTTAATTCCATTATTTCAGATAATGCATTAATATTTTCAAGAAGTAAATCTACTCCTTCACCTGTTTTAGCGCTTATCTTAACAAATATAGTATCTCCACCCCATTCTTCAGGAGTAAGACCTAATTCAGATAATTCACTCATTACTTTTTCAACATTTATATTTGGTTTATCTATTTTATTAACTGCTACTATAATTGGTACATTTGCTGCTTTAGCGTGATCAATTGCTTCTTTTGTTTGAGGCATAACACCATCATCAGCAGCTACTATTATAATAACTATGTCTGTTACACTAGCACCTCTTGCTCTCATTTCAGTAAAAGCAGCGTGTCCTGGAGTATCTATAAATGTGATTTTTCTTCCATCTTTTTCTACTTGATAAGCTCCTATTGCTTGTGTAATTCCGCCTGCTTCTGTATTAACTACATGAGAATTTCTTATATAGTCAAGTAATGTTGTTTTACCATGGTCAACATGTCCCATAATTGTTACAACTGCAGGTCTAGGTTCTAAATCCTCTTCCTTATCAGTAATTACATATTCTTCAAAATTAGATATATCTGTTGTTTCTTCACGAGTTAATTCTTTGTTGTAATCAAGTACTACTATACTAGCATCATCAAATGATATTGCTTGATTTGATGAAATCATAAGACCCATACCAATTAACTTTTTAACAACATCTGTTGGACTAACTCCAAGTTCATTTGCTAAATCTGCAACACTCATTCCTTCTTTATATAAAACTACATTACTACTAGACTCTTCTTTGTTACTTTTAAGTTTAGTTTTATTTTTATAAATGTTTTTCTTTTTTAAAGATAAATCTTCATCTATTGCTTGTTTACTAGTATCTTTCTTTTTTATTTTTTCTTTTACTTTTACTTCATCATAAACATCAATATTATGCTCTAAAGCAACTGCTTCTGCTCTATCTTCCATTTCAAATTTATCTTGAAGTTCTTCAGTTAAATTATTTTCTTTATTTGACAAATCAGATAATTCATTATCTAACATAATGATTGCATCATCGTCTAAAATATCGCTGGGATTATTATAATTGAATCCTAATTCTCTAACTTTACTGATAACTAAACTTGTATCAATTCCAAGTTCTAAAGCATAATCTTCTATACTCATATAAATCCTCCTTTACTGTATTTTTGTTAACAATTCATCATATATTTCTTCTTTAATATTTGTTTCTAAATGTTTCTCTAAAATTTTTGATTTTCTTGCTTTTTCAATTATATCTTTGTCTTTCTTTAAATAAGCTCCTCTACCATTAGCTTTTAGAGTATCATCTACAAAAACTTCTCCTTCATTATTCCTTACTACTCTAAGTAAATCTTTTTTTTCACATTTTTCATGAGTAACAACACAAGTTCTCATAGGTATTTTTTTCGTTTTCATTTTTAATACCTCCAATTCTTTTTTAAGCATTTATTTGTTTGTTAATATCTGCTAATGTTTTAATATTAATTGTATATTTAGTTAACTTACTAGCTAATTTAATATTAATTCCTTTTTTACCAATAGCTAAACTTAAATTTTCATCATCTGCTATTACTAATGCCTCTTTCTTCTTTTCATCAGTAATACTTACATTTAAATTTTTAGCAGGACTTAATGCATTAGCAATAAATTCTTCTGGATCATTTGAATAAGCTATTAGGTCTACTTTTTCTCCACCAAGTTCATTTATTATATTAGCAATTCTTCTACCTTTTTCACCAATACAACTTCCAATTGGATCAACCTTTGGATTTGATGAAGCAATAGCCACTTTACTTCTAACTCCCGCTTCACGAGCAACTCCTCTTAATTCTAATGTTCCATCTTGAAATTCTGGTATTTCATGTTCAAATAATCTTTTAACAAATCCATAATTTTTTCTAGAAACTAAGATTAGTGGTCCTTTAGGAGTAGATTCTATCTTAGTAATATATACTTTGATACTATCACCCATAGTTAATTTTTCTCCAGGAATAAGTTCACTCTTGGATAAAATTCCTCTTGCTTTTCCTAAATCAACATAGTAATTTTTAGCATCTTCCATAGCAAGGAATCCAATCATCAATTCATCTTCCTTGTCTTCAAATTCACTCATTATTTTTTCACGTTCAGCTTCTCTAATTTTTTGAAGAACAACTTGTTTAGCAACGCTAATTGCTACTCTACCAAAATTATGTGGTGTTACTTCTTCAAGTATTTCATCTCCAACTTGATAATCTTTATTAATCTCTTTAGCATCACTAATAGTCATTTCATTTAAATAATCATGTTTAACCTTAACTTCTCCTGTTTCAGGATCAATATCATCGTCATCATCATTATAGTCATCTACAATAGTAGTAACTTTAAATACCTTAATTTCTCCAGTATTTCTATCAATTAATACTCTAGAAGCATAATCTGCTTTTTCATTCTTTCTAAAAGCCGTTGATAAAGCTGTTTGCATTGCTTCAATAACAGTATCTTCATCAATGCCTTTTTCTTTAACAAT
This sequence comes from Bacilli bacterium, assembly GCA_017544525.1. The sequence continues at coordinate 32,174 of JAFYEA010000030.1, read as the reverse complement.
GAAATCTAATGCTTTTTTAAATTCCTCTCCATTTACTTTTCCTGGTTCTACTGTAGTTTTTTTAGTTCTCATCTTCACTAACTCCTTTACTTCCTACATCTAATACATAATCTTCTATTTCTAAATCTAATCCATCTATAATTGGATCAACAATATGAGTTGCTTTAACACAAAAATCAATATCTACTTCTCCATCTGGATTATCAACAGTTACAAATAATGTTTTTTCACCATCTTCTTCACCAAATCTTACCCCTAATAATTCGATTTTTTCTTTTTTTAATGGTTCTTTAATTGCTTCTATTATTTTTTCTTCCATCACGCCCTCCTAACATAAATTAAAGAGTGGACTTCCGGCCCACTCTTCGTTGTCAACTGTATTATAGCATAATAAAATATATGTTACAAGGTATTTTTTAATACTTTGTCTCTATTTATAACTAATTTTAAAGATTGATTTTCAATATCTAATTCAAACCCTGCATTTCTTAATATTTCTTCTCTATTTAAAACACCTCTATATTTATAAGCTAAATATAAATATGCTTGATAACTTTCTGTTTCTATAATTTTTCTACCGCGTCCATTATGACCACGTCTAATATTATTTCTTAGATATCTCATATATACATTTTTTAACATTCTAAGTTCATGAGCAAATTGTTCTTCCTCATTCATTTGTTCCATAACAGCACTTTTATAAGCATTTGTGTTTACCATGAAAATCACCCCTTTGTAAAAAGCGTTCATATTATAACATTTTTATCAAAAAAAGTCAATTTTAACCATTGACTTTTCCCAAATAAACACATACTACATTGATGACTCTTTGTATTTCATTAACTAACGTAGCATAATTTTGAGATATATAATTTGTATCTCCTTCTGCACTTTTATTTTGATGTTCAAGCGCTTGTCTTACTAATTCTGTAAAACCTAAATATGCACTTTCGCCTTTAATACCATGTACATATGTAGAATAATCCTTCATATTATTATTAAGTAAACATTCTCTTAACTTGTTTACCTTTTCTACAATTTCACTTAAAAACATTTCAAGCATTTCCTTGTACATCTCTTCTCCTAATTCACCAACTGATTTTTCAGCGTCTATTCCATTTTGTTTTAAATAATTTATATCATTCATATCTTATACCTCACAATTATTATAACATTTGTTCTATTTAATTGACAACACATCATATTTTTTGTATCATAATTTCTTAATTGGAGATGACGTTATGAGTGATAAAGAAATACTTAGAAAATTGAATAATGAATCAAAAAAATTAATAAATGATTTTTATTCTATAGCTAGTTTTATAAATAAAAATAAATCTAATTTAGAATACCCTTCTATTAAAGATATGGATGAATTAATAACTTATTCTTGCTTTTTAGCAACTATAAAAAATGATAATGTTATATCTAGTTTTTTTGACGCATATGGTATTACTTATGAAAACATTATTAATTTGTTTAAGTTTAATAATGACATATCTTTCAATGATATCTGTTTCAAAAACGCTCTTAATAGTGATATGTTAACTGAAATAAGTTTATCTAAATTATTTAAAAAAGTATTAGTTAAATTAAAATACTCTAATTACTTAGAAGAAAAAGAAGTTTACGCTAATGATATTAACGATTACCAAATATTTGATTATTTAACTGATGAAAATAGAGAATTAATATTTGATTTAATTAATAATAGTACTTTAAAATCTGGTGAAAATTTAGAATTATTATTAGCTAATCATTTGCACAACCTTTATTTACAATATATTGCCTATCAGTATAACAATGATAAGGAACAAAAAATGGTTGATAATCAATTGATATATGACTTTGATTCTTGTCAAATCAAAATAAAAGATGGTATTTCTTATCTTACTTTCAAAGAAAATGCATCAATGATAGATATAATAGTTCACATTAATAAAAATTTAGACAATCCAAATACAGAAGATAAATCAAGAGAAAGAAAGATTAGTTTTATTAATAAAAATCCTCTACCATGTACATTCGAAATTAATTCAATAGATCATAACAAACCAGATAAAGAATGGATTGAAGTTATACTATCAGATAAAAATGGTCATGATAAAATACCTTTTGAAATAACGAATTATAATAATGAAACATATGTAATATGGTTATCAAAGAAACAAACTTTTATAAACGCTAAAGTTATAGGAAAAGGAATTGAAGTTTCTACTCCTGTTGAAAAAAAGGAAGAAAAGAAAATAACTCAAACACCATTCTTAGATAAATATGGTTTTGATTTAACAAATGACAAATATATTAAAGATCCGAGTGTTGGTAGAGATGACGTTATTAGAAGAATAGAACAAATACTTCTATATCCAGAAAGAGATAAATCTATAATAATTACTGGCGTTGCTGGTTGTGGAAAAACTGCTATTGCTAAAGGACTTGCATATAGAATTCAAAAAGGTGATGTTCCAAAAGCACTAAAGAATTTAAGAATAATTAGTATTGACTCTGCTACACTAGTTGCTGGTACTAAATATGTTGGAACATTAGAAGAAAAAATGAAAAACATTTTAGATGAAGCAAGTGAGTCAAAAGATATTATCTTGTTTATTGATGAAATACACCAAGCATTAGGTGCTGGAAAAAGTGAAAATGATAGTACTTCTGTATCAGAAATACTAAAACCATACTTAGATTATGGAAGAGTTAGAGTTATAGGGGCTACTACTTCTGAAGAATATAATGAGTTTGTATCTTGTGATGCAGCATTTAAAACTAGATTTAGAAAAATTAACATTGATGAACCTGATAACAATATTATTTATCAAATACTAGATGATTTAATAACTAGTTATAATAGATTAAGTGAGGTAGATAATATAACATGTCCTAAACTAGATGTTAATGAAGAAGAAAAAGATACAATCATTAAATGGTTAATGGATTCAACAGCAAAAAAATATAGAGTTCAAAATGATAGTTGTTCAAATCCAAGATTAGTACTTGATATTATAAAAGAAGCATATGCAATAGCCGCCATGAGAGATAGTGATCTAGTTACAATAGATGATATAAAAGAAGCATTAATGCTAGAAGAAAGATTATATAAATATTCTAGAGAAAGACAAATTGAAAATATTAAATATTATAAACCAATACAAAAAAAAGATAACATTATTAGATTTAGTTTAATAAAAAAAGAAGATTAATGATATTTTAATCTTCTTTTATTTCTTTTATAGTAAGGATATAATCCAGTTCTATTATTTAAGAACTCTGGCGTCTGACTAAATACAAAATCATCCCAAGGATTAGCATCTAATAAATATATCGTTCCTCTACTATTAATAGCAAAACTCCATTCTATTTCTTTAATGAATTTTATTTTTTCATGTAGTTCTTCTACTAAAGAAATAATATTATCATATTTAGGTATTTTAAATCCATCATATAGATTAGAATAATTTAACCCATCCATATCCTTCAAATTACCTTTAATACATTTGTTTTTTATATCAATATATCCAGTAATAGTTCCATCTTCATTTTTATATTTTATACTACCTGCTATAATATCAGGTTTGCTACTATAAACACTAACAATATTGATAATAACTAAATCACTATTTATTTCATTAAGTTCTTTCTTTTGCTTAAAATACTTTTCAACAATATAACGTTTATCATTCTTAACTTTATCTATTAAAAATGCAGGACTTCTAAAATCTTTTAAATCATATATTTTATATGATAAAGCATAATTAGAATTCCTATTCTTACATATTACTTTTTTATTCTTTAACACTAAATCTTCATATTGTTTAAAACTCATCTTATCTACATCATATATATCTCTCTTTATATAATCTTTAAATTTATTATAAAAAATTTCTTTATCAGTTAAAACATTATTTTTATTTTTATTATTTAGGTAAGGAAGCATTAATTCATGCTTAAATATTGTCATAAAAGTCTTTCTTTTTTCACAACTTGTTTTTTCAAATTCAAAAATTCTATACTCATTTATAGAAGAGCCAAATCTAAACATAGAATAATAAATATCAAAAAACAAACATATTCTAAGTTTTCCACTTCTATTATGAATATAGTTTAAGTTTCTATTTAAATGTTTGAAATTGTACTTAATTTCTCTAAACGCTTTTTTTATTTTTTCCATAAATCCCCACCAATTTATAATTTAATTATATATTTTTTGTATGAAAATAGCAATATTGTTTGACTACAAGGAAAAAAATTATTATAATAATAACCAATTCGGTTAGGGGGACTATCAATGGAAAAAAATGTTTTAACTTTTTTATTTGAAAGGAAAGTGCTTACTAAAAATGACTCTGGTATTGTTTTTATTTATTTACCACTTGAAGTAGTAAGAGGAAAAGAATATGATTTTGGTCAAGGTAAAACATTGATCGTTCCTGTCCCAAACAAGGCTGTAAAAAACATTTGTGGAGCTGATAGTGATAATTATAACGAAGCAGAAGATACATTTGAATTTAATTATATAGATGACATTAATAGTATTCGTGAACAATATGTTTATGGTTTTTCAGTTGATATTAGCGATCAATCACCTGAACAAATAAGTAAGTTATATGCTTGGTTAAAACAAGATATAGAAGAAATTAAAAAACATGCTTTATTCCATACATATATAGATAATGATGGATGGTGTAAATTCTTTGTTAGTATCAATGATTATAATATTAATTTAGATCCATCTAACTATTATGAACTTCAAGACCTATTATATGGAGTACTTGATGATTTAAATATTAATATACGTGAACTAGTAGAAGAGAACAAAGAAAGAATTACTACTCCTAGTCTAAATATTATTGTTGATAATCCTAATAGATTATATTCAAATGTTATCTATGATAAAGTAAGTCAAACAGTTATATGTCAAGATGAACAAATAAGAACGATATCTTCTGTTTTGGCAAAAAATTCTTCTTTATCTAACCCTTCTTTAAAATCTAATTTATTAATATGTGGCCCAACCGGTGTTGGTAAAAGTGAAGTCTTTAGATCTATACATGAAAACTTTGGTATTCCAGTAGCTTTTGAAGATTCAAATGAATACACTGCTGCTTCATATAAAGGGAAAGATGTAACTGAAATGCTATTACACTTATATGAAAATGCAGAACAAGATATAGAAAAAGCCCAAAGAGGAATATTAATAATAGATGAAATAGATAAAAAAGCAGGAAGTGAACATGAAACATTTACTTCTGCAGTTATAAACTCATTATTAAAAATGATGGAAGGTCATGTTTACAATATAAATACTAATCCTCACGGCATGGGTGGACAAGAAATACAATTTGATACTTCATTATTGACCTTTGCATTTCTTGGTGCGTTTTCAGGAATAGAAAATTTATCAACTAAAAGAAGAAGCCTAGGTTTTATGACTGATGAGCAAAAGCAAGAACAAGATAAAAAAGAAAATATTTATTCAGAAGATACATTAAAAAAATATGGTTTATTACCGGAGTTCTTAGGTAGATGTGACACTATTGTTACAATGAATGATTTAGGATTTGATGATTTAATAAAAATAATGAAAACATCTAATAAGAGTCAATTAATTCTATATAAAAATCTATTTAACGATATGGGAATTAACTTTATGTATGATGATAAAACTATTGAAGCAATAGCTAGAAAAGCAATTGAATTAAAAAGAGGAGCTAGAAGTATAAAAAAAATAGTTGAAAGAGCCCTTGCTGAAGTTAACTATGAAATATTCTCAAACAATCATTATACAAAATTAATTATTTCACCTGAAACAATTGAAGATAACAAGCAATATATATTAAAGTAAATCATCTACACTCACTACATCGTAACCCCTACTCTTAATATATTTAATAGTTGCCAATAATTCATTAACATTTTGATAACTTTCCTTAATAAAGATTATTTCACCTTTATTAAGGATTTTTTTAACACCTAATAATAAATCATTATCAATATAGTTTATTATTTTTATACTATTTATTTTTTCTTTTTTACAGTCCTTGATGATATCATAATCATTTGTTTTAACACAGTAAAAATTATTTATTATTTTTCTAGCTTTTTTAATATTATTTATATTGGTCTTATATAAAATATTTTTACTATCTATTTTTTCTAAATTTTTATAATTTATCAAATAATTAATTTCTATTTTTTCTTGCCTAGATATATTTTCAATTGTTTCATAGTATTTTAAATCATACATATCAAAGATTAAAGATATTTTATTTTCTATGTTATTTCCTTTAATAATATACTTATCAAGATTATCTTCTTTATTTAATATACATTTTTCATTTTTATATTCTATTAATTCTTTTTTAAAACCAATACCTTTCATATTAGAATAACTCTTATCTTTATCAACTTTTATTCCGCTAAGTCCAAGTATTATTCCATTTTTATTAATACTTCCCTCTATACATTCTTTATCATTAACACTAGCATATTCATTAATAGAAGCTAATACCACATTATTATATTCTGATAATTCTATCACTTTATCAGTATAATAAAAACTAAATATAGTTATTATTATAATAAATATATATTTAAAACTATTTTTCATAATTAATTATATGAAAAAAGATACAATTAATATACTTTGTATCTTCTTTTTAATGTTAATATTTCATCTTGTACTTTATCTTTAATGAATTCTCCACTTATATATTCATCAACCGTTAATCCAGTTTTTTCTACTATATCCTCAAAAGATGCTTCTTTCCTAGATGTAATAATATTATTAAATATTTTTAAGAATTCTTTCATACCTTGTTCTTTAATTAAATTCAAATGAAGAGCCATATAATACCCATTACTATAAACAATATCATCTCTAAATGGATATAAAATATATTGTCGTGCTTTTACTCTTCCATTTTCATCAAAATCTAATTTATCTTTTGGTATTGTATAATCCCCAACAATTATATTTCCATCTTCATCTTGATTTAATTCAGATAAATCATATGTTACTTCTTTAGTTACAACTGCATTTCCATCATCCTGTACATAAGCTTCTTCTGCATCAGAAACTTCTTTTAATTCTTCATAATTAGATTTAAGCATTTGAAATCTATTATTATATAAAAGTAGAGCTCCTCTATCATCTATTCTATTTTTTTTCAAGTAATCATACATTCCAAGTTCAAACATAGTTGAAGATATTTCACTATAAATATCTGATACTGTAGTTATTACTTTTTGTTGAGGAAAATGAAACATTTCAGCATCAATCGCATGTCCTAATTCATGACTAATATTACATAAGGATCTACTATCATATCTAGAATACAAAGAAACAATATATCCACCATTTATATAAATTAACTTTGAAAAGAACCCTGCATAATCTGTATCTGAAATAAAATCATATCCCATTTGAATTCTTTCTTCTTCAAAATATCTTTTTACAATACTATATACTTTATTTCCATAAGTTGAAAAATAACTATATATAATATCAATAAAATCTTTTTCACTATATTTTCTTACTTTATTTATATAGTCTATACAATTAAACTCATTTGCTTCTAAAATAGAAACAAAATTACTTAACATAATTAAAAAGTATTCTTCATATTCATTTGTTATATTAATAAATTTATTTACTTGTTTAGAATAATGTTTTTCAAACATTAATTTAGATTCCTTTGGGTTGTAAAAAACTCCATCAGTAGGAAACATCTTCCCTGTTAGATTTGCTAGAAGACCATTCAAAAAATTATAACTTCCATAGTCATTTTTAATTATGTCATTGATCCCATATTTAAAAGCATTTCTTTGATAATATAATTCTTGTATTAATCTGTTTTCATCTATCTTTATCATGTTTGTCCCCCTGACATATTATCTTACCTATAAGTTAATTTTACAGTAAAAAAGCATTTAATTCAATAAAAAATTAGTATTATTTTAATACTAACTTCTTAACCTTCATATATTCTTCTAATGTTAAATTATTAAGATATAAATAAGTTGCAATATCTCTACCCACATACCTTATATGCCATGGTTCATAATTATAACCAGTAATGGGTTCTTTATCTTTAGGATATCTTAATATAAAACCATAATTATTCATATTGCTATGCAACCATTTTACTTCTTCAATTTTGTCAGTCATTTTTATTACTTTATTATTTCTTAAAATATTTATATCTATTGCCAATCCTGTTTGATGTTCTGAACATCCAGGTAATGCGCAATACCTACTAGCATACTCTTCTCCATATTCATTTACAAACAAATCATATAACATACTTTGATATTCATAACTTCTATATCCCGAATCTATATCTATATGATATCCTAATTTCTTTGCTTCATTTTTTAATCTTATATAATTACAATAAGTATTAAGGTTTAAACTGTTTTGCTCATCAATTATAATTAAATCCTTTGGAATAAATGATTTATCCAAAGGATTATTTTTATTTACTAATATTTCAAAATTATTTTCTTTCAATTTTTTTCTTTCCACCCATATATGGCCATAATACTTTTGGAATACTAATGCTTCCATCTTCATTATAATTATTTTCAAGTAAAGCAATTAATCCACGAGGAGAAGCAAGAACAGTATTATTTAATGTATGAACATAATATGTTCCTTTTTCACCTTTAGTTCTAATACCAAGTCTTCTAGCTTGAGCATCACCCAAAGTAGAACAAGAACCAACTTCAAAATATTTTTGTTGTCTTGGACTCCATGCTTCAATATCACATGATTTAACTTTTAAATCTGCTAAATCTCCACTACAACATTCAAGTTGTCTTACGGGTATATCTAAATTTCTAAATACTTCAACAGTATATTTCCACATATCTTCATAGTATCTCATTGAATCTTCAGGTTCACATAATACTATCATTTCTTGTTTTTCAAATTGATGAACTCTATATAAACCTCTTTCTTCAAGACCGTGACTTCCACCTTCTTTTCTAAAGCATGGTGAATATGAAGTCATCTTAATAGGTAAACTATTTTTATCAACAATTTGATCTTTAAATCTACCTATCATTGAATGCTCACTAGTTCCAATTAAGTATAAATCCTCACCTTCAATTTTATACATCATAGCTTCCATTTCAGGAAATGACATAACACCAGTAACAACATCACTATGAATCATAAATGGTGGTATAGCATAAGTAAATCCTTTATCAATCATAAAGTCTCTAGCATAAGCAATCATTGCTTCATGAAGTCTTGCGATATCTCCAAGTAAATAATAAAATCCTTGACCACTTGTTCTACCAGCTGCTTCTTTATCCATACCATTTACACTTTCAATAATATCGGCATGATATGGTATTTCATATTTAGGTACTGTTGGTTCTCCAAATCTTTCTACTTCTACATTTTCAGTATCATCTTTTCCAATAGGTACACTTTTATCTATTATATTTGGAATAACCATCATTTTCTCTTTAATTAAAGCTTCTAACTCAACTTCTCTTTTTTCTAAGTCTTCTATTTCTTTTTGCATAGATGAAACTTTTTCTTTAACCTCATTTGCTTCATCAACTTTTTTATTACGCATTAATTCACCGATAGATGACGATAATTTGTTTTTCTCACTTCTTAAATTATCACCTTTACTTTTACATTCACGATATTCTTTATCCATATCATAAATTTCATCAACTAAAGATATTTTTTCATCTTGAAATTTCTTTTTGATGTTTTCTTTAACAACATCTCTGTTTTCTCTAATTAGATTAATATCTATCATAATTAACACCTCTTTAAATATTTTAACATTATTTAAACAAAATAAAAAGAGAAATATTCTCTTTTATTATACTACCATCCTCCAAAACCAAATATAATAGCTAAGAGAATAAATAGAATTAATATTATAAAAAACATATTAGATCCTTGATTGCTATAACAACCTACCATATGTACACCTCCTTAGATTAAATAAAAGCCCCTAGTATGATTACTAATAGAATAAATAATACTAAAGCAAATGCTGCTCCACCAATTCCATTTCCATTACATCCACATCCTGTATTCATATAAACATTCCTCCTTTTTTATCTTTACACTTTATACTATGATAAAGTTAGTATTTTGTGTATGATAATTACTTGTATTTTAAATATTATTTTGCTATTATAGTAAGAGTTAGGAGGAATTTATGAAGAAAAAGTTATTATTAAGTTTAGCTTGTTTACTACTATTAGCGGGTTGTAAAGATGTAAAATTAGAAAACGGTGAAAATGCAGTTGTAACATTTACTGAAGGTGGTATTAGTTCACAAGAATTATATAGTGAATTGAAAACTCTTTATGGAGCAGAAACAATTACTAACTTAATTGATAAATATCTATTAAGTAAAAAATATGAGGAAACTCAAGAAGAAAAAACATATATTAATCAATATGTTAAACAATTAAAAAGTACTGCTAAAGAGGCTGGAACTGATTTAGAAACATATATTTCTTTATATTATGGTTTAAAGGATGAACCATCACTAAGAGAATACTTAAAACTAACATATAGAAGAAATAAATATGCTGAAGAATATGCTAAAGAAAATGTTAATAATAAACAAGTAAATGATTATTATAAATCATATGTATATGGAGATATAGAAGCTAGTCAGATATTAATTACAGTTGACGTATCTGAAAATGCAAATGAAAATGATAAGAAAAAAGCAGATGCTGCAGCTCTTGAAAAAGCCAAGAAAATAATTGATGAATTAAAAACTGGAAAAGATTTTGCTACTCTTGCTAAACAATATTCAAAAGATGAAGCAACCGCTAGTAATGGTGGATATTTAGGAAAAGAAGTTAATGATGGAGACTTACCAGATGAAGCATTATCTGCATTAAGAGGATTAAACAATGGTAGTTATACATTATCTCCTATTAAATCATCATATGGATATCATATCTTATACAAAACTAATCAAAGTGAAAAACCAGAATTAAATGATGAATTAATTGATACTATTAAAACTAAGATTGGTGAAGAAACTGCTCAAACTAGTGGATATGTAAATACTGCTATGAAATCTCTTAGAGAACAAAATGATATGAAATTCATTGATACTGATTTAGAAAAACAATTTAATAAATCAAATTAATAATAAAAACTCACATTTAGTGAGTTTTATTTTATAAACATATTATTTATTTCTTCATAATTATAACCTTTTCTAAGTAAAGAATTGGTTATTTTTATTTTATCATTTTTAAACTTTCTACATGCCTTTTCAAAATCTTTTTTTAATGCATTTGATTCATATTCTATTTTAGATAATTCTTCATCAATCATGTCTTTATCATATCCTAAATTATATAAATCATTTTTCATTTTAGTAATAAACATATAATAACTTTTACTTTTCATTATGCTTTTCTTTTTACTAATTATTTTTCTTAATTTTTCTTTCCAAATTTCTTCATCTATAGTATATAAATATTCATCTATTTCTTTTTCATTAAAATCTAATTCTATTAAATTTCTTTTTATTTTATAAGGTCCATCATTGCTTAAATTGGTTTTATCATTTATAAATGCTTTAATATATTTTTCTTCATTTAATAAACCAAGTTTATCTAACTTATCTAATACATCATATATTACTTTATTATCATATTCTTTTCTTTCTAAATACTGAATTATTTCTTTCTTGTTTCTCATTTTTATTTCAATATAAGAAAGAGCATTATGATAAGCTTCATAATATTTATTTTCTTCAATAATTTGATCTATTAAATCTACATCAATATCTTTTCTAATTAATAAATCATATTTTAAAATTAAATCTTCAAAAACAGTAATATCAGTATTATCAAATATTATTTTATATTTATTAGCACCTACTTTTTTAAATTTATTAATTTTCATGATAAGCCTCCTAAAAGTATTCTATCATTTTTTAATTATAAAAAAAAGAAGCATTAAAGCTTCTAGTCATTACTATAATTAGTAAAGTATCTTTGAATTAGTACTACCGGAGTTCCTTTGTCTCCACTACCGCTTGTCAAATCACAAAGACTTCCTAATAAATCTGTGTAGCGTCTTGGTGTTGTACCTTGAGTAGCCATAGTACCCTTTAATTCTTTATCTTTAGCTCTAATTTCTTCTTTCATTGCTTCTTGCAATTCTTTTCCCTTCAAATCTTTAAATTTGTTTTCAGAAAAATATTTTAATTTAATTTCATTTGGACTTCCTTCTAATCCCTCAGTATAAGCAGGACTTACAACTGGATCAGCAAGTTCCCAAATCTTTCCAATTGGATCTTTAAATGCTCCATCTCCATAAACCATAACTTCAATATTTTTTCCAGTTCTTTCTTTCATTAATGCCTGAACTTTACTAACAAGAGCTGCTCCTGTTCTTGGGAATAATTTAACTCTTTCTTCTGTAGAACGATTACTTCCTAAAAGCCCATATGGTGAATATCCACTACCATCAACACTTTGATTTAAAATTTCACTCATCATTAGTACTTTATCTGCTCCAGCTTTAAGTAGTTTTTCCTTAGTTTCTTTTCTTGTGTGAATATCACAGTTAATAACTGTCTTAGTATAATCTAAGATTGTTTCAGGTCTATTTGAAAATACCATTTCAAACTTACAACCTTCTTTTTCTACTAATTCTTTATAAACTTCGTACATATTAACGCCAGTAAATAAATGTTTAAAGTGTGAATATTTTTCTTTATATTCTTTTTCACTTATAACATCAACAGAAGGATTAACTCCATTTTTAACTAAATCGTCTCTATAAAGAATATCATTACCAACTTCATCGCTTGGATAACTAGATAGTAATGTTATTTTTTTAGTTGATCTTGCCATAGCAGATAATAATACAGCAAATCTATTTCTACTTAGTATTGGGAAAACTATACCAATATGATCAGAATGTAATTTGTTTTTAATATCTTTTGCAATTTGATCAAGAGTTGCAAAGTTTCCTTCACTAATACCTACTACTGCTTCTGTAATAGCAATTACATCTCTATCTTCAAATTCAAAATGTTCACTTTTACTCGCCTTAATTACAGAATCAACAACGATAGTAGCTAAATCGTCTCCTTCCTTAATTATAGGTGTTCTAATACCACGAACTATTGTACCTACATCTCTCATAAATCACTCTCCTATTATATTTTAACACAATAAAAAAACTAATTATATAAAAAATACAATTAGTTTACAAAATTATTATTTATCTTCTGTTTTTAGATGTTTTGCTCTTCTATATGCTTTAATAGTTTCGTTTTTAATATATCTACTTGGTCCATCAACTGAATTATCATATATATGCTTAAATGCTTCAGCAGTTTCAATCATTTCTCTAATTTCATAAGCATATTTTGCTTTTTCCTCTGGATTTTCTTGTAAATGCATAAGTAATCCTGATACTTTAATACCATCTACTTCTACATTTCCAATTGGAAGAGCATTTTCCATATATAGGCCTAACTTTTCACTATAAATATTAATGCAAGTTGGTCCTTTTCCTCTTAATTTAAATACTTCTAACTTAAATTTTTTATTACTACCAATATGTCTTACATATGGAACGAAATCTCTATGACCGTTATAATCATCATAATATGCTTCAAAAATCATTACATTTTCTTTTTCATTTGGCATATCAAAGTCACTACATTGTACTTCATCAACTTTTCCATCAATATCGATTTGTCCATATCTATTAAATTCTGATGGTTTAACAAAAAAATATGTCTTATTCATTTCTATTTCCCCCTTAATAAAAAGCCCTCATATTATAACACATGAAGGATTTTTTGTCAATTTTAATTATTTTAGGAATCCCTTTATTATAGTTTCTTCTGCTTTCTTTTCGGATAAACCAAGTGTCATTAATTTCATTAATTGATCTCCTGCTATTTTACCAATAGTTGCTTCATGTATTAATCTTGCATCTATATTATTAGCAACTATTTTTGGATCACTTGTAACTTGTGCATTATCTTGAATGATAGCGTCACACTCAACATGACCAAAACAATCATTGTTACCAATTACTTTAGAAACAAAACTTTGTTTAGAATTATCAGTTGCAACACTTCTAGATGTTACTTTAGCACTAGAATTTTTACCATTTAATTTAACATCAAAAATTGTTTTAGCAATTTGATTATCATGAGTCATTATTCTTTCAGTTATTACTAGCGTAGTATTATCTTTTAATACCCCTTTTGTTCTTCTAACAGTAGAAGACACACCTTTAATTTGAGCAGTATCCATTTCTAAAGATGAACCTTTTTTTAAATATACTTCAGTAGTAGGATTAAGTATTCTTTTACCTGTTCCTTCTCCTTCACCATAATGTTTTTCAATATATTTAACAGTAGCACCTTCTTCTAAAAAGAACCTATGTATTCCATCATGCTCACTATCTTTATGAGCATCATTATGAATACCACATCCCGCATTAATAACTACATTAGCATTTTTACCTATATGAAAATCATTATATACTTTATCACTTAACCCACTTTGAGTAAGCAATACAGGTATGTGAACATATCCGTTTTTAGTATTAGCATTTACATATATATCTATTCCTGATACATCTGTTTTAGATACTATTTTTATATCATCAGTACATTCTCTTTCAATACTCTTACCATTTTTTCTAATGTTATAGGCAGTATTCTTTTTACTTAATTCTTCATTTATTATTTTTAATAAATGTTTATCTAAATCATTCATTTATTTCACCTCCAAGTTTAGAACACCTAGTTATTGTATTAATAAAATCATTATCAATACTATTATCTTTAATCTTTCCACCTTCTAATAGTATTACTTTATCTGCAATAGAAATTATTCTTTCTTGGTGTGAAATAATAATTGTTTTACAATTATTCTTTTCTCTTAATTCTTTAAATACATTTATTAAACTATTAAAACTCCATAAATCAATGCCAGCTTCTGGTTCATCAAATATATTAACTTTAGAATTTCTAACCATTATAGTAGCTATTTCAATTCTCTTTAATTCTCCACCTGATAATGAATCATCAACTTCTCTATTAATATATTCTCTAGCACACAAACCCACTTTAGATAAAACATCACAACATGCAATAAAATCCAATTCTTCTGAAGATGATAATATAATTAAATCATATACCGTTATACCTTTAAATTTAACAGGTTGTTGAAAAGAAAATGATATACCTTCTTTAGCTCTTTTATCAATACTATAGTTTGTTATATCTATTCCATTAAATAACACCTTTCCTTTAGTAGGTTTTAAAATACCCATTATTATTTTAGCAAGAGTACTTTTACCACTACCATTTGGTCCAGTTATTACTGTAAAACTGTTATCAAATTTTACATTTATATTATCTAGTATTAATTTACCATCTTTTTCATAACTTACATCTACTAACTCTATCATACTAATTCCTTTCTATTAATAACACAATTTCTACATTTTTCTTTTCTAACATCAAAATTACAATTTGACTTATGTAACCCAAAATTATTATTTATATATTTTGATATTTCATTAAGAGTCTCATTACTAACAACGCTCTTAATTTTATTTGCTTCTATCTTAGCTAATTCACTATTAATACCAATTACATCATTTAATAAAATATAAATAATATCATAGTTTGCAAGTATTTCTTTAGCTAATTCTATTCCTTTATCAGTTAATTCTATTTTCCCATATGTTTCATATATTATTAATTTGTTCTCAGACAATATATTTAATTGTTTAGTAACACTTGGCTTAGAACAATTCATTCTTTGTGCTATATCTGTTACTCTTATTTCATTATTTTGTTTATATAAAACATATATTGTTTTTAAATATTCCTCTGTTGATTTCGATATCATATTATCTCCTTTTTGTTAACCGAAGTTAACATTCGATATTAGTATAACCCATTATTAAATTAATTGCAAACAAAAAGTGACTTTTTAGTCACTTATTTTAATATTCTGTATTTTCCTATCAACGGCATCTCTTTAGAACTCTCATTTGTTGTATTAATAATTCCAAATAATGTTAGAAGAAATGCACAACAATATAATACATAACATATAAATCCTACCCATCCAGGAACATCATTTCTAATATAACTATCTCTTTTGAATAATATTTTTAACAAACTTGCTATTGCAAAAGCAGCTATATAAAACAATGTAACATTTAATCCTTGATTAGCATGAAATGATAAATATTTAGAGTTTTTATATTTACCTGTAAATATAATATAAAAAACTACTAATGGTAAATAACATAACAAAGCAAATGTTTTATTTTTCTTTTTATCTTGTGCAGTATATTCACTAGCAGTATCTGTTGTATTTATAAAGTTTTCAACAGCAGCTATTGTTTTATCACCTAAATCCATCTCACTAGAATTTGGTTGAGTATTATCAACAACAGATGGTTCAACACCACTTACTGGAACATTATTTATTTCATCATGATTTTGATTGTCGTTCATATTATCACCTATCTTTAAAAATATTATATCAGTTTTAGCAATTATCTTCAATTATCGGTATTAATATTTTACATAATACTATTTATTTAAGAATAAAATGTGTTATAATAATGTTGTTGTGCAAGTGTGGCGGAACTGGTAGACGCATCAGACTCAAAATCTGACGGTAGAAATACCTTGAGGGTTCGATTCCCTTCTCTTGCACCATTAAAGAATCTGGTCGAACTTTTTAATTAAGTTCGATTTTTCTTTGTTTTTTGATAAAAAAATACATTATTAGAAAGATAAGTTTAATAAATTAATATCTTTCTTACACGGTAAACTTCATGGCTGGTATGATAAATATAATAAACATAATGATGCTGTTAATGATATGTATGAAGACAATGTTTTAGATGATGATGATATTGAAGACTTAGATTTAAGTAAAGAAAAAGATGATTTTGAAAGATAATATGTAAAATTTGTTTCAAATAGTACAAAATATGTTATAATAAGTAACTAAACGAAGGGAGTTTTGGAATTATGAAAATATTTAATGTTGAAAATGGAGTAAAAAAAGTTTATGTTCAAATGAATGATATAATGATGTTAACTCATTCTGATATATCAATTCCGGCTTCAATATTTGAAAAAGTTTTTAGTGATGTTGTTATAGTAAATGATAGTAACAGAATGGATTTTGTTGAATTCACACAACCAAATGAAGTTGAATATTTTGAATCTTTAGATTGGATTGCTGATTACAAACAAATCAGATATTTATCTAATGAAGATATTATGGAAAAGAGACAAGAACTTGCAAATGAAATGAGTGAAATTGCTCATAGATCCATTTCTATCCCAGATGAATATGAAAAAGATTATCAATCATTAATACAAAGACTTGAATTATTAGAATATAAAATGAAATCTATTGGTGAAATATTATGGGTTAGAGAAGGCCATAAACAAATGCAATTTCCAGTTGTACCTGATTCAGATGGCTTTTCTTTTGTAGGTGATGATAACTGTGAATATGAAATTAGAGCAAGTCTTGATCCTAATAAAATATTACTTTTTAGAAAAGATGGAAAGAAATTATCTAATGATGATAGAATACCACAAGGATTTCTTCAAATGGGTATGTCAATTGCAATAATGGAAAGAAATGAAAAGAATTTCCTTGCTGGGGACTATGAAATGAGCAATTCTCTTACTGAAGATAGTCAATATTTCGTTACGGAATTTAAAGTAAAAAGTTATGATAATAACCATGAAGAACAAGAAGAAGTAAAAGATGAAAAAGGAATAAAAAGATTGGTAAAAAGACTTTTTAATAAAAATAAAAAGTAAAATAAGTTGTATTGGTAGCAATAAATTTTGCTACTTTTATTTTAGAAAAAAACATGTTATATTATATATAGAACTGATATTTATTAGTTGTTCTTTTAGATATAAGTGTCCAAAATAGGCTCTTTATTGGCACCAAATTAAAAACAATGACTTAATAAGTCATTTTTTTATTGTTCTTTTTTTACTCTTTATTAGTTTATTATCTAACGTATTATTAAAAACTGTAATTATATCTCCTTGTAAAGAAAAACCAGTATCTAAATTTTGAGATGTAAATCCATTTCCTGCAGGAGCAAAAGAAACGCTTGATCCTCTATTAATATTATTTTTTTCAAAAAAAGGTCTCAGACAATATATTTTAAATATTTCATTATCTTTATCCAAAACAAAACGTGGAGTATTATCAAGTTCGAATTCATCACTCATATCAAAACAATGTTCTGACAACCATACTAATTGATTATCATTTTTATAACTATATTCATGTTCAAAAAAATAATTTTGATTCATTAGCCAACTTAAATTATTATATAAGTATTCATCAACTTCTTTATTAATAATAACAGGATTATTAACACTTACTTTTTCAGAGAAATCACATACAAAATAGCTCGGTACAAAAAACAACTTCATTAACACTTCATTATTATCTACAATAAAGATTTCTCTATTCTTTTTATCTTTAATAATATCCATATTATCATCACCTGTTTGATTATTATATCATAAAAAAACGACATAAGTCGTTTTTATTTGAAAGAATCTATTGTAAAATTCTTGGTACTGCCATCTGGCATTACTACATCTACATTTGATAATTTATCTGTTTCTTTTTGATTTAAAATATATTCATAATCTTTCTCACATTTATGCTCTTCTGTTTCTTCATGTAATGTACAATTATAATTAATTTTTAAATTATTATTATCATAGTTTTTAAATGAATCAAAGAAGTATGTATCTTTAATTGTATAATAATTAACTTTTGTATTCTTTGATAAATCATATTTTATGATATTTTTATCAGCGTTATAGTAATATACTGTGCTTCCTACTACTGAACAAATGTTATGCATTTCAACATCAGATAGTACTTTTTTATATTTACTTGCTAAAACAGTAGCTTCTTTTTTTGAAATATTATATATTGATAATTCATCTTTAACACTATTATAGTATAATACATTATTAGTAGTAGCTTCTATATCATCAAAATAATCAGCTGTTTCAAATAACTTTTCTTTATTAGATGTGGCAACCTCATATCTATATACATTTGGATCATCTCTATAGAAATTCATATAATAGATATTATCATGATTATCATCAACAACCCATTTTTCTGCCAATGAAGATATTACTTTCTTTTCTTCAAAGGATGTTGCTTTCATATTTAATGATAATAAGCCATCAGTTTCATCTCCTCCTGCTGCAGAACTATCAAGGTTAAAGAACATTTCATCACCAATTATAACTGCTTTATCAATTTCTAATGGATCACAATCATTCTTGCATGATGGTTGAGGTATTTTTACCCACTCTTTTTCTTGTAGAGTATCATCACTTAAATCAACATATTTAATACTTGTATTTGAAAAATATACTTTATTATCATATATACCTATATAGTTATCCTTTACTTTGTAAACAACTTCATATTTGCTTCCATTTCTTTTAACCAAGTATTGATTATCACCATCCATTAATACTCTATAAACACTTCCAGATAATAAACTATTAGTATTTTCTACTATTGGAGTTGTATTGTTAACTGGTTCTTCTTTTGGTTTCTTTATATAATATACCACACCTATTATTACAGCTACTATAGCAAGAGCTATTAATATCTTTTTAGCATTAATTCCAGATATATCATTATTTGCTTTTTTATACTTTTCTGGATGTAATTTCATATCTTCCATTATTCTCAAAACTTCTGCTTCATCTATATTCTTCCAATCAGAATACCCACCATTAAAATTTGAAAATAATCCTTGTTCATGTTTCCATTTTCCATCTTCTAGGAAATAACAGAAAACACCTTTTTTCATAATTACCATACCATCATTTTTTTGAATATATATAATAGAAGAATATTCTTTTCTATATTTTTCTAACAATTCTCCACATAACGCTTCTGGAGTTTTTCCTCTAGTATGGCATATTTTATCATACCTATAATTAAGTGGTATTATTTCACCATTACCAGTAAAATATAACACTTCCATAACAGTTGGTATTTCTTTAGTATGCTTCTTACTAACTTCTTCAATTTCTTTTATTAAACCCAATCCTTGAGTTTTAATATTATTTAATACATTTGGATCAAGTCCTAATGAAACGTCCATTACTAAATTCTTATCTTTTTCAACAAAGAAATTAAATCCAGTAATGTCTTCTTCGTTAACACAATGAATAAATAATTCAGTATAATCAAAGTTTAAAACACCTTTGATTAAGTCTACCATTTTCTTTTGGATTTCCTCGACTTCATCCTTATAAGTTTGTAATTTCATATTAATCACCTACTATCTCTATGATATATTTTATCACATCTTAATAGTTTTTAATACATTTTATTTATCTTTTCTTATTAAATGCACTGGTAATCCGTCTTTATATATTGGTAATAATTCTCCTTGAATTAATGGTAATGCATAATCAATATATGCTTGTTTCATTTGATGATTTTTACTGTCAATCCATTCTTTTGGAATCATTTTTTCTACATTTGCTATGTTATGTATATCATAAATACTTTCTTTAATACTATATTTTTTAGTGTTCTTTCTTTCAAAAATAACCATTACACCTGTATTATTTTTATTTGCCTCTTCTACTGCTTTCATACCTGCATGTTCTGCCTCAGTAACATCTGTTAATGATGAAATGTGTGATGCTGCTCTTTGCAATGTTGAAAGTTCAATTGCTCTTGTTTTAAATCCAGTTTGTTCTGCAACTATATCAGCAAGAGTACTAGCAGTTCCAGATAACTGTTTATGGCCAAAATTATCAACTTTTCTATTATCATTTGATATTTCACACACAAATTTTCCATCTTTTGTTTTAACGCCTTCAGATACTGCTACTACAATACTTGATTTATGATTAGATAATTCCTTAATATTATTAACAAACTCATCAATATCAAACACATTTTCAGGCAAATATATTGCATCTACTCCCTCACAAGAATCATTCTTTGATAGAGCACTTGCAGCTGTTAACCATCCAGTATGTCTACCCATTATTTCTACAATACATACTGTCAATCTACTTTTTCCAAATGATGCATTGTCACGAATTATTTCTCTTAAACTAGTTGCCACATACTTAGCAGCGCTTCCATAACCTGGGCAATGATCTGTTATAGGTAAATCATTGTCAATTGTTTTAGGTATGCCTATAAATACTTGTTTTTTATTGTTTTCTTTAGCATAATCACTTAACATTTTAACAGTATCCATTGAGTCATTACCACCAGCATAGAAAAAACCGTCAATTTCATATTTGTCTAATATGTTAAATATTTTTTCATATACCTCTTTATTATCTTCTACTTTAGGTAATTTGTATCTACAAGAACCCAAAAATGCTCCTGGCGTTCTTTTTAATAATTCATAATTCTTATTATTATTTAAATATTCTTCTAGTTCAATAATGTTGTCATTTATTAATCCTTCAATACCATAAACCATTCCATATACTTTCTTAATTCCTAATTCTTTTGCTTTCTTATAAACTCCAGCAATACTTGCATTTATTACTGCTGTTGGACCACCTGATTGTCCTACAATTATATTTTTCATATCTTACCTCCATAGAAAAAATTATAACTCTAAAATAAAAGAGATTTCAATATTAAAATCTCTTATTTTTCTTCAATAAACTTAATTAATAAATCAATTTTATCATTTTTATCTTTAGAAGTTTCTTTTATTTTCTTATATTTAATTAATAAATAATTTAAATATTCATTATACATATTTATATCTTTATGATTAACACCTAATAGTAATTCTTTTTCAGAATATTCTTTATTACCAGGAACAAACAAAATTAAATTATAATATTTATTATTTTCTTTTATAATTCTTTCTTCCTTTATTTTATAATTTAAATAGTTCATTTTACTTCTTAATATATCATGATAATTATTTGATATAGTAATAATCTTTTTAAATCTTAATTTAGTTTTTGAAAGAATATCTATTATTGTATGGGTTCCCATACCTGATAAAACTAATGTATCTGCTTCTCCTTCTTTAATTTTGTCTAAACCATTAGATATTCTTAAATCAATTAAATCATTATTAATTTTTTCTTTTGCTTTTATTATTACTTTTTCACTTATATCACTTGCTATAGATGATTGATTTCTTTTAGCCAATAATATAGAAAGTTTTGCTTGATCACACCCTACATCTACTACTTTATCATTTTCATCTATTAATTGATATATTGCTTCTATTCTATTCAATTAAGAAATCTCTTAATTTTTTAGCTCTTGATGGGTGTCTTAATTTTCTAAGAGCTTTTGCTTCAATTTGTCTAATTCTTTCACGAGTAACTTTAAATTGCTTTCCAACTTCTTCTAATGTATGTGAAGAACCATCAAATAAACCAAATCTTAATTCTAATACTTCTTTTTCACGAACAGTTAATGTATCTAATACTTCTCTTAATTCATCTTTTAATATTTCATAAGTTGCAAATTCTTCTGGTGACATTGTTCTTTCATCAGCCAAGAAATCACCTAAATGTGAATCGTCTTCTTCACCAATTGGTGTTTCTAGAGACACAGGATCTTGACTAATTTTTCTAATTTCAGCAATTTTATCAACTGATAATCCCATCTTCTTACTTAATTCTTGATCAGTTGGTTCTCTATTTAATTCTAAAGTCATTTGTCTTTCAATTCTAGCCATTTTATTAATTGTTTCAACCATATGAACAGGAACTCTAATAGTTCTTGCTTGATCTGCTAATGCTCTTGTAATTGCTTGCCTAATCCACCATGTAGCATATGTTGAAAATTTATATCCCTTATCATAATCAAATTTTTCTACTGCTTTCATAAGTCCAATATTTCCTTCTTGAATTAAGTCTAAGAATAATAATCCTCTACCAACATATCTTTTAGCAATACTAACAACTAAACGAAGGTTAGATTCTGCTAATATATTTTTAGCATGTTCATCCCCTTCAGCTACTCTTCTAGACAATTCCTGTTCTTCTTCTAATGTAAGAAGGCTTATTTTACCTATTTCTTTTAAATACATTCTTACATTGTCATTAACTGACATGTCTTTACTTTCATCAGGAACATCATCTATTAATAAATCATTTTTTAAATCAATAGAATCTCCATCTTCATCATCTTCAGCTCTTACTTCAATATTGTTTTCAGTTAAAGTATTATATAACTTATCAAGAGCATTGCTATCTAATTCAAGATCCATTACTTTTTTCTCTATTTGTTCATAAGTAATATAACCTTGCTCTAATCCTAACTTGACAAGTTCATCAATTCTTTCATCAAAAGTTTTAATATTGTTTACCATTTCAACACTTCCTTATTTATATTCTCTATCTTTAAACCTATTTCTTTCTTTTTATTAACATCTAATGTTTCTTTTAGCTGTTGTTTTAAAGCTTTCTTTCTCTTTTCTACTGTATACATTTTTATTGTATTAATATAATCATCTAACTCACTTTCAGTATATGAATCTTCATTATGATATCTCATAACTTCTTTTAATACTTCATTTTCAGTTTCTCTTCCTTCTATATAATCCATAAAATCACTATAGTCAAAATATCCATATTGATTTCTAAATTCAATTATTCTATATGCTAGAGATGCTCTATCATTATGTACCATATAGCCTAATGTGTTTTCAAAATATAATATAACATCATCATAATGCATCATTAAATATAGAAGTCTAATCTCACTTATATCATATTTATTATAACGAGTTCTTTTTATCTCTTTTTTAGGTTCCTCTTTTACTTTAACAGGCTCTTTTAATTTGTTCTTAATTACTGATTCATCGATACCAAATTCAGTAGATAACTCTTTAGTTTTTAGTTCTCTTAATATTTCATCATCAATATCATTTAAAGCATTGATTGCCTCATTTATGTACTTGCTAATTTCAACAGAATCTTTCATATTTTTATTTGATTTTAAAAATCTTAATTTAAAATCAATATATGGTATCCTATTTTTATAAGCTATATCAAATGCTTCCTTTCCTTTATTAATTATATATTCATCACTATCTTTGTAATCATCAAAAACTATAACACTTACATCAAGATTATGTTTGATTAATTCATCACCTATTTTAATAGTTGCTTCAACACCCGCATCATCCTGATCTAAATTCATTACTACTTTACATTTATATTTTAATATTTTATCTAAATGCAGTTGATTAAAAGCAGTTCCCATAATAGCTATTACATTTTTGTAACCTATAGAAGCCATTCTTATAGTATCCATAAAACCTTCTGTAATAATTATTTCTTTGCTTTTCTTTATATTTGGTAAAGCATTATTTATATTATAAAAAGTTCCACTCTTTTTAAATATAATATTTTCTTTTGAGTTTGAATATTTAGGTAATCTCTCATCTTTAACATCATTAGATAAATATTTCCTACCAGAAAAACCAATTATATTATTATTTTCATCAATAATTGGAAACATTATTCTGTTTTGAAAAGTATCATAATATTTACCATTTATATCTTTAACCAAATCAATTTCAAATAAATCTTTAATATCATATTTCTTTTCTAAAATAGTAGATAACTTATTTGAAGTAGCAAGTCCAATGTTAAATTCATTAATAATGTCTTTATCAATCTTTCTTTTTTCTAAATAATCTCTTGCCTCTTTTCCTACACTCGATATAAGATTATTTTTAAAATACTTATTAACTGTATCATTTATTTCATAATACTTTTCATAATGAGAATTAACTTTCTTAGGACTTGTAATATCTAATCTAATACCAGCTCTTTCAGCTAATATACTTAATGCTTCTGCAAATGATACCTGATTAAATTTTTCAACGAATGTTATTACATTACCACTTTCACCGCAAGAAAAACATTTATAAATTTGTTTATCTGGATGAACACTAAATGATGGTGAATGATCATCATGAAAAGGACAAAGTGCTTTGTATTTGTCATTTAAACTTATATAACTACCAATAACATCAACTATATCATTTCTTGCTTTAATTTCATCAATCACTTCTTTAGAAATAAATGCCATTTTTGCCCTCCTAATAGTTATATACGCCACAAATTATAAAAACACTTCTTTTTTATTAAAATATTTTTAAAAAACGTGTATATTATAACACATTAATTAAAATAATACAATTAAAAACACTAGTTAAACTAGTATTTTATTTTTCATCTTTATATGTTGAATCATATAAATCTTCACTATCATTTTCAACTTTTTCTTGAATTATTAATTCTGGTAAATCCTCTTTAGAAGAAAGGCCAAAATAATCAAGAAATTCATTTGTTGTTTTATATAAATTTGGTTTACCAATTGTATCTTCTTTACCACATACTTTAATAAAGCCACGAGCAAGTAATCTTCTAACTATTTGAGAAGAATTAACACCTCTTACTTCATCTATTTTTAGTCTAGTAATTGGTTCATTATATGCTATTACTGCTAAAACTTCTAAAGCCGCATTAGATAGATTTGTTGTTCTAGATTCAGTAACTAACTTTTCATAATAGTTTTTATGTTCTTCTTTAGTAGTTAACTTAAATGTATTCCCTAAATAAGATATTCTAAGTCCTCTACCTTTATCTTCATAATCTTTCTTTAATTCCATTAATAACTTTTTTACTTCTTCTTCACTTATATCTAATACACTAGATATTTCTTTAATAGTAGTTCCTTCATCACCAACTATAAATAAGATTCCCTCAAGTACTGCTTTTAAGTTCACTTTAATCAACTCTTTCTAAATAAATATCCGAAAAATTATTATCCTGTTTTAGAGTAATTTCCTTATTTTTAGCCATTTCTAATACTGATAAGAACGTAACTACTACATAAGGTTTACTAAAATCATCAAATAACTCAATAAATTTAACTTTCTTTTTTGTTTTTAATATATCTCTTATTTTAACAACTCTTTCTTTAACTGACAACTCTTTTCTTGCTATTTTTGTATTTACTGGTTTATTAAATTGCTGCCTTTCAAGTAATTTTTGAAATGCATCTAATAAGTCCATAACTCCTACACTACCATCATTCTCTAATTTTTCTAAAGAATAATTTTTTAGTGATTCTGGTGCTTTTGTAAAATAAGATGATCTATTTTCTTCTAATGTTCTAAATACACTAGTACTCTCTTTGTATTTTTTGTACTCTATAAGTCTTCTCTTTAATTCTTCTTCTGGATTCTCTTCCTCTTCTAAAGTTTCTTCATCTTTCATAGGCAACAATTTTCTACTTTTCATTTCAATTAATTCAGCTGCCATAACAAGATATTCACTAGCAATATCCAAATTCATTTCACTCATTTGATTTATATAATTTAAATATTGATTAGTTATCTCGCTAATTTCAATATCAAATATTTCCATCTTAGATTTTTTTATAAGATGAAGTAGCAAATCAAGAGGTCCTTCAAAATCCCCTATTAATAAATTATCCATTACTCACAATTCCATTCTTTTTCTGTTTCTTTTAACTTAATAACATTATCAATTATTCCTTTAGAATATAAAGGTTCAAAACCTTCCACACTATATTCTAAATCTACACTATATAATAATTTGTTGTTATTATAACTTGCACTTCTTATATATTTTGAAACATTATTATATTCATTTAATAATTTATTAGTATTCCTATCAGCAATAGGCTCAACATCTTCAGGATATTTAACTTCTTTAGTTACATCATATCCAATTAGATTATTATTCCTAAATTTATATTTTATTTCTTCATCTAAAATTGAAGTGTTTAAAGTCGTTGATTTTTTACAAGTTATACTACTTGTTAGATTCTTTTCCTCAGTCTTATATGTCTTAACTAAAACATAATATGAATTTTCATAATAATCATAAATATCATTTTTTAATGACAAATTATATGTTTTTGCAGTATCTTTTTCAATTATTTCTTTTGAAAGAAATTCCTCTTTATAAATCAATACTTTATCAGCATTATAAATTTCAATAAATATTCCAAGTGTTTCAGGAGTGTTTATTTTTTCTAATGCTTCATATGTAAATAATAAATTTGTTTCATCACCTTTTTTAAAATTATAAAACTTAATATTACTTACTTTATTATAACTTGTAGTTTCACCAATCTTAATCAATTCATTAGTTTCAACAGAAATAGGTCTAGTTGTTTCTTGTGGTGTTTTTTTCAATATGTATTTATTATAATATTCTTCAACTTTTTCCATATTAAATATAAATAATATTAAAGCAACTATTAATACTATTACAATAAATGGATTTGATTTTTTAGTTTCTTCGTTATTTACCACTTGTTGTTCAGTCATTCCATTTGGCACAACATTTTGTGGCCCTGGGACATTGTTAACAACTGGTTGTGGCGCTACTTGTGGTTGTGGAACTACCTGAGGTGTTGGTGCCACTTGAGGTTGTGGAGTTTGAGGATTAGGTATCCCTTGATTATTAACTTGTCCTCCATTTACATTATTTTGATTAGGATTCATATATTTCACCTTCTATTCTAGTTTCTAATAAAAATTATATCAAAAAAAGAATAAAAAGTACATTACATTTTAATGTTTAACTTTAAAAAACAAAGAAATAATAAATGCCATTAATACAGCAACACTTATTCCAGCACTTGAATTTACCAATATTCCTTTGAATAATCCTATTATTCCATATGTTTTATATCCTTCATAAGCACCCATTACTAATAAATGACCAAAATTAATAATTGGAACTGTTGCCCCAGCATGAAATATAGATATTAATTTATCATATATTCCAAATCCAGATAAAACACACCCTATTATTACTAATCCGGTATTAATATGCCCTGGTGTTAATTTACTTTTTTCAAGTACAAATTGTGAAACAGCACACACTATTCCACAAAAAATAAAAGATAATAAATAATTCATCAATCCACCTCCAAACTTATAGCATGACTAATTGAAGGAATTGGTATTTTTAAATTAGAACTTGTTACAGAATGCATTGATCCAGTACCAATAATTAATATTTTTTTATATTTCTTAATTGGTATTATATAGTCAAACAACACTAATGGTAAACACACCGGCCCACTAGAACCAGCATATATATTATCATCATTGTAGAAAATACTTCCCGAATCAATAACGTTGTTTAAATTGTTTTTAGTTACTTTATAGTAATACTTTTTCATTATTTCCAATCCATATATTCCTAAATCCCCAGTTAATATCAAATCATAATAATTTGATTTCCTTTTTGTTTCTTTTAAATGCTTTATAAGAACTTCGGCGCATGATGGAGCCATTGCAGAACCCATATCATTTGTATCTTTATGGTTTGTTTGAGTAATAAAACCTATAGTAGCACTTTCAATCTTTATATTTGATAATTTATTTGATAATAAAGCACTAACACTTCCACTCGCAGTACATGTATTTACTCTTTTTCTTACTGCTCCATACTCAATAGGAAATCTAAATTGTTTTTCACTAACCAAATTATGGGATGAAGAACAAACAATAATATTTTGAGATTGTTTTTCAACAAATGTACTTGCTACTATTAATCCTTCTATAAAAGATGCACAAGCTGAATATATCCCCAATGTAGGAATTTTAAATCTAGATGATGCTAATGTAGAAGATAATATTTGATTTTGTAAATCCCCACTTATTAAAACATCTATATCTTTTACATTCTTTTTACTTTTTCTTAACAATCCTTCTATACAAACTTCTTGATATTTGCTTTCAGCTATTTCAACAGCTTTTTCTTTCATAAAATAATCGTCTATATACTTATCAACATATTCTTTTACTATGGGGTTATATTTAGTAGATCCAAGAAGACTATATTTATTATTAATGAATACATTACTAAAATAATATGTCATAATAATACGCCTCTAATAAAACCAAATATAATACCAAATACTATTCCATATAAAATAATACTACCAGTTAATTTAAAAATAGACGCTCCTATTCCCTTTACAAAACCCTCATTTCTTGTATCCATTGCAGAACTTGTCATTGTATTTGCAAATCCAGTAGATGGAACTATTAATCCACATTTGCAAAAACTTAATATTTTATCAAAAAATCCTAATCCAGTTAAAATAGATCCAATTATTATTAAAACAATAAAAACCATTAAATATGAATCACTAACACCACAGTTAAAACAATTAATAAACAATTTTGATAATAGTTCGCCTAATAATCCAATTAAACCGCCACTAAAAAAAGAGATAATCATATTTTTAAAAATATTATCTTCAACTATCACTTCTTTTATCAATTTATCATATTCATCATTAGTCATATTATTATTTTTAACAATTATTAATTATTTCATACAAAAAAGACCAGTTATTTTACTGGTCCAACTTCTTTTTCATCATTTGCACTTAGTATTTGAAATTTAGAAAAATCATATTTAATCATTTTATAATAGTTTTCTTTATTCAACAGATTAATAAATTCTTCCATATTCTTTTCTTTATCTTTATCATCCAATAATGCTAATTTAGTTTTATAACACTCCATTAGAAATGTATTAATAGAATCAATTGCTTTCTTCATAGCATGTAATTTTTGTGACCTTACTAAAGGATCTCTGATTAATATGCTTTCATTTACTAAATCCATATTTATTATAAATTCTTTTACTTTATTCTCAGGTGCATATTTTGATAGATTCTTCATTAATCCACTCAAATCATTTCTAAAGTAACTATTTCTTACTATATCTTCTCCAATTATCATCTCTAATGCTTTAGCTACTGATACTTCATATGGATAGGCTTCATATTTATCATTGTCTAAATATTCTTCAAAGTATCTTTCAGTTAATAATTGAGTTACACCCTCATTTATTCCTCTGCCTATAGTTGAATTTCCAATTGATTGTTGTAAACCATTATATATTAATCCATTTTTCTTAACAGAAGAAGACATATGCATTAATTCATGAAATATTATTAATCTATATGAATCACTAAATACCAATAATTTATTGAATTGAGGAATATATGCTCCTCCTGCAAAACAACCAAGCATTTTCTCAAAATCTAAACCAATAGATTTAAACTTTGAATTTATATCACTTATACTTCTATTTGTTTTTATTTTTCTAATATTGTTGTTTAATGTTATTAAATTCTCTTTTTCAAGTTTATCATGCATTCTTTTATAGAAGACTAATAAATCTTCACAAAACTTTTTAGATATTAATTCTTCTTCAGATAATTCTTTATTATTTTCTTTTAATTCAGGAGGCAATTTCACTCTTTTTACTTTTTTTACTAATGGTACTACACTAAGTTTATAAATATTTTTATATGTATTCATTAAATATACAATGCTAGTCATAAACAAAGGCATCAACTCAGTGTTTGTAGTAAAATAATTAAAAATTTGATTATATAAATCAAAATACCATTCCACTATATTTCTCCAATTCTAAAATTCTTTTTTGTGCCTCTTCTTTTTCATAATCAGTTTGTAATTCTTCAAAAACAGATTCATCATTTGGATCATATATTGCTGCATATGCATTTAAAGACCCGTCTTCATTACGTGAATTATCTGTATAAATCATATAATTTTTATGTGTTTTCAATAATTTATAAGCCATTAGTATTTCACAATCTATCTCATTATCTAATTCATCAACAATACTAAAATGTAAACCCTCCATTAATTCCTCCTAATTAAGAACATTTATTTCCCCTATATCCGTAGATATTGTTAAAGTTACATTTGATTCTTCATTACTTGTTTTAATATTACTTAATCTTGATCCATTTTTAGTTACAATTTTAATATTACTTGTTCTTAATATATTAATATTTCCAACGTCTGTCTCAATATATGAATCTTCAGTAACTAATAGATTATCTATACTGATATCACCTGTATCATTAACTAAATTTAATTTGCCATTAACTCTATCTATATAGATAATACCAGCATCACTATCAATATTTAAATCTTTAGCAGCTTTTATTTTAACGTCTCCAGTATCAACCCTTAAATCTATAATACTATTATCAAATTCTCCAATAGTGACAGGTCCAACATCACTATTAATCTCTATTTTATTGCTATATGTTCTTGGCAAATTTATCTCTATTACACTTGTTTCTTCATCGCAAAATATAATACATGTTTTTGATTTAGATTTTATCTTTATACTATTATCCTCTTTAATATATTCAAGATTATCTCTATTAGCATATACTTTAACATTAACGCTAGGTTCATCAGTTTCCTTGATAACAATGTCAGCATATCCATCATTTTCAATAGATATTAAATCAAATGTATTATAATATACTTCATCATATATTAAATTCTCACTTTTTTTAACACTTCCAAAATAAGTAAAGTTTAATTTTTGTCTAAGATATAACCCAATACATAAAAGAGCTGCTATACCCAAAACCATTAATATAAAATTTTTAATTTTCATTTTTATTCCTCCTTAACACTCTCAATATTTTTTAATTCAAATCTACATTTTTGATTATTCTTGTTAACTTCATCAAAGAACATTTTATAAGGTCTAATCCATAATTTGTTATCACCATATAAAGCCCTATAACATACCATTTTCTCTAAAGTTTCACTATTATAACCAATATCTTCTACAATATATAAATCACCTTTATAATGTTTATATATACCATGAATTTTTATTTTGTTCATACTCACTCCTCATTATAAAATAATTATAACACATATTTATTGCAAATAAAAACTCTGAAATATCAGAGTAAATAATAAACTGGTAGCCCGTATGGGGTTTGAACCCATGTATGCAAGATTGAGAATCTTGTGTGTTAACCACTTCACCAACGGGCCAAGTTCAAAAATATAATAGCATAAAAAAAGAAAAATCACAATAATTTTTCTTTTTATTTACTATCTGTATCAGTAGGTTCTTCATCAACAAAGTATTTCTCTATTACTTTTTCTATTGTCATATCTTTATATGATTCTTCTTTAAATATTGCTTCTACTTTGTTTTCATTTAATTTTACTTCTTCTATATGTTCTACTTCTTTATATT
>JAFYEA010000029.1 GCA_017544525.1 Bacilli bacterium | reverse complement strand
GAAGTTGTTGGTGGAGTTGTTCCAAGAGAATATATTCCAGTTGTTGATAAAGGACTTCAAGAAGCACTTGCTGGTGGAGTACTAGCAGGATATCCAATGATAGATGTTAAGTGTACATTATTTGATGGTTCTTACCATGATGTAGACTCTAACGAAATGGCATTTAAGATTGCTGCTTCTATGGCTTTAAAAGAAGCTAAGAATAAGTGTAATCCAGTTATTCTAGAACCAATTATGAATGTTGAAGTAAGAGTTCCAGATGAATTTATGGGAACTGTTATGGGAGACTTGACAAGTAGAAGAGGAAAACCTCTTGGAAATGAAAGTATAGGAAAAGATATCTCTATTAGAGCTATGGTTCCACTTTCAGAAATGTTCGGTTATATGACAGTGTTAAGAAGTAACACTCAAGGACGTGGAGTTTATCAAATGATTTTTGATCATTATGAAGAAGTTCCAAAGAGTATAGCTGAAGATATTATTAAGAAAAATGGTGTACAATAAAATCGTACACTAATATTGCCAATTTGTTATTTATACTTGAAAAAAATTCGAGTATTAGATAAAATATATTTATGTTAAAAAAGGAGGAAAAATAAAATGGCAAAACAAAAATTCGATCGTTCTAAAGAACATGTTAATATTGGTACTATTGGACACGTTGACCATGGTAAAACAACATTAACAGCTGCAATTACTAAGTATTTTGGAGAATTCATGGATTATGATCAAATCGATAAAGCTCCAGAAGAAAGAGAAAGAGGTATTACTATTAATACTGCTCACGTTGAGTATACAACTGACAAACGTCACTATGCTCACGTAGACTGCCCAGGACATGCTGACTATGTTAAAAACATGATTACTGGTGCTGCTCAAATGGATGGAGCTATCCTAGTAGTTAGTGCTACTGATGGACCAATGCCTCAAACAAGAGAACACATCTTATTATCACGTCAAGTTGGTGTACCAAAAATGGTTGTATTTATCAACAAATGTGATATGGTTGATGATGATGAACTTCTTGACTTAGTTGAAATGGAAGTTAGAGAATTATTAACTGAATACGGATTTGATGGAGATAATACTCCAGTTATTCGTGGTAGTGCTCTTAAAGCTCTTGAAGGAGATGAAAAATGGGTACAACCTATTAAAGATCTTATGGCTGCTGTTGATACATGGATTGATACTCCAGAAAGAGATACTGAAAAACCTTTCTTAATGAGCATTGAAGATGTATTTACTATCACAGGTCGTGGAACTGTTGTTACAGGACGTGTTGAAAGAGGTAGATTAAATCTTAATGATGAAGTAGAAATCGTTGGTATTAGACCAACAAGAAAGACAGTTGTTACTGGTATTGAAATGTTTAGAAAATCTTTAGATTATGCTGAAGCTGGAGATAATGCTGGAGTTTTACTTCGTGGTATTAACAGAGAAGATGTTGAAAGAGGACAAATTCTATGTAAGCCAGGAACAGTTACTCCACATAAGAAATTCAAAGCTAGCGTTTATGTATTATCTAAAGAAGAAGGTGGAAGACACACTCCATTCTTTAGTAATTATAGACCTCAATTCTATTTTAGAACAACTGATGTTACTGGTGTTATCACATTACCAGAAGGAACTGAAATGGTTATGCCTGGTGATAATGTAGATATGACTGTTGAATTAATCACTCCAATCGCAATTGAAAATGGAACTAACTTCTCAATTCGTGAAGGTGGTAGAACAGTTGGTGCTGGTGTAGTTTCTGAAATCTTAGAATAATCTATATTAGTAATTAATAAAAATTAGACCTTTTATATAAGGTCTTTTTTATTTACTTTTTTTTCTTTTTATGTTATAATATATGACACTTTGTAAGGAGAAGTATTATGGAAAATGGCAATGAAACAAACAGTTTGATATTAGGAAAAATAGGCAGTAATAGTAGTTCTATTTCAAAAACATATTTGGAAAGTTCATTTAGATGTGTTACAGCTTCTTATTTTGAAGAACTTACTTCAAGAGAAAATAAAAAAATATATTTGGGTAAAAATAATAGAGTTTTATATGATGACGTAATTCCCAAAGGATGCAAGGAAATTGAAATATTAAGTGCTATGCCATATATCAAAACAGAAAGAAGTTATGGAGAAACAATAGTTTATTCATATTTTGTAATTGAAATAATTGAAAAATCAATATTATTAAGACATTTAAGAGATGAAAGAATGTTAATAGAAGAAAATAAAGAAAAAAATATGATATTAGATTTATAGGAGTGTATATGAATAACGAATCAAATAATTTATTATTAGGAAAAATTGGTGGAAACTGTAAAACATATTATGAAAGTTATTTTATAGTTTTAGAGGGTAGATATAGTATAAAAAGAATATCTAATTATAAAATAGTTTATGAAAAAAAGGGAGAATTAACTCCATATTCATATGATACAAATGGAACTGAATTGATAGTTCTTAACATAATCCCTTTTACTGAAGATGGCAATATATATTTTATAGTAGAGGTAATTGATAGAAATATATTACTTCAACATTTAGAGCAAGAAAAAATGATTGCTGAAAAATTACTATCAAATGAAAGCACTTATAAATTAGGGGGATTATAATGGAAAACAATGAATTAAATAGTTTATTATTAGGAAAAATTGGTGGAAATTTTAAAACATACATGGAGAGTTCTATAATAAGCATATATGGTAATGATATTATTTGCGTTGCTAAATATGACTATAAGTTATATATTGATAAAAACAATGAATTAAAAACTTCTAAATCTATACCAGAAGGATGTAAGGAAGTTGTTATTTTAAATTTATTCCCAGTGTCTAAAGATTATAGTGAATTTTTAGTTGAAATAATTGAAAAATCAGTCTTACTAAGACATTTGCAGGAAGAAAGAAGAATAATAGAAGATATTAGACAAGGTTTAGTTCATGAAGGAGGAGAAATATTATGTTAGATAATAATAGTTTAGTAACTAATAGAATTCTAGTTAGTGGAGAAGGAATTCATAAAACATATGAGGAGAGTTTCTTTAAATGTTTAAGTTCATCAGAATTTGCTAGATATTTTGGAAATTCAGTAAGTGGATTATTCAAAAACACAAATGGAGAAATAGAAGTTTCCTATTGTTATGGAGGATATGAAACTGCAATTAATAATACGGATTTAAAGAAAGTTGAAGTATTAAATATTGCATTATTAGATGATAAATTTGTAGTTGAGTTTATTGAATCATCAATACTTCATAATCATTTATTGAATGAAAAAATTGAAAGAGAACAAGAAATGAGTTTAACTCTTAAATAGGAGGCAATTATGGAAAGTAATAATTTAGTATTAGGAAGAATACCTGGTAGTGGATCAGGTTTAAGAAAAACATATGAAGAAAGTATTTTTCTAGAACTCTCTAGTAGTAACGAATCTGAATTGGTTTCATGTTCTTTTGATTCAAGAAGTAAACTTTACATTGATTTAGATAATAATGAAGTTATGATTTTAAAATCAAAAACTAACCTTGAAGATCCAAGTAAATATAGAGAATTAGAAATATTATCAATATTACCATATACATATGGTGAAAGGACTACTTATTATCTGCTTGAAGTAATAGATAAAGAAATTTTACACAGACATTTAGTTGAAGAAAGAATGCTATTAGAAGAGCAAATAAAAGAAAGAACCTTATAAGATGAGTAGAGAATTTAAATCAAAATTATTGTCATTGATGTTATCTTTAGATGTTATATTATTAGTTGGTTGTGGTAATAAAGTAGATTGCAGTATTGAAGGAAAACATATGCATGAATATACTAATTCATATGGAATAGAGAGATATATTGACAGTGAAAATGAATATATAGGTGGATATAATAGTCTTAGATATGATAGGACTGATAGTTATATTGAATTAACTAATGAAAATGAAGAATTATATAAATTTATAAGTAATCATAATTTAGTTAGCATAGAAGATAATTATGATGAAATACTTGCTTTTCAAAATGGTTTATATGATTATTTAGAATTTCAATATGAATATGAAGAGTCTCATATTATGCCAATGGGTAAAGGGTTTATGGTTTATTACTCAACTGAGCATGATTGGACAACCGATCGTGAGCATTCAGATTTAACTGGAGAAACTAGAATTCAAACACATGTCTTTTATGGATATAATATTATAAGAAATGAAAAGGGTAAATACAAACTACAAAAAAGTGGGCCTGTACAAGATATTAACTTGTTAATACAAATGGGCTATAAGTATATCAGTAGTGATTTAGTAACTGAAATGGTTAAAAATGATTATTTAAGAGAAATAGGTATTACTGAAGACACTGATGAATATGTTGAAGAATTTGATGGAGAGGTAGTTAGACTCATACTAAAATAGGTGAATTAATGAGTAAAGAATTTAAATCAAAATTATTATCACTAATGTTATCATTAGATGTTATATTATTAGCTGGTTGCGGTAACAAAGTAGATTGCAGTATTGAAGGAAAACATATGCATGAATATACTAATGCTTATGGAATAGAAAGATATATTGATAGTGAAAATGAATATGTAGGAGGATACTATAATCTTAGATACGATAGAACAGATAGTTATATCGAATTAACTAATGAAAATGAAGAATTATATAAATTTATAAGTAGAAATGATTTAGTTAATATAGAAGATAATTATGATAAAATACTTGCTTTTCAAAATGATTTATATGATTATTTAGAATTTCAATATAGCCATGAAGAATCACATATTCAGTTAGATAGTAAAGGTGATATGCATATTAAAACCACAACTGAATATGATTGGACAACAGATCCATATCACTCTAGTTTAACTGGTAGAAAAAGAATAATAACACATGTATATTATGGATATAATATTATTAGAAATAGTAGAGGAAAATTTAAATTACAAAGAAGTGGACCTGTACAAGATATTAATCTATTAGTTCAAATGGGATATAAATATATTAGTTCTAATTTAGTTACTGCTGTAAATAAAAATGACTATTTAAGAGAAGTAGGAATTACAGTAGATACTGATGAATATACTGAAGAATATGATGGAGAAAGAGTAAGGCTTATACTAAAATAAAAGACACAATGTGTCTTTTTTCTATACTTGAAATATTCTATTAGTTTTATTATAATAATAATTGATAGAATAGGAATTGAATATGAAAACTAAATATATGAGTTTAATAAAAAAAGTTATATTATGTTTAGTGGTACTACTATTTGTAGTATGTTTTTCACTTAGTTCTTCATTTTCAAGTTTTATATATGAATCTAATGATCATAGAGCAGTAGAAATGATTGCTAATAAACTAAGTTATAGTATTAAAATTAATAATATGAATACTAATAAAATAACAATTAAACCAGGTGGAAATATTATTAATATGGATGTTAAATCTCTTAATAAAGTAGATACATATTATAAATTGTTATATAAAAATGATGATAACCTAGTTGTTTATAATTTAAGCGATAATATTAGTGGCAGTATAAAATCTAATGAAGAGAAAACTATAAAGTTATTGGTTTTAAATAATACACAAAATAGTATTAATTGTACTTTTGATATATCTGGAGGATATATAACAAGAACTTTAGATGAAGTTATTATTGCAAACAATTATAGTGAAATTAATAATAGTTTATTAGTTGGAGATCATATAGAATATCACCCATCAAACACTTATGAATTAGATGGTAAGTATTTTGGTGAGGAAGGAATGATTAGTTTATCTACAATTGATACTAGATGGCAAATATATGATATTAGCGATAAAGGTGAAATTATCATTATTAGTGAAAATAATATTAGTTTTGATAGTTATAAATTAACTGGTGCATATGGATATAATAATGCAGTTAACTTATTAAATGATGTTTCTAAAAATCTTTATAGTAGTGATAATAGTCTTGAAGTAAGAAATATTAATTTAGAAGATGTTGAGAGTAAATTTAATGAAACTCTAGTTAGATATGGAGATAATATAGAATATGTTAGAGAGTTAACAAGTATTAATTATCCTACATTATGGGAATATGAAAAGAATACAATTATCAATAATGAAAATACAAACGGTAGTGTTCATAGAAGTGAAAGTTATATTATTAATGATGTAAATTCAAAACAAACGACACAAGTTGTAGTTAAAGATTTAATTACTAACAGTAGCGAACATGAGTTAATTAATGGGTATCTATCAACAAGATATGTATATGGAAATGGTAAAAATATTGAATGGGGAATATTTAGTATAAAGAATGGCAAAGTAGAATTAAATCCTTTATATGATTCATTAGGAAAAGAAAATGATATACCTTTTACTATTAGACCTATAGTTAAGTTATCTCCAAATTATATTGCAAATTAAAAAGCCTTAATGGCTTTTTATTTTTCTTGATTATATATTATTAGATGATGTTGACTTCTTGTACATGATACATAGTATAGATATCTTTCATCATATGTATATTTATTATCTTTTTCAGTGTATATAATTGTTGCATCAAATTCAAGTCCTTTTGCCATATATGATGGTAAAGTTACTAGTTTTCTTGAAAATGTTTTGGAATTATTTTTAATTAATACTAAATCTTCTAGATCTTTTCTTAATAATTTAAATACTTTTTCTGCCTCTGTATCTGTTTTAGTAATAATAGCAATACTTTTATTATCTTTTTCTAATTTTTTAATATCTTTTAATAATTGTTCTTTTAAATTATCTTCTTCTCTAAATTCAACAGGTATTTTAGCATCTCTTCTAATAGCAGATACAAGATTTAATCCTAATATTTTATTAGCGTGTTCAATTATTTCTGGACTAGATCTATATGTTTTTGTTAGTTCTATATAATTAACACTTTCATTAAATACTTGTTTTAAGTCTTCAAGTGATTTGTAATGGTAATATGGATTAATTGTTTGATTAATATCTCCTAGTATTGTAAATTTACTTTTCTTAAGTATTTTCTTTAATAATATATATTGTAGAATATTATAATCTTGTGCTTCATCTATTATTGTTTGTTCAATCATATAATCATTACCCAAGAATTGTAATAAGCTTTTCATATATACAAATAAGCATGCATCTTCAAATGATATGTTTTTGTCATCTAATTTTTTAATATACGCATCACTTAATGATTTATTATACAATTTATTGAATTCTTCACTTTTATAAAATCCTTTATAGATTTCTTTCATATCAAGAGATATATTTAATCTTTCTCTTAACCATTTTTTTATTTGTCTTGCTTTTGATTTGTTTCCTTTGAATTCCATTTCAGATATTTTAATTGCTATTTCATCTATTCTTTCAAATAGTGGAATAGAGGAATATCTTTCATGTAAGTAATAGTTTAGTTTATCTTTTTCTATGTATAATTCCCTATTAAGTATTTCATCAGTAAATTTTGCTTTTTTAGAATAATTTTTAATATATTCATCTATCGCAGGTATTATTTCATTTGATTGTTTTAATTTTATTAAATCAATATTTCCTTCTTCATATTTATAATATCTTTCAATAAAAGATGTAAATGTCTCTATTGATTTATATTCAGTTATGTATGTTTCTAAGAAGTCACTAAATGTTGTTTCTTTTGTATTTTCTTCACCTAATTCAGGAAGTACATTTGAAATATATTCGCTAAATACCTTGTTTGGAGCAAATATTAACACTTTATCACTTGTTAAGTTTTTAATTTTATATAGTAAGAATGCTATTCTATGAAGTGCTACTGATGTTTTCCCAGAACCAGCAATACCTTGAACAATTAAATTTTTATCTTTAATATTTCTAATAATAGCATTTTGCTCTGTTTGAATAGTGTTAACTATATTTTTCATATATTCATCAGTTTTATTAGCAAGTACTTCTTGTAGCAATTCATCTTGCACATTTAATTTTGAATCAAAGACTCTTTTAATCTTTGAATCTTCAATAGTAAATTGCCTTTTATTATGCAAATATCCTTTTATAATTCCGTCTGGAGCTTCATATTGCGCATTGCCTTGTTCATAATCATAAAATATACTTGATATTGGTGCTCTCCAGTCATAAATAATATTATCAGTACCTTTAGTTAAATATGTAAGGCCAATATAAATATCATTTATACCTTCATCACTTTCAAATACTATCTTAGCGAAATATGGAGAGTTTTGTATTTGATATAGTTTTCTATAATATTTTGCTTTCATTTCTAAGTTGTCAATTTCTTGATCATTGTTAGACATTATTGTTTTCATTTCAGTTGGATCAAGTTCAGCTCTAGTATCCCATACAAACTTTTTAAATTCTTGTTGTTTTTCTTCACTATCATATAAATCTTGTGCGAGATCAGAAATTTGTTCTCTTAAAAGTTTTGTAGTTAATTCTAGATGATGCTTTTCTTTTTGAAATTCTTCATCACTTAAATTCATAAAACCTCCTATATAAATTAAGTGTCACATCTTAGTATAAAATTAACAGTATGCAAAAAATATTATCAAAAAAAGAATTGTTTGTCAACATTAAATGTAAAATAATTTATAAACAGCTAATTTAATTGAATTTTAATAGTTAATAATCTATAATTATTATGATAGGTGAGATATGAAAAGGGTAAAGAAAATAAGTGATGAAAATTTATTAATGATTGTACTAGCTTTCTTAGCATTTTCTATTGGAATATGGGGAAACTATAGACAGTTATGGTTAGAAGATGTTGGATTTACTTTAATAGGTATAAGTAAATTATTTTCAGTTGCTTTAATATGTAGTGCAATTATATCATTTATTATTAGTTTATTTTCATATAAAATTAAAATTAAAGATATTGTTTTATTATCTATATTAATGAGAAGTATTTCTATGGTTATATTATTATTTACTTCTAATATGTTTATTATTAAAACAATGATGCTTTTGTGTATAATGTGTGAAGTAATATTCGCTATAGCTTTTTATCCATTATTAACTTATATTACTAAAACAGATGAATCATATAGAAAAAAAACATTAATTGAATATTTTGCTAGAGATATAGGAATTGTAAGTTGTGGTTTATTAATAGGTGTAAGTCTTGGCAAATTTGTATTTAATTATGATACTTGTTTATTAATATCAACATTTGCTTCTTTATTATCAATGGTATTTTTGGCTATGTTTAATCACAAAGAAAAACATAAAAAAGTTGAATCATTAACAAAATCATTTAAAGAATTACTGTCTAATAAGATTAATAAAGTTTTCTTAACTAATCAATTAATTATTAATATATCATATGGAATTGTATTTGATTTAATGATGTT
The DNA here is from genome assembly GCA_017544525.1 of Bacilli bacterium. Next base: position 15,023 of record JAFYEA010000029.1, on the reverse strand, counting down.
AATATTAACAAATTATATTAATTTTGAAGTGTCATTAGCATCTGTATTTATAATAGTTTGTAATGTTCTTGGAAGTATATTTGCTTCTATATTTAGTAAATATGGTAAAAATTTATCAATAAGTGTTAGTTCTATAATTAAGTTTGGCACTAGATCCCTTGGTTATTTTGTCGCTTTTACCATGAATAATATAACCTCATTTATTATAGCTATAGTAGTAGCATATATATCTAGTCGTATATTAGAAGATAAAGTAACAGGTAAATTTTTACAAATAATCGATGAAGAAAACCAATTCTTATATGGTAATATCAGATATTTTGTGGCGTGTATAGGAGAGGGTATAGGAACATTCCTAGCAGGGGTATTAATAGGGTATTCCTTTAGAGTATTATTCTTAGGAGCCGCAATAGTTACATTAATACAAACTATAATATTGATTTATCTTGGTAAATTAAGTAAAAATTGTTGATTTTTTAGTATTTTTATAGTATTATTAACTAGAAGTTTATTCTTAGTTTAGATGAACCTTTCGCTTCTTTACTCAGAATAGACGGATATTTGAATAAGGAAAGGAGATTTTAAAATGGCTTTAACAAAAGAAAAGAAGAACGCTATTGTATCTGAATTTGCTAGAGGTAAAGGAGATACTGGAAGTGTTGAAGTGCAAGTTGCTCTTTTAACTGAAAGAATTAATATTCTTACAGAACATATGAAAGATCATGCACATGATTATCATACTAATCGTGGATTATTACAATTAGTTGGTAAAAGAAAAAGTTTATTAGATTATCTTAAACGTGAAGATGTTCAAAGATATCGTGAACTTATTAAAAAATTAAATTTAAGAAAGTAGGCACTTGTTTTAAGTGTCTTTTATTTTTGGAAGGAGAAGTATTATGAAAAGAGTATTTGAATATGATTTTCAAGGTAGGAAATTAATTATAGAACATGGTGAACTTGCTAAACAAGCTGGTGGTGCAGTATTAGTTAGATATGATGATACAGTTATATTATCTACATGCGTTATGAGTAATAATGTTTCAACTGCTGACTTTTTCCCACTAACTATTTTATATCAAGAAAAACTATATTCTGTAGGTAAAATTCCAGGTGGGTTTATTAAAAGAGAAGGTCGTCCAACAGATGAGGCTACTTTAACTGCAAGAGTTATTGATAGACCAATAAGACCAATGTTTGATGAAAATTTTAGAAATGAGGTACAAGTTGTTAATACAGTATTAAGTGTTGATCCTGATAGAACACCTGAAATGACTGCTTTATTCGGTACTTCACTTTGCTTAGGAATTTCACCAATACCATTTGAGGGACCTGTTTCTGGGGTTAAAGTTGGAAAAATTGATGGAGAGTTAAAAATTAATCCAACTTGTGAAGAAATGGAAAGAAGTACTATTGATTTAACAGTTGCTGGTACTAAAGAAGCTATTAATATGGTTGAGTCTGGTTCTAAACAAGTTAGTGAAGAAGAAATGTTAGAAGCATTGATGTTTGGTCATGAAGCTGTTAAAGAATTATGTATGATTCAAGAAGATATTATTAGTGAGATTGGTGAAGAAAAAATAGAAGTTGAACTTGCTAATATACCAGATGAATTAAGACAAGAAGTAAATGATGACATTAAAGATGAAATGATAGCTGCTATTCAAATTAAAGACAAATTAGAAAAGTATGCTAGAATTGATGAAGTTAAACAAATGGCATTAGACAAATATAGTGAAAGACATGCAGGAGAAGAAGATTTAGATGCTAATTTAAAATTAGTTGCAAAAGTATCTCATGAAATTGAAGGTGCTGAAGTAAGACGTTTAATTACAAATGAACATATTAGACCTGATGGAAGAGCAATGGATGAAATAAGAGAATTATCTGCTGATGTTGATTTGTTGCCTAGAACACATGGTAGTGCATTATTTACAAGAGGACAAACTCAAGCATTAGCTATTACTACATTAGGTGCTCAAAATGAAGAACAAATATTAGATGGATTAGGACTTGAAGACTCTAAAAAGTTTATATTCCATTATAATTTCCCTGCATTTAGTGTTGGTGAAACTGGAAGATATGGAGCTCCTGGTAGAAGAGAAATAGGACATGGAGCTCTAGCAGAAAGAGCATTATTACAAGTTATGCCTTCACAAGAAGAATTTCCATATACTGTAAGAGTTGTATCTGAAGTATTAGAAAGTAACGGTTCATCATCCCAAGCAAGTATTTGTGCTGGATGTATGTCATTAATGGCCGCAGGTGTTCCTATCAAAGCACCAGTTGCTGGAATTGCTATGGGACTTATTACTGAAGATGGAACATGTAATTCAAAATATACAATTTTAACTGATATTCAAGGATTAGAAGATCATATGGGAGATATGGACTTTAAAGTTGCTGGAACAAGAAAGGGTATTACAGCACTTCAAATGGATATTAAGATTAAAGGAGTTACTGAGAGTGTATTAAGAGAAGCATTAAAAGAAGCACATAAAGCAAGAATGAAAATACTTGATTTAATGGAAAATACAATACCTGAACCAAGAAAAGAATTAAGTGAATATGCACCTAAGATTAGAACTATGAAGATTAGTCCTGATAAGATTAAAGATGTTATTGGTAAAGGTGGAGAAACAATTACTAAGATTATATTAGAATCAAGTAATGTTACATCAGTAAATCATAAAGATGCTGTTAAGATTGATATAGATGATGATGGAAACGTAGTATGTTATCATATGAATAAAGATGTTTTAGATAGAGCAATTTCTATGATTGAAGATATCGTTAAAGAAGTAGAAATAGGAGAAGTTTATACAGTTAAAGTAGTTAAAATAGAAGATTTTGGTGCATTTGTTGAATTATGGCCAGGATGTGAAGGACTTGTTCATGTTTCTCAACTTGATAATAAGAGAGTAAATCATCCAAGTGATATATTAAAAGTTGGCGATGAAATTGTTGTTAAAGCAATCGGTTATGATAGAAAAGGTAAATTAAATCTATCTAGAAAAGAACTACTTCCTAAAGAAGAAAATAAAGAAGATAAAAAATCTTCTAAAAAGAAAAAAGAAGTAGAAGAAGAATAAAAAAACAAGAATTTTAGTAGAAAAAATAACTAAAATTCTTTTTTTATATTGTATTTACATTCTAAAAATGTTAAAATAATGTATATATGATAAAGGAGAGTAAAATATGAAGAAGAAATTTTTATTAAGTGTATTAGCATTATTTGTATTCGCAGCATTTACTCTTAATGTTAATGCAGCTGCAGGTGATAAATCTATTCTAAATGTAGAAGCATCACAAGCAGCAAAAGCACCTGAAAGTGCACCAGGTAGCGGAACAACGTTGTATTCTGTTGTTGGTAGAGATTTTAATTTAAGTAAAATTAAATTTGGAACAGTAACAGGAGAAAGTAGTTTAAACAAAATCTATTTAGGTACTATTGGAGGTAGACAACAATCTAACTTATTAGATAAAACAAATTATGCTCCAATTGTATATGAAAACAGTGCATTTAAACCAAATCCTAATATGACATTAAATAATATCTTAGGAAATTGGTTTACAGCATATTGCTTAGATGGAACAAAGAAATATCCAACATTAGGTATTTATTCATTCCCAGGTTTTTATAGCAAATTAGTTGCTTTTGAAACTGCAAAGGCAACATATCAAGCAGCAGTAGCTGGTGGAAATACTGAAGCAGCAACTACTGCTCAAGGTCAAATGCTTGCAAATGGTCAAAGCTTAGTTGATTATATTTTATATGCTGCATTATCAAATTCAGAAGATAGTAATGTTCAAAATGTATTTGCTGCAGTTAGCGAATATAAAGTATTCCCTACATTTGAATATGCTGGTAGAGACAATTTATATTTTATCTTAGGTATATTAAGCAATTTACAAAGTGCCAAAACATTTACTATTGATGTAACAGGAATTACATTTGCAAAATCAACAACAGAATTTGTTGAAAAAACGCCAACAGACTTTGGTTCTGTATCAACTCAAGGACCTGTAAAGAATGTTACAAGTTATAATTTCTATGCTCTAGATTTACAAGGAAATGGAACTTATTCATGTCCAGTTGGAACACCTGATAGTGAAACAGTAACAACTAATACAAAATGTGCTGTTCCACTAGGAAGCGAAACAACAGTTTATGAATTAAATTTTGGAGCATTAGATGTGTTATTTAGTAAATTTAAGTTATCTGGAAATTTAGATGGTAGAGAACATGCTTTATGGATTTTAGAACATAGTTATCCAGCATTATCATTAAGTGATGCATTAGCTGCTGCAGGAACATCATTAGATGCTGTAAAAGGTGAAGTGTGTGGTTTAGAAGGACATGAATATGCTGATGGCACATGTAATGGATTAGATAATTTAGATGTTTATGTAGAAAATTATATTTATGGAATTGTTCAATATGCATTATGGTATTCTATGGGACCTAGTGCTACACCATACTATAATGGAGTAGATCCAGCAGGAAATACAATAGGTGATACTATTACTGCTGCTAGTGGAAGTGCTTCAACAACAAATTTACAAACATTCTATCATTACTTAATTCAAGAAAGAACATATGATAATTATGGTTCAACTACTTATACAAATGAAATATCATTAAGTAAACCAGCCGCAGGAAAAGAAATATTCAAAGAAAGTAAAACTGCTTATACATATGGACCTTATAAAGCTACATATAGTGTATTAGAAGCAAATGGAATGAATATTTCTGCTAAGAATGATTCAGCTGAATTAAGTAAAATTAAATTCATCGATGAAGAAGGAAATACAATTACAAGATTAACAAACGGTCAAACATTCTATGTAGTAGTAGATAAAAAAGCTAAAATTGGTAGTGTTAAATTACATTTATCATTAGTAGATCCAGTTGGATTTAATCCTGCTACTAATAGAGGAAAAGTATATTCACCAATTTATGTAAATGCTCAAAATGTTATGACTGGTGGAAAAATTGAATCAATTACAGTTGAAAAAGATTTCGACTTAGTATATAATCCAAAGACTGGAGTAGAAAATATTGCAGTGTTATTAATGGTAACATTAGTTGCATTCTCACTTGGATATTTAGTTCTAAGTTATAGAGCAAAACCAGTTGGATTAAATTAATATAATAATAAAAAAGAAAACAAAAAGAAGTGTTTTCTTTTTTTATGTCTTATATAAATAATAGAGGGATAAGAAAGGAGTGAAAATGGATGACTTTTTAGAGTATTTATCAAATAAACTAGAAGGTTTTGATTTTAAAAAACTTATTTTCCCAACTATTATTATTTTACTTTATATTGGAGGTTTCGTTTATTTATTAACTATAATAAAAAAAGGTAATAAAGAATACATTAATAATTCTAATAACATTTCATTAGAAGTAGAAGATGTATCTGTAGATGAAATATATATTGATATTAAAGGATCGGTTGCTAATCCTGGAGTATATAAATTAAATAGTGATGCTAGAGTAATGGATGCTATTGAAGCATCAGGAGGAATAACAGCAGATGCTAATACAAGATTTATAAATTTATCTAAAAAACTATATGATGGGGATGTAATTGTGATTTATTCTAATAAAGAAATTAAAGAAGCTCAAAAGGAAAAAGTTGTATATATTGATACTCCTTGTGTTTGTGAAGAAGTAAAAAATGATGCATGTTACAAAGAAGAAGGAGAAGAAAATAAATCAAATGATAAAATTAATATTAATACTGCTTCTTTGGAAGAACTTAAAACTCTTGCAGGAATAGGAGAAGCAAAGGCTAAATCAATAATAGATTATAGAAACAATAATGGTAATTTTAAATCAATAGAAGATATTAAAAAAGTAAATGGTATAAGTGAAAGTATTTATGCTAAAATTAAGGAAAATATTACTATATGATAAATTGTTTTATATTCTCTTATTGATTACTTTTTTATATTTATTAGTATATTTTTTTTTATTTGAAGTTAAATCCAAATATGATATAAATGAAAATCATTTTATATTAAAAGTTAATAATTACAATATTGATGGTGATAAATTAACTTTAAGTTTTGATAATTTAGTTGGTATATATTACTTTGAATTAGAGCATGAAAGAATTGATTTTATAAATAATATTAAATTAGGAGATACACTAGAAATAACTGGTAATTTAAACATTCCTAATAATAATACAGTTCCTAATACAATTAATTATAAAAAGTATTTAGAACATAAAAAAATTAAATATATTTTAAGAATAAAAAAATTTAAAAAGATTAAAAATAATAACAATCTAATAATAAAAACAAAAAATAAAATATATAAAAGAATAGATAGTATAAATAATGAATATTTATACGCTTTTATTTTAGGCAAGTCTTCATATATAAATGGTGAATCATATAATAATTATAAAATAAATGGTATTACACATTTATTTGCTTTATCAGGACTACATGTTTCATTGCTTTCATCATTTATAATGTATATATTAAACAAATTAAAAATTAATGAATTGAAATCATTTGTTATTACAAGTGTATGTTTAATATTTTTTTCATTCATAGCATCTTTTACACCATCAATTTTAAGAGCGACTATATTTTTTATATTAACACAAATCAACAATATTTATTATTTTTATATAAAGCCTATAAATCTATTATATTTAACATTTATTATCTTATTAATAATAAATCCAAATTATTTGTTTGATACTGGTTTCATTTTATCTTTTTGTATTACATTTTTTATAATATTATCAAATGAAAAAGTAAAGGAAAAGAAATCAATATTAAAAATAAGTTTAATATCCTTTTTAGCTAGTTTTCCAATTATTATTAACATGTCATATGAAATTAATATTATTGGTTTTATTAATAATTTATTCTTTATTCCTTATGTTACATACATTGTTTTTCCCGTGTCATTGTTTGTACTTGCTTTTCAAAAATCAAATATAGTATTAGTTTTTTTTACTAAATTAATGGAGGGTATATCAAATATTAGTACAAAAGTATTTAATATTTCATTATGTTTTTCTCATATGAGTATTTCATTAATAATTATATATTATATATTATTGGTATTGATAATTTGCAACGATAAGAAAAAAACATATAATATAGTATTGTTATTTTTTATTGTATTTCTATATATAAAACCAGTTTTTAATAGAACTATAAATGTTTATTATAATGATGTTGGTCAAGGAGATAGTACATTAATTGTTATAAAAAATAAAAATATATTAATAGATACAGGAGGAAGAATTAAAGTAAAAAAGAGTAAATGGAAAGAAAGAAATAGAGACTATGATTTAATGAAATCATCATTAATACCTTTTTATAAAAGTATTGGACTTAAAAAAATTAATTATTTAATAATAACACATGGTGATTACGATCATATGGGAGAAGCAATTAATTTAGTTAATAGTTTTAAAGTGGAAAAAGTTATATTTAATTGCGGACCATTTAATGATTTAGAAAAAGAGTTAATTAAAGTATTAGATAAGAAGAAAATAAAATATTGTTCTTGTATTAAAGAATTAAATATAGATAGTAATAAATTATACTTTCTACAAACAAAAGATTATGATAATGAAAATGATAATAGTAATGTTATTTATACTGAATTAAGTGGCTATAAGTTTTTGTTTATGGGAGATGCAGGAATAGATAAAGAAAAAGATGTTATAAATAAATACAATATATATGATGTTGATGTACTTAAAGTAGGGCATCATGGATCTAAAACAAGTAGTGGTAAAGAGTTTATAAATGAGATTAATCCTAAATATTCCATTATTAGTGTTGGAAAGAATAATAGATATGGTCATCCTAATAAGGAAGTACTAAATAATTTAGATAATTCAAAAATATATAGAACAGACTGGGATGGTAGCATTACGTTTAAGATTAAAAATAACAAATTGGAAATAAAGACCTGTATTCCGTGAGAATAGACTTTTGTGATATAATAATATTGAAGATTCTTGATACATTAGAAAAAATGATATAATTAATATAAGGGTGATGCAAATGCAATTATTAAATATTGATTTGTTAAGAAAAGATCTTTTGGATTATGAAGATATTGTTAACAAATGTAAAGCGTTAATTACTGAAAACTTGGCAACAAATGGTGGGACATTAAAAGTACCTGATATATTTGAAAGAGATTATAAATGGACTAATCTAATAGTTGCAATTGTAAATGGTCAAATAGTTGGTTTTTCATTAATTAGATTAAGTAATAATATGCATGATTTAAAAGATTCAAGCTACTATTATTACATTTCTGATATTGTGGTTAAAAAAGAATTTAGGAATCAAGGAATAGGAAAAAACTTAATGGAAACGGCGATTGAAAATAGAAGTGATGCACCTCTTGTAGCTAGTGCTTTAAGTGATAATATTGCATCTATAAAACTACTTTCAAAATTTATGAAATGTTATGGGACAAGTAGAACCGGAAAATATTTAAGACTTGTTGATAATAAATCATTTTATCAATTATATGGTAATGAATCAAAAGACTTATTGTCAGATTATTTATCAACTGAAATGCAGTTGTAATAAATATATGTTTCTATTTAGATAATAGCACTAAATATGAATTTAGGTATGCTAAATAATTGTAAGAAAATTAAATGTTTATAAAAATGAAACAAAAAATATTTTTATCATAGAATATATTATCCACACTTAAGTGTGTTAATATATATTTGAGGTACTAATATGTACCTCTTTTTATTTTGATTATTTTGTTTTATAATTAAATTATGGAAAAGGAAGAGTTTAATAATATAAAAGTAATTAAAGATTTTACTAATTTTATTAAATCAAAAAATTATTCTGAGAATACAATTATTTCATATTTAAGTGATTTATATTATTTTTATGAATACGTAAAAAAAGATTTAATAAAAGTAACTGAAAATGATATAAGAAGTTATCTTGCTTTTTTAAATGACAAAAAAGAAAATTCATCTTCAGTTAGAAGAAAAATCAGTACATTTAAATCTTTTTATAAATTCTTATATTTAAATAATTATATAGATAAAAGAAATTATCCTTTAATAAAAATTGTATATCCAAAGTTAGAAAAAAAACTTCCTAAATTCATATATTATAATGATTTGTTAGATATTTTAAATGAATCAGCTAAAGATAGTGATGGAATAAGAGATAGATTAATAATAGAAATGTTATATGCTACTGGAGTTAGAGTTAGTGAACTTGTCAATATAAAATATGAAGATATTGATTTTAATAACAGAAGAATTGTTGTTTGTGGAAAAGGTAATAAAGAAAGAATAGTATATTATGGTGAATATGCAGAAGATGTATTAAAGGAGTATATGGCCACTCATGAAAGAAACAAAGAAGGATATTTGTTTACTAATGCACATAATGAAAGAATAACTGATAGAGGTGTAAGATATATAATTGATAATATAATGAAAAGATTATCAGTTAAAGTACATGTTACCCCACATGTTTTAAGACATACTTTTGCTACTGATATGTTAAATAATGGGTGTGATATTAAAATAGTACAAGAGTTATTGGGTCACGCAAGTTTAAGAACAACAGAAGTATATACACATGTTACCAATGAGAGATTGAAAGAAGTTTATTATAATTGTTTTCCAAGGAGGGATAAAGGTGAGTAAATTATATTATAGGTATGGAGCTATGAATTCAGGTAAGACAACTTTATTATTACAAGTAGCACATAATTATGAAGAAAGAGGAATGAAAGTACTAATACTAAAGCCAAAAATAGATACTAAAGGTGATAATAAATTAGTAACAAGAATAGGTTTAAAAAGAAAAGTAGATCATTTGATAGATAAAGATGAAAAACTAATAAAATATTTAAATAAAATACCTAAAGATATTTCTTGTATACTAGTAGATGAATCACAATTTTTAACAAGAGATCAAGTTGATGATTTGTTTATGTTTACTAAATTAAAAGATGTTGCTGTTATTTGTTATGGTCTTAGGACCGATTTTAAAACATTATCATTTCCTGGAAGTTTAAGACTTTTTGAACTTGCAGATGTAATGGAAGAGTTGTATACTATATGCAGATGTGGAAAAAGAGCTAAGTTTAATGCAAGAATAGTAAATGGAGAATTCACTTCAAGTGGAGCTCAAGTAGCGATAGATGGAGAAAATGAAATAACATATGAGTCACTATGTGGAAAATGTTATTTAGAAAAAGTGTTAAAAATCGATGTTGATAATATGGAGTAATTTTAAATAAGGAGGTTTTTATGGAAGAATTTGAAATTGCAAAGACAAAAGAAGAAAGGGAAGCAGACATTCAGAGAATCGCTGATTTTTTGAGAAGAAATGGTATTAAAGAAACCTGGAATATAACAGGAATATTAAAAAGAAAAGATACTGATTTTGGTATTGATAATGATTTCCCTAATTTAAATGAAAGAGATGAATCTAAAAGAAACAGCTTATTTACCCAAAGAAAATTATTGATTGGAAAATATGAAAGGTTGAGAGAACAATTATTACCTTTATTAACTCTTGAAAGAAATATGTGGGCACAATTAAATGATTTAAATAAAGAAATATGTGAAATAGAAGGACATAGATTATCTGAGAAAGTTGAAACAGAATATGACGATGATGGATTAAGTAGAGCAGTGGGTTATTATAGAACTTGTCTAGTATGTGGTAAAAGAATTTATAAAGAAGGTCTAAAAGAAAAAGATGTAGTTGTAAAAGGTGAGGAAGGGCCTAAAAGAATTCTATATAGATAAAATGCAAGAAATTGCATTTTTTTATTAAATAATTGACAAATAGCAAAATAAAACTACCATTATTTTTTCTAGTTATGTTATAATATTAACGTCGGTGTTAAACACAGAAGGAATCATGAAAGGAGAAGTAAATTTATGAAATATGTTTACATGTTTAGTGAAGGTAACAAAGACATGAGAAATCTACTTGGTGGTAAAGGTGCTAACCTAGCCGAAATGACTAGTATAGGTTTACCAGTTCCAAGAGGATTTACTATTACTACTGAAGCTTGTACTGCATATTATGATGCAGGTAAGAAAATCAGTAAAGATATCGTAGAAGAAATCTATGAGAAATTAGAAAAATTAGAGAAACTTACTGGTAAGACAATGGGAGATTTAGAAAATCCTTTATTAGTATCAGTTAGAAGTGGTGCTAGAGCTAGTATGCCTGGTATGATGGACACAGTTCTAAACTTAGGACTTAATGATAAAGTTTGTGAATCATTTGCAAAAATAACTAATAACAAAAGATTTGTTTATGATTCATATCGTAGATTCATTATGATGTTTGCAGATGTAGTTAAAGGATACTCTAAAAACTCATTTGAAAGAGTTTTAGATAAATTTAAAGAAGAAAAGAAGGCAAAATTTGATACAGATTTAAATGCAGAAGATATGTATGAACTAGCATTTAAGTTTAAAGATATTTATAAAGAATTATCTGGTGTTGAATTTCCACAAGATCCTAAAGAACAATTGATTGAAGCAGTAACTGCTGTATTTAGAAGTTGGAATAACGATAGAGCAATCTATTATAGAAGAATGAATGATATTCCATCTAGTTGGGGTACTGCTGTTAATGTTCAAGAAATGGTTTATGGAAATAAAAATGATAATAGTGGAACAGGAGTTGCATTTACAAGAAATCCAGCTACTGGTGAAAAGAAACTATTTGGTGAATATTTAATGAATGCACAAGGAGAAGATGTTGTTGCAGGCGTTAGAACTCCAAAATCAATCGAAACATTAAAAGAAACATTGCCAGAAGCATATAAAGAATTTGTAAAAACTTGTGAAATTCTTGAAAAGCATTATAAAGATATGCAAGATATGGAATTTACTATTGAAGATGGTAAATTATTTATGTTACAAACACGTAATGGTAAAAGAACTGCAGCTGCAGCATTAAAAATAGCAGTTGATTTATATAATGAAAAGATGATTACTAAGGAAGAAGCTCTATTAAGAGTTGAACCAAAATCATTAGATCAATTATTACATCCTAATTTTGATCAAAATGAGCTTAAAAAAGCAAAAGTTATTGCTACAGGTTTAGCAGCTTCTCCAGGTGCTGGATGTGGTAAAATTTATTTTACTGCAGAAGAAGTAACTGAAGCTGCTAAAAGAGGAGAAGATACAATACTTGTTAGATTAGAAACATCTCCTGAAGATATTGAAGGTATGAACTTAGCACGTGGAATTTTAACAATTCGTGGTGGTATGACTTCACATGCTGCTGTTGTAGCTAGAGGTATGGGTAGATGTTGTGTATCTGGATGTGGTGAACTAACGATTAGTGAGGAAAAGAAAACATTAACTACAAAAGATGGTAAAGTATTTAAAGAAGGAGATTACATTTCTATAGATGGAACTACTGGTAATGTATATGGTGAAAAAATTAAAACAGTTGAACCAGAAATCAGTGGTGACTTTGAAACATTCATGAAATGGGCTGATCAAACTCGTAAATTAGGAGTTAGAACAAATGCTGATACTCCAAGAGATGCAAGACAAGCCATGAAATTTGGAGCCGAAGGAATTGGGCTTTGTAGAACAGAGCATATGTTCTTCGAAGAGGAAAGAATATTTGCTATTCGTCAAATGATAGTTTCTGATACAGAAGAACAAAGAGAAAAAGCATTAGCTAAATTATTACCAATGCAAAGAGGAGATTTTGAAGAATTATATAAGGAAATGAAAGGATATCCTGTTACAATTCGTTTCTTAGATCCACCTCTACATGAATTTGTTCCTCATACTGATGAAGAAATAAAACCACTTGCTAAAGAATTAGGAATGACTTTTGAAGCATTAAAAGAAAAGATTGCTACATTACATGAATTCAACCCAATGATGGGTCACAGAGGTTGTAGACTTGCTGTTACTTATCCAGAAATTGCAAGAATGCAAACTAGAGCTGTTATTGAAGCTGCAATTAATGTTGATAAGACAGGATTAAAAGTTGAACCAGAAATAATGATTCCTTTAGTAGGAGAAGTTAAAGAACTTCAATATGTTAAAAACATAGTTGTAGAAACAATTAATCAAGTTTTTGAAGAACAAAATTATAAATTAAAATATAAAATTGGTACTATGATTGAAATACCAAGAGCAGCAGTTACAGCTGATAAGATTGCTGAAGAAGCAGAATTCTTCTCATTTGGAACAAATGACTTAACTCAAATGACATTTGGTTTTTCAAGAGATGATGCTGGTAAATTCTTAGGAGATTACTATAAGAAACAAATTTATGAAAGCGATCCATTTGCTAAAATAGATCAAGAAGGCGTTGGGCAACTAATTGAAATGGCTGTTGAAAAAGGTAAGAAAACAAGACCAAATATTAAACTTGGTATTTGTGGAGAACATGGTGGTGATCCATCAAGTGTAGACTTCTGCCATAGAGTAGGGCTTACTTATGTATCATGTAGTCCATTTAGAGTTCCAATTGCTAGATTAGCTGCTGCACAAGCGGCCATAAAGGCGCATCAAAAATAGGACGTTTAAACGTACCAATTAAAAGAGTAGAAATACTCTTTTTTTGTTGGAATTAAAAGGGTTTACTAGCATTTTGAAAATTAGGATAAAAATATTAAAAAATAAGAATGGAGGTGGTTCTAAATGGCATAGTATAGTAACAATAAAACTTGGGTGGCTTTTCTTGTAGTCCAAATATGAAGAACAAAAGTTAAAAAGAATAAAAAGGAGTTGGCTAGTATTAAGTACTAGCTTTTTTAATGGAATAAAAAAATAAGATAGGAGGTATATTTATGAAAAATTATTTTTTTAAACCTGAATTGGAGAATCTTAGTCAAGGAGCAAGACTAAAATTTGTAAGGAAGCTTAGATATATGTCTAAGCCAAATGTAGCAGAATTTTTAGAGTTAGGAGGTGAAAAGCCAACAGACAGCATAGATAAATATGAAAGAAATGCTAGAGAACCACAACCAGAAAGATTAGAAGAATTAGCAGAATTATTTGATGTAAGTAACTATGCAATAAGAAAGTATAATTTTGTAGACCCAAATGAAGTTATTTATTACCATATGTGGGAAGAAGAACTATGTCCTTATAGTGAATATATCTTCGATAAAGATGCTATGAAAAAGACATACTACAATGAGGATATTATAAGAGGATTAGAAGAATGGGGAGAAATGAGAGAAAGAAGAATGAAAGGTGAAATATCAGATCAAGAATATATTGAATGGAAATTAAACTATAATCTATATAGCTAATTCTCTTGTTCGGAAAATAGTAATATTACGATGTAATTAAAATATAGAAATATATGATATAATATTTATGAGGGGTGATTCTGTGAAGAAGAAAATTATTATATTTGTTTCTATAGCTTTAGTAGTTATATTAGCTATAATACTCGTAGTTCTAAAACATAATGAAAATTTAAAAAACGAAATAAGAAATAATAATGCAAGATATTTAGAAATTAAAGAAAGTACTAAAAAAGCAGTAGAATGGAATATTAAAGCTATGTATCCAAACTGTCCTATTACAGATACTTTTGATGATAATTCTAATAAAAGTGGTACGCATTACAATTCTTCGTTCTTAATTAGTAATGGTTACATAAAAAAAGAAGAGTTGTTTGATGTAGATAGAGAAAATTATTGTGATGTTTATGTTGTTATTCAAACAAATTATGAAGATCCACAAGATCATCAAAAAAATTGTTCTACAGCATATAAGATATATTTAAAGTGTAAGGATTATAAAGATAAAGGATATATAGACTGGGGAAATTAAGGAGATTTGATTATGAAAAAGAAAATTATAATAATTGTTTCGATTTTAATTATTTTATTATTAATTACTGGAGGTATATTTTTATTTTTAAATAGAGAATATCCAGATGATGAAAATACATTATATACAATCAAATTTGGAAATACAAAATTGAGATTTGAAAGATATGATTATTCACTAGGGCAAAATCAAATT
>JAFYEA010000028.1 GCA_017544525.1 Bacilli bacterium | reverse complement strand
GATTACAAGTCAGTTGCTCTACCAATTGAGCTATTTCGGCGAAAAAAAATAAAATTATGGTGGGCGATGAGAGACTCGAACTCCCGACCCCCTGCTTGTAAGGCAGATGCTCTAACCAACTGAGCTAATCGCCCATAATTTCCCTGTTGACGTATTTAACTATATCATTTATTGTTTTTTATGTCAAGATTAAATGTGATTTTTATGGCGTTTTTGTCGATTTTTCAAGTTCTTCAAGCTTTTCCTTTACCCACACATCCAATTTCTCTTTTAAAGGTTCAAAACCTTTCCCTTTTTCTTGAATTGGTTGTCTTTTTCTTGATTTTTTATTAAAATCCTTAACAGATAACTTAATTTGTTTTTTATCATCATCTATTTCAATTACTTTTGCCTCTATAATATCTCCAGCAATATATAATTTTTCAATATTATTAACAAATTTATCAGAAATCTCAGATATATGAATTAATCCATCATATCCATTCTCAAGTTTAACAAAAACACCATAAGAAGTAATCCCTGTTACTTCGCCTTTAACGCTATCACCTATTTTTAAATTTTCCATAAATATCACATCAACATAATTATATCATACTTTAATCACTTATCCAATTTATTAAGTCAATCACCTTTACATTTTTAAATTCATTTTTAAAATAACTAAGTAGCAATTCATATTCTTTGATTTTATTAATAAATACATTTAACATACTTTCATTTACTTTTTCCAACATAATATCTTTTATTAAATCGAAATATATGTTTGGATATAACAAATTTGCAAATAAATATATTTTTTCACTATCACTTATTATTTTTAATTGATATTCAAATTCATCATAGTTTATTTCATTTTTATAGAACTTATATTTAATGTAATTTGCTAAATCATACATTCTATTTACTCTAACAAATGTAAACGGATCTCCAAGTTTACATTTATTAAACAGTTCATATGTTGTTTTATGTCCAATTGAATGACTTATATTATCTATTTCATTTTTTATTTCATATAATAATTCAATTGCGTTTTCACCCATTCCAATATAATAATCTATGCTATTTTGAATTAATGGAAACTCTTTATTATATTCAATTATTTTTTCTTCTATTTTATCTATTTCTTCTTCCCATACATCTAACAAATTATATAATTTCAAATTATTATTATAGTTTTGATAACAACTAAAATCTACTAACTGAATATCATCCAATCTATCATTTTCTTTCAATAAAACTACGTATTTTTTGTTTTTCTCAGTATATGGTATCCCACTATTATTTAATATAAAAGTATAAACCAATATTCCATTATTATACATTTCATTAGTTATTTTAAATAATTCTTCTATTTTTTTTGAATTATCGCCTTCAACAATATATATTTTTTCATTCCCAATATAAAAAAATATTGCTGAATCTTTATGATATATTTTATCAATTCTGATATTATAATTATTAAATAAAAAATTCTTCATATATAATTATATGAAGAAAAAAAGAAAACTAGTATAAAACTAGTTTGTATTATAAGAATTTTCCTTGAATTGGTGTGTTGTCAAGACCACTGGGTATTTGCATACTATTAATTTGATTAAATGCATCTTCAACTAAATTATCATGACTTGCTGGTGGGAAAACTGAATCGCCTTGTTCAAGTTCTTCTTTTGATTCTTCAACTGGAACCGGTGTTGGTTCTGCTTGTTGAGTTTGAATTGCCTCCAACGCAGGCATTGTTTCTAAAGTTGAATCTAATGTAGGTAGTTCTTCTAATGTTGAAGCTGGTATTTCTGTTGTTTCTTCAACTGATGCTGATACTGGATTTAAATCTGCTTCAACAGGTGCCTCTTGCACTGGTACACTCTCTAATGGTGAATCAATTACAGGTTCATCCAAAACTGGAGTTGGATCTATTTTTTCTTTGGTTTCATCATTTTTATTATCTAGAAAAACTGGAATATCAACTAACTTAGTTAACAATTCTTTTGAAGAATTATCAACTAACTCATTAAATTTCTTTTTCAATTTTTCATTATATTCATTAATTAACTGAATAACATAGTTTTCCATTTCTTCTTTATTGAAAGATTTTGGTTTTTCTCCTAGTGAATCATTAACTTCTACAGCCGTCTCTACTTCAGGTTCTCCTGTTTGGACTTCTCCAGCAGGTAGTTCTGATGTTGGCGTTTCTTCAACTGACGCTTCAGTTGCAGATGTCTCAGGTGCTGGTGTTGGATTTAACATAGGATTAACTAATGGCGTTTCTAACACATCTGTATCTACAACTTCTTCTGCTGGTGGAATCTCATCAACATTAACAGTTGATTCTTTTACTTCAGATCCTACTAAAGCTTCATCTACCATTTCAGTTGTATCTGGTTGAGGAGTTAAAGTTGACTCCTCAATTGGAGATTCTAATGGCGTTGGTTCAACTGAATCAACAACCAAATCAGATGTAACTTCAGGGTTAGCCTTAGGAGTTGGTTCAGGTGTGACTGATGTTGCAAATAAAGTTTCATTAATTCCTTGTGGTTCTTGTGCCAATATTTCACTTGGCATTTCAGGCATTTCTAAATCTTGTGCCTTTGGTTCTTCCTCTACAGGACCAGCTTCATCCAATATTGGCAAATCAATTTCTGGCATTTTAAATCCTTCTAATTCACTTGGATCTGCAACACTAATTGGAATTTTTTCTTCTTCAGTTGGTTCTAATACTGGCTCTGGTGTATTAAGATCTATACTTTCAATTGCTTCTTCTTTTTTAAAAGCACTTTGTTTTGATAATGGTGCTATACCATCAGGTCCAGGTGTAATATTTGCTGTTGAACCACCAAATGCCTTCAACTCAGCTTTCACTTCTAAAGTTGCTCCATCTAATTTATCTATTTCACTAATCATTAATACTCACCTATCCCTCTACGATCTGTTTCATAGCTTGCTTAACTCTATCCCAAACATTATCGTCATTAATACCAACCAAACTATATACTCCCGGTTGTTCTTCTACAAATTCAGAAACGTATATTTTACTCATGCCTTCTTTAATTGTTTCACCTTTAGATAAAATTACAAATCTTTTATCTATATCTTCTATTTTAAAAGCGTTAATTAAGTCAACTTCTTCAACTGTGCCGTCCATATTTTTAATAGATATCTTTTTCATATACACCTTCCTATCATGATTAATTTTATCATATTAAAAAAATAATATCAATTGATTTGATATTATTTTTGCTCTTTTTCGGTTACTTTTTCTAGGATAAAATACCTACAATCATATGCGCAGTTTTCTTTTAAATATTTTTCAACATTATTATAATCGTTTAATTTATTAAAAAACTTATTTGTTTTTTTATTAAATCCTTTTAATCTTAGCTTAGAATATGCTATATCTCCAACAATATAATCATAGTTTTCAAAATAATTTGTATACTTTTCTAAAAACAAATCTTTATCAAAACCATCTCTATAATCTTTTACTATTTTATATTTATTGTTTTCAACTTCTATTATCATGTTGTTCACCTTCAATCCATATGTATTATAGCATCATAACTATATTATTTCAATGATGTTGATAACATCCCACCATAATAATCTGGAATTTTACCTTGAACTATTTTACTATCTAGTAGCACATTTTTTTCAACAGTAACCGTATCAGATTTAAATGGTAAAATAATCTGTATTTGCATTTCAATTTTAATAAACACTTCTACAATTGAACTATTAATACCATATTCTTTTATATTGTTATAACTACTATTATTTGTACTACCTAACATTTCAATTTTGAAAGGTATTTTAGGACCTATATTGACTAAAATTGGAATGTTATGTATTATTCCCATAGGTATATAATATATATTATCTTTATTATTAATATGCTCAACATTTAGATTATTGTAATCTCCTTTTTCTATTTTTTTAATACTATTTAATATGCTATCTGTAATTAAATATAACATTTGATTTATTTTATTATTATTAAAATTTAAATTAGTGATTTCCCCACTACTATCTTTTTCTATTTTAATATAATTATAATAGTTGTCTTTATATACTATTTCATTTATTGATTTGTTAATAATTGAACTTATTATAATATTTGATTCCTTTTTAGCATAATCCATTAATATTGGTTCGCTTCTATACGTAAATAATTTTATAAAAATAAAGGCCACTATTATGATTATAATACATATTAATAACACTTTATCACTATCTTTAATTTCTAATTTTTTTAATTTCATATTAAATTATATGAATAAAAAAGGAATCTATAATAGATTCCAATCAAACACAAAATTCAATATTAAAACTATCGTAGCTATTAATAACAATACTATTACTCCAATTGCAATTTTAGTAAATGTACTACTTTTTTTAACACCTTTTTCCAAATCTTCAAAACCTTCAAAATCTGTTTTGCTAAATGACATTGAATTAGTATAAAATGATTTATCAACTTCTGTTATTTTAGGAGTATCAGTAGTTGTATCACCAATGTTTTCTAAATCAACTGTGTCTATTTTATCTGTATCTTCAATTTTTTCCAATTCATTTTTATTGTTTTTTGATTCTTTTATTGCTTCTTTTTCAATATTAATCTCATGAGTGAAATCATTTTCGGGTTCCATAATAGATTCCAAATCTTGAGTAATATTAAATAAAGCCTCTTTAATATTATCTTTTGTTGCTTCTTCTTCAATAGGAGCTACTATTGTATCATCCCCATCTCCCATTAAATCTTCAAATAATTCTTTCTTTTTACTTTTAGAACTATTTGATTGAATATCTTTTATTAAGTCAACAATTGTTTTTTCTTCTGTATTTAATTCTTCAATTGATTCTGTTATATCAGGATCTTTTTCAATTTCAATTTGCTCATCTTTTATTTTTATGTTTTTCAATATATCTATTTGAGTATTATTTATTTTTCTTCTTCTTTCTTCTTCATAGTCAATTTCTCTATTGTCTCTTGCTCTTTCAAGAACAGAATTAATATCATAATCCTTTTCTTCTTTTCTAGTTACTTCTACCTTTTCTTCCTCAGGCAACTCCAATGATATTCTTTTTCTTTTTTCTTCTTTTTCTTCGTTCAAAGAATTAACATAATTTCTTATTTTTTCTAAATCTATTTCTTTTGGTGCATCAGAAATAACACTAACATTTGTGTTAGTTTTAATTCTAGATAATTCGCCTATATCAGTTGAGTTATATATACTTTCATTTCTTTTAGTACGACTCATATTATCTAGTGAAACATTATCATATTTTTCCATCCTTGAACTCATATTATTTCACCATAATAATAATATCATATTATTTTTTTATTTTCAACAACTCAAATAATATGATATAATTAACATATATTAATTATTGAAGGAGATTATTATGGAAAAATTGAGAGTTAGTGACGCTTGCATAGGGTGTGGTTTATGTGTAGCACAAAACGAAAAATATTTTGAATTTAATGATGAAGGTTTTAGCAGAGTAAAACAAGAGGATGTTGAAGAAGCAGACAAAGCTGATTTACTAGATTTAATTGAAGCATGTCCTGGCGAAGCAATCACAATAGAGGATGAAAAATAGAACTCAAATTGAGTTCTATTTTTTTATATCTCGCTTCCACCCCATTCAACAACTGTAAATCCAGTACGTGATGGTGTAACAAGTTTTTGCTCTTTCGCGTTTATTTCTTTTTTTAATGGTTTATATGCCATATATACTCTTATTACATTATCTGGTTTAGGTTCAACAATTAATGGCATATAATTATCAATTTCTTCTTTAGAAACAAATCTTATATAATTAAGATTGCTTTTTTCTAATCTAGGTAACCAGTACATAATGAATTCATTTCTTTCTTTTTCATTAAGACCTAATAATTCTAATTTTTCTTCTAGAAAAGGAATAATATTTTCCTTAGTTACAACAAATCCTTCATTGGTTACATCAATATTAAAGTTTTTCCCCTCCCAATATAATGCATAATAATATTTATTATTAAAATCATATAAGTTGCCATACTGATCTGCTGTTACCAACCAACCCTTATTATATTTTGGATATGATGTTGTTATTTTATTAGGATATCCAAGTTTAACACTTACATTTGTTTTTTCAGTTGGATATAAATATATAATTGGTTTATATACGACATTTGGATCACAGTGTTTTACATTCCTAGATATTGAATCAAATTCTATATTTACACTAGTTACAGATTTGTCTACCGCAAGAGCATAATAATCGTATAGAGGTGCACAGAAGCCACAACTCTTATCATAATAAACAGTTACAATAACATTGTTACCTTTTTTCTTATATGATGTAGGGGTTGGATTTTTTTCACCACAATTATCATAAGAAACAGAAATAATAGCATAATTATTATTAATAAAATCTAATTCTTTTACTCCCTCAACATTATAATACTTAGATAATTCTTCATAACTTGTATATACTTTATCATCTAATGGGGAGTACTCTTCAGTTCCAATATAATTTAACTTAGTTAAATCCTTGCTCACTTCAAATGTATTAATAGTGTCTTTCTTTAAAAAATGTAATATCATAACCGCTATAAACATTAACGCTACTATTATTGCAAATACTATTAACCATTTAGTTCCCGTTATTTTTAAATCTTTTTCTTTTGTCTTTTTCATATTATCACCACATTTATTATATCACATTATTTAACTAAACTATAAAGTTGTTTTACTTCTTTAATAGTTAATGTTCTATATTCTCCAATACTAAGTCCTTTTAAATCAAATATAGAGTATTTAATTCTTTTTAATTTTAATACTTTATGATTAAAATACATAAACATATTTTTAACTTGATGATTTCTTCCCTCTGTTATGGTAATTTCTACATAAGACTTATTATTTTTTTTATCAATTTTTTTTAATTTAACTTTTGCTTTTTTAGTTTTAACTCCATCTAAAACAATTCCTTTTTCAAGCTCGTATATTTCTTTAGGAGTTATTAATCCTTCAATCTTAGCTTGATATGTTTTTTCTATATTGCCACTAGGGTGTGTTAATTTGTTAGTTAACTCTCCATCATTTGTTAATAATAGCAATCCACTTGTATCATAATCAAGCCTTCCTACTGGAAAGATTTTTTCTTTTGTATCAATTAAATCTATTACAGTTTTTCTACCTTTTTCATCCTTAACAGAACATATTACTTTTTCTGGTTTATATAACAAATAGTATAGTTTTTCCGACCTTTTAATTAATAATCCATCAACTAAAACCTCATCTTTTTCATTTACTTTAAAGCCCAAATCAGTAATCGTTTTTCCATTTACTTGTACTTTACCTTTTGCTATTAAATCCTCGCTTTTTCTTCTAGATGCCACACCGCAAGATGCCAAATATTTTTGTAATCTTTCCATACAATTTCACCAGTTCAAATTATACATTATTATTTAAAAAATGACAATATTTCCTTTATTTTGTTATTTCTTTCATTATATGATAACCTATATATTTTTTCATTATGTATTATTTTATTATCAAAATAAACACTTGCATAATTATAGTGATTCCCTATATTTGCTTTTATATCAACTTTGTTAATTTCGTTGCTTTTTAATAACATATAAAAATCATTTTCTATATAATAATTATCATAATTATTATTTTTTACTTTAAATGAAAAGATGTTTTTATCTAGTATTTTATACCTATTATATTTATTAAAAAATTCTTCATATAATTTTTTATGTAATTTAAATTTATCACTTTCATCTATACTAACTATTATTAATGTTTTGTTGTCTTTTTTAGCACTAGAAACAAATACAGGACCACTTTTTTTAGTAAATCCTATCTTTCCACTAATAGTATATTTGTAATCTCTTAATAGTTCGTTTTTGTTATACCAAATATATCTACCAACTATATATTTTCTAGTTCTAGTTATTCTTAAGAAATCTTTATTTTTAATTGCATATCTCATTAATAATGCCATATCATATGCAGTAGATTTATTCTTAGTATTGTCGTTTAAACCATGAGGATTTTCATAATAAGTATTATACATTCCAAGTTTAAATGCTTTAATATTCATTGCTGCTATAAACTCATCATATTTCATTACATTACTTGCAATTGTCATTGCTGCATCATTGCCGCTTTGTAACATCAAACCATGTAACAAATCATTTAAAGTAAATTTTTCCCCTATCTTTGCATATATCATGGATCCATTAGCACTTTTTATTTCTTCTCCTACTACATATGTATCATTTAAATTACCGTTTTCAAGAGCAATTATACTTGTCATTATCTTAGTAGTAGATGCTATTAATCTTTGTTCATTCATATTTTTGCTATATAATACTCTACCGCTGTCAGCATCCATTACAACTATTGAAGCATTAACTTTAATACATAAAAAAAGCAATAATACTTTTAATATTTTTTTCATACTAATTATATTATTACTATTAATTGTTTATACTAATCATTTAAAAACTTTTCATTTACTATATCTATAAAATTGTAGTCTTTCATTCTTAAAAATTTAAGTTTCTTATTTTTAACATAACATTCAATTTTTTTAACATCTTTATATTTTTTGTTTTCTCCATCAAATATAGCTAATATCGTTTTTTTAATCGGATATATTTCTATGTGCATCTTTTCTGGCACTATGATTGGATTTAATAGATTTCTATAAATTTTACTATTAATTGGTGCAATTGGAGTTACTTGTAAAGCATGAAATGTATTGTATATTAAAGCACCTCTAAAACTAGTATTATACGCTGAAGATCCAACACTTGTTGATATTAATAGTCCATCTCCTGCAAATGTTTCCAGTTTATGTCCACCAACATATACACCAGCAGTAAACACATTTAAATCAAGCTCACGAATAACTAATTCATTTAATGAGTAATATCTTGATACTGAATCATCTGTAGTAATATGAGTTTCAAGAATTCCTATACTATCAACTTTAAAATCATTATTATTTAATGAATCAACAAACACTTTTAATCTATCAGGTTTTATTTCTTGTAAAAAACCTAAAGTACCCGTATTAATTCCTATATAATAATTATCGCTATTGAAATTATTGTTTTTAACCATCTTTAAGAAAGATCCATCTCCTCCCAAAGCAATAGCCAAATCAAAATCGCCATCTTCAACAATTTCAAAATTATACATTTTCAATAATTGAAGTAGTTCTTCTTCAATAGCATTTGAAAATTCTAGTCCATTTGAGAATATTTTTATTTTGTTTATTACTCTCATAAATAACACCTACTTACCTTTGTATTTAAATAATACACTTGGCCTATGTCCTTCACCTGTTTTAATTTTATTTGTTTTTTCAACTTTATCAGCTATGATTCTTCTAAATGCCGGATCTAACAATTTTTTTCCTAAGATTATTTCATATACTTGTTGAAGTTCACCTAATGTAAAATATTCACCCATCATATTAAAAACTATGTCTGTATATGTTATTTTTGTTTTAAGTCTTGCCATACCAGCAGTTATAGCTCTAGGATGATCAAAAGCAAGACCATCGTTTTTTTCTATTTCAAAATAATATCTATCTGTTGTCTTTTCTTTTAACACTTTTTTAATTACATATTTTAATTGCTCATTTCCGTTATCAAGAGTTACATAATAATGTTTTTCATCTTCCATAGATGTAATATTAAACCATGATGCATCTTCATATAATGTATCATCTAATTTATTCTTATCAACAAGTCCCATATATGTAACGCTCATAACTCTAGTTCTAGGATCTCTATCTAGTGCATCAAAAGTATATAATTGTTCCATAAATATATTATGAAGGTTTGTTTCATCTGCAAGTACCCTTCTAGCTGCTTCTTCAGTTGTTTCATTATTTTTAACAAAGCCTCCAGGCAAACACCACTTATCCTTAAAAGGATAATTTTTTCTTTTAACAAGTAAAACACTATAATATTTTTTACTTAATTTTCTATAATTATTTTGTACCTCATCAGCAACACTAAATAATACTACATCACTTGTTACAGATGGTCTATCATATATGCTTACATCATAATGTTTTAAAAATTCTTCTTCACTTTTATATTCCATTATTTTTCTCCTTTCTCAATAACTAAAATATATGTACTATTAGGAAGACTAACTGTATTTAGGTTTTCATCATAAAAATTTATTTTATTTTCTAAGTGACTCTTATATCCATCTTGCAAGAATGCTTTGGAATATATAATTTTAGAATTAGGTAATGTCTCAACTATCATTTTTTCATATTCACTTGGAGTATAATACCCAAATTGTTCTTGAACTTCTAATTCAAAAGCTTCACTACCCCATGTATAAGTATATAAAAATTCCATCGCATCATTTATATCAAGTTTAATTCTATTATCATTTAATAACTCATATTTTATTTTTCTTCCTTTAAATTCTTGAACATATCTTTTAAATATATTTATATCATCTTTATTCTTAAACTCAATAATTCTTGGAACTTTCTCACTCATTATTCCATCTCTAATTATTATTCTACCATGATTACTTAATGTGTTGTAAGCGCTAATTAATGCTTTTTTAATAACGTCATGATTAAACTTCTTACCATTGTATTCAATATATGAAAATAATTCATGTATTATTGATGAATAAATAATTGTGTCTAAACTACCATTTTTAAAGTATTCTTCTAAATTTATTGCGTTTCCTTTAACTAAATTATAATTTCTTTTTTCATTAATTTTCTTTTTGTTTAGTTCTTCAATTACATTACTTGATATATCAATTCCATATACATTCTTATCTTTATATGTATCTAGTATTAAATCCATTAATGCCCCTCCTCCAGGGCCAACATCAAGTACATTATCACCTACTATAAAATCAAGTAGTATTGATTTATGATTAATAACACTATTCATGGTTTCTAAATAATCTATTTCATTATAAAATCTATCATAATCATCTTTCCTAAATCCAAACAAATCATATAATAAAATTACTGATTTATTATATAAACTACTACTCTCATAAGCAACTTCGCAAAATTCAATTAACTTTTTTGCCACTTTGGAAAATTCAAAATTAAATTCCAATGTAGTATTGTCTTTAATAACCACGTAAGATATATTTATGTTATTTTTAATTTCTTTGTTTAAAATTTGATCAAAAGTTATTTCATCTAAATAGTTTTCAATAATTCTTTGTTTATAAATATTAACCCTTTTAATTCTTTTATAATCTAAATATATACTTTTCATAACTGGACTAAATGTTATTTCACTTATTCCATCTATGTAATTAGATATTATTAATAATATTTTTAGTTGTTTAGTAACATCAAAGTTTTTTAATGCTGATTCATAATACCATAATTCAGAAGAATAAAATACTTTTTCAATATTATCCTTTATTTTTTTATCTTTAAGAATATTTCTAATTGTTGTTTTATCATCTTCACTAATACCTTCATTTAGCATATCTATTCTTTTGATAATATCTAGTTTTTCATCAAAGTTTCCATCTAATATTTTATCAATTATTTTTTCAATTTGTTTTTCTTCTTTTTCATATATCTTTCTAGAAACTTCTGTTATAATACATTCATTTAATATTAAAAGGATTTCTTTTAAATCTTTTTTAGAAATTATATTTTCTTCTAATAAATAATATAATTCTTTGTTAGTATTTAGATTAACTTCACCTTTTATATATTGACCAATTAATCCATGAGTTTTAATTAATATATAAATAAGTTTGTTAAAATTAGAAGAATATTTTTTATATATTTCAGCCGATCCCAAATTATGTGTAAACAGATTAAAACCAAGTTTTTTCCATGTTTTTATATCATCTTTAGTTCCTGCTTTTGCAGTATCCATCCATAATAATACTTCAGCTATTATTTCTTTATATTTTGTTTCCTTTGTTTCTAATATTTCTAAACATCTTAAAACAACATTGTAAACTGAACTTGTCTTTAATTCCTTTAAAGATTTTATTCTATCTAAATTATAGTTTTTTTCATTAGTAACAACTAATTGTTTAATTGGGTAAATATAAACGTTTTTATTTCTTAATTCTTCTAATATTCTCATATTATACTCCTATATGATTTTTATCAATTCATCTAAAACTTTATTAACAATAAACTTTTTACATTCTTTTCTAGGCTTATTTGGAGCAATTATTTTAATATCGGTAAATTCATTATTTTTACTATTATATATAGTAGCATATATTTCGTTATTACTTCCTCCAGGATTAAATTCATCATACCTATTTATTTTACCAGATATTCCAATTCCATATGTAGAAGATGTGTAATTGCTAATACATTTACTCATTTCATGAGTTACTTCAAAACTATATACACTATATTTATTAATAGTTTCTTCTTTTACACCCATTTTAATTTTATATTCATTCGAATATGTAATAGCGGAAAACTTAAGTACGTTACTAGAACCATCTACATTAGTAATTGTAGTAGCGAAGTATCCTGCCGTACATGATTCCATACTAGATATAGTTTCTTTACTTTCTATTAATTTATTTACTACTTTAGTTTCTATCATCATTAATCATCTTTCTTTCTAGTGTTTTTTCCTGATCTAAAACAAATTCATCTCCATTATATTTAAAGAATATGTTATATTCTTTATTCCACCATGTACCATTTGCTTTTTCTTCATACATCTTAATTAATTCTTCTGGAAGATTCCCATCATAATACTCTTTCCATTTGTATAAAGCCATTTCTCTAGGAAATAATAGCCAATCATATTCAATATCTCCAAATCTTTTGTGATATTCTTCTTCAACTACTTTCCTATTATGAACTTCAATACTATTAAAAACGCTAAATAAAATGTCATTAATTATTTTTATAAATACTTCGTTTTCATTTTCTCCAAGATGCCATACATCATAATTCCCTCTATCAGCGTCAGTTATTTGATAGTAACCAAAATCATCCATATACCCTAAGTCAAGTCCATAAATATAATATACATCTGTTTTTTCACAAAATTTATCAATCTTTTTATAGAGTTTTTTTGTTTTCTTTAACTCATTTTTATTAAACTTTCTATTGCGAAAGTATTTAAGATATAATGGATCATCCTGAAAGAATGATAAGTTGTGATTTTCTAATTCTTTTATCATTTTAATAAAACTTTCCCTCCAAACCCAGCTGTGACTTTATTATCAGAAGTATATACTAATTGATTTACATAATCACACAATGATTCTTTAACCATTCTTGCATAAAACTCTACTAATTTATCATTATTAGTTATATATACCCCATCAACGCATTCACAATAATCTTTACTGTAAAAATGATGTGCTAAAAAGAAATTTTCATCTAAATTATTAAAAATGCTATTAAAATTAATAAATCTTTCTTTTGCAAATTCATTACATTTCATTAATGAAACAAAACCGTTTTTATATACTCCTGTTTCACCAACATAATTTAACATGTTTTTTATTTCTTTTAAACTATCAATATATCCTTTCATTACTAAAGTATTTATATTAATAATTCTTTTATCTGCCAAGTATTCTTGCAATAACATGATATCTTCTGTTTTAGCAACATTTTTACTCCTAAATATTTCACTATTAATTATATCATTATAATGATGCCTTGATAAGTGAATACTTTCTAACTTGTTAACATTATCAAATTCTTTAAATAATTTAAAATTTAAACCATTTGTTGATATTGCAACTTCTATATCACTAGAAATGTTATATATAAGATTAATTACATCATTTAACTTATCTGGATTTATCATTGGTTCTCCGCCAGTAATACTAATACCATGAAGTATTTTATTTTCATATAAATATCTAATAACATAGTCTAATTTCTTTAAATCTAAGTTACCAAAGTCTTTTAAATTCTCATTAGCACAAAATTTACAATTGCATTGACAATCATCTGTTACTTTAATATATAGTCTTAAAGAAACTTTACACTTACTAGGACAATTATTTTTATTTGTTGAACATAAATGATCTTTAACATCTACTTCATTTTCAAATATATTTATCTTTTTCATATTAACAGCTATCACTTGTAGATTCTGAACCACAACTACTACTTATTGTTCTAAATCTTTTTTGCAAATTTATAATAACTGGTTGAACATCATAATGTCCATAATGTTTTTGATCAATTTCTTGTTCATCAAATGTAATAATATTTATACTCTTTAAAAACAAGTCTAAATTAATGCTACCATTTTTATCTTTAAGAATCTGTATTAGTTCAGCATTTTCAATTACTTTATTCAACCATATAGTAATTTCATCACTTGGTCTAATCATCTTAGTGTTAATTAAAAATTCTTTGTAACAAATTAGTGCACTTTTAATACTTCTTGCATTTTTATTTTCGACAAGTTGAGATACAAATTCTTTAATATTCTTTTCAATATTATCCATAAAAACCTCCCAATAACTTTTTAATAAGTTTCTTTGATTCTTGATATCTATTTTGATAATCACCATTTATGCACACATAATTAATTCCGTTTTCATCTAATAGATTCTTTAATAGTTTATTATTTTTGTTTCTTGTTTCTTGATCTCCATAAGTTCTAGTACCATCTTGTATCCATTTAACATCCGGTTCTAAAAATATATATAAATCATAACTATTTAAATATGAAATGCATTCAGCTATATATTTAAATCTTTTATCATCTTCACTCATATCTTTAAAGTCTAATAAATAATAATATAAAGTAATTAATGAATCAGTATCTATAAATAAGACTTTATTTGCTTTTTTTAATGCTTCATTTTCTATATATTTATGTCTAAATAATATTTCAAAATAGTCTTTCTTTTGCATATTATCTATTCCGCCAGATTCCAAACAAACATCTCTTCCTGCTTCATAAACATAACTTGTATTAAAAACATTTGCTAAATTTCTAACTAATGTTGATTTTCCACAACTTTCTGTTCCTAAAATGCATACTTTTTTAACATAATACTTTTGTACAATTTTTGGCAAATAATTATAGTATTTATATGGATTATTTCTTATTTCAGTACTTGAAATATTAATATCGCTTCTATTAAAATAAACTATTTTAGATTCAGGATAAGCTTTTTCCCATGTATTAGTTCCTATATAATCACTACCAGCAAAGATTACATCAATTTTATCTTTTATATGTTCTTTAACTTGTTTAACTCCATTATTCCAATCATATATATCTTTTGAATCGTTATTATCAAATATTTCAAAAACTTCAACATTTTCCATTTCACTGGTTACATTTCTTAACCACATTAATCTTTCTTTGTGATTTATCTCATTTGGATCATTTGAATTACTCATTACTACATATAGCTTTTCACATTGATTAGCGGCTTCAATAATAGCGTTTACGTGTCCTAAGTGAAGTGGATTAAAACATCCTCCATACATACCAATTTTGTACATATAAACTCCCCCTTATTTTTTAGCTATCTTTGTCCAGTTATAATAACCATAAAATGCATTAATTAAATATACTGCCCACATTGTTACCATTATGTAATCTTTAACAAGTACCCACATTATTACAGTAATCATATCTATGATAATCCATAATAACCACTGCTCTCTATATCTTAATAGCATTAATGAATTGGCTATAATTGAAATCATAGTTGATGCGCTATCAAGAATTGTATTGTTACCACCTAATAAATCTAATATTAATTTATATCCAAATATTGATGCAGTAGTAATAACTAATAAAAGAATTGTTTGTTTTAAATTTAGTTTTTTAGCTTCTACATCATTTGTTTTTTTATTCTCATGCTTATTCCATAAATAATAACCTATAAATTGACTTGGTAGATAATATAAAGCGTTTAACATAACTTCACCATAATATTTATTTATAAATGCAATTATTATATAACCAATTACATTGAATAATCCCCATATATATTGACTCTTTTTTCCTTTAGCACACAATACTACACAAAATATTCCACATATTGCCGCTAAACCATCAATTATTAAATACCAAATTGAGCTTGTTTTATCAATTAATGAGAAATAAATTGTAAACCCTATAACAGATACTATCATCCCCCATTCAAATAGACTAAACTTTTTTAAGCACTTTTTCATTTAACTCACCTCTTATATATTCATATGCCTCATTTAAAGTTTCTTCAAAATTCTCACTAGTATCAAAATATCTAATTCCAAGTTCTTCACATTCTTTTTGTACTTCTCTACTATATACAACTCCCATAGCTGTACTTTCAATTAAATCTTCATCACTTATTAAATTCGTCCAAACACCTTTATCATATTTTCTTATGTTATTAAATTTATCCATTACATCAGTTTTGGCATGCCCCAAAAATATAATAATCGTATTTTCTAAATTATATTTTGCAATATCAGACGGATATAAATGACATGTATCAATCACATAATATTCATTACCATTAACAATATCACTTTGATTTTCTTTTATAATTGTTGCTATTAAATGAGCCATATGAGGACTAACTTGTCTCCAATCGTTTTTATATCCATCCCAAAAGTTTCTATCTATTCCCCTTTTAATAGAATCCATTTTATAATGAATAAATCCTTCTTTAGATAATTTCATGGATAAAGTTGTTTTACCACATCTTGAAGCGCCAGCAATAATTATATGTTTCATAAAACCCACCTACTTATATAAATTATTCTTTATAATATAATCTAAAATCTCCTTGTCTACATATTCTTCAAGTTCATAGAATTCATTAATAGTTTCTCTTATTTTAGAACTTGATATTTTAATACTTTCAACATTATCTAAAACAACAATTTTATCTTTTTTCCCTATTTTATTTAAATAATGTTTAATATCTAAATTATTTCTTGTATAGATAATGAATTCTAATTTCAATAGATCTTCATAGTTTTTCCACTTGTCAAAAGATACAATATTATCCGCACCCATTATTAAACATAATTCATCATTTGGATACCTTTTCTTTAGTTCGTTTATAACTTGATAAGTATAAGGCAAATCATTTAATTCTCTTTCAATTAATAATTTATCTGTCTCATATTTTTCAAGCATTTTAATTCTATGTTTAACATCAATTATATTATTTTTATCCCAATAATTACCTGTTGGTATTATTAATAATTTATCAACATAATTATTATTTACAATATAATTAGCCACTTTAATATGTCCCTTATGAACTGGATTAAAGCTACCTACAAATACACCTATTTTCATTTAATTCACCTTCTATTCTAATACTCTTTTCATACCTTTTTGTTTTAAATTTAATGTTACACCTTCAAAATAAGGTTCTTCATAATCATCATAGTAGCCAGTTGATCTAGTACCAGTCTTATAATTAACTGCATCTACACTATAACCTAATTTTTCAATTATTTCACTCAACGCTTCATTAACATCTTCCTTTGTTAATGTATTTGTTATTTTTACTTTTGCTGGTCCAAGATTATGCTCGTTAACAAAATAGAATTCTAATATTACTTCGTTATATTCTGAATATCCATATCCCCTTAGTTCTTTTGAAATATTAAGTTTAATATTAGCTTCTTTATTTAATTTCTCTGTATAGTATGCACTTAACATTTTAAGTAGTTCTGATTTGTTTATATCCATTGTAATATCAACTTTTTCTTTCATTTACCCCCACTCCTTTCTTATTTATTTTCTTTCATAAACTGGAATGTTAAATTTGTGTTTAGAACCATTATGAAGTTTTAATATTCTTTCTTTTACTTCTTCATCCAATGGTTCATTATTCATATAAGCTGCTATTTCACTATATTTAACACCCAATTTGTCTTCATCAGTTTGACCGCTTAAACCATCACTTGGAGCTTTATGAATAACTTGATCAGGTACTTCTAAATACTCTCCAATTTTAATTACTTCATCAACTGTATAATTGTTTAAAACTCCTATATCAAATGTTGAATCTCCACCTTTAGTAAAATATCCAACATATAATTCACATTTATTGCCTGTTCCAGCTACTATATATGTTCCACCTTTAAGTTCAGTATATAATGCTGCTAAATAATAAACACTTGCCATTCTAAGTCTCGGTTTAATATTTATATTGCTATTCTTAAGTTCTTCTTCACTAAAACTACCAAGTTTATTTATTTCATTTATAAAACTATCATATACAGGAGTTAAATCTAAATTGATTAATTCAAAATTATATTTTTCTGCGACTAACTGTGCATCACTTTTATCTGCTTTTATTGAGTGACAAGGAAGTGTTACTCCAAGTACATTCTCACTGCCAAGCGCTTTTGCAAATAAAGCTGCAACTACGGCTGAATCTTTACCTCCACTTATTCCAAGTACTACTCCTTTTAAATGATTACTTTCAAAATAATCTTTAATAAACTTAGTAATTCCATTTACTTCTTTTTTTACATCGAACATAATTTAATCCTCCTTATTTAAGTGTTTTTTTATTAATGATAAAGTTAACTTTGTATTAGCTCCACTTATTATTCCCTCTCTTGACAATTCAATTAATTCATCATAGTTAAATGTCATATATTTTATTATTTCATTCTGACCTAAATCTTGATCAAATTTCTTTTCACAATTTAGTGCTAAAAAAGAATGATTTCTAGCTGCACTAATACCTTCATCTTGATAGTATGAATCTAAATGAATCAAATCATCACTAACATATCCTGTTTCTTCTCTTAATTCTCTTAAAGCTGCCTCTTCAGGCGTTTCTCCTTTTTCAATATATCCTGCTGGAAATGATGCAGCCACGCTAAGTTCAGTAAAAACTCTAGGTTCAATTACCACTAAGAATTCATCTGTTTCTTTTAGATATGGTGCAACCATAACTGCTGATCCATCAAGACCATTTTTTAATAACTGTTCTCTAGGAATCACTCTTCCATTACTTAATGTAAATAAATAAGGTGTTGATGTAATAAAATGTTTTTTAGCTTTCTTATTTATTTCTTTCTTAATTGTTTTTAATTCATTTAAATATTCAACTAATGTTGTTAACTTATCACTTCTCATATTAACCTCTATACTTCATTTTCTTTATCATTTCTTGTTTAAATTCTACATATTCTTCTGTACCATCTACATAATATCCATGTGGATTTAATATTCTTTTTACTTCAGGATATAATTTCTCCATTTGTTCATGACAATATCTTTGTTTTTCAAATATATCTTTTGAATCTTCATATACAAGTTTTCCATTTAAGAATATTGGTTTTTGTAATTTTTCTAATCTATAATTACTAATAATAGAATTCTTTAATAAATCAGTTACACTTACAATTCTTAAATTGTCTTTATCTAACTCTTTATCTTTTAAACACATTATATCTGCAATAGCATAACCACTTTCATTATCAAATGCTCTATATAATTCTTTATATCCTGGATTAATTAATTTAATTAAATCTCCACTCACTTTGATTTTAGGTTTAACTTCACCATTTTCAACAATTGCTACTTCTTTATAAACACATCCTACATTTCCTTCTGGCTTAGAAATATTATCTCCTACTCCTAACGAATTAAAGCATGCTCCTTGATTAACAAGTGATTCAATTGTTTCTGCCTTAAGTCCATTACTTAAACATATTTTAGCTTGTGGGTAACCTGCTTCATCAAGCATTCTTCTTGCTTCTTTTGATAAATAAGCTAAGTCTCCAGAATCAATTCTAATTCCAATATGATCAACACTTAATCCTTGACTCTTCATCCAATCAAATGTCTTAATAGCATTTGGTACTCCACTTCTTAGTGTATCATATGTATCAACTAACAATGTTGCATTTTCCGGGTGATTTCCTGCAAAGTCTTTAAATGCAGATAATTCATCATCACTTGTTTCTACAAAACTATGTGCCATTGTTCCAAGTGCTGTAACTCCATCTAACATATTAGCAGCAAACATATTACTAGTACCAACACATCCAGCCATTATTCCATAAATAGATGCATCAATACCTGCTTCAAATCCATCAGCACGTCTCGCTCCAAATTCCATGATTGGAACGTTCTTTGGAGTTGCTTCGTATATCCTTCTTGCTCCTGTTGAGTGAGATATAGCGCCATTATATATAGCGAGTATCGCAGTTTCAATCATTTGTGCTTCCATTAATGGAGCTTTAACAGTTATAATTGGTTCATTTGGGAATATTGGAGTTCCATCTGGAATAGCATATATATCTCCAGTAAATTTAAAGTTTAACATATAGTTAATAAATTCATCATTAAACTTATAACCCTTTTTCTTAAATAACTCTATATCCTCTTTAGTTATTTTCAAATTTTGTATAAAAGGAATTAATTTATCCATACCAGCCATAACTGCATAACCACCGCCATTAGGTACTACTCTAAAAAATCCATCAAAAATTCCTTCTACACCCTTTTTAGTTTTAACATATACGTCAGACATAAAATATTCATATGCATCTGCTAATAATGTATAGTTTCTTGGTAATCTCTCATAATTATTATTCATCTTAAACACCTCTATTTTCTATTTTATAACAATTAAGTATACTACTCAACTCTAATTCCGGCTTGACGTAATAATTTGAAACTCATATCATTGTACTCATTTCTATTATGAGCATCACTATTATATGTCTCTACTGAATCTTCTTTAACAATAACACTAACTTCCCTATTATTTTGATCAAAATAATTTGTTAATGGCAATGCTAGGTTTAATACACAAATATCAGTGCAACATCCAGTTATTATTACCTCTCTTAATTTTTTCATTTGCTCAATATCACTCATAAATCCAGGAGCAAATATCGTACTAGTAGAATTTTTTTCATAACTTAGTCCATAACTTTCATATTTTTTTAATTCTGGAACTAATTCTTCTTCACCAGTACCTTTAACACAGTGAGGTGGGAATTTTTTAAATTCGGCACTATCATTTTCATGAGTGTCTTTAATAAATGCAACCCCCTCATCTTCACTAATTGCACTATCAACTAAACGTGCAATGTTTTCAGTAATATGATTAATATAAGGATCAGCCATATTTCCATGTTTCATGAATCCATTAACCATATCCACTACTACAAGTAATTTTTCAAGTTCTTCTTTTCTTTTCATTTTCCTTTCCTCCTTACTTATTAACAATTTGTTAATAACAAAACTGTTTTTAAAAGAGATTTCCTCTTCTCTTATTAACATTATATTAAAAACAAATATAAATGTCAACCCTTTTTATAAAAAAAATTATGAATTGCTTAATTCATAATCATATATACCATGTATTTTCTCTAAAACATCCCTATTTGGTTCAATTAAAGTCCAATTATCATCTTTCTTTTTCAAATAAAACTTAACATCATATTCTACCCTATCGTTTGTTTCTAACATTTTATTTAATCTATATTTGTTATATAAATTTGTATCAAATAAATTGTTTACATTATTGAATTCATTTTGATTCTCATTCATATAATTCTGTGATTCTCTTTCCATTTTATATAAATCAAATACAGTTACTTTAACTTTAACCTCTGCTTTATCTCCATTTATACTTTCATCTTTTATTTCATATTTCATATTCTCATACTGTCTTAATAAAACTTTTTTATATATTTCTTTGTTATCAACACTTAAATCTTCTCCAGCTACCATTGTATCTATTTCAAGCATCATACTTTCATCTAAAGCATTATATTTACTTAAATATTCTTCAACCTTATCTTTAGGTGTATTTGATAAATTACAACTAATTAATAATAATGTTATTACAAATAATAAAATTTTTTTCATATTATCCTCCACTATTATTATTTTCAATCACCGTTTTTTTATACTAACATTTTAACGACATTATATAATTTATTATGATTAGACGTATATTCACCCTTGATAGCATTAATTAATCTTTCATATTTATTCTTAGATTTATTATCATTAAACCATTCATTATATAAATAATCTATTAATTCACTATTCTTTTTATTGTTTTCAATATATTTAATTAAGTAATTAATTGTTTTATCTTCCTCCATTGTGTTAAACGAATATTGATTATTTTTGTTAATTATTTCATACTCTAACTCAAATTTATTATTTATATTTATTTCTTCTAACAATTCACTTTCTTCTTCTAAATCAAGTTTACTTATTAATTCTATCTCACCATTGGAACCAAATCTTACTCCAACCATGTCTATATCATTTGTAAATATACATGTAAATTTATTTAAAGAAATATTATTTAAAAAATTACTATTAACTTTTATTGACATTTTTAGTATTTCATTATATATTTTATCATCTACTTTATATACCTTTAATTTATCATAAAATTCAATATTATTATCCCATTCATAAAAATTATATAATTTATTCCTTAAATTCATTTTTACATTGTAAGCGTAGTTCATTTTTTTCTCTCCTTAATGATAACACTATTAATATGATACCCAAGAATAAACTTAAACATTCTACTCTTGAAAATATATACTTTATATAGTCTATAAAACTAAAATCCATTTTTAGTAAATTTAAGTATATAATATAAAACATTAGTGAATATCCTGATATTAATATCCCCATTATAAACATTACTATTTTTTTTATCATATTAAATTATATTATTTACTTTTAAAAAATTATGCTATAATAACACTTATTGAGGGAAAAATATGACAGATCAAAGAACAATAGATAGATGGATGAATGAATATATTGATGGTATAAATATTAATAACCGTAAATATATTGTACTAAGTGCTAATGATTTAAATATATTTGTTATTAACAATTATTATGATGCTCGTGCCGATAAAATAGTAACTGGTGATAATAGTTATATGCCTATTGGGATGCAATATTTAGAATATAATTGTTTTAACGAAGAAGCATATGGAGGACAAGCAAGATTTTTACTTTGTTACACAAGAAATAATATAGGATTAAATACTATTCTTTCTGAAATGAGATATTATGAAGGCTGTACTCAAATAGCTAGAGGGCAAATAATTCCTGTTACATATATCGAATATGCTGAAACAAATAGATTCTTTAGAAATAAAGGTTTATATAAAGAATTAATTAAAGAATTTGCTAAGGTAATTAAAAGAGATAATCCATTATTAACTACAAACCAAAGTGTTTTAGGTAGTAGATATCACGTATTTGACACTTTAAAAACAACGCTTACTAATAGTGGTTTTGAAGAAGATATTAGATGTGATTATGAATTAACACTTGAGTATTATGACTATCTAAGAACAAACAATAAAGAATTAATATTAAAAAAATAAAAAAACATCATATAGATGTTTTTTTATTCAAACTTAAATATTTTATTTAATATAAAATATATAGCATAAGTTCCAAGCATTATAATTACTATTTTAATTAATATCATAGGATTTTTTAAACTTTCAATAAGTGATGTTCCAATAAATCCCCAAAAGTATACCATGGCTATTTTACCAATTAATAATCCAATAAAATATTTTTTAAAGTCCATTTTAGTAAGTCCAGCAACTATATTAACAACAAAAGCTGGTGTAAATGGCATCGCTATTATTAATATTAACTTACCCAAAGAAATATCTTTAAACAATTTTTTATATTTTTTAATCAATTTTTTATTTTCAGTTAAATTATCAAATTTGTTTCCAAAACCTTTTTTGAATATAGAATATGACATTGAGCATCCAAGCACAGTAAATATCCAAGACACAAAAAAACCAACACATTTACCAAGTATCAAAAAATTTACTGTTATAAATACAGATAATGGCATCATAGGTAATATTGATTCAACAAAAATAAGTCCACATGCCACAACTACGCCATAAGGACCTGTACTTTGTACAAAATTAACCAATGTTTCTAATATCTTAACTACTATTTCCATGAAGTTAATTATAGTATAAAATGATTAAATTTTCAACAAAAAAACTTTATAACCTAATGATGATAAAACTAAGGTTGCTCTTTTACTTAGTTTTCCACTTTTACAATATAAATAATAACTATCATTTTTATTTAAATACCTTCTATAATTATTTATTAATTCTTCATATGGAATATTAATACTATTATCTAAATGCCCTAAACTATATGTATATCTATCACCAACATCAATGATTTTCATAAAACCACCCATTAATAATCTATGCAAATAAAAAGTGAATAATTAGTATTATTCACCTTCACTACCAAAGAAATCATCGAAGAAGTCTTCACTATTTTTAGGTTTCTCATCTACAACTACGCTATCAACATCAATATTAACTTTTGGTTTTTCTAATTCTTCATAAGTTGGTTTAGATGTTTCTCCTTGTTCTTTTTCAACTAGTGGTTTTGGCATAGTCTTAGGTTCTTCTACCTTATGTTCTAATATATTTTGAATATCATCTTTAACTTCTTCTTTAATATCCTCTTTTAATTCTTGCGCTTTATGTTCAAATATATTAGATATATCATTTTGGAAATCTTCTTTAGATTTATCTTCTACTTTATTAATTATTATCTTTGGTGCTTCTTTGTTTTGTTTTTCTTTTTCTATTCTTGCTTTTTCCTCTGCTTCTTCTCTTTCTAATTCAGCAATCTTTTCATCAAGTTTCTTAACATATTCATCAAGACTTGTACTACGACCTCCACCTATTGTTCCAGGAATAAATGGTGCATTAGACATTCCCATTCCGCCCATTCCAGGCATCATTCCTCCGCCCATCATACCTGGCATTCCCATACTAGGCATAGGTCCTTGTTCACCTTTTAATTTAGTAACATACTCTTTTACATCAAATACTTTTACTTCATGATGAGGTCTTTCAGTATATGTCATTTGATCATATTTTTTACCCCAGTCAATCTTATAATCATAAGTTAATTTTGTTTTAAAAGGCATGCTTCTAAATCTGTTAATTATAACTTCTCCTTCTTTTAATGCTTGTAAATCACTTACAGTAAATAATGGTCTAATAGGAGGAGCTGGTTCATCTTTCTTTTTCTTTTCAGGTTTTTGATCACCAAGTAATTTACTTATTTCTTCTAGTGCTGCTAACTCTGTACTCATTAAGTATACAAAGTTTCCACAGTTACCTTTAATTGTTTCAGCAACATCTTTTCCATATACTTTGTTTAATTGTGAAAAGTTTTGAATAACAAAACTAAATCTTATATTTCTTGAACGAGATGCTGTAATCATTGTTTCAACATCTTTTAAAGCTGGCATATTAGCAAACTCATCAAGTATAAAATTAGTTCTATAAGGTAACTTTAAATTTGGACAAGTTTGAGCAACTGCAATTAGTGCTTCATATGCCTGTTTTACAAATATAGTAGCAAGAGCATGGTAAGTTGTTTTTTCATCGTGTACTTTTAAGAATACAGCTGTTTTTTCTTTACCAATGTCTCTAATATCAAAATCACTATAAGAAAGCATTTCAGAAAGTGCTTCTTGTGATGAGAAAATTCTTGTTTTTGTTCTAAATGTTGACATGATACCACCACGAGTTTCATTTGGTGCGTTGATACAAGAAGCAGCGGCAATATAAGCTGGTGATAGTTCACCTTTACTCTTAAAGTATTCCTTAATATAGTTTGAAGAACCAAATCTATCTTCACCTACTTCAGCCATCATATTGATACTATTAATATTGATTTCTTCTTCACTAGCATCATCGAATAATCCCAATGATAAACCTGTAAAGAAGTTAGATGCTGTTTGTTCCCAGAAAGGTTCAGCTTTATTATTTGGGTCTATTAAGATGTTACTAGCAAGGTCTTGTAACAACTCATTTGCCTTATCAACATTTCCTTCTTTATATATTCTATATGGATAACTAAATGGATTCCATGCAGCTCCTTCTTTAGGATCACGGAAATTAATTAATATTATTTTATAACCTTTTTCTTTTAACATTTCGCCACAGTTTTCATATAACTCACCTTTAGGGTCAGTAACAATCATACTTTCACCATGACGACCTAATATTTTAATTAAAGGAAACATAAATGCTTGTGTTTTACCTGAACCAGAAGCACCCATTATAAGTGAGTGAGGTTGCCCACTATCATCTACCCATGCATCTGTTCCATTGTTGATAACTGGAAAACCACCAGCATCATATGTGTCATCTTTTAAATGGATTTTCTTAATTCCATAGTCTTTTTTCATTTCTTTTTCAGTCATTAATTTAGAATATCCATCATTTTTACTTTTCTTTTCAGTTGTAATTCCAAATCCTTCTTCTCTTTCAAAGAAATATGAGGAGCAAGCTAACATTAACGCTATTAATGCAAGTAAATAAAAGACAATTGTATATAAAATAAAATCTAATCCAAATGCTGGAAATGGATTTAGTCCTCTAAATACTCCATCAACAGCAAAACTATTCAAATTAAGTACTGCTATTGCTACAAAATACAAAAGAACTACACAAAATATTAAAAATATAACAATATCTTTTGCTTCAGCCCTAAATTTTAATTTCATTTTTACACCTCAGTTCATAGTTATTATACAATATAATTCATTTTTTTTCACTAATAACTTAAATTTTTGCTTTGTAATATTTGATATTTAAAGAAATTCCCGTTATTATGAACTCTAAATGACAATTGTTTATGTGTTACTTTTCCTTTTAGATTATTTAAAACAATATTATTCGCTAATGTATAATCAGAATTGCTAATATCAGTTATTAAATTAGATATGTAGGCTTTTTCGCTATCAGTATCACTTGTATAATATTCATAAACATATATATTCGCTTTAATTGTTTTATCATCATCTATATCTAAATCTTCAACAGCAACCTTTATTTGATTATCATAGTCCTTACCAACATTAGCAAAATTAAAGCAATATTTATCACCTTTTTTATATACATATTCATAAAAACCTGGTAAAAGATCTATATCTTGTGTTATTTTAACATTATATAATTCTTGGAAAGCATCTATTACATAATGACTTCTCATACAAAAGTATCCACTTGTATAATCAATTGATGATAAATCTTTTGTATTACTTAATTCATATGAAAATATAAAATTCCATAACATATTTTTAAGATCAGCACTCGTATAATTTTTATAATAATAATTAGATATTATTGCTTCTCTTGAAAACAAATAATCTGCCTCTAATTGTTTTTTTACCTTTATATAATTCTCATTCTTTTTATCTACAAAATCACTTTTTTTAACTTCTAATTTTTCATATGTAGGAAAATATTCTTCTCTTTCTTTATTGTTTGAAATAATTATAGTAGGAACAATTATTATTATGAGTAAGATAATAATAATTCCAAAAATCGTAAATTTAGCTTTATTTTTTTCAAAAAAGTTTTCCATTGTTCCTCCTCAATAACTAATTTGGAATAGTTTTCCATCAAATGTTCCACTATTACCTTTTCTACCTAGGTTACCTCCCCAGATAAATCCAGCATCTTTATATGCATATTTCCATAATATATAGTTAACATTAGTACAATGCTCTTCATTTCCACCAAGAGCTAGTACAAATTTTTCATATTCTTCTAAGCTTCTAGATGAATATGGACTAAATGTTTCATTTCCCACTTTATATGTTGCACTATAATTCCAATCTTGACTAATTCCATAAGAATGAGGATCAATAGCTCCATTAGTTGTTTTTCTTTCAATAAATGTTGTTCCCTCATGCAAATTATCAATTGAATATTTACATGTAGTACCATTAGAAAGTTTTACACCTGTTGTTATCAAAGTACAAACTTTCTTAAATGCCTTTTTAAAATTATCTGCTGCTTCTTTATGAACAGTAAATGACATATTAGCAAAACTACTATCAGAACATTCTGGACTTATTGTAACCAAATTCGCATTTTTCCATTCAGGATTTATTTTTATTGAATTATCACTTCCATCTGCATAGGAATATCCATAAAATTTACCTAAGTCTGGAGATACTTTTGGATATTCAGTTGTAGCAGTAGCTCCAATTCTCATTGGTGTCGTTGGCTCTGTTGGTGTAGTTGGAGTAGTTGGTGAATCAGCATCAGAACATCTTATAACCTGTGCTCCTTCATCTTTGTATGTTTCAGCTATTATTTGAGTAAATGACATTCCTGCTTGCGCTTTTCTATACCATTCATTTTGAATTGTACTTACATAATGACAATTATGTACTTTACCATTTGATACAACTAAGAAATCTGCTGCCCTTTCATATAAAGCCTTATATTTAGCATATAACCCGGGGTTTTTTCCTTTGCTACCACCAATATAGAATGATGAACAACCACTACAAATTTCAGGATTTGCTTGTGTATGGCATCCTTCCATCATAGAACAATATGCTTGATCACAAGTCCCACTCTTCATTTGAATAACTGTTCCCTTTGTATAATTATTTCTTCTATGAAGAGCATAACTAATAGCTGCTAACATTTCTGATAATACATAATCATCGTTCTTATTACTAACTTCAGCATTTGCAACACCAATAATATAATCATCAAAAGGTACTACTCTTAAGAAATTACCATGACAATCTGTTAATTTAACTTTAATTTCACTCAATTTAGCTGTTAAATAGTTACCACAGTAAGCTCCTGTTATAACAGATGTTAAATTACCATCTGTATCACTAAATGTATCAGTCGCATCACTATCATATTCACCTATTGATCTATTCATATCAATTTTTTTACTAATAATATTTTGTATTGTTTTTTCAATTTCTTTAGGTGTAAATGTCGAATCTTCTTTTAAATCAATGTTTGGATCATCAAATGCTTTTTTATATCCAGGAAAGTTATTATAAGCAAAACCATTTCTATAACTTAATTCCATTCCATTATAACTTGAAAAGCTATCAGGAGTTGGGCTTTCTATATCAGCCTTTTGTAATAATGGAGTAATATTTACATCTTTATATGTCTTTAAATCTTCATTTGCTGCACTTACTGAACTAGATACTCTATATGAAATATTACCCGCATCTGTTCCATCACTTAATGGAGCATTTTTAACCTTTTCTAACAATTCTGATTCACTATAAATACCCTTACACTCATCAGAAGAAGCACTATATGATTTTCCTGTTGTCATTTCTTTTTCATATGCTTCAGCGGCAGGTTCACCAAATCTCATAAATACTTTCCATTTAGTTAGATCGT
Organism: Bacilli bacterium; assembly: GCA_017544525.1. The sequence goes on along the minus strand of JAFYEA010000028.1, from coordinate 190,748 downwards.
AACTTGATGTTTCAGGTAAATATTTCTTTTCACAAGTACCTACTTTAGCAGTTACTTCACCATTAGAATTAGTTTCATCTTCTATTGTCCAATCGTAATAATATTCTCTTCTAACAATCTTTGCATTCTTAATAATACTTGTAATAGTACTCTTTGTTATACCCATATTTTTATCACTTAATATTTGTTCTAGTGACAAATAATGATCTGAAGAATCAAGATATGTGTCAGGAACACTTCCCTGTTGATATTGATCTTTAGAAGGTAATGTATCATATCCATAGAATAATGTAGATACTATTAAGTTCTTATCAACGTCTGTTCCTTCAGTTTGTCTTTGTATTTCTCTCATTAATGAACATCTATCTTTAAATCTTTGTCCACCAAAAATTGCATCTCCTATTGTATTCCATACTGTTACTTTACATTCTTGTTCACTCTTTAATTTAGCAACTAGTGCTTCATTAGTTAAAGGATTACCATTTGAATCATATAAATATTCATCTTCAGTTAATAACCCACTTCTAGTCGCACCATCTTCTTCAATAGTAGTTTCAGGAACACCAAATAAATTAGTTAATGATCCTAACTCAGCTTCAAAATATGAAACAACAACTACAGCAAAACAAATAATAATAAATACTAAAAGAGCAATTCCAAATACAATTAAAGTAATCTTAATTTTAAGAGCTTTTTTTGCTAGTTCTCCATCATCACCATCTTCATCATCAGGAACAACAGTATCTTCCTTTTTTTTCTCTTTTTTCTTAGAATCATCATCTTTATTTTCGTTCTTATCTGATTCTTCTGATTTATTATCTTCTTTTTCATTATCTTTATCTTTTTCTTCAGAGGAACTGCCATCATCTAATTCACTTTTTTTCTTTTTATCATCTAATTCCCCAGTATCTTTATTTCTCTTCTTTTCATCATCTTTATTTTTATTAGTCATGCCAAAATCACCATTCTTACTTATTCTTTCTTGAATGGCTTTTACATCTGGATTATTAGCATTCATACCTGATCTAAATCCTTGAGCAAAATCACTACCTATTTTTCTAAATGCATTCTGTATTCGAGCCCCTTGCATTTGCTCTTGTATTTCTTGCTGTTCTAATTCAGTAAAATCTTCGTTGTTCATACTTCACTTCCTTTTAAGAAAAAGAAGGATTCTATTAGAATCCTCCACCAGAACCAAATGATTCTAATTCTTGTTGAGTTGCGATTATATTAATTCGCATTCTTCTATTTCCACAAACAAATAATGCTTGCCCTTGTGAATATCTCTTTATTGAATCTCTTTCTTGATCATTTAAATCTATTAATCTTGATAAATCATCAACAGCTTGCTTCTTAAGACCCATTACCAAATAATAAGAAGCATTATCAAATATTGCTTTACCATGTACTATTACATTTGGTGCTGCAAAATCTGTTGGTTGTTGAGTGATAATTATAGTTCCAGTATTATATTTACGACTACGTCTTTGAATACGCGCTAAGAATTCTGCTCCTAAATCATTTTGATCTGCAAGTAACATATGCGCCTCATCAACATAAAGAATAGTATTTATTTCTCTATCTAATGTAAGTCCCCATGCATATTTCAAAATATTAAAGAACAATGCATTTCTAATATTGTTATCTGCATTCATTATTTCACGAATGTTAAATACTATAAAATCAGCATCTGAATCAATAGTAGTTTTTCCCGTAAAATAATATCTTAACTCATTTACTAAAGGTCTAATTTTCAATTCTAATCTTTCCATGATATCTCTTTCATGAGTATGTTCTGTCATAGAAAGTAATTTAGCTTTTATAGTTTCATATACATTATCAAATGTTGGAAAATCTTCTGATGAAATTGTAGAAAAATCAGTATTATAATCTATTTTAAATCTTCTATATGTTTCTTGTACCATTTCACTAAATAATGTTAAAACATCCTCTTCAATATCTGGACTATAATACTTCATAAATGCTTTTAGTGTTTGAAGTGTACGTGTAAGAATGGCATATCCCATTCCTTCCTGCATTTCTTCTTCATCTGCATCTAATACAACTTCAAGTGGATTTATCATACCAAAATCTCCACCACGACCTAAGTCGATGAAATCTCCACCATAAAGTCTTGTCATTTCTTCAAGTTCACCTTCAGGGTCAATAGCTACTATTTTATGACCATTTCTAATATTACTTCTAAGTAATACTTTAGCACTAGTAGATTTTCCACTACCAGATGTACCAAGAATAATCATATTAGCATTATTTCTATTAAATTCTTTTTTAGTTTGATATAAGAATTGATTAAATAGAATAACGCCTCCTGAATAATCAACGCCTAACAAACATGAAAGTCCTGGATCCTTAATGCTATCAAATACAAATGGATACATCGCAGCCATTGTAACTGATGGAATTGGAGTTCCAAGTCTATCTTCAATATCATTCTTTTCAAATATTGGAAGCATACTCTCAAGAATTTTTCTTTGTTCAAATCTTAATACTACACCTTTCATTCCCATCGCATCTAAATAATTTCTTACTTGAACTTTCTTTTGTTCTAATTCCTCATCTGTATCTGCAGTTATGAATAAATGCATTTGGAAATCAAATATTCTTGCTTGAGTTGCTGTTAGCATTGTAATGAATTCTTCAATACTTTCATAATCTTGACGAATTCTTTCTTGTATAGTTCTATCATGCTCATTCTGATATTTTGCTTTCATATCAGCTATTTCTTTATTTAACATTTTAGATAATACTGAAAATGCTATTGGTATATGTTTGATACATACTTTAACACCAGATAATTGTGTTATATTTGCTAAATATCCTTCACTGATTGACTTAGGATAACTAACAACTGACATAATACAGCAATGTTTATCACTGATAATCATTCCTGATGGTTTAAATTCTAATCCCTTTGGGGCTATTTGACTTTTAAAATTCATACTCATACGCCACTCATCACCGTTCCAAAATTAGTGGTATCTCCACCATTCATAAATCCATCTAATAGGATTCTTAAATCATCATTACTTGTTTGAGATGATTGAAGACCAGCCCCCGCTAAACCTGATATCATATTTTGAATTCTCTTCTGAATTAAATCAGGTTTTTTACTAGATTCTTTAAACAATATAAAGTATTCTGTATCAGTTACATTAACATCTTTACTCATAAATAAAGTTGCTTTTTCAATATCTTCTCTAATTAATTTTCTAATTGCTTGAGTTTGTACTTGATTAAATAATAGCTTCAATTGTGCTAAGTAAACATTTATATCAACAGGTCTATCAGCAATTATTAACCAGAAAGGAAAATCTAAAGTATTATAGAAATTTCTAAGATTAAAGATTGCATTATTTTGTGAATCATAATCTAAGATAAATATATTTCTCGGTCTTACTTTAACACCAGTCACTACATAACCATTTTCAAGTACTATAGCGTTATTAACAATATTTCTGACAGGAATCCATCCTTCAGCAAATCTTCTAGTATCATTTTTCGATGACATCTTTTACACACCAACCTTTCCAAGGATATTCTTTTTGTGATTGCCAATATAGAATTGCTTCTTGTAAAAATACAAGAACATTATGATAATAAGGCAAAGGTAACACAAGAAGTAAACATAAAGCAAGCGGCAATAATTTTACAACAGTTACCGTTAAACCATGAGATGGAATTGCTATTGCTAACAATAGGGTCGCAAAAGCACCACCACCTAAAATGCCCATATCAATAGGTCTAAATATATTAAACCACAATTGCCCTTTTTTACTATTGGCAGGTATTAAATAATTGTTCATATTCTCTTTTCCTTTCTATATATTATTTTCCGCCGCCACCTCTAAGATTTGAATTTGTATATCTTGTAGCACTTCTTGAATGCGTTGTTCTATCTTGTTGTTTAGTATAATGATCAGATGCTGTTTTAGTTGTTGCAGCAACCCATTCACCATTAACCAAATGTTTAGTTCCAGCCACGAAGTCATCAGTTGTATATCCAGCAGAAGCAACATTGTCATACGTTTCAATGGCAGTTTTAACAGCAAGTTTTCCTTTAGATTTAATATATTTACCTTTTTTCGCATTTTCAAGCATTCTTGTATTAAAGTCTGTATCTACTTTCTTATCAGTACTTGCTTTAAGAGATTGAAATGCTGTTCTACTAGCTTCTACCTTTTCAAAAGCTTTTTTCAATTGAGCATCAGTAGCACTAGGGTTAGACCTAAGTTTATCATATTCTCCTTGTGCTGCAGTATATGCTTCGTATGCATCGTTAGTCTTATCAACAGCACCTCTAGTTTTTTCACTTAAGCCTTTATAGAAATCATGCCCTTTCTTATAAGCATAATTGTTGAATATTCCTCTATCAACACCAACTTTTTGACCCCCTATCACAATTTGTTCATCATAATTTTCTTCTAATGCCTTAACCATATTATCCATAGCAGTTTGTCTTTCACCAGCAAGTTTACCTTTTTCAAGTTTATTTTGAGGAATACCTAGGAAGCCTCCAACTTTTGATGCCCCATATGCTAATGATCCACCAGCCATTCTTGCATTTGCTCCTACGTTCTTAGCATTGGCAGAGTTAGCAGATTGATTTTTAAACCATTCAGCAACACTCTTTCCTTTAGCACCTGAAGATATACCACCAGCGAAGCCACTAATTGTACCAGCAAGCGTTCCTGTTGAAAGACCAGCAATTCCACCAACAGCACCTCCAATTACTCCACCAAGGAATTGTCCAAATGAAGTTTTATCATCTCCACCAAGTTTCATTCCAATGATACTCTCAATAAAAGCAGGTGCTTCACTTAAGAATTTAAATCCGGCCCATATTACAATTACAGCAAGTAACATATTCATCCAAGTATTACCAGTATCATTTAATGCAGCATAATCGCCTACATTAACAATAAACTTACACAAGAACACTGTAATAATTAATGTCGCAAGTAATCTAAGCATTGCAGATAAATAAACCTCTATGTATTTCTTTATATATTTTTGAAATATATCTGCTTTGATTCCACCATCCAAAATAGTAACTATCGCTAATGGTGCAAGTAACTGCAAAATAACCAGTTTAAACATACGAACACCAACTGAAATAGTACTTTTTCCTATACTATAAATTAAGAATAAACCAACTATGAATGCAAATACTGGATGATATTCAATTGTAAGATTAATCTTTGAATTTGCATTAACTAACTTTTTAAAATCGCAACCATTACTACTTGTAGCAGGACAAATAATTGCTGATACATTATTGCTTGAAGATGGATTACCATAGTCATATATAAACATTGTTAATGTTGAATATGATAAATATTCTCCGACATCATCAAGATCATCAGCTTTATCGCCAAATACAAGTCTCATAATAAGTCCTTTGTCCTTTTCCTCTGGTGAAACATCAACTATTGTAGATAACACAGTATAAGGGTAATTTGTTGGATTACCTAGAATAAGTAAATTTAATTCATTAAATATATCAAAAATCATTGAATACGATATCAATAATACAGCCGTAATAAAAATATTAACGACTATTTTTGTTCCTTCTTTTTGGGCTTTGTCAGGTTCAAGTAAATATCCAATTAGTGCTACACCTAATTTAAATACAATAAAAACAATTATTAAAGCTTTTACTCTCTCTATTAATGATGATAATAACCCTGAGACAGTACTTAAATTAATAGTACAAACAAGCAAAAACAAGTTGTAAATAAGTGTTACACCTTCAAATACTATACCTTCAAAAAATAAACATACCGCATAAATTGCAGTCATATACCATTCGGTTCCAATGTTTATTAACGATGTAAAAAATGATATTAACGTCATAAACCCACTCCCAATTCGTATTATCACTTTAAATTATAACACAACTAGTGCTTAAATCAAAGCATTTTATTATTATATATTATTTAATCTTCATTAGCAAATAAAACTATTTCATCTTTTAAATTTAGAAATATTCTATTAATTACATAATTAAATTCTTCATCGTTTTCTATGTGTCCATAACTAATAACACCATCTTCATTTGTAACTTTTGTTATAGCTACATCATCTTCATATTCATTATTGTTAATTAAATATAAGTAAGTATTATTATCCTTCTTAATAATATCTATTACTAGATACTCTCCATTTTTAAACTTAATAACATCATCTATTTCATAATTCATATTATAAAACCCTCTTTCCATCATCTTTCAAGAATGTTTTATCAACAATTTGATTAGCGTTATCAATCATCTTATGAATTACATCTATTAATCTAGAATCATTATCATTCTTTGTTATTCTGTCAAAATCTTCTGTTTTACTCATAATTCCAAGCATACATAAAGCTGCAAAATTTCTTTTATCTTGTGACCCAAAACTATGAGTGATACCAATATGTTTACCTTCAACATTTTTATTATATCTAGTTGATTCTATAATACTATCTTCTTTATTTAATGGTTTAAATTTCATACATTCTCACCTATTATAATTTTAACACATTGGATGCAAAAAAAATAGAGTTATTTTTTTATAACTCTACATTATGATATACATTACTTACATCATCTAAATCATCTAGCATTTCAAGCAATCTTTCAAATTTTGCTTTATCATCACCTTCTAATTTAACTGTATCTTTTGGATAATATGAAATTTCATCAATTTCAAAAGTTATACCAGGAAATGCATCTTCTAATGCCTTTTTTGCATTATTTAAATCACTAACTTCAGTATAAACAACAACTACATCATCTTCAACTTCGATGTCATTAGCATCTACGTTTGCATTTATTAAAGCATCCATTACTTCTTCTTCATTATGTCCCTTAATACCTACAGCTCCTAAATGTTCATACATAAAACTTACTGCATTTTGACCTGCTATTTTAGCACCACATTTATTGAATACTGTTTTAACAAATGTAATTGTTCTATTAGGATTATCTGTTAAACATTTAACAATTAAATTGCTTCCACCTTGAGCAAATGCTTCATATTCAACTACATCATAGTTCTCAACTTCACCTTTTTTTGCTTTATCAATATTTCTATTAATAACGTCTGAAGGAACTTGCTCTCTTTTTGCCTTTTCAATTACTCTTCTAAGTACATCATTACTATCAGGATCTGGATTAGACTTAGCAGCCTTCATAATCTCCTTTGCATAAATTGAATATAATTTTGATTTTTTAGCGGCAGTCGCAGCCATTGCTTTTGCTCTTACTTCATGTGCTCTTCCCATGTTTATCTCCTCCTTATTATCTTGTTAATTCTTGTTCTTCTTCTAAGACCATCCTACCACCTTGAGTATAATTTATTTCTGGTCTTTTTGGGCCCTCAGGTCCTGGATCATATATAGGCCCATCTAAATTCAATTCTTCTTCTTTTTTTTCATTATTAATATATTCAGGATTAACTATTGGAATAGTTAATGATGGATTAATTGGTTTGTTTTCCCTTTCATATGTTTTATTTTTGTCTAATCTAAGTCTCATTATTTGAGTAAATAGAATTATTATTTCTGCTTCAACATATTCTAATTCTTCTAGAGGTACTTTACCTTCCTCAATCATTTTTATTTTTTCTTTTCCTAAATCAGCTAATGCCTGAGCAGTAAATACTTCTCTAATTGCTTCATGGAAATCTCTAATTCTTTTACTATTAAATAATTCTGTTTTATATTGCATTTCAGCACTACAAAATGCACTAATTAATTCCCAAGTTTCATCATCAACATAGTCACTATCAGTTAATGGAGATGCAATAGATGTTCTAGGGTCTAATATACCACCTTCTACATTTTCATCCATTATATCTTGTGCTGTTTGATCAAGTAATTTCCCTTCATCAATAGAAACTATCTCAGGTTGTTTAATTGTTTGAAACTTATCATATTTATAATCCATATTGTTAATACCTTGATTATACCCATTTAAATTGTTAATTTTTTCATCATAATAATTATTATTCATAAATAACTCCTTATCAATCTAAATTCTTTATCTCATTTACTATTTTAGCATATTCAGAATAATTTTGAAAATCATTATTTATATTTTTATCTAAAAATTCTTTAGAATCATCTCTAGCTTGTAATAATATTTTCATATCTTTGTGTAAATCAACAACCTTAAATTCCATATCACCACTTTGTTTTACTCCAAACAAATCACCTTCTCCACGCATTTCATAATCTTTTTCAGTGATATAGAATCCGTCATTACTTTCAGTTAATACTTTTAATCTTTCATTGTCTTCGCTACCAATTAATACGCATGTTGAATCAAATTCATTTCTTCCTACTCTACCTCTTAATTGATGAAGTGTAGCAAGTCCGAACATTTCAGCATCATATATAACCATCATAGTAGCATTTTTTACATCAACGCCTACTTCTATTACTGTAGTTGATATTAATATATCTATTTTTCCTTCTTTAAATTCATTCATGATTTTATCTTTATCATTCTTAGATAATTTACCATGCATAATTGCACTCTTAACTTTACCTTTGAAATATAATTCTATATTTCTTTTTATTTCATTTACAGTTGTTAAATCAAGAGCTGCTTCACTATCTTCTATTAGAGGAGATACTACATATACTTGATGTCCTTTATCTACTTCTTGTTTCATCATTTCATAGACAGAAACTAACTCTTTTTCACTCTTAATAATTGTCTTAATATCTTTTCTACCTTTAGGTTTAGTTTTAATGTTAGTTATATCCATATCACCATATATAGTTAATGCAAATGTTCTAGGTATTGGGGTAGCTGACATATATAATGTGTCAGGTAATAATCCTTTATTTTTTAAATTGGCTCTTTGATTAACTCCAAATCTATGTTGTTCATCTGTAATAACTAATCTAAGATTTTTAAATTCAACATTATCACTTAATAATGCGTGTGTTCCTATTATTAAATCAATCTTTCCATTCTTTAATTCTTCAACAATATCATCTTTTTCTTTCTTTTTCATACTTCCAATAAGTAATCCTACTTTCATAGAAGTATTAGATAATATGTCTTTAATAGTTTGATAGTGTTGTACTGCTAACACTTCAGTTGGTGCCATTAAAGCAGTTTGACTTTTAGCTAAATAGTTTATATAGGCAGCTATTACAGAAACAATAGTTTTACCACTACCTACATCTCCTTGTAACATCCTATTCATTCTTCTACTAGTTGTCATATCATGATGTATATCTTTTATTGCTTTATTCTGATCAACAGTAAGTTCAAATGGAAGAGTTTTTATAAACTTATCTATATCTTTAGGATCAACATTCCTAATATATCCCGATTTATTTTCTTTATTTATTTCTTTCATGTAATTAATCTTAAACATAAATTCAAACAATTCTTCATATTTTAATTTTATTAATGCTTGTTTAACTTCATTTTCATCTTTAGGATTATGTATCATTCTAACAGCATCTTTTTTAGAAATAAACTTATATTTTTCATTTAAATAATCTGGTATATAATCTATATAATTATCATATGTTTCTAACGCTTCATTTATATATTTTTTTAATGCTTTATTAGTAAGACCACTAGTCAAATGATAAACACTCTCAATAGATCCACTAACTAGTTTCTCAAATTTTATATCAGATGCTATTACTGTATTCTTTAATGCATCATATTTACCTATAACTGTAATCGTATTACCAGGTTTAATATTATTTTTTAAAAATGCTCTATTAAAGATAACAACAGCTATCATTTTCTTACTAGACATTGCTCTAAATGTTAGAGATGTCATATTAGCTCTAAATCTTCTAGTTAAAGGTACTGAGTCTACAATGCACTCAATTATCACATTTTGTTTATCAACTGCTTCCTTAATATCATTTAAAACAATAATATCGTGTCTATAAGGATAATAGTTAACTAAATCATCTATATTATTAATATTTATATTCTTTAAATAGTCTAATGTCTTTGGTCCAAGGCCTTTAATTTGTGATAATTCCATTTCACACCTCCAACAAATTTACCATATTATAACACACATTATCTTTTTTAAAAAGAATTTTTTTCAAAAAAAAATCATTTTTTAATGATTCTTTTTATAATTGTTTGCCTTTGTTAAAAGAATGTATATACTCTTGACATTTTTTTAGATAATCTCTTAAATAATTTACTCTTCCTATTTCAAATAAAGGACTTTTATTAACATCAATTGTTTTATTATATTCTTTTTCATCATAATTATAGTTTTCTTCTTTAAATCCTGGTTTTTCATAGAATGCTATATACCCATCCAAATTGATAATATCTATTCTTTCAACATCCGAATCCTCAGATGGACTAGAATGAATTACTTCATAATCATTGCTTACAGTAACACCATATCCCATTGACATAATACCTGTTTTAGAATTAGCAAATACTTTACCAAAAAATTCAAAAGATGGTAGTTTATCAGATTTAGCAATCAAAAATTCATAGATTGATTTTGCCAATGATTGATTTATATTCATTGATTCTAATGCTTTATTTTGATTATAATCTCTTTTTGAAAATCTTTCTAAACTTTTTTGTTGATTATGGGATTCTAATTTTCCTACTTCTTCTTCCGCTAATACTTTATTAGCATAATACTTATTACTTGAAAACTTATTATTCATTTTTATCTACCTCAAATAAAATAATATCATTTTTTTAACTATAAAACAAATTATATTTTTTTAAAAAAAACACTTGACAAATTACACCTTTTACATTAGTATATAGACTTACCAATTCACTTTTAGGCGAATTGGTGCTAGTATCACACTAGCCAACCCCTTTTTATTCTTTTTTCCGGACTGTTCATCAGGGGGTGACAGTCCTATTTTTATTAATAACGTGGTAACACTTAACATACACTATAAAGGAGGAATATTATGAAATTACAAGAAGAATTCAGTTTAGAATCTATCTTATCTATAGTAACAGGAATTAATTGTACAAATGATTTCTATGAAGTATATGAATTAATTTGGTTTATGTTTGAAGATGAATTCATTAATGATTCTGGTCTATTACAAAAAGAAGAAATAGCTAGAAGACATATATTAAATATTCATCCTGAATTAAGATCAATTTCTTATAATAGAATTGATAATATAGATGATTGGATTAATAAACAAAAAGATTTATTTGGTGATACACTTCCAATTAGTATAATTGGAGAACCAATTATAAAATTTGAAAAACAACCTATATTAAAATAGGTTGTTTTTTATTCCTTGATATGAATTTCTTCTTTTCATTTCTTTATCAATATCATTTAAAACTGTTACTTTTTTAATTAACCAATCAGGTTCAATTAAATCAGATACTTTAGGATCTCCTGTTATTCTATGAACAACAATATCTTCTCTCAAATATTCCAATTGATCACACACAGTATTTATATATTCTTCTCTACTCATTACCTTAAAATGTGTTTTTTTATACATTTTTTCTAATTCAGTATCTTTTAAAATAGATAATGCATGTATCTTAATACCTTGTATATCTAGTGAACTTAAATACTTTACAGTATCAATCATCATATCATGAGTTTCATATGGAAGCCCATTTATAATATGTACTACTACATCTATATTTCTTTTTCTTAATTTATTAACCATTTCTTCAAAGTTTTCCAGAGTATGACATCTATTAATTAACTTAGATGTTTCTTCATGTATGGTTTGAAGTCCAAGTTCAACAGTTAGATATGTTTTTTTATTTAATTCATTTAAATAATCTAAACACTCTTCACTAATTGCATCACTTCTAGTCGCTATATTTAAACCAACAACATTATCTAATTTTAGTATACTTTCATATTTTCCCTTTAAAACATTAACAGGTGCATACGTATTGGTATTAGCTTGAAAATAACCAATATACTTAGCATTAGGCCATTTTTTTAACATCATATTTTTTACTTCATTAAACTGAGTAACTAAATCTTTAGTCTTGTCTCCGCCATATTCACCACTACCAGTTCTAGAACAATAGATGCATCCTCCAATACCAACTGTTCCATCTTTATTAGGACACGTAAAACCAGCATTTAAACTTACTTTAAATACTTTAGAATTAAATTTATGTTTATAAAAATAATCAAGTGTATAATATCTTTTATTAGTATCACTATATTTAAACATATAATTCACCAAAAACATTATAACATTTTTTTATTTAACAATATATCCTAATAGTTTAAACAACTCATCTACTTCATTTTTATTATTTGTTTCATTATTTGTTACTTCAATAATAACATCTTTGTTATTAATAGTTATACTATATCTATCTTCATTCACAATTAAAAACACTTTTTTTATATTAGGAAAACATTTTATTATCTTTTCTATTTGACTAGCATTTATTTTTAATGTTTCAATGTAAAGTTCGTCCTTATATTCTTCCTCTCTATCAATATCATTAATTAATATATTTCCATATACTATTATGCCATCTGTATATGTTGTATTCTCTTTACCTTTTAAAGAATAAATATTTCTAGCATTAATCTTTTTAACACTAGTATTATCATTTAAATATTTCATATCATTTTCATCAAATACACCATAATCATTTAGTTCAATTTCTTCTAAATCTTTAAATTCACTAAATAAACTAACATCTATTTTAACATCATGTAAAGGTATAGATATCTTTTTTATTTTTCTTGGAATACTATTCTTAATTAAATCCCAAAACTTTTTAAAACAAAAAGGGACAATAATGCCATTATCAATAATTTCTATCCTATTATCTATTTTATAATTGGGTTCATCTATTCTATTTCTAACGAATTCTAATACTTCTCCATTAGTTCTGTTTTTTAATATAAATTCATTATTACATTCACTAATATGCTTTATTATATCATTCATATTATCTTTGTTTTCTATCATAAATTCATCTTCAAAATAATCAGAAAACATTTGTACAGCATCTAATTTCATATTATCACCTACTATCATTAGTTTAACACATATCTATTTAATAATAAAAGAAGAATGATATTAATTGTCATCCTTCTTTTCTAAATCTTTATAATAGTTGTATCTTTCTTTAGATTGATTCATATTTTCTTCATATAGTCTTTGATATTCTTCTTCATTTCTAATCTCTAGATTTTTATATCTAAGTTCACTTCTAAATACACTGTCAAATTCACTAAATTCAGGTTCTTTAGAATCAACTGTTAATTTATCTTCCTCTGGATTATATCTCATTAACAAATTATATCCTACTCTAGCAAGTAATTTTTGCTCTTCCAATTGATTAGACATTCCTCCAACTATTCCTTGCTCTATACATGGACAATATGCAATTATTAGAGATGGCCCATTATGTTCTTTTGCTTCCTTAAATGCTTTTAATGTTTGCATTGGATTTGCTCCCATAGATATTGATGCTACATATACATTGGGTATAGCCATAGCAATTTTAAATAAATCTTTTTTATTTTCAAGTTTTCCACTAGAAGCAAATTCTGCTACACTACCAATTCTAGTTGACTTAGATTTTTGACCACCAGTATTTGAATATACTTCTGTATCTAAAACTAATACATTAATATTCTCATTACTATGTAAAACATGATCAAGTCCACCATATCCTATATCATATGCCCAACCGTCTCCACCTATAATCCATACGTTTCTATTTGGTACATAATCTAATAATTCTTTTAATTCTTCAGGTATTAAACTACCTTCTAGTTTATTCTTAATAGCATAGGTTAAATCATCATCATCCATATTGTCAATCCATTCTCTAAATGTTGCTTTTATTTCAGGTGATACTTCATCTTTATACTTATACATTAATTTTTTGATTCTTTCACGAGTCTTTTTATATGACATATGAATTCCAAATCCAAATTCAGCATTGTCTTCAAATAATGAATTCATCCATGGAATCTTATATGGTGTTAATGGTAAAGAACCACCATATATAGAACTGCATCCAGTAGCATTAGCAACTACCATATTCTTTCCATATAATTGTGTTAGTATCTTAATATATGCTGCTTCCCCACAACCAGCACAAGCGCCACTAAACTCAAAATATGGTTTACTAAATCCTATTCCTTTAACAGTGTTGTTATTAAACGGAACTATATTTTCATGTTTATTAAATAAATATTCACTTATTCTATCTTTTCTTTCTTCATAGTTGCCAAGTTCTAATGCTTTTTCTTCATTCTTACCAGGACATGCACTTACACATAATCCACATCCTGTACAATTAGATTCATTAATAGCAATATAGAAGTTCTTGTTCTTTTCTCCTACACTTATTATTGTTTCATCTTTATCTATATGGGCACTAATTAGTTCACTATCTTCTAATGAGAAAGGTCTAATACATGCGTGAGGACACACAAATGCACATTGATTACATTCAATACAATTCTCTTTACACCACTTAGGAACACTAAGAGCAATCTTCCTTTTATCACTAGCAGCTGTGCCACCTTCAAAAGTACCATCCTTATATTTTTCAAAATCAGATACCTTTAATAAATTACCTCTTAACTTTAATATTTCATCTGTAAAGTCCTTTTTATTTTCTTTACTTTCTATTAACGTAAAGATTCTGTTATCAATTTCTTCTAAATAATTTAATCCTTCTTTAATAGCCCCTATATTATTATCAACAACATTTTGTCCTTTAGATATATATGTTTTTTCTACTAATTTTTTAAAATCATCTATTTCATTTCTATCATACCCACTAATTTTTAACATATACATACACATTATGTTATTGATTTTACCCTTCAATGAATATTTTTCATTTAACTCATCTAAATTAGCTACATATACTTTTATCTTCTTATCAACAATATCTTTTTTGTTTTCATAACTAATTAAACTATTTAATTCCGCATCATTTTTATTAGTATTAATCAATAATACTCCACTATCTTTGATGTCTTTTAAACAATAATATTTACTTAAATAAATATCTTTAGATACTACTATAAAGTCAGGATTAGTTAAGAAGTATGGAGCATCTATTTTATGAGGACCAACCCTTAAATGAGAAATAGTAACTCCACCACTTTTCTTAGAATCATATTCAAAATACCCTTGAACATAGTTACCTTCTCTATCACCTAAAACTTTCATAAAGTTTTTGCTAGCACCTACCATACCATCAGATCCAAAACCATATACTTTAATTTCTTTATAATCAGGTTTATAATCTATATCTTTAGGTTCTAAACTTAAATTGGTTACATCATCTACAATACCAATTGTAAAGTTATTTTTAGGACTTGATTTAAACAAATTTTCAAATACAGCATTTACGTCTTTAAGAGGCACATCTTTACTAGATAAACCATATCTACCACCAACTACCTTAATGGTACTTCTATTCCTTAAAGATTCGACAACATCTAAATATAATGGTTCTCCTGTACTACCACTTTCTTTAGTTCTATCAATGACAGCTACTCTTTGAACACTCTTAGGTAATATATTACTCAAGTATTCACTATTAAATGGTCTATATAAATGAACTTCTACTAAACCAACTTTTTTACCATGATTGTTTAAATAATCAACAACAGTTTTAATAGTAGAACAAACACTACCCATGGCAATAATTACATGAGTAGCATCTTCACTACCATAATAATTAAATGGTTTATAATCCGTATGAGCAATTTTATTTATTTTATTCATATTTGATTCAACAATTTCAAACATCTTATCATAATATTTGTTTCTTACTTCAGTATTTTGAAAATATACGTCACCTGTTTCAGAAGTACCACGAGTTATTTCTTTTCCTAAATTTAATGCCCTTTTCTTAAACTCATTTACTTTTTTATAATCTACTAATTTTAATACATCTTCATCATCCAATATTTCTACTTTATTTAATTCATGACTAGTTCTAAAACCATCAAAGAAATGTAAAAATGGCAAAGACCCTTCAATAGCAGATAAATGTGAAACAATAGCCATATAATAAGCATCTTGTACTGATGAAGAAGATAACATACAAAATCCTGTACTACGAGTAGCATATATATCTTGATGATCTCCAAATATAGATAATGCATGAGTAGCCAAACTACGAGCTGCTACATGTATTACTCCTGGCAACATTTCACCAGCTATTTTATACATTGTTGGTATCATTAATAATAACCCTTGAGATGCTGTAAATGTTGTACCTAGACTTCCTGCTTGTAAAGCACCATGAGTAACCGCTGCTGCTCCTGCTTCACTTTGCATTTCAATTACTTTAACAGTATCATTAAATAAATTTGTTTTACCAGCACTACTCCATTTATCAGTTAAAGTTGCCATTGGACTAGCAGGAGTTATTGGATAAATACCACATACTTCACTAAATAAATAGCTTCCTCTAGCACAAGCTTCATTTCCATCAATTATATAACTCTTTTTCATATCATCACCATCTTAATTATATTACAAAACAATCATTTTTTAAATACATAAAAAAAAAGAACTTAATATTGAAAAAAACACAATTTTATGATATAATATACAGCAATTATTGGATGGAGAATAATATGGAAACAAACAATTTATTAACAGATAAAATAGAATTATCAGGTGGAGGATTAATAAAATCATATGAGGAAAGCATGATAATTCATTCTTGTAATTATAAATTTGGACATGCTTATAAGAATCATATATTTATGAATACTAAAGGTGGAATTACTTGGGCAGATACTATTGATAAAACTATTGATGAAGCACAAACTGAATATGAAAAAATGCTACAAAATCCAAATCTAAAAAGAGTAATTGTATTAAAAATATATCCTACTGATAATGGTAGAGCATGGCTTGAAATTATTGATCCAGCAATTCTTAAAGCACATTTAATTCAAGAAGCAAATCAAAAAAGAGAATTAATGGATAAATTAACTTTTATAGCTGAGAAATTAGGATATTCAGAAGATCAAAATAAATTAACATTATAAAAAAATCAAGAGATTATCTCTTGATTCTTTTTTTAATATATAACTCCGCCCCATTCAACAGCACTAAATCCAATTCTATTAAATCTAGTTAGTTTTTGTTCTTTAATATTTACTATTCCATTTACTTTCTTAATATGAATAGCTAATCTTAACATTGAATCTGGTTTAGGATTAATATTTATTTTACTATTATTATTTCTTTCATTAGTAAGTTCAAAATATACTAAACTCTTTTCATTTCTTTCAAGTATTGGTAACCAATACATAATAAATTCATTTCTTTCTTTATCATTAAGTCCAATATATGATAATTTTTCTTCTAAGAACTTAGTAGCATTTTCTTTAGTAACATAAAAGCCTTCTTTAAAATCTACTCTATGATTTAAGTTTTCTTCCCAATATAATGCATAATAATATTTACCATTTAAATCATATAAGTCACCATTTGGTTTAGCAAGAACACTCCATCCATTATTATATTTAGGATATGTAGTTGTTAAATTTTCTGGTTTATCAAATGTAACTGTTACATTCATTTCTTTAGTTGGATATAAATATAATATTGGTTTAGCATATCCACCTATATATGTAGGAATCTTTCCTGTTTCTTTTGTTTCAGGAACAAAATAATATTCATATCCTAAATAATATTCTTTTAACTCAGATTTACTACTAATTTCTCCATTACAATTATTATGCTTCTTACAATAATTCCATACATCATCAATTTTAGTATTCTTGTCTTGTACAACTAAATATATACCATTCTTTCCATCTTCTTCATACCATCCAGAAAGCATCCAATGATATTCGTTTTTCTTATTCCAACTAGCTAATTCTTTTTCTTCACCATCAACAGTTGCTATTATTAATTTATTATTTTTAATTGCCACAATATATTCACTAATAATTTGTAATACATCATATTTTTTACTTTCTTTAATCTTTTTACCTTCTTGATCATATACTGTAACTATTCCTTTTTTATTAACATATAAGTTACCATCAGTACCTATATCACAATCAGCCTCACCTGTTTTAGTAACAATTCTTTTTAAATCTTTTGTATATACTTCATCATATGCAACTGCATCTGTAAATTCTCCTACATAAATATACAAACCTTTTTCATTTTGTAATAATCCATATTGTCTTTCTCCACCATAGTATCCATCTTCATCAGGAGTAACTTGATATTGAGCAACTACTTTTTCTCCATTAGTACTTAATAAATAGATGTATGTTTGATTACAATCATCATCTCCATCTTCATCTTTTACACATTTTGATGTATCACCAGACAAATAATCTTTTGATAAAAACATTAAATCATCATATTTTTGATCATACATCATTTTATCATCAACAACTGAATAATAACTTGCTTTTCCTTCATCTTCTTTTCTAATTATTATACCAACAAAATCTTTAGTCGTTGGATCAACTTCAAAATAATTACTAAAATAATTACTTGCTACATTAATAATATATGACTTTTGAGTTTCATGATTATATACTTTTAATTTACCATTATCTTTATAAAAAACATATTTATGAAGATAAACATCTAATTTCTTTGCTTCGTTTTCTGTTTTAATACTAATACTTGTTTTACCACAATCCTCTTTATCATCAGACCAACAAAAATCTTTTCCATCTAAGTCATAATATACAATTAATTCACCAGTATATCCACTATTATCATCATATTTTAATCCGGAATATACTTTTTCTTCATTTTTTGTTTCAATATCAACAGGTTTTTCTTCTTCCTTGTTACCATTTAATATATAAACAAGAAATCCTGCAAGTATAATTATCATAATAATTAATAACACAATAGCTATATTTTTCTTTTTCTCTTCTTTCATTATTACATACCTCTTTCTATTATAATTAAAGTATATCATAATGAGTATAAAAATCAATAAAAACGAGTTTCTTTCTCTAACTTTAAAAGTTCATTCTTATCACAAATAACATTAATAGAATCAATATATATTCCCCTACTTTCATAATATATTTTTTCTTCTAACGATTTATCACTAATATATTTATCAACTAATTCATCAATACTTTCAGCATAGTATTTTTTATCATCTATTATAAAACTTATTACTAATATATTAGAATTGTCTATAACATTTTTTAATACTTTACTATTAATCTTATCAAAATATATATTATAATAATCTTCTTCATATAAGTTTTCTTTTTCATATAAAAGAACTTTATTATCATTAGAATTTACTTCTAAAATATTAAATGGGAAAAACAAACATATAAATAAAAGAAATTTTTTTATATTAATCACCTAATATTATTATGGTTAATAATAATTTAATAAAATTTCCAATATATTCCAATTATAACAAAATATGTTATAATTGAAGGAAGGTGATTATTATGAAAACTAAACTTATTGGATTCCCTATTAAAGATGGTTGCCATGTAGAAGGTTCCGACAAAGGAATAGATATTATTAAAAAACATGTTAATATAGATAAGATTATTACTATTGAACCAAATAATTTGGATATTGATACAGTTATAATAAATGACTTAAAACTTGCTAAAGAAGTTGATAAAACACAAAAAGATGGATATCTTCCAATCACTATTGGAGGTGATCACTCTCTAGCAATAGGAAGTATTTCTGGCAGTAGTACTAATAATGGTAATCTTGGTGTAATATGGTTTGATACACACCCAGATATGAACACAAATCTGACTACTGTTACTTATAATATACATGGTTACCCACTAGCTGCATTAATGGGTTTTGGTTTGGATAGTTTAGTAAATCTATATGAAAAGAAAACTAAAATAGATTATAAAAATGTTGTTTTATTTGGTATTAATGATATTGACCCTCCAGAACAAGAATTAATAGATAGATGTAATATTAAAACTTTTACCTTAGATTATATTAATAAAAATGGAATTGATAAGTCTATTAAAGAAGCAATTGATTATTTAAATGAAAGAGTAAATAAAATACATTTTAGTTTTGATATAGATTCAATCAATACAACTGAATGTCCTGGAGTAAACGTTCCTAATAGATGGGGTCGTGGATTTAAAAAGAAAGATGCTATAAAAGCATTTGAAGAATTCATTACAAAATTAAATATTGTATCTATGGACATAGTAGAATTTAATCCGTTGGAAGATAAAGATAACAAATCATTAAATATAGTTTTAGAAGCAATAGAATTAATTAAAAAATATTTTTAATCTATTGCTTTTTTATTAATATTGTGTCATAATTTAAGTGGAAAGTAGATAAGTCATATATGCTTAAAAATATGGTTTAAGCGTCTCTACCTATTCACCATAAATGAATGGACTATGACATGATATTATTTTCTTCATATGTAACATAGTCTTACATCAGGGGTGTAAGATTTTTTATTTTCCAGAAAGGGTGTATTTTGTGAAAAACAAAAAAAGACATACAAGCAAATTAGATTCTTTTTTTGGTATAACTGAAAGAAGTTCAACAAAAAAAATAGAAATATTTGCTGGTATGACAACATTTCTTGCTATGGCTTATATCTTGATAGTTAATCCAAATAATATTCTTTGGGGAGGTACAGCAGATCCTAGATTCTCTAGTGTATTTATTGCAACTGCCCTAGGAGCATTTATTGGAACACTTCTTATGGCATTACTTGCTAAAATGCCTTTAGCTCAAGCACCAGGCATGGGATTAAATGCAACAGTTGGTACAATTGTTGGTGGTGCAATGGGATTTAGTTACTCTTATGGTAATGCAATGGCTCTTGTATTCATAAGTGGTATCATATTCCTATTATTATCTTTCATTCCATGTGGAAGAAATAAAAGAACTGGAGAATTGATTTCTTTAAGAGAAAAGATATTTGAAGGAATACCTAAATCTGTAAGAATAAGCATTTCTGTTGGTATCGGATTATTTATTGCATTTATTGGACTTCAAAATGCTCAAATTATTACAGACAATCAATTTACTTTACTTCAATTAGTAGACTTTAATAATCCTGAACTATGGCATCAAGGTGGTGCTGCTTGCTCAGCAGTAGTTGCTCTATTTGGATTACTTGTAATTGGAGTATTAAGACATTATAATGTTAAAGGTTCTGTTATTATTGGAATTATAGCTGCTACTATTTTGGCTATTCCTCTAGGAGTTGCTAACACTTCAATATTAACAGGAAAAGTTCCTGGAATAAGTTGGAAGTTCTGGGAAAACATAAGTGCTTTCTTCAGTGGAGATAACACTGTATTCTTATCATTGTTCAAAGGTGGATTCAATTTCCCAGAAGGTTCATTTATGACAACAGTTATGTTAATTGTTTCATTCTCAATGATTGATATGTTTGATACAATGGGAACAGTTATCGGTTGTTGTTCAAGTACTAATTTAATGGATGAAGATGGAAAACCAATTAATTATGGTAAAATGATGTATGCTGATAGTGTTGCTACTATAGCTGGTTCATTAAGTGGAACTAGTACAGTTACAACTTTCGTAGAAAGTGGTGCTGGTGTTAGTGCAGGTGGTAGAACTGGATTAACAGCATTGACAGTTGCAATATTATTCTTATTATCAATATTCTTACTTCCATTATTCGCTTTCATTCCTACTCCAGCAGCTGCTTGTGCATTAATTTATGTCGGTGTATTAATGATGGAAAATGTAGTACATGTTGACTTTAAAAATGTTAAGAATTCAATTCCTGCATTTATGACAATAATAACTATGGTTCTTTCTTATTCAATAACTAAAGGTATTGGTATGGGAATTGTATCATTTGTATTCTTAGATGGTATTATTTACTTAACAGATTTAATTGGATATAAATTAGGAAAAAATAAAAAACCTAAAGCCGAAATGACTATTGTTACAATAATAGTATTTATACTATTTATGATTTATTTCTTAGTTCCAACAATACTTTAAGACAAATTAAAACTTGTAATTTCTTACAAGTTTTTTTATGCCTTATTTTAACATCCTGTATTAATATCACAACTATTTAATACTTCACTAACTGGTCTAATTAAATCATCAAATATACCATATGTTTCATCAATCATCTCATCAGTTAATTCCATATAACCATCTGTTTGTAATGAACTAATACCAGTTTCAATAGATATTACTTTTCCATATATTATACTTACAATATTGGGAGCATATATTCTTTTTTTCCCTATTTTGACATCTTTTATTGTATAATCAGATAAATTAGAATCAAATAATTCTAATAATCTATCATATCCTTCACTTGCTTCTTTAGTTAATATAGGTTTATTATTTTCGTCCAATTCATATTCATCTCTAATATCTTTAATATCAACATAATAAACTGTTTCAATGCCATTATCTTTTAATGCTTCAATAAAAGTTGGAAGTATACTTCTACACCATGGACATGATGCAAAACCAAAATATACAATAAATGTTTCTTTCTTATTTATTAATTCAATGATATCATCTGCAGTTTTATAAATAAATGGATTATTTCTACCTATTTTAATCTCTCTAATGATTTTTCCATTAGAATCTTTTTTATTATTTAAACTCTCATATTCTTTTTTAAAATTATAAGCATCATTCTTATTGTTACATCCAAACAATATAAATATACTTAAAACTATTAAAAGAACACAACTACTTTTTCTTAGTTTTTGCATTTGCTTTTTTAGTAGTTTTTTTAACTTGAGTTTTTCTAGCAACAGGTCTTTTTACAGTTTCTTCAACTTCAACAGTTTCTTCTTTTACTACTGCTTTAACTGGCTTAGTATTAGTTAATCTCTCATATAATTCTTTATTAGATCTATTTACATAATAGCAAACTACAACTGTTGCTAATGAAATAAATACGAAATTCCATACAATTGATTTAATAACTCCTGCATTAGCGGCTCTTTTTTCTGCATCTATTGCTTTATTATATTCTTCAAATACATCATATCTTTCTTTTGAATCATATAATGTTGTAATAGCAGATTTAATTGAGTCATCATATGTATTAGCATATCCTGGGAATACTTGGTCTCCAATTATAATATATGGAACTCCTCCTGCTCTTTCACCCATAAAGTCAGAAATTGTAGCTAATAAATTAGAATTGTTTTCATCATACCAAGTTTCAAATGAAACAAGTTTAAAGTATTGTCCATATTCATTTGTTATAGTATTTAGAAAACTTAAAAATGCTCTACAATAACCACAACCCTTTCCTCTAAATAAATATATAGTTATTTGATCATCACTTTCAGCATAATTAGTAAATTCCTCTGCTATTTCTTCTTCTGCTAAAGTTTGTTTAAGATTCAAAGTATTATATTTTGAAATGTTAACTTTTTCTTTTTCAGCAGCTCTTAATACCATAGGAGAAACTAAAAATAATAATGCAAATACTACACCTAATAATTTCTTCATATTCTACTCCTTCCTATAGTTAATTGTAAAATAAAATCAAGAAAAAAACAAGAAAAAAGATAAGTAAAAACTTATCCTTTATGAATTTAAAGATTCCGTTTCATATAAATTCTTATATATATTACTATTCTTTAATAATTCTTTATGAGTTCCTGAATCAACAACTTTACCTTTATCAACAACATATATAATATCTGCATCCATAATTGTTGATAATCTGTGAGCTACTATTACAATAGTGTGATCTTTAACAAGGTTATCAATAGTTTCTTTAACATACTCCTGAGAATTATTATCAAGTGCTGATGTAGCTTCATCAAATAAAACTATTTTACTATTCTTAGCAAGTGCTCTTGCTATTGAAAGTCTTTGTTTTTGACCACCTGATAAATTAACTCCACCTTCACCTAATACAGTATTATACTTTTGCGGAAGAGACATAATATAGTCATCTAAAAATGCCATCTTAGTATATTTCCTTACTTCTTTTAAAGTAATATTTTTATTAATTAATCTAAAATTATCAAATATAGTTCTATTAAATATAAATGGTTCTTGTCTAATAATAGAAATCTTATTTCTTAATTCTTTTTCACTTAATTCATTAATATTAACATTATCTATTAGTACTTCTCCATCAATAGGATCAAATATTCTTGTAAGTAAGTTAAATATTGTTGATTTACCTTGACCAGATTTCCCAACTACTGCTATTTTTTTATGTGGTTCAATTTTTAAATTAAAGTTGTCTAGTAGAATTCCTTCATTTGGATAACCAAATTTAATATTCCTAAATTCTATTACACCTTCAATATTATTAATTCTTTTTTCACCAAATTTTTCATCAGGATATAATTTGTTTTCTACTATCTCATTAACTCTAGATAATGAAACGTATAATTTTTGATAAGTTTCTGTAAAACTATTTACCTCATCTATCAACCACATAAATCTATATACATAATATGTCATAGCTATAAAGAATGATAAAGTAATCTTGCCATAATACATAAGAACTAAACATGTTCCGAAAACACTCGCTTCTAAAAACGCTCTTACAAACTTATTTAAAATTTTATATTTACTATTAGTATCTATTTCTTCATTTGATTTTTTAAATATATTTTTAATAATTTTTCTAGTGTCATCAATTAAATTCTTTTTAACACCCAATGTTTTAATTTCTCTAACACCTCTAATAGATTCATTAACTATAGAAGAAAATTTATCTTGTTCCTTTTTCCTTTCTTTATGAATACTTATTAATAATGGGTTATATTTTTTAATAATTAAAAATAATAAAAATACAAATAATAATATTTC
Source organism: Bacilli bacterium (assembly GCA_017544525.1). Next base: position 165,967 of record JAFYEA010000028.1, on the reverse strand, counting down.
TAATCCAATAATCCATGAATTAATAAATACATATACTATAATTACTATTGCTCCAACAATTGAAGAAAACATTTGAAGTAGTCTACCAAAAGCAAAAGATAATGAATCTGCATCATTTGTAACTCTATTAATTACTTCTCCTGAAGAAGTCTTTTCATATGCATATGCTGGTAAATCCAATGCTTTTCTATAAGTTTTAAAACTAAGTCTTCTAGATACTTTATTTTCTACCTTTTGTAGCATAGCTGAACTCTTAACATACATATAATTATCAATAACTATATTAATAAATAAATATATTCCTAAAAAGATTAAAGATCTTTCAATATTTAATTTAGTAATAGATTCAACAACTTGTCCATTTAAATAACCAGCCAAAGTATCCGCAAGTTCAGTAATAAATATAAGTATACTTGCAATAATAATTCTAAACTTATCTTCTTTAACAAATTCCCATAGAGGTTTAAATTCTTTTAAACTTTTCTTCATAATAAACCTCCTCAATAAAAAAACCTACATTAGTAGGCACAAACGTATATTTAGAAAGCTGAGAACAAGATTAGTTCACACTCTTTCTTACCTACTAATAATAAACATAAATTTTTAGAATCTAAATTAACCATGTTCTCACTCCTTTCTCTTTAAATTCAATTAAATTGTAGCACTACATAATAAAAATGTCAACCTTAAATGGTTGACAATTACTCTTATACATTAAAAAAGACCTATTAAAGGTCTTTTTTTTGCATTATAATTATTTTTTCATCTTTGTTTTTCTTTTCTAAAGAGTTTAAATAATTAGCAACTTCTTCTAAGCTATCTAGAACTAATGTACCATTTTCTAATAAGTCTTTTTTAATTTTCTTCATGTTCTTTTGTACATGTGGTTCATAAGTCTTACCATCACGTTCATTTAAAATACAACAAACTACACTACCAGGATTTTTGCAACTTAACATTGCTACTTCGAAAGCACTATATATACCTTTGAACTCTGGAGTAAATACATATAACATGATGTCATCATTTTCTTTGTGAAAGTCTTCTTCAGCTTGTGCTTTTTCATCCCAATGTTCAACAACAGGATTAAAAGCACTTATTTTTTCACTTTCAAGCATAGGCATTAATTCATCTCTCCAAGTTGATCCATTACAAGTTCCACCTAAAAATACTGTAATCATACAATCCTCACCCCCTTTACTAATATTAAAATCATTAACTATTTGCATTTTCATTCCTCCATTCTTTGCAAGCAAGAATCTTGATGCAAAAAAAACAAGACCCCTACAAACTTTTGTAAAAGTCTTGTTCATTAACTATATATCCAGGTATAACAACCGCATTGATGAAATATAGATCATTTTTCAATGAGAACTACTCCCTTTCAACGATATCATTATACCACACATTTGTTATTATGTCAATGTTATTAACAAAATATTACTAACAGTTTTCTTCTACCGCTACTGCTACTGACACTGTTGCACCTACCATAGGATTATTACCCATACCAATAAGTCCCATCATTTCTACATGTGCTGGCACTGAAGAAGATCCAGCAAATTGAGCATCACTATGCATTCTTCCCATAGTATCTGTCATACCATATGAAGCAGGTCCGGCGGCCATATTATCTGGATGAAGAGTTCTACCTGTTCCTCCACCGCTAGCAACTGAGAAGTATTTTTTTTCATTCTCAATGCATTCTTTCTTATATGTTCCAGCAACTGGATGTTGAAAACGAGTTGGATTTGTAGAGTTACCAGTAATAGATACATCTACTCCTTCTAAATGCATAATAGCAACTCCTTCTCTAACATCATTAGCACCATAACATCTAACTTTGCTTCTTTCTCCATCTGAATATTTAATTTCATCTACTATTTTTACTTTCCCTGTATAAAAATCAAATTCAGTTTTAACATATGTAAATCCATTTACACGTGATATTATTTGAGCAGCATCTTTTCCTAATCCATTTAATATAACTCTTAATGGTTCTTTTCTTACTTTATTAGCACTTTTAGCAATACCAATTGCTCCCTCTGCTGCTGCAAATGATTCATGTCCTGCTAAGAATGCAAAACATTTAGTATCTTCATTTAATAACATAGAAGCTAAATTACCATGTCCAAGTCCTACTTTTCTATCGTCAGCAACACTACCTGGAATACAAAATGCTTGTAAACCTTCTCCAATAGCTTTAGCTGCTTCACTTGCTTTAGTTCTACCAGATTTAATAGCGATTGCTGCTCCTAAAGTATAAGCCCAACATGCATTTTCAAAACATATTGGTTGAATTCCTTTAACTATTTCATATGGATCAAATCCTTTATCAGTACATATCTTTCTAGCATCTTCAAAATCTTTGATTCCATATTTTTTCATTACAGGTTTAATTTGGTCTATTCTTCTTTCGTAACTTTCAAATAATGCCATAATTATTCCTCCCTAGGATCAATTTTCTTGACCGCCTCATCGAATCTACCATATGTTCCACTTGCTTTTTCAATTGCTTCCATAGGTTCAATTCCTTTTTTAATATTTTCCATCATTTTCCCTAGATTAACATATTTATATCCACATATTTCATTATTCTTATCAAGTCCAATTTCAACAATATATCCTTCAGCTAGTTCTAAATATCTAGGTCCTTTAACTTTAGTCGAATAAATAGTTCCTATTTGACTTCTAGTACCTTTTCCTAAATCTTCTAAACCCGCCCCAATAGCAAGTCCACCTTCAGAAAAAGCAGATTGACTTCTTCCATATACTATTTGTAAGAATAATTCCCTCATTGCTGTATTAATCGCATCACATACTAAATCAGTATTTAATGCTTCTAATATAGTTTTACCAACTAATATCTCTCCTGCCATTGCTGCACTATGAGTCATACCAGAACAACCAATAGTTTCAACTAATGCTTCTTCAATTATTCCTTCCTTAATGTTTAATGTTAATTTACATGCTCCTTGTTGAGGTGCACACCATCCTATACCATGAGTAAGTCCAGAAATATCTTTTATTTCTTTTGCTTGTACCCATTTACCTTCTTCAGGTATTGGAGCACAACCATGACATACTTTACCTACAGGACACATATGTTCTACTTCTTTTGTATATATCATATTTACCTCCTTTATATATACTTTACCACTAAAAATATTATAACAATTATTACATTTAAAAACTAGATAAAAATCTAGTTTGTTAATTCTTTTATTAGTCTTATATTATCATTATACTTTTTCTTTGTTAAACCTAACAATTCATATATATTAGTACTTTCAACATTTAAATCTTGATGTAATATATTTACAATATTATTTTTAACTTCAATAGGTAATTTATTAATATATTCTTCTCCTATTTCTCCATTAATATATTCTCCTATTACACTATTAGATTTTACAATTATTCCATCATAATCTTCTTTAAGAGTAACATTTAATCTATTCATTTTACCCTTTAATAATCTTTGACAATTTTCTAAAGTTGTTTTAATAATTCTCATTTGATCTTCATCAAATTTAAATACTCTATCACATATTTTAGAAAACTCTTCAGCATAATCTTTATTAGCTTTCATATTAATCATAACAAAAACTATTATAGCTATCAAAAAATTAAACATAAATAGATTGGCTGTCATTATTCCTGCTAATAATCTTTTAGCCTGTAATCTGTTCCCTGCATAGATGCCACTTTCTTGTTCAATCTTTTCTAAGTATTCAAAGCAATCTTCTATAACTAAAAATATATTATATAGTTCTTCACTTCTCATAATCAAGCTATCTATCTTATATGTTGATTCATCATTTAAACTAGTAATCTCACAAAACAAATTAAAACTTTCTTTATCTAGTTTATCAACCATATCAAAAAATACTTTTTCTCTCTCATCTAATGGAGTTCTTCCTTTAAAATATCCCGCTAAATCTGTCATAGTATACCTCTCTACAAGTTCATTATTCTAACACAAAAAAATACTCCATTCAAGGAGTTATTTTTTATATTTAAATAAACATGAAGGTCTATGACCACCGGTCTTAATATAATTGTTTGTTGATACCACTTTATCTTTAATTACTCTTCTAAAAGCAGAGTTAATTACTTTTTTGCCAAGTATTAATTCATATACCTGTTTTAATTCTCCAATAGTGAATTCTTCAGGCATTAAATTAAATGCTATATCTGTAGAATTAACTTTGTTTCTAAGATTAACAATGCCTTTAATCAATATATCTTCATGATCAAATCCCAATACATTTGTTTCGCTAATATATTCATATTCTTCAGTTGTTTTATCAACCAATTTTTTCTTATATTTTAATAATAATTCTTCATCTTCTTTAACTAGTCTTACAATTGTCTTATTATTTTCTTCTTTGAAATATATATCAAACCAAGATGCATTTTCACTAATATTATTTTTCAATTTGTTTTTATCAATTAATGACATATAAGCTATTGATATAACTCTTCCTCTTGAGTCTCTATCTACTCTAGAAAAAGCACCTATTTCTTCAGTATATACATTATTCAAATTAGTTTCCTTTTTTATTATTCTTTGATTTGCATCTTCTAATGTTTCATCCATTCCTACAAATCCACCAGGTAACACCCATTTATCTTTATAAACATCATTATTCATTTTAACAAGTAATACACCAAAGTGTTTACTAGGTAATCCACGTATATTATCATTTTTCCTGCTATCGATATAGAATATTATAGTATCTGTTGCCACACCAAATTTAAACTCTTTCATAGTTATCACCATCTATATTTTATCATAAACAAGCTAATTATTAAATTAATAAATGCCTTGTTTCTTATATCTAGATAAAACTCTTTCTTTACTATTTCCTGAAACACTAAAATTAATTAATCTACTATCTATATCTGTTTCTTTTCCACATACTGGACAACAAACAGTATAATATGTATCTCTATCTCCAAGATAATCATAACTAAATGTATTATAGATATCTTCTTCTCTAACTTCTAAAAGTGTTCCACAACCTCCTCCTCCATTTCCTCTTCCTGTACAATAAATAATTGTTTTCCATCTTTCTGGTCCATACTCAGAATCTAATAATTTCATAATTCCTCCTTCTTACAAAACCCTTCTCATTCTTCTTTGATACTCTTGTTTTTTTCCTTCTTTAAAAATCTCTGGAACATTATAATTTTTAGCTTTACATACATCACATATGTAATAAACATTACAAATATAACGTCCTAAATCAGTTGATTCACTCAACAGATCATAAGGTTCAATTTTCAATAATGATTTACAATAACCACATCTTACCACATCATTTGCTAATTCAATTATTTTCATCTCAACTTCATTCCTTTTATATTTAGTTATTTTTTACTTCTATTTAAACTTAATTCATTTTTTTTGAAGTAAACAACTACATTTCTATCATAATTAATTATGTCATTACCAAATGTTGGAAACATTATATTGACGACTTTATCTTCACCATCTACATATAATTTATTAAATATTTCTAACAAATCATTTTCAAGATCTTTTTCTCCCTTTCTTATTGAGCAATCACCAACAACAATAGAACCAACTCTCATACTAAAACTAATTTGGGCAATCAAAGCATAATAAGTATAGTATTCAACATCATTGGATCCCCATTCATGTGAACACCCCGTTTCACGATCCAAAGAAAAAGTAACCGACACATCATTATTATTACCATATTGATTCTTATAATGTTCTTTTAATAATCCCATTGCCTCTCCTAAAGCCATATGTCCAGTATAATCAAACATATCAATCATCTCCCCACATAGTTACATTTTAATACAAAGTTATTAAATTGTCAATAACTTTTTATCATTTTGTTACAAAGTTATTTAAAATTAAAAAGAGTATTTCTACTCTTATTAACAAAAAGGTCTATCTATTTCAATATAGTATTCATAATTGCCTTTTATTTTTTCATTCAAATATGCTTTTATATCTTTATATGAATAATTAAGATCAAATGGTAATACTACATCAAATAATATATTTGTTTTATGTTTACCTTTTATCATTCTAAAATCATGTATTTCAATTTTCTTATTCAATTCTTTTAATAACTTTAGAATTCTATTCTTCATTTTATCTATTTGTTTATCCCCTACTACTATAGGATCCATATGTATAGTCACTTGTAAATTCATATGCTCTTTTAAATCATTCTCTATTTCATCTATTAAATCATGTGCTTTTAATAATGTTAATTTAGAATTAAGTTCAATATGTACAGTAACAAAATCATTATGAACACCATAATTATGAATAACTAAATCATGTATACCAAGTACACAATCATAAGACATAATTTTACTTTTAATTTCATTTACTTGTTTCTTAGATGGTACTATTCCTATTAAAGGTTGTATAACTTCTTTAATCATTTTTATACTACTATAAATTACGAATATAGAAACAAATAAACCTAAATATCCATCTATATTAATATTATATGTTTGCATAATATACATAGATATAAATATAACACATGTTGTAATAATATCATTTCTAGTATCAACTGCATTTGTTTTTAATGTATTAGATTTAATACTATTAGCAAAATCTAAATATACAAACATTTGAATAAACTTAAGTATAATTGCTATTAAAAGAATAACATATGTAATTAAACTGATATCTAAAACTCTAGGATGTATTATTTTATCAACACTTTCACGAGCAAATAAAATACCCATTACTAACATAATTATTGCTATTATTAATCCAAATATATATTCATATCTAGCATAACCATATGGATGTTTTTTATCAGGTTTTTTATTAGACATATTAAAACCAACTATTGTTAAAACAGATGTTAACATGTCAGAAATATTATTTAAAGCATCTACAACTATACTAATACTATGAGATAATATACCAATTATTAGTTTAATCACACCAATAATAGTATTTGTTATAACTCCAAATATTCCTGCTACTATACCATATTTATTTCTAACATCAGCATCTTTAGTATTTTCATAGTTTTTAATAAACAATTTTTTTATCATTTTATCATCTTCTTATTTATATTGTAATAGTATATCTTTTTCTATTTCTTTAGGATTATCTCCAAGAATAAAATATGTATAATTTTTTCCTTTTTTCAATATTGAATTATTGAATAATTCTAATATTTTTTCATTATCCTCATAATTCTTCTCAGAATCTACATAACTTTGAAATATATCATAATAATCACTATCATTAGTATTCATAACTATTAAGATAAACATATCTTCTTTCTTTATTTCTTCATTTGATATATTGGCTAAAAACATACTATTTTCATCATTATCTTTATCTATTCCAAATAAAGCAGTCATATCCATAAAATCAAGAATTCTAAGTTCATAATCTTCATAATATGATAAACTTTGTTTTCTTAACTCTTCTATATCAAATGATTTTTCTTTATTAGGTTTTATCATAAGCACTATAGCTATAGTAGCGGCAACTACTATAGCTATAATAATTAATATTTTAACTTTCTTGGACATTTTTATTCTCCTTCCTGCTGTATACAAAACTTAATACTAATAAGTTTACAACTACCAATACTAATATAACTGTAAATATTATTAACTTCTTATCACTTACTTTATTACTACTATTATCATAGAAATGATTATATAATTCTATGTTAGACTTAAACTTATTATTTATTGAAACAACTTTAGGTTTTGTGATAATATTTTCTTCTTTATTTGGTTTTTCTTCAGAAGGATTATCTTCTCCACCTTCTTCTTTTGTTTCAACAGTAATTAATTCATTAACATTATATATATCATATAATCCACTAACAGTATTATATACAGTAATATATTCTGTATTTAATTTATTACTTGTATTATTATTTTCATCAACCACTTCATTAACTAATTCATTAATAGTATTATCATTAGTCAAATCAATTGACTTGATTAGTTTTTTACTATTTTCATATTCACTATTAGTTTCACTAAGTTCTATAGTATTTTTACTAAATGAAGAATTAATATATTCAAATATACTTAATTTCATTTTATTATTTACACTATATAATTCTTCACCAGTAATATAATTGAATGATAAAATATCCCCATTATTATAACGAATCATGATAATTGTATCATTACTATCTTTATCAAATGTTATTTCACTAATCTTAGCATTAACAAATGTTTTAGGATATTTAATTAATCCCTTTAATGATTTCAAACTATTATCTTTTGTTAATATTATTTCATAATCTTCTAAATTATATTTACCAAATACAACATTATTATTAATAGTATCACTATTATCTAACATATATAATTGATTATTATATATAAACAATTGATAATCTAATTCATCATTACCTATTAATGTATAGTAATAATAAGTGTTAATTAATATATCTTCAAATGTACTACTATATAATGGAATTACATTACTTAATATACCATCATTATTAATAGGTTTTTGAATATTATTAGTATTAATATTAAATATCTTACCATTTCCTAATAATACTAAATTATTATAAATATTTTTAGCATCATTAATTAATTGTTTACCATTTTCATATAAGATATCATCAATAATATAATAGTATTTATTATTCATTATCTTAATCTTTTTAGCATAATCTTCAGGTCTTATTATCATTTCTTTACTTTCATAAGCATTCTTAATAATAATTTTAGCTTCATTAGTATAATCATAAGAGAATGAGTAAACTCTTCTATCTACATTTGTAGTATATGTATTATTCTTGTATTCATATTCTATCTTCAAGTCTTTAGATATTTCTTTAAACTCTAGATTAATTGTATTAATTCCAGAAGAATAAACGGTATAATTATCTTCTATTTCAGAATTTAAGAATAATAAACTACTATTAGAAGATTTTAATCCTTTTCTAGATAATCCAGTATTACCAACTTCACCTATTTCAGTAGGAAGAGGTATTAATGGTTGTTTATCTACCTTATCAATTATATCTTCTTCATTATAATCCCATGCATATGTAATATCTCCATTATGTTTAACTTTAGGATAATATGACTCATATACTGGAGTATTCTTAGTCAAATCAAAGTATAATGATAACCCTTCAGAATTTGTAATACTAGATGAATTATAATTATCTTGTATCTCTTCTGCAGTTAAGCATCTGTCAAATACTTTTACATTTTTAATAAGACCAACAAATCTATATGATGTAGATTGTGGTGCATATTTTTTATCATATCCAATGTATGTATTAGCATCGTTTGGTACTACTAACCCTGTAACATTTAAATTTTCATATACTTGATTTCCATTAACATATACACGAAGATGTTTCTTGTTATTAGTTTGAACATCATATGTTGCTGTTACCTCGGCTTCTGTACTAATCGGAAGATAATATCCAGTACTATAATATGAATTGTTTATAAGTACATATATTTGGAAATAATGTATAAATATTCCCATACCTTGACTTCCTGTATGACTTGAGAATAAAGCTTGATATGGCCATGAATAATCTCCCCTTATTCTAGCTGACATAGTAATATGACCAGTAGTTGGTAATTTATAATTATTTACTTTTAATGCACTTGTTGATTCTCCACTTCCATCAAATATAGCACCATTGCTTGTAATACTATGTATTTTTCCACTAGCTACATAATTATTACCAGATAAATCTTCAACACTAACATTGTTTAATTTAGAATTCAATGGTGTAAAATCCCAATAAGAAGCACTATAATCCAATTTAGAAGAATTAATTGATGTAACACTTCCTATTGAATATACCCATGTTAATCTTTCCTTTAAATCACTAGAAGACAATAATTTATTTTCATCAATTGAAGTAGACAATAAATTTACTTCTTTCATTGTCATCGTATTAATTTGATCTGCTCTTGTAATAGCAATTCTAATATAACAATCTTGATATACTCTAAATCTAAATTGAGCATTATAAGATGGATTTAATATTTTTTCTATATATGCTTCAACATTAGTAGAATTAATTTGACTAACATATGTTTTTTCTGAGTTATATAAATATGCTGTATATACATTAGAATATGCTACATAATCAACATCTATTTGATATGTTTTACCTGCCTCTAACTTAATAAAATCAGAATATTTACCTCTTACTTCATTGGCATCATATGTTACTACTCCATTAGTAATAAATCCAGGATAGAATGTTGTTCTTACAAGTAAGTCATTATTTGACACTTGAGGAGTAGATACAATATCTTTTATTGTTTCTCCATTTACAGTTGAATTCTTATAGAAATATACTCTTGGTTGATTTAATAATCCAAAGTTATGATTATCACCAGAGGCAATTCCATAAGTTCTTCCATCCAATGAATTTACTTTTCCAGCAAAGTAAATTCTTCTTACTCTATTAGCATAATATGGATCTTCTTCGCTACCACCAAATATACCTCCTGCATATGTATTTGCTTCAACATCTACATTTTCTGCATTAACTTGATTTATTTGTCCTTCACTATGAGCACCATAATCATTATTATTATCAAAATATCCAACTATACCTCCTGCATATCTATCATTGGCTATAACTGAACTATTAGATATTTTACAATAAGACAGATTTGTTGCCTTAGTTGCATTACCTACTAATCCACCTACTTTAGTATTACCAATTATTGTAGAGTTATTTACAAATGAACTATATATAGTACCAGTATTACTCGTATAATTATGATGTCCTACTAACCCACCGGTTCTATCTCCAGCATTAGTAATAGTAGAATCAATTACACCACCTCTATATGTATAACTCCAGTTAGATTTATATCCACTTATTCCACCAACTCCATAAGTAGTAGAATTTAATCCTTTAACAGTAGAATTAATTAAGTAATCACTATATGTTAAATATGAATATCCATAAACACCACCAATATAATGATCTGTTCCCTCAATTATTGAATTTTTAACAGTCTTATAGTATTGATAAGAACCAACTTGATATCCAACTGCTCCACCTACATAATAAGTTCCTTTGACATGTACATTATCAGCAATACAATAGTTACAATCTCCATAACCACTAATACCACCAACATAGTAACTAGAACTATTTACATCAGCATCTTTAATATAAATATGGTTATATATTGGTTTATCTTGATAATTAATACCACTAGCAAAATGTCCAAATACTCCACCAGCAGATGTATTAGTTGCAGTAACATTAATATTTGATGCATTAATATTATCAAAATTATCATTAGCATTTGATTGAACATATGCTATAAATGATCCAACATATTGTTTACCAGAAACAGTTACATTATCTAATGTTATATCTTTAACATTATTAGCATAATTTCTTCCAACTACACCAACATAATTCTTATACTTAGCATCTATTTCTATATTCTTAAATGTTAAATTAGATAACGTACCATAAGAATATAAAATTATATTATTATAATTGTTATTACCAGTAGATGTATTCTTAATATTGATTCCATTAAATGTTATATTTTTCATATTAGTTGATACCTTTTGAATTAAACTAATATAATTAGCATTCTTAGTATATGTTAAATCAATATTTTTAAGTTCATATGTAATACTATCATCAGCTGTTTCTAATTTATTAAACATAACTCCAGTATTAATATTAGTTTTACCAGCAAAATCAATATCAGCTTCTAAAATATAGTTTTCAGCTTCAAATGTACTTATATTTTGCCAATCATCAAAGTTTCTTAATCTCTTATAGAATGTAGCATCAATTCTAATGTTTCTTTCTAATGATTGTTCTACTCCATTTCCATCAATATAAGTTAACTCTGATAATCTATAAGTATCATAATACCTAGTTGGAGTTAATTTAAAGTATATAATACTCTTTCCATTATCAATAACATTTCTTGTTATTTCTATATTGGCATTTTCAGCCTTTAAATCTGTAATTTCATAATTATACTTATTATCTAAATATAATATTACATCTGCATCAGTAGCATGCTTATCTATTAATATTCTATCTACATTAAATAAATTTACAAATAGATAATTATCTATTTGATTAGGCATTAAATTTTCGCCAGTCTCATCATATAGTTTTGGTAATATACCACTACTAGATTTAGAATAATCAAATGAATCTGATTTTAATATATTTTCATATGTTTCAGGATTCAAATAATTATCATATGTTAATATTGTTTCACCATTATTCTCATCAGAAGCAGTACCATTTATTAATGATTCATGCATTGCATAGTTAGTACTTGATGATTCATAGTTGCCTAATATTCTATGCATATTTACATCTTGACTAGCTGTATAAATGTTACCTAAATATATGTTATTAGTTACACTTGATGTACCTAGATATCCACTACCAACAATACCACCAATAAATGACATATCACTAGTTACTGCTACACTAGAATATGAATTAGTTATATATGATGTATCTGACCCCGCTATACCACCTGTATTAGCAAGATTAGAGAATACTTTTCCAGTTGTATAACAGTTCTCTATAACTGCATTATTAGAAGATGCTTCTCTACCAACAAGTCCACCAATACCATTAGTAGAAATTGCTTTGGTTACGGATATATCAGCATTTTGAACAAAGGAATTATCTACCATTAATTGGTTAGCATATCCTACCAATCCACCAACAGTAATACCTGCTGCTTGACTTTGTGATTTAATAGTTATATCAGTAGTTGAACAAAAACTTATACTAGCTCCATTACCATATCCTATTAATGATCCAATATACATGTTTTCTCTTACTACATTTTCTGGTATTTCTATTGTCATATTTTTAATATGAACATTTTTATAACTACCAGAAGAGTTAGAATAACCCACTATTCCATAATAAGAAGAAGATCTAGATATATAAATGTTTTCAAAGAATACATTTTCCATCTTACCATTCATTTGGTTAAATATTCCTTGCTTATCATTCTTAGTCATACTAACATTTTTAATCTTATGATTATTTCCATTAAATTTACCAGAGAAATTGTTTATATAGAAATCTTGTATACCAGAAAAATCTAAATCTTTCATTAAAATATAATTTTGATTTAATGATTTATTAATATTCAAGAAATCTCCAGTATTGTATATTTCTTTATAAAAATCTATAAACAAATATTTATCTCCAGCAGAATATTTTCTAGTAGAATTATATCCATTAGCACTTCTTGATGTAATAGATCTAACTTGATATTTAGATACAAATGTTACAGGATTTGTCACTTCAACAATAACATTACTCTTTCCACTAGAGTATGTTTGACTAACAATATTAGTTGTTAAGTCTGAAATAACAATTTCTGTTATTTCTTCACCTAATGGATTATTAACTGATACATCTATAGTTGCACTATTATTTGTAACTTCAATCAGATTCATATCAATAATATCTGCATATTCATCAGTATTTATTTCCGGTAAAGGTATATATTCTTGTTCTGGCATTTTATTAGTACTATATTTTACTTGTGGGAAGAATCCTAATTTTAGCATATCATCTACAACAAAATAGTCTCCTAATAAACTCTTTTGGAAGTTTGCATCTAATAAACTAACAACAGATGCTTTTATTTGCTCTACACCAGTTTGATTATAAATATTTCTACTCATATAATATGCCCTATTGTACTCAGTAGTACCACCATAATCTACACCAAATGGTCCTTTATTTGGCACAAGTGGGTTTGTATCTCCATAAATATATGAGTTATTTATTTTACCTGCTGTATAATATCCAGCAAATTGTCCAGTATATGATTCAGGATTAGAGAATTCAAAACTAACTAAAGAGAATACTCTATTAATACTTGATTTAACTCCACCCCATCTCTGAATAAGACCAGCATCTCTTCTATCACTAATTGAAGTAATAGCCGGAAGCATAACTACATTATCACCATATACATAACCATTAGAGATAGTACCATAATTCTCTCTAGTTAATATACCAGAATTATTATACATATATAAATTTCCATCTAACTTAATAACAAAGTTTCTTATATTGCCATGAATCCCATTATAATATGTTAATAATCCATAGAATATTTGTGGCATATCTCTATTATGAGTATCTTTAATATTTAATACTACATTTTCAAATGTTCCATAATTGTACTCAACAAAACCATATACATTATCATTAATAGATTGATTATTAATATCAATATCAAATACTACATTTTTAATAACTGCAGAGTTTTCTATTCTATACATTCTAATATAATTATTTGCACTTCCATCAGTCTTAGCAGTTGCCAAATGTGCAGTATAACCTTGAAAATCAATAGTTCCATAAAAATATCTATTTCCCCAACCTAATCTTTGATCAGTATAATTTTGGAAATCTAAATCATTTAATACAATATATCTACCATATGGTTCAATAGCTGCCCAATCATTAGTACTAGATATTCCTAATACTTCATCATCTGTTTCTAATTCAAATGAATTTAAAGCATAGTATCTATCCCTTATCTTAATACCCAATTCTATTTCATATTTTTTATCTTCATCAAGTTCTATTTCTTTAATCACATCTTCAATTAAATTAGTACTAGTTAACTCAGTATATTTATATGATTTTTCTTCTACTCCATTTACTAATACTCTAATATAATAAGAATCATCAGGTATTTCATCCTTTTTATCAGTTAAATTTACTTTTACTTTAGTTACCAAATCATATGAAAATCTAGGTGTTGGAGATATACTGTTTTTCTTATATGTCATTATTCTAAAGTCTTTTATATCAGATGTTTCTATTAAACCATTACCATCCCTATATTGGAACATAATTCTAATATATTTATCTTCAGCTGGTTCAAAGGTAAACTCTTTGTTATACCATCCATAAGCATTTTGATAAGTATCATTAGTATTATATACATAGAAATACATTTTATAGTTAGTATCATTATCAAAATAGAAAGTATATTTATTACCACCTTTTAAGAAAATCTTATCGCTCATTCTTACTTGAAATTCAGAATTTGTTTTAGTTTTATTACTATTCCATTTTCCTTGCTCATAAGTATAATTTTGATAATTAGGATCTACATATTCTTCTTTATCATATGAAACATGTACATCAAAATCTTTAATTTCAAACTCTGTTAATATAGCTTTACCACCATTAATATAGAATCCAGCAAAATCAGCATAGTTTCTACCATACCAATAACTATGAACAGGTTCATAATATCTATTTACATTACCTGTAAATGAATCAAATCTAGCATAACTACCTACCCTATATGTAAATGTAAATGTTTTCCATTCATCAGTAGTTATTCCTTCTAATTTTTTAGTGTAATATGTACTAGTAGTACCACCATAATAATTAGTAAAATATACTGAATAATCAAAATCATTTTTAACAGCTTTTATACTAAATGATACAGTAACAAATTCACCATGATAATCAGATAAATCATATGCATAATTGCTTGTTCCATTCTTAGAATAAATATGTAAGTGTCCATCATTATCTACTTTCTTTGGAACTGTATAATAATCGTACACTTCTAACCATTTTACTTCAGACTTAACATCAGCTAGATTAGTTCCATTAGCCATTCTTAATGATGATCTTAATTCTATCTTTCCACTTATACCACTTTCAGTATAAATAGATAATTGTTTAAATAAATATTTATATTTTAAAGTAGAATTTTTTCTAGTTTCATTATATTCATCAGCATAGAAATATAAATTATAGAATTCATTAGTATTTAGATTATTATATGTTACTCTAATCTTACCATCACTATTAACAGGTAAACTTCTAGAATCTTTAATTTTATTATTTTTATCTCTTAATTCTAATCTTACATAATCAGTTAAAATTGCACCATCTTCATCTACTATTTGAACATCAAAATCTATCATTGTTTCAGTAGTAAATGCATCAGTTAAATTAACTTTAACTGGTTTTTTATTAGTTATAAAATCACTTATTTCTTGTGTAGTATCTAATTCATATGTAGTAGATCCTTGTTTCAATATAGTTTTAACAACTATTACATATTTAGTATTAGAATCTAAATTTTCAAATAAAGTATTTAATGTCTCTTTTTCCTTCAATCTATTAATTTCGTTAGTTGTTAACGAAACACTTTTAATTAAGTTTTCTTTATTTTCATCATATATATCAAATCTAAATCCATGCAATAATCTTATTAATTTTTCATCTGTTCTACTATTAATATAATATTCAATTCTAGCAGATGAATAAGTTACATCACTTAAACTCATTTTCAAATTAATATATCCTAAAGCTGTAATTGGTTTTGATACAAAATCCATAGATGCAAATTCATAGTTTTTAATTAAACCATTACCATCATCAATATCAATATCAGCATATATTTTTATATTAAATAATTGATCCGGATCTAATCCAGTAATAATAATTTGATTAGATACATAATTCTCATTAACAATTCTTCCAGAAGAATCTCTAACTACATATCTAAAATTATTTAATTCAACATTATCTTCATTTTTAACATTAACTCCAATAGTAACTTGATCAATATCACTTTTTAATACCCTTATATTTAAAGTAGGTATATTTTTACTTGTTCTAGTTTGACCTTTAGAGTTAGTAGTCTTTAACGAATGTCCTTCTTTATCATAAAAACTAATCTCATAATTATATCTTTTAGATGACTCTAAACTTTCACTTGTTGATACATCAGTTTCAACCCCATTAATAATACTATTTATTTGAGAATTAGTTAAATAATAATTCTTACCTTCAATATTAATAGATGCTCTGCTTACACCTCTCAATGCTTCCGCTTCTAAATTACTAGATACTTTTAAATTATCTATTTCTATTTTTCTAGGATATATTTTTCCATTCTTAAATTTTAAATCAATTGGAGATAAACTATCTAATGATTTAGTAGTAAATGTATTTTGATAAAAAGTAGAAATAATATTATTTTCTAAATCTTCTGCTAAATATGTATATTGCCCTACTATTGTAAATGTAGTGTCAGCAGTTAAACCGCTCATTATTATTTCACCACTTGCATAATAAGATCTTTTCATATATGTTTTATTATTTCTATAAATGGTAAATGTAGGTGCTTTTACAATGACACTAGCTGGATCATTTATTTCTAAATTAGCTTCTACCGAAAATACATTTGGTTTTAAATTACTAAGATTAACTGTTGGCTTTTGCCATATTATTACTCCTGAGTTACTGTCATCCCCTTTATCCTTTTTAGGTTTGTTACTTGGTTTTTTCTCTTCTTTTGGTTTATCAGGAGTTATGTTTTCACCGGTTGGTTTATATGGTGCTATATATACAGTTTTAATTCCTTTTAAGAATTCTTCATAATTATATTCATATTTCTTATCAGCGCCTTCATATATAAATGTAATAATAGATTTAGTATCAACATCAGTTATTTCATTATATATAAATGTATCATTTTTTCTTTCATAATAACTTATTTTATCTAATTCGAAATAAATAAAACTATTTAATGGAATAATATATTCATTAGCTGTAGTATTTATCTTTATATCATATAAATTAATCATTACATTATCAGGATAAACTAAAAGAAGATAATCAATATTATCTATTCTATTAAAATCATCTAAATTATAAATGTTTCCATATGAAAGCAATATATTTGAATATCCACTAGTTCTTTCAAATTTATTATCAATCAAATTAATTTCATCATTATAATTAATTAATGATAATCCTTCATTAGTAAATAATGGATAAGTAATATTAATTCTATTCTTTTTTTCATTAGCAAAATAATTATTTAATCTGTTTTTGTATATAATATCATTTTCATTAACATTAGTTATTTCTAAACTATTATCATCTTTTTTATTTCTTTTAGAACCCAATATTAAATTCTTATTATTATTAATAAAAAAGCCACTATTATCTAATATAAATGCTTCTTCATAATCTAAAAATAATACATAGAATAAACCAATTACTAGTAATACAGCAATAATGATTATAACAGGAAAAACACTAGTTAAAAAACTAGACTCTTCAACTTTAACATCTTCTACTTCAACAACTCTTTTTCTTCTTTTGGGTGTGAAGTCACGTTTTATCCTGCTGTTACTTGCCATAATACCTCCTATTCGTTATATTCTTTTAAATTTGATACATTTTTTACTAAAAGTACACTATCCTCTCCGTTATAATACATATCTGTACTTAAATTAATTTTATAACCATCTATTTCAACTATAATATCCTTATCATGACTTTCTATTACAGTATATTTATCATTTAATTTATCATAAAACTCGACTTGGTCTTTATAATTAACAATAATATATGATAATGGGCTTAGTTTATATTCTTTATCATCTACTTTAAATTCAATTTCATCAAAGAATATATATAAGTTATCTCCATTGTATAAGAAAGCTGACTCTAAATATTTCTTCACTTCTTTCTCTTTAAAATAAACTAATTTATTATCTTCATCATAATATAATCTAGTATAAAACTTTAATTTATAATTTTTACTTTTATATCTTGGAAATACTATCTGCATATTTTGAGTAGTCAACATTGAATTTTTTTCATTCCCAAAATAGATTGGAACATCTGTAATACTATCTATTTGCTCATTAGATGATATCTTAGTAATACTTCCATCTCTAGATATTGTTACTTTTCCTTTATAATCTACTCTAATACCTGTAAAATATTGGTATAAATCATAACTATCATCAAAAGAAACTGTATTTGATCCTTTAAAATGCCAAAATACAATAAACAAAGATATTAGTATAATTAAAGCAACAATACTAGCAATAATAACTGTTATAGTTGTTTTTTTCTTCTCTCTTTTTTTAAGAGCGGAGTCTTTAATTTGATCAATATGATTTTCAATTAATGATTGTTCAGCATTTGGAACTATAGGTTCTTGAACATTATTAATTGGTTCATTGTTTTGATTCATTTTTATCATCTCCTTTACCCTTCTTCATAACTATTTCAACTTGTCTAAATGTTACATATATTTCATAAACAACCAGTAATAATACAAATATGCTTGCTAATATAAATGTCATCCTATCATAATATACATTTTGTAAGTAATTATAAGTTAATGATACTATTTTTAATGACGCTATTGATATTGCACTATATAATAGTGTGCTAAGTAACATATGTACATTTAACGCTGTAATTATCGAAATAACACTATTTACTATTATTAAATATGTAACAATACTTGAATAATTTTTAATTTGAAATAAGTAATAAATAACAATTAAAAAATTTAATACTATAGTTGATATCAAAATAATATTTCTTTTACTTAAACTAGCAAATATAGCCAAAGTTTTAAGTTTTCTCTTTTTGTATTTTATTGTACCAAAAAATAGGATTAATGACATCAAAATTAGTATAATTCCTACAAAAATAATAAAAGGATATAAATTTTTTAAATTATTTATCACTCTTCTGTACCTTTCTCACTTATTATTAAATGAAAGATATTTCTACTTATAGAATAAAATCCTTTAATATTTTCATATTTTTTAGTTACTTCTCCTTCAACTATAATACTTCCATCAATTTCCCCAATTAAAGGCATATAATCTTTAAAAATTAATAGATTATAGTTTTCAGATTTAACTCTGATTATCCTAACGTTTTCAATTTCTTCAATATCAACACCAGAATCTAATACAATAACTTTAAGTTCATTGCTTTTGTGCATCTTTTACACTTCCTATAAACATGAAATCACTTTCATTCATATCATCATATGTTCCATTTAATATATTTTCTACATCATCAAGAACATCTTCTATATTTACTATTTCCCCTTTCATACCAGTATATTGTTCTGCTACAAACATTGGTTGAGAAAAATAATTTCTAAGTTTTCTTGATCTATAAAATATTTGTTTATCTTCTTCACTTAATTCTTCAATACCTAAAACAACTATTATTTCTTCTAATTCTTCATATCTTGATAAAAATTTTAATGATTTTTCAATTAATGAATAATGTCTTTCACCAATATATTCTGCTGAAGCTAAAACACTAGTTGTTCTAAATATATCAATTGCCGGATAAATACCTTTTTCAGCAACTTTTCTATCTAATACAATTTGACCATCTAAGTGACTCATAATTGCTTGTACTGCTTCATCTGTATAATCATCCGCTGGTATATAGATAGCTTGGAATGATGTAATAGAACCATTTTCTGTAGAATTAATTCTTTCCTCTACTTCACTTACATCACTAACCATAGTAGTTGGATATCCATTTTCAATAGGACTTCTACCTAATTCAGCAGATATTTCTGATTTAGCCTGAACAAATCTATATATATTATCAATAAATAATAATACATCTTGTTTAACTTCATCTCTTAAATATTCTGCTAGTGTAAGTCCACTATATACAGCTTTACTTCTTGATGTTGAGTTATCACCCATTTGGCCAAAAACAATAGATATCTTATCTAGTAGGTTTGAATCTACCATTTCATCATATAATTCTTTACCTTCACGAGATCTTTCTCCTACTCCAATAAATACTGAGTTTGATTGGAATTTTTTAAATACATTATTGATTAATTCTTTTATAATAACTGTTTTACCAACTCCTGCTCCACCTAATAATCCAAGTTTAGAACCTTTTTGAATTGGAGCAAAGAAATCAATTACCTTAATTCCTGTCCATAAAATATCACTATTAACATCTACTTCATTTAATCCAACTTTCCTAGAATAAATATCTTTAAGATTAGGATTTTCTATTTTATTTCCATCTATTAAATTACCATAAGAATCAAATACTTTGCCCAGTATATTATTAGAATATTCTATCTTTAATCTTGTCTTTAAATTATAGACAGGAATACCCTTCTTTAAATAATTTACACTATCAAGAGGAATAGTTTTTACAATATTACCATCGATTTCAACAACTTCAAATTTTTGTATTGAATTACGATAATTAATTGCTAATAAGTCGCCAATAACTATTTCATTTGGATTATAAATTAACATTTTAACATTTAAATCTGAAATTGAAATTATTTTACCAGCTTCTTGCATATTTTATTCCTCCTTTTTCGTTCTTATTTTTCTATTATTCATTTCCACTATAGTTTTGAATTCTTTTGCTTTTTTAATTTTTAATTCTTCTTTTTTCTTTTCTTCTTCTTTATCTTCAATCTTCTTTAGTGAATTATCTGTAAATGTTTGCCTTTGTACATTTTCAGTAGCATAACTCCATGCTTTAGCAATTCTAATTTCCATTGTTATATAAATAGATATTAAATTCCATATAATGTAATTTAAATCCCCTTCAACAACGAAATCATCTAATTTACTTATCTCTTTCCTTTCTTCTTCATCTAATATATCTCCACCATAATCAAATGGTAAGATTGTTCTTTTAACTATTTCTTGTCTAGAAATATTATAGTAATGAGTATATATTAAATTTATTTTTGAATATCTATAATCTAATAATCCGTCAAGTACTATATTGAATATATCATCAAATTTTTCTTCAAACTCCTCATTACTTATAAACAATATTTCATTATCAACTGATAACCTTATCTTTTTACCGATAATTATTTTATCATTCCTATCATTATCAGTTCTTAAATAATTCATAATATTGGAATTAAAGTTAGCGCAAAATCCTAAATCACTTCCAATATATATATTTAATTCTTTAGCATTTTCATCAAGTTCTAATGATAATCTTTCTTGTTTAAATATTCTATTATTAATTATTGAAGAAATAATATATTTAAGTTCACGTTCATATTCAAATGCTAAATCAACTTTCTTACGTGCTTCAGGAACTCTTAAAAGTGCATGAAAGTTCATAACTTTTACTGTATTCTTAACACTCATATATTACTCCTTTCATAATAATTATTGTGGTTTATTGTTTTGTACTGTTGGCACTTGCTGTACAGGCGCTTGCGCTACTGGTTGCACAGGTACTTGCTGTGCCACAGGTTGTTGCGCAACTGGTTGAACTTGTTGAGGTGGCACTACTGGTTGTGGTGCAGGTTGCGCATATGGATTACTATTAAACTCATTTCCTATATCATTTGAATTCATAAAACTTATCTCAACCACATCATCATTTTGTATATCATAAATACTCTTAACCGTATTCTCTTCTGGTACTTCTTGTACCACTGGTTGAGGTTCTACTGGTTGTGGTGTTTGAACTGGTGCAGGTTTTGGCTTTGGAGTTGATACTAGGCTTTCTTCAGTATTAACTTCGTTACTCTTACTAATGTATCTTAATAATTCTTTAACAGTAGAAGATTCACCCATACCTACATTGTATCCAAATACCTCAACTAATCTGTCTTGAGACATAGGTGAGAACTTATTTTGATTTAATAATCTTAATAATTCTTGTCCTTTATATAATTTGTCTTGCAAATCATCTGATAATGATTCAATCGCAACTAATTGATATACATCCGCCGTTTCTAAATATGATAATAATTTTCTTCTAACTTCAGAACCAATCTTCTTAATATCATCTCTTTGAACTGCTCCTCCTAGTCTTGACACACTTAGTCCAAAACTAACCGCAGGTTTTTGACCCTTTTTAAACATTTTTTCACTTAATACTAATTGTCCATCAGTAATTGAAATAATGTTTGTTGATATATAATCTGTTATATCTCCATTCTTAGTTTCAACAATTGGAAGAATTGTAATTGATCCTCCGTTCTTATGTTGGCAACCTTTTTCAAGTAGTCTTGAATGTGTATAGAATATATCAGCTGGATAAGCATCTCTACCTGTATTTTTTTCAGATATAAGGGCTATTTCTCTACATGCATCAGCATGTTTCTTTAAATCATCTATACATACAAGAACATCTTTTCCTTCTTTCATAAATTCTTCAGCAATTGATAATCCAACATAAGGAGTTAATTTAATTAAAGGTGCTGGATCATCATTAAATGCCGCTACTATTATAGTATAAGAATTGGCTCCCTTTTCTACTAATTTTGTATATAACCTCTTTAACTCTTTCTTAGTTTTACCTATTGAAACATATATACAAATAACATTCTTTCCATTTTGATTAACAATAGTATCTAAACATATCTGTGTTTTTCCTGTTTTTTTATCACCTATTATTAATTGCCTTTGTCCTTTTCCAATTGGATACATTAAATCTATAACTGCTATTCCTGTTTCTAATGGTCTATTAACAGCAGTTCTATCCATAATTGGAATCTTAGGAGTTTCAATATCTATAACTTTACTCTCATTAAATTTCTTATTAGACATTCTATCAGTTCCAAAAGGATCAATTATCATTCCTAAAGCATTTTTAGAAAACATTGTTTGCAACACTTCACCAGTCTCAGTTATTTCAGAACCTATATTAATTTGCCCATTTGTTTTAACTAAAGAAATATACACTTTATTTTCATCTATTTTTTCAACATATCCTATATTCTCTTCGGAACCAATAAATACTTTTTCAAAAAAGAATGCATCATCCAAACCACTAGCTTCAATTATATAATCAGTAACTTTAGTAACTTTTCCCAAATGAAAAATATTATTTCTTTGAATAATTCCCTCAATCTTTTTATCAATAACGTTACTAATGTTTCCGTTCATAACCAACCTCTTATAGTCATTCTTTTTTTATATACTATAGTCGTAAACGACTCCTTTATAAACTATTTTAAATCCTTCAGTTATATTCTTATCATATACTGTCGTTATATTTTCATTTATTTCATTAAAATTATCTTTTTCATTTCCAGTATATATAAATATATTAGGATCGGTTTTTTGTATTAATACATCTAATTTATTAATAAAATTAGTTATATTAAACTTTTTAACATTTAATTCTTTTTCCAATAATTTTTTTTCATTTTCTTCTAATAAATCATTTATTATCTTTTTTTGATTTTCAGATGAATAAGTTAAAAATGTATATATTACACTTGGAGTAAAATAACTTCTAACATTACAATATATTTCGTATTCATCTTTACTATCTTTTATATTTGATACAAATTTCTCAATTTCTTTTGTAACATCAAAATTAAAACCACTTTTTATCTTTTTATATCCACTTAATATGTTTCCATCTTCAAAATCTGCATCGGTAGGAAGCACGACATTGTCTGTTTTTACTACCACTTTATCTTCTAAAGTTTTTTCTAACTCATATACTTCTTGTTCAAGTTTTGCATATGCTTTTGTTTTCTTATCAATAGTATCATCTAAAGAATCTATCTTTTTTTCTTTATCATCTATTAAATAATCATATTCTTGCAATTTATCAACAAATATTTTTTTCATTAATATATTTACTCTTTTAACAGTAAATACAAATAATATTGTTAGAATTGATAATAAAACCAGAACTACTATTATTGCTAGTACTAATTCATCCATTATGATACAAATGGATTAAAGAATAATAGCATAAAACAGAATGCAAACATTAATAGAATAAATATAGCTAAAATGATCATAAGCATCATTAAAGAACTTACTATTTCATTCTTAACTTCTGGGTTTCTACCAACAGCTTCTGCTATCTTTGAACCTAGTATTCCAATCCCTATTCCAAACCCAGCAAGACTATATCCCATAATAGTTCCAACTGAGTTCATTATTGAAACAATCACATTTTCCATACCCGCACTCTCCTATCTTATTTTATTGTACCAAAAAAGCGTAAAAATATCTACAAAAAAAGGAGTTTTTTTATAAAAAATCTCCCTTTTATTCACTTATTCCTAATGGATGATACACAAATCGATTTTTAACATCAATATCTACATTTTTTCCATTATAAACAGCATCTTCCAACTTTAGTTCATATACCGTAGATTCTTCTAATTTTAACTTACTAGAAAAACCTTTATCACTAATCGCATCTTTATAATTTATAAATACATGTTCACCTGCTTCATTATTAGAATATAGCACTATTTTCCCTGATTCTATCGCATATTCCTTACTCATTTTAAAGTTAAAGTAAACATTACCTAATGCTATTTTATTAATAGTTATTTTAGCATCACAATTAGTTGTTCTAACATTTATAACATCTTCAATATTGTCATATAATTCAACATTTTTACCATTAGTTGTTACTTCAACATATCCAAGACTTATAGAATATTCACTTTTCATTTCTAAATTAGTAATTCTATACTTAGTATCATATTTATCAAGAATTATCTTTTCAGTAACCATTTCACCATTTCTTCTACCAGTTACAAGCAAGTATACTGCTTGATATTTATCTTCTGGATCAGTTACTACATAAGTAACATCAATATATGTAGGATAAGACACTGTTCCTCTTAAACTAACTCTCTTTGTTATATTAGTTTTATTATCAGCAACAGTTGGTTGAATAATAGTTGTATTATTGTTAGTTGTATTGTTAGTAATAATAGTATTGCTAGCAACTTGATTCTTACTACTAGATTTTAAATTTTCATTATCAACATATTTTTTAAAATCACTAACAAGTTTATTATATGCTGTTATAAACTCAGTCATATCAGCTTCTTCTACTTGTTCCTCTTCTCTTTCAACATATTCATTAGTACTACCATCAATCAATTTCAAATCAATTGCTTTTTCATTAACAATTAATCTTTCATTAGCGATATCAAATACATAATTATCAAATATTAATTTTAATGGATTAATAGTCTTAACATTAATCGCATCATTTAATAGTGAAGCATTTCCTTGTTTATCAAGAGTAACTATTAAATATTTATTAGTATAAATAGTTTTATCTTCATTATAAATTTCATTACTAACTACTAAATACTGTCTATCTTTTATCTTATAAAAACTAGTATTGTTAGTATTACTTATTTCAGTTTTATCGACATTTTTAATTAAATCTCCATCGCTTAAAATACTATAATTATCACCAAAAATATACACTTTTTCAACAGCTTTTTCATATACAATTGACTTTAATCCAATATCAACATTTCTATTATCGTTGCTTACAAAATAATAATCATTATTCCAATGTTTCTTTATTTCTCCACCAGAAGAAGTATCTACTAATGCTGAATCTTCAGCATATATAACACTATTAGTTGACACAGTATATATGCTTTCAGAACCATCATCTTTTTTAGATAATTTAACAGATTCAATTAATATAAATACTATCCCTAATACTATGATTGAGAAGATAAATATGAATAATTTATTTTTTAAATTCAGCTTTCTCATATTAATCCCTCCTATAGTAGTAGTTAATTTCTTCTTGCTCTACTAACTGACCATCTGTATAGAAATTCATTGTTATTACATATACATTTCCAGGTGCAAAGTTAGCATCTTCATCTACATGCATAACATATGTATAAATGTCAGCATTAGGATCATAACTAGTTGCAAATTCAGTAGATCCAGTTGAGAAATAATTAACACTAGAAGATCTAACAGAATAAGTAATTCTATCTATACTACTTAATAAGTAAGAATTTGCAAATATAATGTCAATAGCGTAATTAGATGATGAATTCTTAGATGCTGTTACTGAACCTAAACTTACACTATTACCAAATCTAATAGATTTATTCTTTCTAATATTAGTTAAAGTTACACCATCATTTGTTAAGTCAGCATCTAATGATACTACCAAAATATATATTTGATCTTCTCTTAGATTATATGTGTCTTTATCAAATGTAAATTCTTTATTTATAGTTCTAATAGATACATCTGTTTCAGTAGTTATAACATTATAATCTTCATCAACTAATCTAACAGTATATACTCCATCTTTAACTACTTTACTATTATCCTTTACACTTACTTTGAATGTAATACTATTGTCTGTCTTAGATGCAGATATACCTATTTGAGGTTCCTCTACTTCAGGAATAGAAAATTCAGTTTCATTTACTCCCAATTCAAATTCTCTTTGTTCTCCACCACTAGTATAATATGCTACTGCCTTAATAGATAATTTATATTCTTTTCCATATGCAAAACCACCCGTATTTCCAGGATTTGCATCAATATTAAATGCCATATTATTCCAAAATGCAATAGCATTAGGTATATTAATATTAACTGGTTCCCAATTGTTATTTACTTTTTCATATACTTTATATTCAATATGATCATAGCCAAATAAGCTTTCTAATGTATATGTTACATTAATTTTCTTATTAGTATATGACTCTGCATTAAATTCAATATTTACATTATCAATTCCTACATCAGCAAGAGTACTAAACATATATGTTCTTCCTACAGTATTATCATCTTCATCATATAAATATGTTTTAAAATAAGAACTAGACGCTGGATCATAAACATATGTATAGAATTGAATTGCATAATTAGATTTAGGATTTAAATTATCAATTGTTATAGGTGAAGTAAAATCATTTATATTATGTTCAATTGTTCTAATAAATGTTCTTTCAGTACCATTTTCATTAGTGCTAAATAAGTCTATAAATATCTTATTATTTTCTATATTAGTATCATTAGCTTTGCTAATTCTAGCAGTAACTTCTACAGATGTTAGTAAAGAAACTATATTTAATTTATTATTAGTATATAGACTAATACTTGGTATTAAAATATTAAATGATGCTTTCTTGTTATCAACATTTTCTACAGTTAAATTTTGTTCTTTTAATTCTTTTAATACTACATTGTTATTCTTATAAATAACACCAGATTCATCAATATTAATTTGTAAATTAGAATTTGAACCACTTGGGTTTGTTATTTTTAAGAAATTAGTTTCAGGATTAAATTCAGTAGTAAACATGCTATCTTTGATTATCGAATTTTGAACAAGGGCATTTCTTGAATCAAACGAATAATAGTTTCCTGTTCCATCTAAAGTAACTCTTTGTAATGCTTTGAAATTTGATGTAACATCATAACCAGCATTACCAGAGTCATAATAAATAGTTACATCCACAGTAAATTCTTTACCCTTAAATTCTAATATATCAATTAAATTAATACTAATTTTTCCACTATCAAAACTACAATTTTGAATTGTCTTAGTTACAGAATTATCAGTTGCTTTTAATAATACATCAGCACTAGCAACTTTCTCAATTAATTCCTCTTTATTACCACCATAATAATCATCAATTTCTACTACTAACCTACTATTAGATTCTACACTTACAGTATATTTTAAATCTAAAGTAGTAGCTAATCTATCTAAATATTGAGTAGATAACACTTTATATTCAGGTGAATCAGTCTTAACTAATCTTTCATTAGATTTAATTGAATAGAAATTACCAGCAGTTAAGTTAGTAAATGAAACACTAGCAAAACTATTAGATAATGTAACACTTGGATTAGATGAATACTTAACCCTATTACCATCAAAAGAATATAAATTATTACTTTCCATAGCATAATCAATATCACTTATTTTATATTTCCAAACTACTGAATTATTAGTAGAACTTGATGGATACATAGTATAGTATCCTGTTTGTTTCTTAGGTTTTAGTGTTGTACTTCTAAGTACAGTATTCTCATCAATTATTGTAGGATAAACACTTTCAGCTGTTCCATCTCCATCAATATCTAAATATACTTCATAAGAGAAATAATATTGATTTCCTCTTCTTAATTTATCATTATCAAATGTAGAATAACTAGTACCATTATCAAGTACCATCTTAACAGGTTCAGTTTCACCGTTGTCATCAAAATAAACTATTCTATCTAAATTACTTAACATTTCATATTGATTAGTAAGTTGATTAAATATCCATGTATGATATACCATCTTAGTAGCATTATTGGCTGTGTTTTGATAATTAGTTTTCAATATATAACAAACCAACGTCTTAGATTCTAAGTCATTATTATATTCTAAATCACACATTTCAGATGCAGAATTCTTAATTTCAGTTACAGTAATAGCATTATTAGGATCATCTGGAATATCAGGAACAAAACTATTAACTGTAAATGTAAATGTATTATTCTCAATTGGAATAGGATTTTTATATATTGTATAATCCTTTGCATTAGATAATTCTAAAGTATATGTTTTTTCATTAAAATCGTTGTTATTAGCATCAAAGAATGCAGGATTAATTGTTTTACTTTGATCATAAAAAGCTTCTTTTATAGTACTTTCATAATCTTCATCATTCATATCTACTACTCTTTTGAATACTTCCCTTGTACCACTTGTATTAGAACCTTGATATAAAGTAATAGTTATCTCAGATAATGTGCTTGCTTCTAACCTAGCATCTTGATTTTCTTTATTAGTTAATCTAGTTAACACACTAAAAGCTGAATTATAATCAATAGTAGATTCATAAGAACCAACTAAAGATTGAGGTAATTTTGTTTGTACAAATACACTTCCAATATAAGCTTCTTTAATAGTGTCATTTCCATCTTTTAAATTAACATCTGCATATACTTGGAATGTATATGTTTCATTAGCTCTTAGATTATTAATATTAATTGGTATTGATTCAACACTTGTGGATACAGTAATTACATTAGTCAAATATGAATCAACTGAATTTTTATATACAACTCTATAATTAGTTCCAACAATAGTATCATATTTATCATCAACAATTATTGTACCTTTAATTTGTTCCCAAGTAACATTCGTTTCTTCAAACCTAATCGTCGGGAATTCTACACCATCCATCTGCATATTTCTTCCCAACTCTTTAGTATATTCAATTATCTTTTCATTATCATTAAACACCAAAACTAACCTATATGTATAAGTTTTTCCTCTTTCTAACTTTACTCCATCAATAGGGGCTTTTACTGATTTATTATTATCACTTGTTAATGTTAATAAAGGTTCATCTTCATTCATATTTTGGAATATATCAAATATTTCATATCTATATCCAACTATACCTAAATCAGGATCTTTTATTTTAGATGCTGATAACTCAAAATAAGATTCTTTCTTATTAATTTGATAGTTTAAATCTCCAACACTAGGAGCATTTTTTAATGTCTTATAACTATCTCTTATAGAATATCCATCTTTTACAATTACACCATCGCACATAATATCATTCATTACAAGAGTATATAGACTATTGTTATCTAATTCATCAAAAGTAACCTCGACACTATTATTGTTAGTAAAATCTATCGTTTTATAATCTAATCTTTCATTTCTTGCATTATAAATATTTACAGTTACAGAAGATACTGTAGAATAATTTTCCTTTTTAATTAATACTGATATTTCTGAAGTATTAACATAATTCTTATTCATTGATACACCAATTGCTTCAGTTCTAAATATCTTAGATAAGAATGTCTTATCATATTCTACTTCATTAACAGAATATTTTGCTTTAGCATACATAGTATATTCAGTATCAGGGTCTAATGCCGCTGTTGAAACATAAATGTTTGTATCTCCAGCTGGAGCATCTTGTTCATAAACTTTTTTTAGTGTTGAATTATCCACTATTGTTACTTGAGTATCAGAAGTAATTAGTCCTTCTTCATCAGTTATTTCAATTTCAGAGTCTATTTGAATTGGAGTAACTGCCATACTTATAACTTTATACACTGGTACTGCTTTATTTTTAGTTTTATCTTCAACTTGTTCTACTTCTTGACTACCATTATTTGTTGAACTAGAACTATTATTGCTCCCCCCACTATTATTACCACCATTATCATCAACATTATTGTCGCTATCATTTTTAATAACAATATTGCTCTCTTTAATTTCAGGCAATTTAGCAACATCTGTTTCAGTAATAATATCAATATTTCCATCATAATCAATAACTAAATTACTTAAAGTAATATATTTTTTACCATCTTTAGCTATTATTTTGTCACTCAAATTAATAATCAAATCATCACATATTATAGAAACATCATCTTTAATAGTTTGATATGCTTTTGTATTATTATAAATTCTAATAATATTACCATCAACATACTCAAAATAAACATAATTATCAAAATCAACAACTTCATCTTCAGTTAATGTTAATCTTATTTCGTCGCCTAAGAATAAATACTTGTTTTCATTTATTCTTAATAATAAATCTTTAAAATTAATTTTATCTTTATGATAAGTTTCTATTTCGTATCCAGAATTTCCTTTTTTAATAACATTATTCTTATAAATATTATAATAGAAAATAATGTCTTGATTAATAGTTGACAAATCTAAACCAACTACATTTTTTAGTACTAATAAAGACTTATCTGCATAATGAATTACCGTAGATTCATCTATTTTAGTATTTCCCTCATCAGAATTAAATGTAATATTATCATTCAATTTTTTATAATTATATTCTGTTCCACTTTTAAATGTATAAACCTTCGATTTAAAATTGTTACTCTTGCTTGCGTATAAAGCGTATCCATCTTTTTCAAATTTATATGTTTCTGCATTTATATTATTCAAAGCATAAGAAACCCCGCCAGCAATTGCTGCTAGTGTAAATAAAACAAATAAGAAAAATAATAATTTACCTTTGCCTTTATTCATAGAGTCTCCTATTTTCATTATCATATATTATTATACCAAAAACAACCATAAAAAGTAAATCTTTTTAGGCAATAAAAAAGGTTCTTAAGAACTCTTAAGAACCCGCACTATTATAGTGGTTCATACCTATTTTAAATGACAATAAGCATGGTATTAAAAATAGTAATACTAATAATGGTGAAAACATATATAAGATGTTTTGACTTCTTCCTAGGAAATAAAGCAATGGATAATAATTAACAAATGCATATGGTATAATGAATGTAAATATAAAAACAATTCCTTTTCTATAAATCGAAATTGGATATTGCGCTAAATTCTTTCCCCCATCTGTAAATAAATTTCTCACTTCTAAACCTTGAATAGTAATAAAACAATAAGATGCCGTTAATACAAATAAACCAAAGAATATTAAAATTGATGCTAATATCATTAATAATAAAACTATTACTTTGCTTATATCCCAAACAACATTTAATTTTAATAATGCTATTACCATTATTATTAAAGCTTGTAACATTCTTATAATTTTAACAAAATCTATTTTAGAACATAATGTTTGAAATAATATTCCGTTTGGTCTTACTAAAAACCTATCCAAAGATCCATCAATTATTAAATCTTCAAACTTATCTATTCCTCTAAAAAATGTTTCGTTAAAAGCAAATCCAAATTGAATAATAGAAAAACATAATAATACTTCATAAACATTAAAACCTTTTATGTTACTAAACTTATCAAATAATGCTAGAATTATAAAATAATATGTAAAGAATACAAATAGTTGACTTACACAGTTCATAATAAATGAACTCTTATATTCAAGTTGACTTTTAATATTTAACTTTAGACTTTCAAAAAATATTTTAGCCACCTTGAATCACAGCTTTCTTAAGAGCAACTTTGGATATTAAATACCCTATTATTAATGTAATAATAATCCAAATTCCACTTATTATTAACATTTCTCTTCCTTCAGCAAAACCTATGCTTCCAGAGAATGTCCTATATGGAAAATCTCCTATAAATCTAAAAGGAAGGATATTGGATATTTTCATCATCCATTTAGGGAAAAATGGCAGTGGTATTACAATTCCCATAAATACTTCAGCAATCATACTATAGGCACTTGTAATTCCTCTTGCATCTAAAGTAAACATTGTAATAATATGAACTATTAATGATAAAGACGTTACCAATAAACATGCAAAACTTAAGGCTAAAATGAATAATATAAAAGTTCCCAATGTTGGAGGTAAACTAAGTTTATATGGATATGGTAATAATAAACTAATTGTTATAATCGGAACGCATCTTAATAAAGCTGAAACTAATCTTTCAGATAACATTTTTATATAGAACTTCCAAAAGAAACTTTGAGGTCTTACTAATTCATAAGCTAAGTTTCCATTTTTAATCATATTTAAAAGTTCTTGATCTTTCATAAATGGGTATGTAACAGCAAAAAATGCTTGTTGCAACCATAAATATGTTACCAAACTACTCCAATCCATCGGAGCATTTACACTCGTATTTGATTCATATATTGCTAAATAAAGCATAATATATAAAAAACCAAAAAATAGTTGAGTAGATATTCCAGCTAAAGCAGCACTCCTATATTGTAAATTAGTTATTATTCTTAATTTAAAATAATTAAGATATGCTTTCATATTTGATAGTCTTCATATAACTTTAATATTATTTCATCTATTTTTTCCGATTCAATATCAATATCTGTTACTTGATATCTTTCTGATATATAATTTATAAATTTTGAAACAGTTATCAAATTTGAATCAATTATAAAATTATAACCACCATCAATTTTCTTTTTGCTTATTACTCCTTTTATTCTTGGTTCCTTTATTTGTGCTTTTGTATTAACTATTATGTTTTTGTAACTACCATATTTAGTTTTTAATTTGTCAAGTGATCCGTCGTATAAGATTTGTCCTTTACCAATTAGTATGATTCTTTTGGCAAGCGCTTCAATATCTAGCATATCATGTGTAGTTAAAATAACTGTTACTTTTCTTTCTTTATTGATTTTTAATATAAAATCTCTAACAATTTTTTTACTTACAGCATCAAGACCAATCGTTGGTTCATCTAGAAACAATATACTTGGTCTATGCAATAATGAAGCCGCTATTTCACACCTCATACGTTGTCCTAAACTAAGACTTCTAACTGGTTTTTTCATAACATCTTCAATGTCTAATAAACTAGTTAATTCTTGTTTAGTTTTTTGATACTCACTATCCTTTAACTTATAAATATCTCTAAGTAAGTCAAAAGTATCCTCCGCAGGTATATCCCAGGCAAGTTGACTTCTTTGCCCGAATACAACACCTATATTAGAAACATATTTACGTCTGTCTTTAAACGGATTTAAACCATTTACTTTTATGTTTCCAGCGGTTGGTAATAAGATTCCACTAAGCATTTTTATGGTAGTACTTTTCCCAGCACCATTTGGACCAATATAACCAACAATTTCACCTTTCTCAATATTGAATGATATGTTCTTGACTGCATCAATATACACATATTCTCTTTTGAAAAATGACTTTAAAGCCGCCTTAAGACCACTATTTCTTTTGGCTACTTTAAAGGTTTTGCTTATGCCATCAACACTGATGTACGACATTTTCACTCCTTTCCAACAAACAAAAAAGACACATAATTAATTATGATAAATTTTCAAAATTCAATAATGTGTCAAACTTCGCTCGTTAAAAGTTATTATAACAAATATATTTTTACTTGTAAATACTAAATTTCATTTTTTTCTTCAGGTAATTTTTCTATTATATTATTTATTGCTTCCTCTACTTGATCCATACTTTCATCAACGTGATTTGAAACCCTTACAGTTTTAATGCTGTATTGTTTAAATATTATTTCATATTCATTAATATAATTATCTAAATTACCGTTCTTACCCTTACTATAACTTAAATTCAATTTCAATGATAATGAATTAACATCATCTAAATTTCCCGCATTAATAGAATTGATATATGCATTATATGTTTCAAAAGAATAATGATTTAAACTTTTATCAATTGCATATATTTCAAAAGAAACATCATCTTTTTTATAATGATAATCTCTTTTATCATACGACTTGTCTTTATTAATCTTTTCATCATGATTAGAAAGATCTAAAAACGCCTTATATATGCTTTCACAATAATTAGATAATACACCAATACTATATGAATTTACCACTTTATTAGTAAACTCATGTTCATTTCTTATGTTCTCTTCTCTATCACTGTATTCTTTAATTGAAAATATTAGATCCAAATCAATATTGGTGTTCTTGGCATTAATCAATTCATTATATTCCATATAATTTACTTTACTATTAACAAGAGAATCTAATCTAATAAATCTATTACATACTATAAACATGTAGCTATTAATTACTAAATCATCTTTTTTAATAACAATATGATAAATATTTTCATTCAGATTATTAGATGTAAATGTAGATTTGTTAACAATTTCAAATCCATTTTTTTCAAATTTTTTAGTGTATTCTTTACAATTAAATTCAAATTGATATTTGCTTGACTCACCTAGGTCTAATACAACTATTCTCGTTTTATAATCTTCACTAGTTAAAGCAAACAATTCCTTAGACTTTTTACTTATTTTACAGTACGTTAAAGAAGAAGGAATAACAAAACTAAATTTTAAATTATTTTTTTCACACTTGCAATTAATAGTTTGCTTTATTAATTTATTAAAATTATAAGAAGTAACATAATCAAAAGCTATACTCTGTTTCTCAACAATTGATTCAGTTAAATAATTGCTTGATTTATTTTCTTTCTTTAAATTCCTACAAGAATATTTAAGTCTTGCTATTAAATCAGCATATTCCATTATTTCTTCATCTGTTCTCATATAACAATTAGATAATAATTGTTGGTAATTATTATGTTTATTAATAATTTTCTTAATTAACTTATCATCTTTAAATGTTCTAGGACTCTGTCTATCACAAAAACCAAGAACCCATAAATATATATAGCATTCTTCTAATTTTAACTTACAATCCTTAAGTTCACTAAATAATAAACGACCATCTAATATTCTATCTATTGTTAAAATATCTTCATCATTTAATAGTCTTCTAATATTATATTTCTCATCTAATTTATTTAAAGTAGGATGTACTAATTGATCCATATTATCAAGAGAATAACATGCCAAAATATATACAGTATATGCGCTTAATAGTTTATCCAATACTTCATTTTTTTCTTTAATATTACAAATAGCATTTATTGGAATTAAATGCATATCTTCTAGATACGGAAGATTTTTTTCACGCAAAAACTGAATATTTTTATCTATTCTTTTTTTATCTTTATCATCAAGTATGAATTTGCTTTCATCAAAAGCATCTTCAGACATTATAACTACTTGGTTATTCCCTTCTTTTTCCATTTTCCACATCCTAAAAATATTATATCATATTTTTAAAATAAACAAAATATGTAAATTTTTGACAAATAAATTGTAAAATTAATGTGTAAAGTAGACAATAAAGTTTTACATTTTCTGTTGTTAACTTTTCGTATATAAGGTATAATGAAGTCAAGATAAAGAGAGGAGGCTCGAAAATATGAAATTAAAAAGAAAAATAATATTTTTTCTAGCTTTAATGTCTTTATTTTACTGCATTACTTTAATGCAAGATACTTATGCTAAGTATGTTAGTAGTGCTGAAGCAAGTGCTAATTTAACTATAGCAAGATGGAATATCCTAGTTAATAATCAAGATATTCTACAAAACTCAAATTTTACAAATACTATCAGTCCTGAATTTTTAGGGACTACACATATAAGAAGTGGGGTTATCGCACCGACTGCTGAAGGAACATTTGAAATAGATTTAAATGGAACTTCAACTGACGTATCATTTACTTATACTATTTCACTTGAGGAAAACCCAAATAATACAGTAACTGACTTAGCAATTACAAAATATGAAATAGATGGCGTTGAATATCAATATGATGAGGATGATCCTATTACAGAAGACATCTTACTTAATGATATAAATAAAACAAGATCTATTGTATTCTATGTTGAATGGAATGATGATGCTCAAACACAAACTATGAATAACGCTGCTGATACAGCAGCAACATACAATGGAACTGCTGCATTTAATGTTAATGTAAACGTAATTCAAAAACAATAATAAAAGACCAAGTATAATTCTTGATCTTTTTTGTGTGGTTTAATTTCCACTTCCTCCACCATTATTATTGTTGGTTTCAGTTTGTGTAATATATATTTTTACAACTAATTCGATACATGGAGAAGTTGGATGATTTTGTTTAAAATCATATGCTTGTGTTCCCCACTCTGTATCAAGTTCATCATCACCTGACTCATATGGCCAAGCAATTGATATTGTATATGTAGTACTTCCTGTCTCAGCAACCATAGATGAAGAAGTTATTGCAAGAGTAATCGTAAAAGGATAATCTTCCGCCAATTGCTCTTCCAACTCTTCACTTGTTAAGTCAGTTTCCAAAACTGTTTGACCAGTTTCATCTCTTCCTTCTACTGTAACATATTCGTCTCCCATTATACTAGCAGACAATATTTTATATGTTGCAGTTGCTGCAACTTCACTATAGTTATATGCGGTTATACTTTTTGTATATGTTGTCATACCCGGATATACATTATCTACAAATACATTAACATAGTCAGTAATTGGAGTATCACCAGAAGTAAAATCTATCTTCCATGATTTAACATGAACATCAACACTATTACTTACTGTATTGACATAGATAAACCATGCATAAGTATTAACTGCTAATAGAACAGCAAGGAAGATAAGTCTACTAGGTTTTACTCTTTTAAGAAGTCGTAAAAATACACTTTTCTTCTTTTTACTATTCTCTTCTTTCATCTTCCTCCTCTTCTTCATCATCATCAAATATCGCCGAAACTATATCTACAGATATTACTACTCCAACTATCATAAATAGTAAGTAGTAAGATAATTGATTATTCATTAATCTTGCTATAAAACTAAGAAATATAGTTTTATAAACTACTTTTCCATATACTTGATCATAAGAGATTTCAGGATCTTGCAATTCATTTGCTATACCTTTAGTTATAAAATATACTTGTCCATCTCTTTCATCTTTATCTATTACTTTATGAGTTATAATAAGTCCTTTTAACTCTTTTTTTTCACCTAAATATGTTACATTATCTCCTATATTAATTTCATCAGAAGATACATGCTTAGATATTAAAATATCACCTATAACATATTCATCTTTCATTGATTCAGAAACTACCATAAATACCCTAATACCTCCCACTGATATAGAGTTATTTGATACCTTTTGAACAATTATAACTAATAATAATAGTACAACTACTATATAAAGTATTACTCTAGATATTTTAACAAATATATTATTCTTTATTTTATCCCTAAGTTGTTTTATCTTTTTCATATTATCACCTAAAACTAAATTCTGTAATTTTATCAGCAAATGCTTGAAGTCTTTCATTAAATTTCTTTTCAACTTCAGCAAGTGATGCTTCCTTCTTATTTTTAATAACTGAAATCTTATCGCCAATTATCTCTTGAATCTTTTCAACAGGTAATTCAGAATTAATCTCAACTATTTTATCAATCATTCTATTAGTTAAATCTTCAACTAATTCTGCTTTAGAATCTTCATCTAATTCACTATAATCATGAGTAATATTTGATATTATTAAATAATCTAATAAAAATGATTCATCTAACATTTTTTTCATATTTAAATCACTATCAAGTGTTTTTTTATCTTTAACTATTCTAGTATCATCATTCGTAAATGATTGTAAGAAATCCCACAATTTCATAGCATATTGAAAGTTAACATTTTTTAATATTAAGTTTGTCTTTTTAATAGGTGGTATTACCTTTGCCACATGCTCCTTAGCCAAAGCAACATATACAGGAGTATTACACAAATCAGATACTCTAAGTTTTAATCTTTCAATTCTTTGATTTGCTCCCATACCATTTCTGCTACCATCTTCTTTATTATAGTCAAGTTTAGAAGATATAACCATATTTAAATTGATTTTTTCAACACCTATTCTAGTACTAGCATTATATTCACATCTCTTATCATCTTTTAGAGATGAAGAACTAACAAAAGCCTTCTCTTTTAAATCAATAAACATTTTCATATTATTTATTAATGTATAGATAAGTCTATTTTCATATGTATTATAACTCTCATCTTTGTTAATATTTAATATCTTAGATGGTTTAACATCACCATCTTCTTCTATTTCTTGAATATAACTAGTATGTTTAGCTAAATGTTTAATACTATCAACTGTTATTCTTCTAGCTTGTTCTACTTTAACAATTTCTTCTTCATTAATAATAAATCTATTAGGGTTTCTTAAAATATTATCTAAATACATTATTGTATCTTCCATAATATCTAACCATGCAAAATCAGCTTCTACTTTTTCATAATTAGAAGTAATCGTATAATCAGATTTAATAGATGAATTAAACTTAGTTATCTTTTCTCGATCTGATTCATTATATAAATCAATTACTAATAAATCATTTTGCATGTTTATCCCTTCTTAAACTAACTTATTTTCTTTAATCTTAACATGTATTCAATACATTCTTTCATCTTATCTTCGCCAAATGTTCTATTTAAGAAATTAACAAATCCATCAATTTCATCTCTAATAAATGAAATATTTAATTGCTCAAATTTACGAAGAATCTTTTTAGCAATAAAGTAATCTACACCATCTACTTCGTCTCCACCACAAGCCATATATACAGGTACAAATTTCTTCATATGGGCAACAATTCTGTTACCAAAGGCAATTCTGAAGTGTTGGATAACATAATCATCCATTTCTTCAATCTTAGCAAGTATTTCATCGCTCATATGAATATTCTCTATTGCTTTTTGGAATAATCCATTTAAATATGAATAATTAATATCTTGTGCAGGCACTGAAGTTGGTTCAAATACTTGACCTTTATCATTAATATCTATTGGCATAGCACGGTCGTACACTTTATCTGTAACCATAAATGTTGAGTCATCGTTATTGATTGTACCAATATACCAACAGTTTGGAGGTATTACTAATTTACCATTCTTTAAATGTTTAGGGTCACTAGGCCAACCAGAAGATACAACTTCAACAATCCATTCATCTTGGTTAGGCATTTCTAGTATAGATAGCATTTCAGCAAAATAGTATTCAACACGAGAGATATTCATTTCATCTAGGATTACTGTATGAATATCATCTGTATACCCTGCTTCATATAATTCTTTTAAAATATCTGTTTCATTAAACTTTTTAGTAAATTCATTAAAGTACCCAAATAACTCTGATCTATCACGCCATGATGGTTGAACAGATGCTACACAAGAGTCATGCTTTAGAAATTTTCCCCAAGCATAAGCAAGTGATGTTTTACCTGTACCAGAGATACCTTGTAAAATTACAAGTTTAGTACTTGCTAGAGCTGCTATAAATAATCTAATCATTTCAGTTTTATAATATAGTCTTAATTGACTAGCAGCAAAGTTTCTAAACATTTCTACTAAATCTTCTAATGTGAAGTTATTACCATAATTTTGAATCTTATAATCTTGGTATTTAACATCTACATCATGTAATTTAGCAAATCTACAATCAGTAGCTGGGTTTAATTCCTCTTCACCCTCTTCACCTTGTTTAGGCACATCTATAGTATTAGATTCATTAGGTCTAAGCCCAATTTGTGACACTTTCATAGCCAAAATATCTTCTTTTTCTTTTAATAATGTTGCAACTTTAGCATTTAATTCAGATATTTCTTCTAACATCGATTCTTGCTCAACTACTGTTTTTCTAAATCTAGTATATTTTCTTATTATAAATAATATTAACATTACAATAGCCGCTACAAATGCTAGTAATAACAATACTGACACACCAAATAATAACCATTCTCCAACATTAAAATCCGCTTTATAATCTTTAGCTATTTGAATATAAGCTTTAATATTAAATGTTTTCTTAATTCCTTCTATTATTCCATTAAATGCAATAATAAATCCAGAAAAGAATTGAGTTAATATTTCATAAAAATATTTCAAAAAGGTCTTCATATCTCACCTCACATCACAATTATATTTGTCTTTATATCATCTTTATATTTCATTATATTTTCATAATAATTATATTTAGGATCTATAAATAGATATGTAAACAAGAATAAATCATCAAAATTAATATCATATGTTTCATCTAACTCCAAACAAACACTATAATCTTGATTAATTAAACTCTTTATTTCTTTATTAAATTCTTTATAATCTTTATATTTAAATCTTAAATGTACTTTTGTTCTTAACATTTCATCATCTAACGCTTTCAAATATCTAACTATTTTCTTCGGTTTATCAAGTAATGTTGTAGGAAAATCAACTACATAATTATTTGAAAAATTAAGAGCTATTGCCTCAGATAATATTTTAGATGATGCTAATAATAATGTTACAAATTGTCTATTCTCAAATACAACATCAGAATTATACGCTTTCTCAATAGCATACTCACTATATAATTTAGACATATTACAGTTTTGTCCTAAACTAACAACAAAAACATTACCATATCTTTTTCCTTTTAAGAAAAATTCATCTGATTTAAATATTTTAAAGAATGCTACCTTTTTATTAATAAAGTCTCTTACTAAAGTATTTAATTCTTTCTTTGTTGCTTCTTCATATTCCAAAGTAATATTCTTGTCATTAAATAATGATTTTAATAATGCATTTAAATCCGAAAAATGAGTACAACCATCTATAAATAGAACATAACTAAACAATGCAAAAATATTTTTGATTTTTTCAATCTTATCTTCATTTTCTTGCATTACTTCCCTAGCTATATTATTTAATTCTTTATTAAGTCTTTCAGTAAAATTATTCTCTTTAATTACATATTTATTATAGTATCTTACATCTTTATACTTATCAATAAATGGTTTTACAAGTCCCTTTTCATACTTACTTCCCAATAACAATTTAAAATAATTAACAAGGAAATTATCAATATATTTTATATATTCTTCAAATATACAATCCATAATAATTCCTCCTAACTAGCAGTGAAATTAACTACAGAAGTATTATTAACTATAGGATACGTATAGTTTGCACTACTATTCCTTTTATAGAATCTAATTTCTAAACTAGTTAATACATCTACATTAAAAGTAACACTACTAATATAACTAACCCCATTATAAACACTTGTACTTGTTGTGGCATTTTTTAATATGTCATTTGTTGTATCTAAAATAACAACTGATGGATCAAAACTCAACGTTATCACAACGGATGCACATTTTGCTTTATCAGCATTAGATAATGCCAAATACTCAGATGTTGTTAATGTTTGACCTACTGTATGACCTGAAAATGCTTCAATTACTTTATATGTATCTAATGCATTAGTAATAGAAAATATAAAGTATGGAGAATTAACACTATCAGTTATTTCATAGTCTATTCCTCTCCTACCTACTTTAATAACAAATGTTGCACTTAAAGTTTTAACATAAGGACTACTAGAACTAGCACTAACCGTAACAGTAACAGACTCATTATCATTAAATGGCCTTAAAGGTGTAACCGTTAAAGTAAAACTATCTGTCTTTTCATTCTTATAAATAACTCCACTATTAGAATCTAGTGAACATTGTACACTAGTTTGGTCATATGTAGTTGTTAGAGAATACTCAATATCAGCATCACTTGTTAATATGTTATTCTTATGATTGTTTAATTCAAATTGAATATCAATACTAGATACACCACCCCAGTTATTGATTTCATAAGTTATACCACCATCAACAAGTTTATCACTATTAAAGAAGAAACGATCAGCTTCCATAATATAGTTTTTAATACTTTTTATTACATACTTACTAAACGTAACTCCAACTGGTAATAATAAAACAATTAGAATCAATATTATGATTATTCTTCTTCTCTTCATTACTATTCTCCAATCATAAAAATTATAGCATATAAAAAAAGATTATGCAACTTGCGAAGCATCAACAATTATAGAAAATAGCTCTATAATTCCTTGATACGAATCGGGATAATCTTTATAACTTTCAGGGAATATAACTTTAATCATATATTGATCAGTTTGATTACTCGAGTGAGTAAATGAATAAGTATTATTATTAGAAAAAACTTTATAAAATACATTATCATCGTCTTGCCTAATAGTAGTATTTTGAATTATATTTGTATATCCAGAATTAAAATTCTCATTTCTTACTATTTCATATACTAAAGGTATATTCGTTGTAACTTCAAATCTTATTGTATAATTTAAATCAACCTTACTTCTTCCATGAGCACTATCAAAATTAGATACATAAAATGAATAATATTTTGGTTCCAAACT
Source organism: Bacilli bacterium (assembly GCA_017544525.1). The sequence continues at coordinate 122,822 of JAFYEA010000028.1, read as the reverse complement.
AGGTGTTAATCCAGTTAAAGATATACTACTCTCATATGTTCCTTGATCTAAGACATATATTGCTACACTTGCTTCAGCACTAACATCTACTTTAGTTTCATATCTAGTATATGTTTTTCCAACAATATTAACAATAGCCACAAGCCCAGCAAAAACAAATATTAGTTTAGTTACTAACATAAATCTTTTTTTCTCAAAAGTTTTAAAAAAACCTTTATTCATTCTTCTCCTCTACATTACTTTTTATTTGCTTTTGTAACTCACTTAAATCTAATCTAATAGTATAATTTAAGAATTCCTTTTCCTTTTTATCAAATTTAACCTCTTCTCCATTTTGAACCATATTTGTCTTCTTATATAATTCAACTATTTCTAAATCACTCATCTTTGGAGAATCAGCCTTTTTATTGACCTCTTCTAATGGAATATCTTTGATCTTATCAACCATTTTAACATTCTTTTTCTTAATAATTCCCTTATAAGAAAATGCAAAATCAAATAAAATCAAAGTAACAAATATCATAATAATTATTTGTGGTGTCGTGAATACTTTTTGCCACACACCAGCCTTTTTAAACACTTTAACTACTTCACCAATAATGTCTTTTTCTTCAATTGCTACATCTCTAGCATTATTGGCATCACCTTTAGTTACTATTTTATTACCTATCTTAGTAACAATTCTATGAGTAATATAGTCATCATCACTCTTAAATGTAACAATATCATCTATTTTATAATCATTAGTTCTCTTAACTACTATAATATCATTTTGACTAATTGCGGGTTCCATACTACCAGTACGTACACTAAAAACAGAGTATCCAAATAGCTCAAAATATTCACTGTTGCTAAACATCATTTTAACTTTAGCAAAAATAATCACTATTAATACTAAAAATACTAAAAAAGTCAAAATATCAACAATTATTTTTAATGCCTTTTTCATTACTAGTCAATTACCCTTCCCTTTTTAATCTCCTTCATTTGGTTCAACATAAGGTGTAATAGTTTCACCCAAATATTGAATAGCAGATACTTCAATAGGAATTCTAAGTTTAGAACCTGCAGCACTACCAAGTTCAGTATCTGCTTCATTATAATCTTCTAAATCATCCCATGAAATATGTACTCTTAATGTTATTAAATCTTCATTATTAATTGAAGCTAAACTAATAACTCCTGAATATGTATTAACATCTGTTTTAATTATATTATTGTTACCTACTTCTTCTACAGTAACACTTATGTTTTCAGCATAATCCATTTCCTCATATTTAAATGTAATATCATATCTTACAGCAACATCACAATCAGTTGCATCAAATATTAAATCAAAATAAGCACTTCCTCCAGGAGCAATATAACCACTTTCAACATGAGGATTAGTGTCATATACAAAACTATCTATAACTATTTCATCTATATTAGTTCCAGTAATAACTTGATTACTTAGTTTAATTACCCATGCTCCTATATCATTATTAACTACTCCAAAACCTTCATCTTCAAATAAAGCAAAAGTATCTTTAAACACATAAAAACTAATAACTATAAATATAATTACTATTAAGTATAATATAATTTTTACTTTATTCTTTTTCATCTTCTTTTATTTCTTTTGCTTCCTCTATTATTGAATATATTTCATATACAATAGCAAATAATGTTGGGAATATTACTAAAAACATAAATCCCCATCTAGATTCAAAAATTGATAATACAAGTCCCCATTTATGATAAACTTTTGCTCCATTAGCTGGCCCAATCATTTTAGAATGAGCAACCACATCATCACCAAAATAATATGAATCTTCAGCATGATTTTCTTCCACTATTTTAGTAATTTGACCATAATTAATAAATACAGCATCTAAAGGATTAGTTAAATAGAAAAATGCATAATCACCTTCTTTATAACCACCTTCAGCAGCTTTTCTAATTATAACCAAATCATTTTCTTTAAAATCAGGTTCTAACCTTTCATTATCAATAATAAATATTGAATTATTACCTATTTCACTAACACTATAATCGTTATAAGATATTAGGCAAATAGTTGCAACTATAGCCACTAAAACCCAAACAGAAATAAGAATACCTTTAATAAAATTCCATACTTTTTTCATGAATAAACCTCACTTATTTTCATTTTAATTATAATATTTTGTAATATATTAGTCAATTATTTAGACTATTTTCTTAATGCTTCAGGAGCATCAATTAAATATCTAAAATCTTTTAAATTAATCATTAATGCATATATATCATAATATATTAACAATTTATCTACGCTTTCAATAACCCTATCAATTTGGTCTAATCCAAGCTTATCTTCAACTATTACTATACTGTTCAATTTATACATTTCACTAATAATACCAGCAATATTTTTATCTTCAGATAAATTAATATTATTAATTACATCTATAGTATTGTCATATATAAATTTCTGTAAATTTAATAGATTAAACTCAATATTTTCAATAGTTACTTCTTCATTCTCTTGTTTTAATAATTTAACAAGATAATTAAAGTTATAAGTAACAAGTTTTAATACATCATAACAATTAGTTTCACTATTAACATATAAATTAATAGTTTCTTTTATTTTTAATTCATCTAATTCATCATAATCTTTAACTAATTCTTCAAATATTTTATTTCTTTCTAACTTAGCATCGGCCAATTTAATATTATTTAATTTAAAGAATCCAGTATTTCTAATCTTCTTATTAAGAGCAAATAAACTCTTCTCTTTTTTTGCTATTTCCTTTAACTTATTGCTAAATAAATCTTTATATTCTGCTTTATGAGAATATAATTCTTTAAAATCTTTAATAATATACTCAAATTGTTGATAGTTTTTATATTCAATTAAAGTTCTTTTAGCTTTAAGTAAATTCTCATAGTTCCTATTAGAAGATGGATCAATTAGTACATTATTAATCAATTCTTGAACTCTACTTTCAATTAAGAAATCATCAACTTCTAATTCTTTATTCATAAATAAATCATATATATATTTCACACTTTGATGTTTTATAGTTTCATTTCCCATAACTAAATTTCTATGATTAGCTATAAAATTATGAAAATCAAATGATGCATATTTAGTTTTAAAAAATTCGTTTAGTTTTGATTCATTCTTATAATATAAATATTTAATGTTTAATTCAATTTGTTTAATAATATCAGGGTTTTTCCAATATATATCATTAAATACATCTTGAATATTAGATCCACCACTAAATAAAGTTCTAATATATAAATTAACTGCTTCACTATGAGAAAAATCATCAGAAGTTAACGTAATACCAGCTACTTTAAAATTAGTTATTAACTGTAATAATATCTTATTAACCTCTTCTAAATTAGTTTCCTTAGACGAATTATTTAACCTATATAATAATGAATCTAAATTCATTTTTTCACTTGAAAATGCTCTTACATCAGATAATTTTAATGAATTATAATCAATTGTTGTATCAAGTAATGAATATGTTAAATCTTTATACTTTGCTAATAATTCCTCATATCTTTTCTTTATTTCTGTTTCACACTCTTCAAGCATAGGTCTATATTGATTTAGACATTCATCTAAATATTCAATATATTTTTCTTTATTCTTTCTATTATTAGTAGGAAGGACTTCAATATTAGAATTAATTTGTTCTATTTTGGCATTTAGTTCATTAATCATCACTAACTTCCTCCCTATCTAGTTCAAGCTTTTTAACAAACTTTTTTAGAATTTCATAAAACTCTAGTAATTCTTTGTTACTTAATTCATTCATATTTACTCTCCTTCCTATTTTATTATTATATATTTATCTACGGTTCCTATTTTAGAACCACCATCATACAAGATAAATTCCATTTTATATGTTCCACTTACTAAATCTTCATTAAATGTTAGCGTATAAGATGTAACATTTACTGGATCTGATATTAATAAGTATTCATTTGCTACATTACCACCTTGTAATGTATATCTTATATAATCTTGTAAGTTAACAACTGTATAAGAAGTATCATCTATTGTATTTACTCCTCTTCTATACATTTTAACATGAATACTTGGTTGTGTTAATCCTGAATTGTAATTAAAATGATAAACAAGATTAGAATTACCGTTTTGATTTAATCCAGTTTCCCTATCAATTATCATTTCTTCAGGGCTTGTAGTAACATCTAAACCATATATTTCATTTACAATTTCAATATTAAATTCAATATAATCTGAAGATTCAAGACCATAATATATTCCATCAGGAGAACCAAATGTCTCAAACCTTAATTTATAATTACCTGATGCTATTGTAGAAGTACCAGTATTAACAATTACCCATTTCTCAGCACTATCTACTTTATCAGCTATCTTAATTCTAGCGGTACCATCAATATTTGGATAATACTTAACTCCATCAATTTCATAATATAAACCTAATAAAGTTGTTCCTGTTACTACATCGCCATCAGAATTTATTAATGATACTTTTAATCCTAATTTAGAGTCAAAGTAATGTGTATCATATATTGTGGTAGAACCAATCATTGACTGAGTATAATCAACTTCTAAGTCCGCAATCAGTGATTCTCCATTATATATTTTGTTCTTATCAATCGAACCATTAATATCAATAACAGCATCTTTATTAGCATAAATATTATATGTCATTGTTAAATGTTGCGGCGCCAGAACTGCATATATTGCTTCATCATCTGCATCTCGAATTTCTATTAATAATTGATTACCCAATTGATCACTATTAATAGTTGTATCTCCAAAGTCAATAATGAATATAAACTCTTCATTAACATATCCACCAGTACTATTATAGTAATCTAGATTCTTTTGAGCATCATCATAATATATTCCACTATTTTCAGCACCCATTATCTCAAACATAGATAAGTCATATGATACTTGCCTATCCGTTTGTAGTTCTTGCTGTGCATTAGCTACATCAGTAGCATTAATAACATGATAATAATATTGAGGGTTTGTTTCACTAAAGTCTATCATTGTTATCTTAGTATTTAATGGCAATACATAGTTAGAAATTAATGATCTGTGATATCCAGTTCTATAAATTGTATTACCTATATTGAATAATGAGAAATATGCACTTATTGAAGATGATGATGTTATGTTAGTAGCAGTAGATGTAAACAATTCATATTTTCTACCTGCTGTCATCGCACCTTCATAATTAACAGTATCATGAAGTACTCTAGTCATATTAACTGTAATAATAAGTCTCATTGTTTCTTTAGTTAAAGCATCTACCTGTCTAATAGATAATAATTGTATTGTTACTTTTCCTAAATCTGCTTGTGTAGATATATTTTTAGAGTGATGTAAGTAGAATAACAAGTTAGGTGCCAATTCATTATTACCACCAATATATTCAAGCGTACCATTTATAGGATTTTGTGAATTAGACATAAATGATGTATATCCATTTACTAACCAACCATTGTTACTTGTCTCCATTGATAGACCCATTATAGTATCAGCTTCTTGTGTTGTGTCAGCAATCTTCTTAATTGTTGATTTATCAACCAAACTAACGCTTGAATCTAATTCGCTATAGTCGAATCCTAAGATTTGGAATGATGTATTAGGATGAGTAAAGTCTCTTAATGATAACTCATATGTACCTAATGTTGCATATTTAGATGCTACTAAATCAACTTCATATTCAATAACACCTTGCCCAATTGTCCACATGTAAAGTGGTCCAGTTGGAGGAGTTGGTTCAATATAATCTATTTTATTTTTACTAGTTGCTTCATCTATATAATTTGTATAGAATCCGTCAACAGTAATATCATGATTTGCTTTATGTAAACCTAATACATAAGAACTTACATTATCAAATACATCTCCCCAATTCAATGTAGCATCATATGCATAATCTCCATAAATACCAACATTAATTGTATCATTAGCATTATATTTATACATTCCAAAGAATGACATACCATCTACTTCACCATAGTCAGTAACACTTTGGTCTTTAGCAATATTTAATTTTTTATCGATGTACATATATACTCTATTATCGACATTCTTAGTAACTGTTCCATGCTCTTTATCTATTTGAACTGTTGCTAACTGTCCAGTTGAAGTTAAACTTCTAAAATGTTGTAACAAGTTAGCTCCTGTTTCTAAGAATAATGTTGAATTATTAGTTAAATCTAATTCATCAATTCTTGATAATGTAAATAATACATCAGAATATTCATTTTCTCTATCGGTTGCTCCAGATAATACAATGTGTGAATTATCTAAAACAACTAAATCTGTTCTTTGAATTGATACATTTCTCTGAGGATTAGCAAATGTACCATAATTCTTTATATATACTTGACTTGTTCCACCTGAAGTAGAAGCATTACCACTACCAAATATAGAACCAGTTATTTTAAACGAATTATAATTAGCTCCATTTATATTAACAACAATTCCTCTTGTTACACTGATGAATGTCCAGTCATATGTATCAGAACCTGAAGCATTTGCTTCACCACCACCAAACACAGTTCCAACAATATCAACATCACCCTTAACTATATTAGTTCCTAAAGTAACATCGTCTCCAATATTTACATATGATTCACCATATACTTTTGAAGTATTAGCTCCACCATATACATTTCCATATACTTTAGCACCAACAATATTAACCGTTGCTGTTGAATTGTTTGTTAATTCTGAACCAGTAGTTGCGGCATTTCCACCACCAAATACTGAACATGTACTTAGTAATGTACAAGTATTTGTACCAATTACTGAAGTTCCACTTACTGTAATATTTGTATTTCCAAGTACAGTTGCTGAAGAACCATTACCCCCAGCATATGCACTACCATTAACAGCGGCATTATGAATTATAACATTTGTATTTTGACCAACTGTTCCATAATTTCCACCACCATACAAGTTATTAAGTACTGTTCCACCAGTCATTGTTAATGTTGTTCCATTTGTAATACCTGCAGCATTACCTCCACCATATAAGTTTCCAACTATTCCATCAGTAACAAGAACATTACTAGTTGTACTTACAGCAGAGTTTCCTCCACCATATACATTAGATGTACTTCCACCATTAACAACCATATTAGAACTTACTGTTGTACCTCCGGCATTATTACCACCATATGCATTACCAATAGTTCCTGTATTAATAGTTACATGTGTTTCATTAACAGTACCACTTTGGTTAGAACCACCAAAAATACTTGTAATATTAACATTTCCATTTTCAACAGGATCTATTGTTACATAAGCTTTATCAGTTCCGGCTTGATTTCCTCCTCCAAATACATTTGTTATTAAACTTGTATTGTTGTGAACAGTTACATTAGTTGTATCAGTGACAATAGCTCTATTACCACCACCAAATAAATTAGTAACTACTCCTCCATTTATTTCAACATGTGTTTCATCGCTTTCAGCTTCGTTTCCTCCACCATAGATTGAACCAACTGTTCCAGCATTTTGAGTGATATTAGTTACAGTTGTTGTTCCACCAGCATTATTACCACCATAAATATTTCCAACTGTTCCAACATTTACTATAATATTTGATTCATTAACTGTTCCAAGTTGATTAGATCCACCATATATGTTAGTTATATTTATTGCATTTGAATTACCAGTTGCAAGTGTTATATTCGTTTCTGCAGCTCCAGCTTGATTTCCTCCTCCAAATACATCTGCTATTGTTCCTGTATGATTAGTTATTATAACGTTGGTATTTCCAGTGACATTACCTTCATTTCCTCCACCATATATAGTAGTTACATTACCACCAGTAATATTAATTACTGTATCTGTTCCTATTTCAGCTTCATTTCCTCCACCATACATAGTAGTAACACTACCACCGGACATTGCAATATCAGTACTTCCGCTATCTGCTTCGTTTCCTCCACCAAATACATTTATAATTGTACCATCTGTGATAACAATATTAGTTTCATCAGTTTCTCCACCTTGATTATTACCACCATATAAATTAGTAATACTACCATGGTTTACTGTAACTGTTGATTCATCAACATCTCCAGTTTGATTAGAACCACCAAATACATTAACAACGCTAATATTATTTGAACCATTACGAGTATGTAATGTTATTTCAGTACTATCAGCTCCGGCTTGATTACCACCACCATATATTGCAGGAATAGTGTTAGTAGCATTATATATATCAACTTTAGTAGCACCAGAATCAACAAGATTTCCTCCTCCATATATAGCAGTATTAATGGCTCCCCCTGTAACACTTATATTTGTTTGTGATACATTACCACCTTCGTTATTACCGCCATATATAGTTGATACTATTCCACCTTCTATATAAACATGAGTTTGATTAACATTTCCTGCCTGATTAGAACCACCATATAAAGTGGTTACTGATCCACCACTTACGTAAACATTTGTATTAGTTACAGCAGTCTTATTACCACCACCATAAACATTTACAACTGTTCCACCATTTATATTAACTGTATCTACTCCTCCAGGAACACCTTGTTCATCACAGCCACCATATACATTTTGAATACTTCCATTATTAACTGTAACTGTAACATTTCCATTTACTTTTGGAGTATAAGTAGTTCCATTACTAAGGCCACCTTTAGCTCCTCCAAATACTGATTGTAATACAGTTCCATTATTAACTGTAACAGTAACATTTTTAGATGTATTAGCAGAAGCAGTATTAGTAGTACCATTAACTGTACCATAAGCACTACCACCATATACAGATCCATTAATAGTTGGTCCTCCAGCACTATTACCTATTGTAACAGCAACATTGTTGACAACATATGTTCCAGGATTATTTGAGTCTCTATAACCTCCTTCACCACCGCCATATATGTCAGTATAAACAGTTCCGCCATTAATATTTACATTTGTAGAACCAAATATAATTCCTCTTGTTCTGAATCCACCAAAAACAGATCCTTCAACACTTCCTGCATTCATCGTAATAGTGGCATTTAAAGTATTTGAACTAGATGTGGCATTATTATTGTTTCCTCCACCATATGTATTTCCTTTAATATCTCCACCATATATATTTATTTTACTTTCATATGTTTGATTAGAACCTATTATACCAGTAGCAGCAAAGTTTCCACCACCATATACATTTCTATTAATAGTTGCATTTCCATCTATTACTACATATGAATTGTTAACTGATCCTATATCAGTAGAACCACTTTTACCATTTCCGGCACCAAATATACTACCTGCTTCAACATTTGATTTTGATTCTACTGTATTATTAGAAACAAAACTTGATTTACCAACTGTTGCATTACCACCTACATAAACATAAGTGTTACTATCAACTGTTGCTTTTTGTCTTGTACTACCATTAATACCATTAGATCCACCAAATATTGAATAGTTAACTTGACCACCTGTCATTTGGATTATCTTATTACCATATGTTGCAGCAACACCGGCTCCACCAAATACTAAATCAATATATCCACCAGTAATATAAATTAATGTATCATTTTCATTTTTTAAAGAAGATGATGATAATGGCCCACCAATTAAATTGAAGATATATCCACCTTCAATTAAACCAGCTCTTGCTGAATATAATGTTCCTTGAAGTTGGCTACCAATATATACACCAGCATAACAGTCATATTTATTCGTTCCATATCTACCACTTTTAACATTAGTAAAAATAGAAATGTTATTTGCACTAGAACCATAAATATTACCTGAGAATGACCCGGATAAATCGTATCTTACATCCATAGAAGAAGATGTTTCAGGATCAGCTTCAGATAATCTATCAAAATCATTTCCAAATGTACCAGAAGCATTAATACGATAAGTATAATTGGTTGTTGAATATCTTGCAACAACAGCAATATTATTATATACACCAGATTCAACAATTAAAGTGTATTCTTCAGGTGTTGTAGTGGATCCTGAGTTTGCCATCTTTGAACCCATAATATGATTAAAGGTAACATTATTATTTGATGAACTAGCAATTCTTCTTCCTATTTTTAAGTTAAAGTTATTTCCAATTAAAGTTCCTGATCCAGATCCTGGAGTACTATCGTTTGTTTGATAACCAATCCCAGAACTAATTCTCATATTTTCAATTCTTGTATCAGCATAACATGTTACAGTACTACTACTTACAGTCCAAGTATAATTATTATAATTGTTAGTATTACCATTAATTGAAGTAAAAGTAAATGGTTTGTCCTCAGATGAACTCCATGTACCAGTAATATTACTAGCTAAAACAATCATATTTGTATCTCTTGTTGTATAGTGATAATAAATTGTTCCACTAACAACAACCTCAGGATTATTACTAGAATCTAAATATTTTATTTGTTCATATACCTGACATCCACCACTTGTAGTACATTTAACATCTCCATAAGCAGTCCCATTACTTGCATTATAATGACCATATAAACTTCCGCCATTTGGAATAGTTGATCTTCTAAAATATCCACTAATACTAGTTCCAATAGGAATATCTGAATAGTACTCTTGACCGACTATCGCAGGAGTATAGGCTCTCATACTTCCATTATATAATCTATAATATGACTCACTAGGATTAAATGCTGCTGGGGAATGAATATAATATGTACATCCACCCCAAGTAGAACATCTATTTCCCGATATATCAGTACCACTTGAATTATATGAGCCATTAGGATAATAGCTATTTCTAGCAGCTGTTCTTCTAAAATAATAAACTGTTAAGTCTTCATAAACATTATTGTTTCCTGAAATAGCATTAAATCCTTCATCTTCTAAACCAGAAAAAGTATTTGACCAACTAGTAGTGTAATTAACAATTTTTCCAGGTCCCCATATTGAATAGAAACTAAGATCTAAATTTTGAGGATTATCTCCAGAATATGTTACAGGTACTTTAGCTTTTCTAATATAATTATTTGAATCCAAAACAACAGTAATATTATTGTCAGTTGTCAACCATCCATTAAATGTTAAACCAATTGGATGATTACTAAATGGATTATCAATTAAATCTATTAAAATGTAATCATCAGCTTTATTACTTGCTGTTCCATTGTCATTTACTTTAAACACTTTATAATATACATATTTATTATAATTATCATTTTTACTTACAGTACCAGTTGCAGTTCCCTCATAATTAGTTCCATAATAAGTTATTTGAGTATAAACTAAATTAGTATCACTATAAATATTCTTACTTACAAGTGTTGGTATAGTATCATTAGATGAATATGTATAATTCAATCCTTCATAATAATTTGCATCATTAACATAATCATTTACATATACAGTGTTAGTACTACTATCTAGTCCACTAGCATGGGCACTAGGAGCACTTCTCATTGATTTAGTTGATCTCTTAACACTTCCGCCTGCTCTATTATTCTCAATAAGGAATTCATTATTTTGTAATTTCCATCTCAGCGAAGAATTATTATTTAATATTTCCAATATAGAACTAACAGGATATTTCTTATAAAAGAATAATTTTCCATCTTCAATATCATATTGGAATATATCATCATATGCATTAGCATCTATTCCCTTAATCAAGTCAAGTCTATCATTACTAAATAAAATATTTTTTATTGATGTACTTTCATCATATTTACTAATTAATAATGTTGTTGAATCAATATTACTATTACCATTAACATTAATATTTTCGATAGTATTATCCCCATTATCATTAACAATGAATAATGATGAAGTAACAATCTTTTTATTACCAGTATAGTTAATATTGATATTATTGATATTAATATTAGCTAATTTAGATTTTTCAACTTCGCTTCCAAAGAAACTAATAACTATATTTTCAACTTCTACATCAATATACTTTTCAGTCTCTTCAGGTTTTTCTTCTTTATTTTCTTCTTCTTTTTCACCTTCAGAAGGTTCTTCTTCTTTATTTTCTTCTTCTTTTGGTGTTTCTTTAGGTTCTTCCTTCTCTTCTTCTTTTATTTCACCATCATCAACAACAGTATCTGTTTGTTCACTAGGTTTCTCGTTTTCCTCTTCTTTTGGCTTTTTTTCTTCTTTATTTTCTTCTTCTTTTGGTGTTTCTTTAGGTTCTTCCTTAACTTCTTCTTTTTTCTCCTCTACTTCATTAGGAGTTTCTTCTTCACTAGTTCCATTTTCAATAATATCTTCAATTAATTTTTTAACATAATATTCTTTTGATGCTTTTACATCATCAACAGTTTCTTTTTCTTCTTCTTTTGTTTCATCATTATTTACTTCATCAGTTTTAACTTCTTCAGTTTCTTTTACTTCTTCTTCCTCTTTAGGTTTAACAATCTTTTTAGGAACAATATCTTTTTCATTTATATTGAAAGTAATGTTATTAAAGTTAAAATTCTTAATATTAGCACTATATAGTGAATCAAATAGTCCATAATATGCAGTTTTACCATCATCACTTAAGCGATAATTGTTTAGTTTAAAATTAGATAAGCTATAACCATTACCATCTAAATTACCACTAAATGTTTTACCAAAGTATGCAAATGATAAATCATAACCATTAAAATCTATATTATTATTTAATTTATAAAACTTATTAAAATACTCCCCTGATTCATCTCCATTAATTAAAGTAAAGAAATAAGCAAATTCACTACCATTACTAATTACATATGGATCTTTAGATGTTCCACTACCAGAATCAAACTTCTTAGCAACACTTCCATCCCATACTGTAGATGATGTTTTTTCAGAGAAAGTATCATAAATTACAAAAATACTTACAGCAAAAAATAGAAGTATAGCTACTACTAATAAACGTTTATTTTTAATTTTTTCAAGAATCTTCTTAAACATCTACACTTCCTACTTTCCCATTCTATTAAAAATTATACCATAAACATTGATTTTAAACAACATTTTACGACAAAAAATGCCCATAAAAAAACAGCAATTTCTTGCTGTTATTTTTGTTTATTTTTATTATTCTTCATCATCAAGAGTAAATCCAAGTTTATAAGTTAAATATGCTCCAGAAGCACTGTTTTCGCAGTCAACATCTTGTCCCTCAACCCACATATATACTCTTACTTTTGTAATACCAGGTTGTAATGTGAACACTTTTAATAAGTGTGCAGCTTGAGATGTACCAGTATATGCTACATATGTAGTATCTGCATTTGAATACGCAACATTAGTTTTCATTAATCCAGATATACTTGCAAATTTAGTAGAATCAGCAGTACCACCTGGGTTTGTATTTCTTAAAATAATTGGATCAGTAATTGCAGCAATAACGCCTAAATAAGGTACAGCAGTAACTCCACTTGTAGCTGCTGTTGTTGTTTGATTATAATATGTTGAAGCATTTGCTACACCAGTTGTTGTATGTGCATCATAATTAGGTTCAACAATATATACATCAGTAGCAGCTTTTAAAGCTTGCGCTTGAGCAGCAGTAGCTGTTCCAGCAACATTTCCTTCTATAACAAATGCATATCTTGCAGCATATTGTAATCCCTTATCAGTATATCCTGTAGTATTTTTAACTCCTGAACCATTTTCTAAATAAATATCTGATTGTTGATCAACTTTTAGGAAAATATCAAAAGCAATGAAATCTCCTGTAGTTCCTTGAGCTTCATTTGGACTCTTTGTAGCAGTAAGTGACATAGCACCGCCATTATTTTCATCACCGGCAACTACTCCTTTATAGAAGTTTAAGTAACCAGTAGTTGAATCTGTTGTTCCACCAGTTGATACAGGTGCTAACAATGATGGAAATTGATTAACGTTTGAAGAATAATTAGTTACTCCAGTAATATCAGTGTTTGTAATCAAAGTTTTCCATTCAGATGCATTTGTTGAAATTTGTAAACCAGAACTTGCAGCAATGTTTACATTAATAGGATCAATAGCAACACTTCTGTTTGCTGTGAACCATGCATAAGTTGATGTTGATAATAATACTATTGTTAAAAATAGTAGTAATACCAATGATTTTAATCTCTTTTTTCTTTCTTTTCTGTTTTGTTTTGCCATAACAATCTCACTCCAATTCTTTTTCTTTTGTTTCTATATCACTACTTTCAGAAGTAGAAGTCTCTTCATTATTTTCCTCTTCTTTCTTTTCTTCTTCAGTAGTTTCTAAAGAAGATTTAATTTCTTCTTCAGTTTCCTCTTTAGTTTTTACTTTACCATTCATTTCATCTATGGTATCGCTTGTATGCTCTTCTGTTAGTTTCATATGTAATCTAACATGTCCGCCAATAAGAGCATTTGTACACTCAGGATCATCTCCCTCAATCCAAACAACAACTGTTATTTTATCAAGGTCACCAGCATACATATTTTTTCTCTGCTCTAATATAATTGTGCCATCTTCATCTTCTCTAAATTTAGTAGTATCGGGCTCCGCTTCACCATCTATACTATTTCCTTTAGCATAAACAGTTTTTTGATCATTAACAATAATCATAATTCTTAAAGCTTCATCTGCGTGTCTAATGACATCATCCATTACAACAGAATACCAATAATTTAATACTACATCCCCTTGATTTTCCATATAGAATGAATACGCAATGTAATTTTTTCCATTGTGTGATCCCTCATATTCAGTAATATCATCAGGCAGCCATTTAATGGAAATATTATCCATAAATTGTAAATCTTCTGCCTTAAGTTTCCTCTTAGGTGTTGGATCATTTAATGTTTCATACATAGCAAGTCCACTATATAACATTTCATTATCCTCAAGTGCAACTATAAAACTACCATCATTAAATAATACTTTCAAGACAATGTATATAATAATTAGTAATAGAAGTAATAATAGTAAAGCCAGTTTAATAAATCTCCCTAGCCTATGCCATGTTCTTATTCTATCAGCCTTAACTACTACATCATTTTTTGCCATAATACCCTCCATGATAAGTAGTTACACATATAAAAGGGATATACCCTATCATATATAGTTTAATTATACGCAAAGAAATAAAAAAAAGCAATAGATAATGTAAAAAATATGTTATTGCTTTTTATTATTCTTCATATTTAATTAAAACTTCTCTTGGCTTATTTCCAACTTCAGGTCCAACTATACCTTGATCTTCAAATATATCTATTATCCTTGCAGCTCTATTATATCCAATATTAAAATTCCTTTGAATTATTATTGCACTTATTTCTCCATTCTCAATAGCGTAATCAAGTATTTCATCAAATAAAGCATCTTTTTCATTACTATTTAAAAATACAATATTATCATCATATCTTAAATAATTGTTTTTTTCTTTAATAAACTTAGTCACTTTATTAATTTCCTTATCTGATACATATATTCCCTTCACTTTTATTAATTTACCAGTACCAATAGGTTTATAAATGAATTCTCCTATTCTATCAATTTTAGCGGCATCTGTCTTATTTAATATGATTTTACTATCACTAGAAGATGTTAAATCAAAAGATATAATTGTTTGCAAACTTCTTTTAATATTGTCAGTTATTATTTCTTTACTAACATTTCTAGTTACAACTATTAAATAAACTCCAACAGAAGCACCTAATCTTGATAAATGACTAACAGCATCTTCAATGTCATTCTTTCTATATTTCATTAAATCACATAAATCATCAATCACACATACAACATAAGGTAAATGTTTATAACCACTATCTTTTTTCTTCTTAACAAAGTCATTATATTGATCTATATTCTTACATTTACTTTGTCTCAATATCTCGATTCTTTCATCTATTAAAATATTTAATTTTTGTACATTTAGTAAAGTCTTAGAAACATCATTTATTATTGGTGTCATTAAATTAGCAATCCCATTATAACAAGATAAATCTAATGTTTTAGTTTCACAAATTAGCAATTTAACATCATCTACTTTATTTCTCATTAATATAGTTAAAATGATGTTATTTAATAATGTGGATTTGCCATATCCTACACTACCAGTAATCAATATATTTTGTGATTTCTTAATATCCAAATAAACATTGTTATTATCATTGTCTTTTCCAAGGCAGATTAACAAATTATTAGAATTTAATTCTCTATTACTTTTAATAGTATTTAATGCACTTCTTAAATTAATAGTATTTTCATTGTTATCTAACAAATTAATTGGAGGTTTATAATATGTATTGTTATCACCAGATTTTTTAACAACAATTTTTTCTCTAATTATAGGTTTCTCTATTACTCCATATGACTCAACATCTTTTTGTATTATATCTAAATCTCCTTGTAATTTATCTAATTTTTGACTCAAATCATCAATAGTATCTTGCAAAATATTCTTATCATATTTATTGTTATTAAATAGGAACATCAAAAACCAATAAATAATAATTATTACTATAGTGCTTTTAGTATCATAGCCATTCGCTACAGCATAAAACAAAGGAATAAATAATGTTCCTATACCTAACGCTTCTTTCCTTCCAACAGAAAAATACTTATTAGTTATTTTACATAAAGAGTTCATAACCGGTAAGAATATAACAGCTTCACTTATTAATATTATTCCGCAGAATTTAAATACCACCTCATCAAATAATAGTGATATTATTCCTAATATAAGTAAAACTATTCCTATATTTTTTAACTTTTCCATTTTTACCTCTTACTTATTCTCTTGTATCAATTATATCAATAAAAATAATAAAAATCTACTTAGTACTATTCATATAATTCCATATATTCAATTCTCTGTCATTTAAATAAGATTCAAAAATCCAATTTTCAACATCTCTATCTTTCTTATTAATTGCTTTTTCCAATTCTCCTTTAAAATTCTTACTCATATTGGAATATATTTTACTAATGGCTTCTCTTCTAGTATCAAATTCAGCATAATGTATTTTACTATGACATGTAGGACACAATTTTATTAAATTATCATCTCTATTAATAATATTATTTAACTTTTCATTTTCTTTAGACTTTCTTTGAATAAAATGGTGAAATTCAACAAAGTTCATTCCATTCACTGTCTTAAATGTTTTAAAATTCTTTTCCCCGCATAATACACATTTAGCATTTTCATAAAAATAATCTTTCAAATTACTAATTCTATAATATTCATTACTATTATCAAATGGACTTAAATCACCATCTTTTTTAGTTAACACTTCTTCCCATCCTTTTGGGAAACAACTATAAAAACCCTCCTTTAATTTAACAACATCTAAACTAAAAGAATTATTATAATAATCTGATATTCCTCTTAATGATCTAGCATATATTATACCTTTATCATTTTTTAATAAGCTAGCCCTTAAAAACAGCCTATTCTTATTATCTGGCATTTCATAATAGGCAATAAAAATATTATCATCATGTTTAATATCAATATCTTTTTTTAATATTTCAACCCTATTATTTTCCTTATATTCTTCATAATATTTTTTAAACTCACCTTTTTCATATTTTTTAACTATTAAATAATTCATAATTAAACACCTCTATATTATTCTAATATTAATTAAATTATTTTCAAATTTATTAACTACTTTTCGTTCTTCACTACTTATTTGCGTATTAAATCTTCCTAACGCTTGTACTACTTTATTGTTATATACTTCAATAGTAACAAGTGATTTACTTCTATTACTCTTCTTTCTCATAAAATAAATTTGAGTTTCTTTATCACTAATTCTTTCATAATAACGCTTAACACAATTAGACATCTGACTGCTTTCATCTATTAACGATTCTATACTACTTGCAGGAAATATAATATATTTATCATCTTCATAAATATTCATAGAATATATTTTAGATAAAGCATTAATCTTTTCATCAATATCTTTATCCCTAAATACAATTGAATCTACAAATAATCTATCATGTCTTTCATTAAAATTTTCAGGATATAATAAACTATTATCTTTCATATCATATCCTTGATTACTTAACTCAGTTATATAATCATAATAATTATAAAAATCTATATCATTTTTATTTAAATAATCCATTACTTTTCTAGCATCAACAAACTTATTAATATCTTTATAATAATATAGATATTTATGTATAAAATTAAATAATTCTTCATCATTATTAGGATATAATCTAAATACTTTTAACCCATCATAATCAATATTAAGATATTTCATAAATTCCAAATACTTTTTATCAACACCAAATCTATCTTTAAATGTTTTACCATTATTCACTTCAAAAGGACAAATAATTGCTAAATTATATAAACCTAATTTCATTAAAAATTCAAAAGATTTGATATGCAATGGATAATATGATAACGATGCTACTAATACTTCTTTATTATTATTCTTTAATTCCCATAAATAACTATATTTAAATAAATCATATTTTTTTAATTCATCCAAATTATCTTTATACAATGCATATTCACAAAATAAATTATAATATATTTTACTTAATAATTCTTTATCAACTTTATTTAATTTAAACTCTAACATCTCGGGATCAAAATGAGACACAAATTGTTCTTTTATTTCATCTACTTTTAAAAACTCATCAATATCATCATACAAATATATTTCGTTAGACATTACTTCAACTATTCTATCACTTTCTATACTATATACCTTTTCTAAACTGGGTCTAACTATTCTATGTATATAAATAGAATTATCCATTCTATAGTTAATGCTAGCAGTAAAACAATATAATAATGGAATATCATTTTTAAAATCAAAAGCACAACTATAGCTATAATCTCTTAAATCTTGATAACCATTTAATCTTTTTAATTCATTTATATTTGCCATCATAATATTTTTATTTTCAAACTTTTTCTTACAAGCACTACAATATAAATCATTTAGTTCACTTAAACATACAGGGCAATATAATTTATTATTATCAATATCCTTAATAACATTTTTGTCAAGTTCACTATAAATAAATTCCTTCATATATTCCGGAACTTCATCAAAACTTTTATAATAATCTATTACTTTTTCGGTTTCAAAAGCATTAAAATTATCACTAAATTTAAATTGATAATACTCTTTTTTCTTCATACAAATATATTAACATATTCAGTAAATAAAAAATAGGCATAACGCCTATTTACATGTAACATTTAATCCTTTATAGTCAGTATATTTAATCTTATCTAAATCTAGATTACTTCCTTTATAAGAATATTGCTTTTCTCCATCAGTTATTTGGAAATATGTTACTTTTCCTTTCTTATTTATCTTAATAGCATATTTAATATTATCACTAAGATTTATAGGTAAAGCAGTAGAACATTTACTTCCGTTACCATATACATATTCACTTTTTTTATTCTTTTTTGAATCATTAGCATACATTTGGTATGCAGAAAGATAAATATTTTGAGTAGATGTTTCTATACTATCATCTTGAAAGAAAGAAAATACTGCTTGAAGTAATGGTGAATTAACCGCTAAAGCCTGCAAATTATATATCATACTAGCATAATCTTCTTGATTTAAATCTTCCATTTTAATTGCTTCACTAACATCATAATTTTCCATTACAGCATTTTCTTTATATTGAGTATTTAATTTAATAGTTAATTCATTAGCAATATCCATTTTAAAATCTAGTTCTTTTTCTTCTTTTTCTTCTACAGTACCTTTAATTGCACTTATAGATCCTACGTTTACTTCAAATTCAGTTTTATCACCCTTAGTTTCAGAATTAAAAGTAGTATTATCTTCATCGTGGAAATCGATATCTAAGTTACTATATTTATCTTCAGTAACATATTTAGCATATTCTTCTCCGCCTTCACTTAAACTAAATCCTACAATAGTTAAAATGTAAGGTTTAACATATATAGTAAACTCAATATTATCTTCTAATTCCTCAATCTTATAATCTTTAATTTTATTTAATATTTTTAGATATTCTTCTCTAGTAACACCATTTTTCTTAAGAATATTTATTAATTCTTCATCTTCATATGTATTAACAAAATTATTAAATAATCTTTGAATATTGTCTTTGTTAATCATATATGTATATCCAGACACTTTTACTTTTTTACCATTAATATCTAAATCTTTATTTGATTTAGTAAATTTCTCATCCTTAAATGCATTCTTTAATGACTTCTTAAATAATTTTAATAAATATTCTTCCTCTTCTTCAGTAATATCAAAATTAAAGAAATCTATACTAGTTATTTTTTCACCAGTATCTAAATCGCTAAAATCCATTGTTTCAACTATTCTTCTATTATCAATTTTTATTATTCCATCATACAATTTACTTGATTCTATATAAAAATTTTTGTTTTCTTTATAAAACACAAAATCAATTAATGAAGCATCAGCCTCATTAACATTTATATTTAATAATTCCCTTTTATTATTAGAATCATATGTATCTGCAAAATCTATAGAATATTTATTAAACATATTATATTCTTTACTATTAGATTCTACAACAAAATTTCCCGTTAATTTAACTGGACCATCAGTTTTATTTTTAATACTATCAGTTGAAATAGAATCTATCAAAGACATGATTGGATTATATGTTATATATTTATATGCTAGTAAACCAGCCAAACATAAAAATATAAATAAAAAGAAATATAATCCAAATCTAGACTTTTTTTTAGGATCATCTAATTCTATTCTTTCATCTATTTCTTTCTTTTCTTTAGTCATTACTACCACACTACCTTACTCATTAACATAATAACATATTTTTGCAAAAAAATATATAGCACTTTTTACCAAATAATTATGATATACTATAATAGGTGAAGCATATGTTAAATAAAATATTCAAATTAAAACAAAATAAAACCACTGTTTTAACAGAATTTATTGCTGGACTTACAACATTTATGGCTATGTCATATATTATATTTGTAAACCCTTCTGTTCTTTCTCAAACAGGAATGGATTATGGAGCTGTATATGCCGCTACTATATTAACTACAGTACTAGCAACTCTATTTATTGGTTTGTATGCTAATGTTCCATATGCATCAAGCGCAGGTATAGGACTTGGAAGTTTATTTACCTTTACAATATGTGGCAGTTTGGGTTATAGTTGGCAGCAAGCACTCGCTATTGTGTTTATTTGTGGTGTTATTAATTTACTTATTACTTTAACAAGTGTAAGAAAAAAGATTATTAAATCAATTCCACCATTTTTACAAGAAGCAATTACAGTTGGTATTGGATTATTTATAACATATGTAGGTTTAATTAATGCTGGAGTAATAGTTTTTGGAGCAGATCAAGTTACAAATGGATTCGCTACAAACGTTGTTCCTCAAATAAGCAATATTACAGCACCAAATGTATTATTAGCATTAATAGGTTTAGCGTTCACTTCTATATTATTAATTAAAAAAGTTAAAGGTGCTTATTTAATAGGTATCATATTTACAACTATACTAGGCATACCACTAGGGGTTACTCAATTACCTAATTTTTCAAATTATACAATTCTTCCGAGCATAACTCCTACTCTATTTAAATTAGATTTTACAGGATTATTTAGTATTAAATCTCAAATATTAGTTGTATTAATGACAATATTTACTTTAAGTATTTCAGATTTATTTGATACAATTGGAATATTTATAGGTACAGGCAAAAAAGCAGGTATATTTAAAATAGACAAAGAAGGTAATTTACCAAAGAATTTAGAAAGAGCTATGATTGCTGATTCAACAGGAACAATAATAGGTTCGTTTCTAGGAACAAGTAATGCTACTACATATTTAGAAAGTAGTGCGGGAATAGAAGCAGGGGGAAGAACAGGATTAACATCAGTATTTGTATCATTATTTTTTATTCTAGCATTATTTATATATCCGATTATTGAGTGTGTCCCAATGGCAGCAGTTGCTCCTATATTAATATTAATTGGTGTATCAATGCTAGAAAATATAGGTTCAATAGATTGGAAAGACTTAATGGTTGCTATACCAGCATTCTTTATAATAGTAATGATGCCTTTATCATACTCGATAACAACGGGAATTGAATTTGGATTTATATTTTATTCTTTAGTTAATCTATATAACGGAAGAGCAAAAGAAGTATCACCAATAATATATATATTCTCATTTCTATTTATAATTAAATATATAATGATGGCAATATAAAAAGATATTAGAAAAATTAATATCTTTTTTAATTAGTTTTTTTTAATGACTTAACAAAATAATCATGTTTTTCATCAATAGTATATTTTGTTTCTTCCTCATCTTCTTTTATAATTTGTTTACTAATATTATATTCAAATAAGTTTTTATCTAAATATATATAATCTTTATCATCTTTAGTATATATTTTTAAACCATCATCAAATTCTTTAACTTCCATTTCATCAGTATTTTTATTTGAAGATACAAATGATAATATAATACCTCCACCTGTAAAAGTAAATTCTTTAGTATTATTATTCACATCTTTTTTATACCCAACTTGTTTAATAAAATCTAAGTTAGCTTTATATCCATATATAATTGCATGTTTTAAGTATTCAGTCATCGGTGTAGATGAAATAGATTCTTTTGTATTATTAATAAAATCAATACACATCTTTTTCATCATACCTTCATCCATATCAACTTGCTCTAAATTTTCAATTGATACAACTATACCATTATCTTCATCTAAATAATTAACAGAATTACTAGGTTTATCTATAAAATAATTAGTTTTATCAAATTTTAATGTACTAATATTACTTTGAAAAAAATATTTATAATATAAACTATCTCTTATAAGGCTATATCCAACACTGTTACCTATTTCAACAATCTCAGCATCAGAACTAAGTCGTGTAGTATATATTTTCCCACTTATATAGAAGGAAACATTTCTATCTTGTAATATTTCTTCAAACTTTCTTGTTTCTACACTACTAGGATCAAATGGTTCTTCAGGATTAATAATAGCAAATATGAGCGTTTTAATACCAAATGCAATACCAACAAATAATAATCCCATTACCAACATAGGTATTAAACTTCTTCTCTTATATGGTTTTTCATCAATTACTAGTCTATATTCAGGAGAAGTGTTTTGAGGTTGATTATTAGGTGGTATATTTTGACCAACAGGTTGATTAGGTATATTGTTATTTACATTGTTCCCATCCATATGTTTACTCCTTCTATTATATTATATCATTTATTTTTTAATAATTCTTCTATTTTTTTACTCAAAGTTTCATTTTCATCTTCATCAAATACTTTCCAGTTACAACTACCATCTTCTTCTAATATAGAAACAAGTTCTAATTCATTATCCCTATTGATAACTAAAAAGTAATCTCCAACTATTGATAAACATAAAATAAAACCAAAATTCATCATTCTTTCAAACAAATCATCCTTTGATCTTACATATGATATTTTATAAAAAGCTTTAAATTCTTTATTTCTAATTGCTTCAATTACTGCATATATATGCTTACAATAGAATTCACAAGGACAACTACAATATACTTGAGTAATCTTTTCTTTTTCATTATAACTTATCACAACTACATATGTTTGATTTCCATCTACAATAGCGTAATATCTATCCCCTATTTTTTCTAAAAAACTAACTTTACCCTCTTCTCTATATTTTTTACCTCTAGCAATTATTTTATCTTCAAATATATTTGTTAAATCATCATTAAATAAATCAAATTTAAACTCTTCTTTGTATTCATATTTTCCAATGGTACCAAATAATTCAGCATGTAATTCAAACAAGAAAGTTTCCAATCTTCTAGGAAGACTATTAAATATAGTAAATATTAAATTGGATATATCTGCTAAACCAGAAGGTATAAATTTATAAAAAGAAACACTATATCTCTTTATAGCATCTATATTAATAGTCACTCTTCCCTTACTATTATCATACTTATATTCTTTACTTGTATCTAATTTGTTTATTATTTCATTAAAAGAATTAATAGTATCATCAAATATCCATTCACTACTAAGACTTTTGTCCATATTATCAATATCTACTATATCTAAATCAAACCAACTTAATTTATATCCTTTAAATTTCTTATAATAATCTAATCTTATATAAATATAGTATCCTTCATAGTTTTCTAAATACATATCAAAAAACAACTTTTCTTTTTTAAAGTAGTTTTTAATCTTTTTAAGTTTTACATCATACTCATTACTTGCCATACATAAATTATACTATATATTTATACAATAATAAAAGAGTAATTAATTACTCTTTAATCTCAATATTAAACTTTCTATAATTGTCTTTATTTATCTTTAAAGCCGATAATAACTCTTCTATATCATCAAATAATATTCTTTCATTATTAATATCATAAAGTACATAGTTATCTTTTTCTTTGATAATTTTATTATCATTTATTATTATTGTTTTATTATCTTCAATATTATTTATTATATCTGATATTAATTCATAATACTTTAAATACATAGTATCTTTATTTAAATAATTTTTAAGTTCAATAATGTCGCTCTCTAAATCTTCTGTTTTTTCTACTAATTCTACTTCATCCAATAATTCTTCAAAAGAACTAAAGAAATATTCATCATATAAATTATGCTCTAACATATATGAACACATTGCTGTGATATTATAAAACTCTTCAATTGTTTCCTCAAAGTTTTCTTTCTTTAAACAAACATCAACTATATAATCATTTATTTCACAAATATTATCACTATTTATTTTTTTATTATCATAAAAAGAATATATCTCTTTTTTTCTTACTTCATATAATACCATGATAATCTCCTAATAATCATATTGAGTTAAATTATATTGATTTATTAATGTTTCAATAGTAGGTCCATATGTTTGAGAACCACCAGCATAAGCATGCAAATATTGTCTAGCAGCTGCTTGAGGTTGATGATTAGCATTCATATTTAAAAAATTATTATAAACATTTCTATAATTTTCAAAATAAGCATAATGATAATATGTTGCTTCATAGAAATTATCAAATTTTCTTAATTTATTAACTTTTGGTTTGCTTCCGGGATAACCAATTAATCCAAATACATTATGAGAAGTTGCTTCAAAATGATTGCCATATCCTGATTCAAGTATCGCTTGAGCTATTGTTATACTAGGAAGTACTCCACCATATTCAGCATATACAATTCTAGCAGCACTTGCCATAAATTCAATAAATTGTTGATTAGTCATATCTTTAACTTGCTGTTCGCTCATATCAATTATTTGAGCTTTAGTATATTGCCCAGTAGTACTTATTGTCCCAGTAGTTCCTTGCTTCTTTGCTTCTTCTCTTTCTTTTTCTGCCTTTTTTATTTCTTCATTAACTTTTTCTAAGTCCCCAAGTAAACTAGATTTAGTTCCAGCATCATCCAATTCATTTACAGTAGTTAATGCTAATTGATAAGCACCATAATTTAAAGTGTTTTTAGCATTTAAAACATATTGTTTAGCCCTACTATTATATGCACTTTGAATTCCTTCTTTAGTGGCAAGTTTAAAACAATTGGCATACTCTGTTCCAGATCCTACTACATTTGCTATTATACTAACAAAAGTTGGTATTAAGAATATTAATATGGCTGCTATACATTTCTTAACAAAAACATTTAATGCCTTACTAGTTTCACTATCTTGAATAGCTTTAATAAAAGTAATCATTCCAGAAATAATCAATATTAAAGGAACAACTATTTTAATAATAGTAATCAATAATTTAATAATTCTAAATACTTCTAAAATACGTGGTTCATCACAAATACTTAATATCATACTACATCACAATAAGATTATATCATAAAAAAAAAGAAATAAAATATATTTCTTAATTTAACAAATAAACTGAATAACTAAGTATACTAGCAAATGCTAACCATAATAGATAAGGTGTTTGAATAAATGCACTTATCTTATTTTCAAAATAAAATCTTCTTATCATTAATATAACTAATACTATCAATACTAATATCCAAATAAATGCAAGTAAGTATAATTTAAGAGTAAAAAATACAAAACTCCATAATAAATTAACAACTAATTGAGTATTATATATTTTTATACTACCAACTTCATCAATCATATATCTAGATACGCCCATTAAAATATATAATATACTCCAAACTATCGGAAACAAAATGCCTGGAGGTGCGAATGTTGGAGTAATCATTTCTTTATAGCCAGAAGAACTACCAGACAATAATCCTACTAAAGCGCCTAGTATTAAAGGAATTAATACATATATTATTAATCTTTTATAGTTTATCTTCATATAATCACCTATTATTTATTATGAACAAGTAACCTATTTTATTACATAAAAAAGAGTATTATTTTAATACTCTCATTTTTTTAACATTATCAATTATTTCTAAAGGTGTTTCTCTTTCACATCTATTTCCATTCATAATAACTAATTCTTTAACAATTCTTCTCGCTTCATCAACACCATATAATCTAGTTAATTTATTACCAATTATTCTATATAAATCAGGTAAGAAATAAGAATATGTTTTTTGATAACTATCAGTATATAATCCTCTTTTAATATGTTTCCCAGATAAATCAATTAATTCAACACGAGAACCTTTATATAAAACATTCTTAGCAGCAAAATCAGCATTAACTATTCCATTATCAATTAACTCTAAATTGTTTTCAATAGCACTAGTTAAATTATTAATCATTAATTCACTGTCTTCACTAGAAACACTTGTTAAAGGTTTATATCCTTCAAAAAAATGAGGATATATTACACCAACTGGTGTTCTATCGTAACTAACTATTCCACTTGGTAAATAACTCTTTTTAACATTAACACTACTTAACCAAGCTATTTGTTCAGGATTAATATCTCCAAAAGCAGATATTAATTGTCTATACTTTTTCATTTCATCTAAATATCTATAATCAAACTTAATCATTCTACCATGATCATTATAAATATAACCACCATTAAGTTCTTTTATAATTCTTTTAAAATCTCTTTTGGTTAATTCCTCTCTTATCATATTCTTTTTCCCCCCCCTAAAAGCAATGCATATTATACCATAAATCAATAAAAAACACAAGTTTTACCTTGTGTTAATTATTTGTTTTTACCAAATATATTTATAAATATTACAGCTATTACACTAATAACAACAATCAATATCATTGCTTTTTTCATTTCAGAAAACTTCATTCCAAAAGCTTTTTCTACTGTAGATAAGCCAACTAATTCATCTGGATTAGTTAATATAACTCTCTCATCTTCTTCACCATCAGATAATTCTTCAATTATAACAGTTTTTTTAGTTGATTTAGTTTTACTAGTATTTTTACTACTACTCTTATTACTACTCTTACTTCCACTTTGTTTTTCTGTACTTGTTTTATTATCTGACGCACTACTATCATTAGATGCTTCACTAACAATTATTGCTGTTTGAGTAATACTTGTTGATGTATCAGTAGTTCTGGCTGTAGTTTTACCACCTGTTGATTTTGTCTCTACAGGATATTCAATTACAGGTCTTTCATAAATTGGTTGTACTGGTTCTACAGGTAATTCAACTGGTATTTCTACAACCACTTCTTCCCTAGGCACATCAATTGATTCTAATTCTGCTTTTTCCTCCCATACAGCATATAAAGTAATAGTATCATTATCAACGTTTGTTAAATTTAATACTTCTTGCTTATCTTTATAAACTACTTCATTACTTTCTTTAGAATTACTCCATCCTAAGAAATTATATTTATTTCTCTTATATTTATTTTCTTTAAGATTACCTTTAGAATCATATGTAAATGTTGATGAATCCATACTTCCACTAGTAGCTCCATTACCATTATAATCTACTTTATATGTATTAGCTCTTGCATTAGCCTTATATGTTTTATCTGAAGCTCCTCTATTATATGTTACTGTTTGCTGCTTTGTTAATACCTCTCCAGTATCATTATTAGTCCAGTTAACAAATGTATATCCTTCTTTTACCTCTGCACTAATTGTAAATAAATCCCAATATTTATAAGTTCCTTCACCACTTACAGATTTAATACCAAGACCTTTTACTAAATAAACATGACTACTAACTCTCTTATAATAATATTTAACAACTGTACTTCCATCTGCTTTAATTGTTACGGTTTTTGTAGATGGGGTTTTAAAACCAGTATATGTTTTAACATTAGGTGTAACAGTTGAATTAGCAGTACCAGATAAGTATTCTCTTTCTCCTACATAATAATCGTCATCCTTTATATTTTGTTTATAATGAACAACTTTATAACTTATATCTGTCTTTGCAGACCATATTGCATATAACGTTACAGTTCCATTATTAACTGTAGTTAAAGAAGATACCTCCTGTTTATCTGAATATGAAGCTTTAGTAGCATCTTTATCTTTACTCCATCCTAAGAAATTATATCCTGTTTTAGTAAATGCATTTTCAGTTAATGCTTTCTTCACTCCATATGTATGACTTGAACTACTCATTGTTCCAGTTCCACCATTAGCATTATAAGAAACTGTATATTTATTAGCTTTCCAATTAGCATATAATGTAGTATTCCCAACTATATCGTATTTCTTAACTCCTTCACCTTTAGAGTCATAATACTTAGTTCCACTTGTATCAGTAGTCTTATAATATCCATTAAAACTATATCCATCTCTCGTTGGAATAGTTATTTTTGATAAACTAGAATTATATTTAACTTTTGATGTTGAAGTTCCATCTCTACCGCTTTGCCTATCAAAAGTAATTGTATAAGTATTAGCTTCTGCATTAGCGGTAAATGTTCTAACAGCTGCTGCTCGTGTAAATGTATATTGTTTTTTAGAAGAAACAACATCATTACCATCTGTCCAGTTTTTAAATGTATATCCATCTTTTACAACAGCATCTATAGTTACACTAGAACCATATAAATATGTTCCTGCTCCACTTACTGATTTAATACCAGTTCCACTCTTTAAACTTAGTTTATAAGAATTTCTAGTATAGTAATAATTAACTACTTGTTTTCCAGTTGAGTCAACCGTAACAGTTTGAGTACTTGGGGCTTTAAATCCCTCATATGTCAAAGTTTCAGGTGTTATCTTTTCATTAACTTTAACTACTTTTGATTCTGTTTTTACTAACTTATAATTGTTTTCATCTTTAACACTAGCATTTCCATCTACTTTTTGTTTCCAATGTTTAATAGTTACTTTTGAATCTTTTAAAATCCATTTGGCATATACAGTATAAGTCTTACTATCACCATCAAGTTTTGTAGTTGATGATATTTTAGTCTTAAAATTGCTTTCTTTATACCATCCATCGAATGTATAACCTTTTGCTGTAGGTTGAATTAAATCACCATATGTTTTATACGCAAATTTATTAGATACTTGTTTATTGGTTTGGCCATTAAAATTATAAACAATAGTGTTTCCATATACTCTAGTAGGTCTTAATACTACAAAATAATCATTAGTATGTGATTCTTTAAGTAATCTAAATCCTCTTTGTTTTTTCATTTTTCCACTAGAATATAACACATCATTACAATCATGAATAATTGGAGACTTATTAGAATCAAGACTTACAAAAGTAGAACAATACTTAGTTTTTTCTTTACCATCTTTATCTGTATATTTTTCCTTAATATATCCCGTATATAAATAAGCATTATTTTTATTATCTTTATAGGTTACTAATATATCCCCTGGTTCAACAAGATTTGCATCTATATTTCTAATTCTATCTAATCTAGTATTACCTTCTGCATATGTACCACCATAAAATCCGGGTACTAACATTTGATCAATATTTTTACTATTACCAGATAAATTTTTAGATGAAGCAGTTGTTCTTCTCTTATTATTTACAAAAATAGCACTTTTAATATTATCATATGTTAAATATGAAATATCTATATTATATAATCCCTTATATATATTAGAAATATAATTTAGAGAGTTATTACCACTATATTTTTTATAGTTTTCTCTTAACTTAGTTGCATCAGCATTCTTTAATGTAGGATTTACTTTAGTAGTAAATTTATCTAATTGTAATTTGTTATTACCTTTAACAATTTCATAACCATTAAATACAATTTCACTTTTATTTTTATTTGTAACAATTATTTTAAAAGTACTTTCAGTATAACTACTATTAACAATTACATTCTTCCAATAAACATAATCACTATCACTTGTACATTTAAACTTATCAGTTATAGTATTACCATTTTTATCTTTTGTTTCAACAGTACAACTTACTAAAGTTGAATACTTTGGTATTGGTGCTTTAATAGTTATTTCTTTAAACTCTTTGCCACCATATTTTAATGTTAAATAATACTTAATATCATCATAATAATTTATTGAACTATAATCATATCCTAATGTATGATTACTTGCAAGATACTGTTCATATTTTAATTTCATAAAAGCTGCTCTTGCTTTTGTATTATTATTAAGTTTAGGAATATTACATGTATCACTATTTCCACAATATTCATTAATAGGCCTTAATATTGTAATAGATGTAGTTTTTTTCTCTACTCCATTGCTAACTACTGTTGTATATAATTGGCTTGTTTGAATTGCATCATAATTACTATATATAATACCTTGACTATCAACTCCAAGTTGTATTGGATCTTTATCTTTATGTTTAAGATCAATTCCTGTAGAATGAATAAAACCTTTTTCATTACTGTTAACAAGATTTCCTACATACACCATAGCGTGCCCTTTATCTTCATATGTATATGTACCATCTTCTTGTACTTTTTTATTCTTTCTTCTAGCTATAAGAATATCTCCAGGTTGAAATGTTTTTTTAATTATCTCTAGTTGTTTTTTTATTTCACTTTGACTTTCAACATAATTGTAATTACTATCTAAAGGCACATCATGATAATAAGCAACAATACCACCATTAATACCTTGAAAGTTTTTTCCTATTTTAGCATAGTAGTCTGTAGAAGGACCATATCCAAGATTATAATAAATAAAATCAAAATCAGTACTATCTTTGCCTTCAGTAGAATAAGCTACATATTTCTTATATTTAGCATCACTAAATTTAAATCCCAATGAATAATCATAACAAATAGTACTAAATGCTGCACATGAAGTGTTTAATACTCTAGATCTACTAATACCTTCAGGTGAAACATTAAAGTTTGACCAAGAAAAGTTCTTTGCTTTATTCATTGAGTATTGTTCATAATCAGCATTTGTATTATTGTTATAATAACTAAGCGCTGTTGAAAGAACAAAATCTTGCATTTCCTTTCTAGTATATGTTTCAGCAGAAACTATACTTATACTACATAACACAATTAAAAATAAACATATAACCCTTTTCATATTATCCACCTACTTTATTATATCATTATTAAATTCTTTTGTTAAATAATTAATTCTTTCTAATAAATTCCATATACCATCTTCACTTAAAACCCCTGCATTATATGTTCCATCATACTCTTTAATATCTTTATACCAATTCTTACTACCATAGTACTTATCTAACTTTTTTATATCAGCTTCAATACTTTTAAATTCATCAATAGACTTTTCTAAAGAAGAAATTACTCTTTCAATATTATTAAATAATAATTCATATTTAATTACTCTTTTTTTCATTACTTCCTATTCCTCCTTTTGTTTTTAATATCTTTCTTAACTTTTTTTAATACATTAAATATATTATTAAAATATTCTTCACTAGGAGGCATTTTACTATTGTTTAATTCTATAAATAAATTATTGATATATTTATATTCTTTATTATATTTATCTTCTAAAAAATGTATTAAATGATGTGAAGTACTAGTTAATAAAGCATAATTATTTATACTATCTTCTCCATCATATTGTTTCTTTTTAATATGATGTCTAGTTAAATCAGATAAAGAAGTAATCTTATCACCCATCCAATCAACTTCATACGTTTGATAAATATTTATCATTTCAATAATATCTTCATTCATAGTATTCTCCTAGTATCATTATAACAAAAAAGAATATCATATGATATTCTTTTTTACTCAACAGTAACGGACTTTGCTAGATTCCTTGGTTTATCAACATCACAACCTCTAAGAACAGCCACATGATATGCTATTAATTGAAGCGGTATAACAGTTAATATAGGCATAACTATATTATGAAGTTTGGGTAATATAATTTCTTTATCAAAAAATTTATCACTAACATTTTCATTACCAATAAATATAACATATGCATTTCTTGCTTTAACTTCTTTAAGATTACTTATTGTCTTACTAATAATATTTGAATCATTACAAATGCCTATTACAGGAATATTATCACTTATTAAAGAAATTGTTCCATGTTTTAATTCCCCAGATTCAATCGCAAAACTATTAATATATGATGTTTCTTTTAATTTAAGACTGCCTTCTAAACATAATGGATAATCCATTAATCTTCCAGTAAAGAATACATTATTATGTTTATAAATAACTTTAGCATATTCCAAATAATTCCTTTTTAATAATCTATCTATATATTTATCTAAACCATTAAATTCTTTTAATAGTTCTAACTTACCAGATAATTTAATAGCAATTAATATCATTAATGTAGTTTGAGCTAAAAATGCTTTAGTAGTTGCTACTGCTATTTCTGGTCCTGCTTTAACATACATAGTATATTTAGCTTCCCTAGCTATAGAAGAACCAACTACATTTACTATTGCTAAAGTATCTACTTCATTCTCATTTGCTTTTCTTAAAGCAGCAAGTGAATCAGCAGTTTCACCAGATTGACTAATAACAATAACTAAAGTATTATCATAAAATACTTTCTTATATCTATATTCACTAGCCACTTCAACATAACAACTAATACCCGCATATTCTTCAATTATATTTTTAGCAATTAAACCAACATAATATGCACTACCACATGCAACTATATGAATACTATTATATTTTTTAAAATCTAACATAGTATCTTTAAATTTATTATCTTTAACATAATAATTCATGGTATCTAAAAAAACTTTTGATTCTTCAAATATTTCTTTTTCCATATAGTGGTTATATCCATTTAACATAATAGAATCTTGTGTTCCTTCAAATACTTTTACTTCTTTTCTTATTTCTTTTAAATCAGAAGAATATACTTTATAATCATTCTTACTCAATATAGCTATTTCATCTTCATCAAGTAATACATATTTATTAGTATAACTTAGTATTGCAGGTACATCACTTGCTAAATAATAACCAGTATTATCTTTAGCTATTATTAAGGGACTACCCTTTCTAACTGCATAAATATGTTCTAAATCATCATCACATATTATTCCAATCGCATAACTACCTTCTAAAGATTCAATAGTTTTTTTAATACACCACAAAATATCATTATTTTTTTCATAATAATAATTTAATAATGCAGGTATTACCTCAGTATCAGTTTCAGATACAAATTTAACATCACTTAATAACTTTTTTATTTTAGAATAGTTTTCTATTATTCCATTATGAACAATTGTAAATTTACCACACTTATGAGGATGAGAATTTTTAACACTAGGTTCACCATGAGTTGCCCATCTAGTATGACCTATACCCATAAATGTATTTTCTTTATAATTTAATTTATTTTCTAAATTACTAATTT
The DNA here is from genome assembly GCA_017544525.1 of Bacilli bacterium. The sequence goes on along the minus strand of JAFYEA010000028.1, from coordinate 89,169 downwards.
TACCAATTTCTTTAATAATGCTTACATTTTTGTCTTTTACATAAGCAATACCAGAAGAATCGTATCCTCTATATTCTAAGAATTTTAAACTACTCAAAATACGAGGAATAGCTTTTTCTTTACCTATGTAGCCAACTATTCCACACATTATTATTTCTCCTTTTTGTTATTTGATATATCCTCTGTTACAATCTTGATTTTGCTTTTTAAATATATCTTTCGAACATAACCATCCGTGGTAGCGTCCGCTGATACAATTCGATAACTACCATCCTCGTCAGCCCAAGGGGCCCATGCGCTAACAACAAACATACAACCTTTCTAGATTTGCTGTTTTATACTACAATTATATATTAGATTGTTATAAAAAGACATAAAAAAAGAATAAGTTTACTCTTTAGTTAACATTATTCTTCATTTTTGTTAGTCCAACTATCCCATTTATCTTTAATATAATCTTTTCCTTCTTTAGCCCTTTCACTAACTCCTCCAAGATCTTTAACTTTTTCAATATATGGTTTAGCTTTAAGATACAAATAGTAACTAAATCCAATAACTAGTAATACAACTATTAATTTTAGAACAATTTTTATTATTTTTCTTCTTTTTCTCTTTTTTTCAATATTTTCTAAAGTTTCTATTCTACCTTCTAATTCTTTTATTTTTTCTTCATAATTCACAAATAACACCTCCAAATATGTTGTTTCACTTAATATACCATATTTATTATTTCCTCATTAATATTTAATTGGCATAAAATGAAGTGAATGATTTACTCTTACTAATTCATTTGGAGTATAATACTTATTTTCAGATGTTGAATACCACGCTTTAACACCAAATAAATTAGGCAATCTATAATATGATCCTTCTTCATATAAATAATTATTTATGTTTTTTACATTATCATAATCAGTTGTAACCATCCATATTCTTTTACCATTACTATTTGTTGGAACATCTAATAACATATCTTCATTTAACTGATTATTGATAAGATAATATCTAAATAATTCTTTAGTTAGTCCATATTTAGATAAAAATTTACCTTCTTCAACTCTTAAAGCTTTAAACATATAATAAGGCATAATATCTGAAAATTCATTATAAGAATATAAATTATTCTTGTCACTCATAATACTATTTCTAACATTATTGTTCCATGTAATATTTTTTCCAAATCCATATAAATTAGATAATATAACTGTTCCATCAGTAGTTAATATATCATTAGCAATTATATTATAGTATCTACTAGATACAACATGATAATAATTTACTTTTTCATTAACAAATTCTATTTTCTTTATAGTTACTTCTTTTAATTTTTCTTTTTCCACTTTTGTTATTTTAGTACCAACTTTAAATCTTTCAACATCATCTACTGATATAAATTCATTATATGTAGGACTAAATACTCCATGATATCCAAGAGTTTTTAGAACTGTTCCATCAGAAAAAGTTGTTTTTTGATAAAAACTAGTTGAGTTTTTCTTTTCAATCCATATTGGATATTCTTTTACCATAGACCCAGTTTCATAATTCCAAACATATAGTAAATCATTATATGTTACATCCTCAATCTTTTTATATTTACCATTAGCTAATAATACTTTTGTACCTTCAATTAAACATGAAGCTGTAACATTTATTACTAAATCTCCTGTTACATTTGGAACTGATAAATTACCAGATGACCATGTATAACTTGAACTACTCAATTGATTTCCGCCCATTGTAATAGTTGGAGTGTTAAGACTTGCACCTAATCCACTTGCTGAAAAACTTGCTGATAATGTATTTCCACGATTTACAGTATCATTTCCACTTCTTTTAGTGACATTGTTTCCTAAACTATAAGTTACACTAAATACCCATTTACATAATGTATCTGAACTTCTTGAACAATACCCTGAAGCAGATGTTGAGCAAGTTGTAGCTTGTAATTTACCATTATTTCCCTTTGTATCCACACCATATACTTTAAAATAGTATGTTCCTTCAGCTATTCCAGTTGCTGTATATGATGTATTATCATTTGAAGTTTGATAACTATAAGCTAATTGATCACTTGTGTCATATGCATCAATAAGGAAGTAATCAATTGAACTAACATCTGTAGCACTCCAAGATATAGTAGCATTGCCATTAGTATTACTAACACTTACAGATACACCACTTATTATTGGAGCTTCATCATCTAAAAGTGTTGTATCTTGATCAACAAGTATTTTTACATTTCCTAAACTAGCGTTTCCAGAACCAGTAGAGAACACCATGTTTACTGATTGCTGAGTTGTTGCAAAAGTAACCCCACTCTTTCTCTCAATATAAATATCATATGTATCTGTAGTACTTGCACTTATAGTAAAGTTTCCAATTGCTGTTCCATTAGAATCAACTAATTTAAAGTTTGAATTACTTATTGTAAATGTAAATGTTTTTGATTCATCATAATCATTAACTACTGTTACAGTTACTTTATCACGAACTGTTGAACCTCTTAAATCAATTTGAGAATTCCTTGGTATACTTGCAGTCAAATTACCAGTTTGTGTTCCATCTTCCTCAACTACTATATCAGTTCCACCTGTTACATTATAATTACCAGTTGCTTTAGGATACATTACAATTCTTATCTTAAAGGTTGCAGAATCTTCTGATGGAATAATATCTCCCGCCTCTATTCCATCTATAATATATTCAACATCCATATCTGTATTTGTAGATGTTGCTACTGATGGGGTGAAAACAGAAGATGCAAATACATAATCTTCAAGAGTATCATTTGTTATTGTAACATCATATTCTGCATAATAATCATCATCTAAATTACTATTACTTTGAACATTAAAATTCAAATCGAAAGAAACACTATCATCTGTAAATGTAGGGGTTACAGGATTTTGTAAATTGCTATAGTCACTTAATGTAACACTAGTAATAGCAACAACTCCACTTAAAAATTTAGCATATAGAGTTAAATTTCTATTTAGTCCATTTGTATTAACAACAGCACTACCCGTATATCCAGAGTTTTCATACCACCCAGCAAAAACATAATCTGTTTTACTAGCATCTAATATTGATACATTAGCTCCATGCAAATATTTAGTTGGGTTATTTTGAGCATTAGTACCACCATTCAAATTATAAGTAATTGAATAAAATCTATTAATTGAAATATTTTGGTGAACGTTAGTTAATGTTAAAACATGAGTACTTAGATTATAAGAACCTGCCCCACTAGGTGTTACTTCTACATCATAAGGAATATCCCCTGTAAATGTAACGGTTTTACTACTTTCACTCTCCAAAATATAAGTAGGATAATTTTTATTAGTAGTATTTATATTTTGATATGTAATAGTATAGAATTTTTCAAAATTAAACTTCAAATATGATGCTAATGTATTATTTGAAATATCATTTCCAGTATATCTAAAAACCATAGTAAAACTAGTATTAGAATTCGCAGGTAATATTGTTCCAACACTAATACCATTTACATCATAAGTGATGTTATTATTACTATAAAAATTCTCACTATAAGTAATACCAGTAAAAATAGTATCATAACTAAGCGTATTATATATTGTAATAGTCATTGTTAATGTAGCAGTAGTATTATCTCCCAATACCACTACACTTTTCATTACATCATTATATAACATTGTAATTCTTGAATCATTAGGATTTGTCCCATTAGTTCCTTGCCCTATTTGCGCATTATAAACGTATATACCTGGACTTGATTTAATTTTAGCTTCACCACTCAAATCCACAGTAACTGAATTAACGGTAGAATAACCAATAGACATGAAAAGAATTGCTAATACCATTAGCACTAAATAAAAATTCCTATTTTGATAGAATTTAGTTTTTCTCTTTGATTTCATTTTCTACCTTTCTATTAAAAGAAGAGAACTAATCTTCATCATTCTCTTCAATAACTTCATCTTCAGCTTTACTTTTCTTTCTCATTTGTCTTTTAATATCTTTAACTCTAAGACCATAAAGGTATACTGCTTTATTTGATACATCAAGTATCAAGAAATATGTAGCAGTATTATTTTCATTACTAGACATAATTATTGGAGCGTTTATATTATCTCTAATTTCTAACATATCTGTAAATGTTTCTAATCTAAAGAATTGACATTCTTTATAATTATCTAATCCCAAACCTTTTTTAAGATCAATCTTATTTTTAACTTTTTGAATATATGAATGATAATAATTTAATATTCTCTTTAATTCAATATCGTATATTGTTTCAGCACTTCTAGTTTCAGATATATATTTAATTAATCTATAAATAATAAATGCATTAATTAAACAAATAAATATTCCAATTAATAAATATACGATAGCATATTCACTATTTTCTTGACATACAAGTATATTATCATTAGATTCAACTAAATTATTCTTAATATCAATTTCAACTGTTTTAGTTGTTAAAGGAATAACTAATGATATATTTGCTTCCTTATCAGCACTTTCACTATACTTTTCACAAGTGCCTTTAACTTTAATATACATATTAATAGTTAGTGTACTATTGACATTATTTAAATCATATACCATTACAAATTCTTTTATTAAATCGTTGAATTCATTATAATTAATTGTCAAGTTTTCACTGATTTTAACGTTTGATTTACCATTAGATTCTAAATCTTCTACGCTCAACAACTCTTTACTTGTACTATATAATGGTTTTAAACTTTTATTTTCATTAACACTAACATCAGCCACTACTCTATATGAGTATTGATAATTAATATCTTTTTCACTCATATCAATTTCATATTCAAAATTAGCATTAATATAATCAATTAAGCTTGCTATAAACCTATTGCCATCATCCAAATATTTTTCTTCAAAAAAACTATTTTTCTTCAAATATACTTTATAATCTATATTACTCTTTTCTTTATAACTAATATAATAATCTTTACTCTTTGTATAATATAAAAGGAAGAAAGCACAAGAAAGAATGAAGACAACTATTATAATTAATATGTAATTAAGAATAGTTTTTCTTCTTTTAGTTTGATCAGCAAGAATCTCTCTAACTTGATTCTTTCTCATTCTATACTCCTTTCACTTCTTTTTTATTTAAATATATCTCTCAACCACAATGTTGGATATCCAATATAAGGAATCTTGAATTTAATAGTTCCTACTATATCTTCCTTCAACCTATATCCTTCATCTTTATCTTGGTTTTTATCTCCCTTTGTATAATACCTATATTCACCATTAACATTTTCTACACTTACTACTCTATGTACGGTCTGAAACTCTTCGTTTTGATATATAATAACTGTTCCAGCATTTATAGGTTCTTCCTTATATTGTTCAAATATAACCGCATCGCCTTTATTTAAACTTCCTGTCATACTACCAGAACCAATTACTATAATTCCATATCTAAACCTACATGAAATTAAAGCAATTATTAATGTCATAACAATACACAATATTGTTGTGTATGCTATATTTTTCTTTCTATCACTATATGCAGTAGCATAATTAGTTTTACCATATGTATATTCAAGTACTAAATAGATAATATATGGATATACAATTCTTAAGAAGGATCTAAAGAAGATATATATATTTGGTATATATGGAATAAAATATGCATAAAGTATTGTAATTAATCTAAAAATTATAATACTTTTGCTTCCAAATCTTACTGTCATATAGTTATACAATAGATTACATGATATAGATGCAAATAATATAAAGCCAATTACCGCTAACATATCATCTAACCTGTGAATATCATAAACTCCAGTATAGATAATTAAATCAATTAATACCATTGCTATAAAAACAATTACACTTGATGCCTTCCCTTTTTGAACAATTAATCTTTTTCTTAATATTTCAGAAGAAATAACAATTGCAGTAAACGGAAGAATAAAATTAATAATTGTTTTAAAACCAAATAATGTTGGAGATTTATAATATCCAAAATATAACCCCATCAAGTAAAACACACCCAAATATATAATCCCAAAACCAACCATCAACCATGTAACCTGAGTTTGATATATAGAACTAGGCTTTTTTTTCTTAATAAAATAACATACAATGGCTGTGATTGTGACTAGAATTAGTGCCAATATTTTCTTATTGAATTTGCTTGACACAAAGAGAGCAAGAAATAGAACAATCAAAAGAAATATTTCTATAAAATATAACCTTATTTTATCCTTCTTCATTATCTTCTTGCCTACTTTCTATCAATAATTAACTAGCCTCTTGTGGAGTAGCTGTTGTAGTCACACTAAATGTTGCTCCAGTAATATCTGAAACAGGTGACTTCTTAAGACTTACAGTTACTTTCAAATATGCAGATTGTCCATGTGCTAATGTACTGTTACCTAAAGCTGTAGTACAGTTAGCATCAGTATAATATGCTGCTGTTACATCATTAAAGTATTGAGCACTTGCTCCACTTATTTGAGTTATACTAGTTGAGAGTGTAGCTCCTAATTCTGAACTGTTGTTATCTACTTTGTAAATAGCGTAAGCTGAACTATGAGTAGAGTCTAAATATACTGTCATTGTTGCTGTAGATGTATTTGTATAAGCACCAGCAACTACTGGTTGATTATTATTTTCAGCCCAAGCAACAGTATCATTAGTAGATTTACCAACTGTATGTGATGTATCATACACAACACTAAAGTCAGCATTTGCTTTAATATTAGCAGTACCATTTAAGTTTAATGTAATATTACTAACTGCAGCATAACCTACACCTAACACTAAAATAGCTAAAAGAATAATCATTACAATAAATGTTTTTCTCTTTCTCATTTTTCCTCCTTTCATACCATAGTAAACCATATAAGTAGTCTAACTACTTACCTACTATAATAAAATTTTACAATACTTTACAAAAAAATACAATATTTTACAGTAAAATTTGTTTTTATCTATTGACCCAATAAAAAAATACATAAAAATGTATTTCTTAATCAGTAAACATAAACTTAGCAAATTCAGCACTTAATTGCAATTCATCAGTTGCTTCCCCATGCTTGGTATGTGGCAATATTTGATATTTCCATTCTCTAACATATTGTTTTACTTTATTTATATTATCTCCCATACAAGCATAATTATCATCGTTTTCATATCCGCTACCAGCTCCACTACCTCTAACAGCCCATATTTTCATTCCAGTAAAACTACTAGGAGTCAAACCTGCAAATGCACAACAACTTACAGGCGCAGCAGCATGAAAATAATTAGGATAATCGCTTACCATTTTCCAAGTACCAATCGCACCTCTTGAATGTCCGCCAACATTTATATTTGTTCTATCACATTCATATCTATCACAAACATCATCAAGTAATGCTTTAACAGTAGGAAGAAGTCCTCCCTCTGCCCATCCAGGAACAGAATGCCCCATTACTCTTCCTACAAATGGTACTACAACCATAACAGGTATTCCTGCATTATAAGCAGTTTTGCAAAACTTAACATTCTTTGCCCACTCTTCTCTATAATTATCCCCATGCAACCATAATAATACTGGCATATTAGTGGTTGCATCAGGTGGAAAATAAACATAGTATCTCATATCACCATAATAGAATTCATGATATCCAGCTTCAATATTCAAAGGAACACCTACTCCTATTTCCTTTAACAATTCTTTAAAATACTCTTTATATGGATTACTATCATCTAAAGCATCAACTAATTCACTTGCTTTCTTAGCATTATCTCTTGTTTTATTTGTCTTTAAAAGATTTAATGCTTCCATTATAACAACATACTTTTCTAGTCCTTCAAGTTCATCCATTAATGCCTTTTTAGTTTCTTCATCCTTAATCTTATTAATACTTACCCTTGCAGAATTATAATTTGCTCTACTAAAATTCTTTTTAAGATTATCAATCTTAGCTCTTACTTCATCTACCCTAGCAGCTTTTATCCCATCATCAGTTGCATCAGAAATACAAGCTAAATACTTATTATTATCAAAATAAGACATACTAGCAATAACATTAATAAATGTTGGTATTAAAAATATAAGCAACGCCGCTATCATTTTAGGAACTGCATTTTTATTTGCATTGGATAATAAATTAGAATCACCAGATTTAAGCGCAGACGTATAATTAGTCATTAAAGAAATTATCAATATAAAAGGAACAACAATTTTAATAATTGTTATTACAGTCTTAATAGTTTTAAATACTGATAATACATCTGCATTATTACACATAATAATCTATTCCTTTTTTTTCTTCTTTTCTTTAGTATCAATTGTTCCTCTAAAAACAATATACTTATCATATAAATATTCTAACACAAAATTACATAACATATTAATTCCAGTAACTAAATATTCATTCCACAATAATTTATCTACTAGATAATCCCCTACTATTGTTGAAATAGGAGTGAATATTGCATAAAATATTAAAACTTTAAACATCGCTACTGGTACATTAGCAGTACTTTTAAAGGTATACTCACGATTCAATGTAAAGTTCCACACTACACTAGCCACTAATGCTATTAGATAGCAAGCCCAATATCCAAAATTAGTACATTCATTTAGTAAAGTAAATAAACCTATCTCAATTAATCCAGCACTAATTGAAAATAAAGTAAACTTAATTGTTCTTATTAATTCTTTTTTATCTTTCATTTGTTCCACCTATTCTATTATAACAAAAAATAACATAAGTTTATACTTATATTATTTATACACAATTTTATATTTTAATGTATATTTTTTATCTCTTTAATTAAATCTTTAGTTATTAACATACTACTAGTAACTATATGATCATATGTCTTTAATATATTTCCTTTAAAATATACATATGTTTCTAAATTCTCAAACTCATTAAAAATAAATAAGTTATTAGAATATATCTCATTACTTCTTCTAACATATTCATCTATATATTTTTTATCATTTTCATATCCCTTAATAATAACTCTATTTATTTCCATATCATCTACATGATATACTTTATGATTATTTGTTATATTAAAATCAATATCTAAACTAAAATTTGTTGTTCTAAAGTATCTCTTTCTCATTTCATTAACATCTAAACTACTATTTAATTCTTTAAATAATTCTTTATCACTATCTTTAAACCTAGATGTTGTTAAAAAACAAGAATCACTCATTACAGTTAAAGCAATTATATCCTTTAATTCATTTGAAAAATTATATACATCTTTAAATAAATCATAAATTAATAAACCTGTACTAGTATACTCAATAGAATAACAATTCTTAACTTTATTTGTTTCTATATGATGATCAATTGATAATATAATATTACAATTATCATTTTTTGAAGACTGCTCTGGATCATTATGATCAACTAATACAAATGTTTTAGATTCTATTTCAGATCTTTTAACTACAATAGGTTCTTCCTTCTTAAAATCATTTATTTGTTTTTTATCCTCTTCCAATATATTATAATCATCTAATATACAAAAATGAGTATTTAAACCAAAGTAATTTAACACTTTATATAACAAATAACTAGAGAAATAAGAATCACAATCAATATTATTATGACCTATTATATATAATTCATCATAATTCCTTAAATCTTCAATTATTCTCAATGCTTTTTCTTTCATATTTTCACCTAATATTATTCTATCATAAAAGAAACAGAATTACTTCTGCTTCTTTTCTAAATGTTCCTTAATCCTTTTTTCAACTATTTCAAGTCTACTTTCATAACTTTCACTTGTTATTTCATTTCCTAGCATTCCCATTAGATCAAATGCTAAAGATTTATCACTATTATCACCATTATTTAATTTATCAAGTAATTCCAAAACTATTTTTTCTTTATTTTGTAAATCCATTCTCATTATCATACTCTCTTTCTTTTTTAAGATCATTATCTATTTCCATAATAATAACATTTTTAATAAATCTATCAACATCCATTTTTTTATAATTATTATAGTATAAATTTTTGTATAAATCTTTACATATAAAGAATCTACCAAAAGAATTAATGAATTCATCATTATAATATTCATTTAGTATTTTATTACTATATATGCTTTTATCAAACATATCCCCATTCATTAATTTTTCGTAAGAATAACTAATAAAATCTTTTTTATATTCCATATCGAATGATTTAAATAAATTAAAATATGTGTCACATAAACTACCATAATTAACTTCAATTGGATTGTTTTCATTATGAAGAACTTCTCTACTCTCTTCTATAAAAGTTTCAAACCCACCAATAGATATTAAGAAATCTTCAAACAAATTATTATCAGGATTAATATCTAATGTAATAAAATGATAATCTTTATCTAAATCAACTTCAGTTGGAGGAACGCTTCCACCACCATCTCCACTTAAAGGATCAAATTCAAAGTATCCATTTGGACCTTCAACATATCCTCTACTAATAAGTCTAGCCCTTTCTTCAGTTTCAAGTGGAGTACCAGCTTCAGGTATTTTTCCTTCTTTTAATGCTTTAGCTATTTTCGCAGCTTCTTCTGGTTTTCTTTCATAAATAGCTTTATCCATAACATGAATTCCTGTTTTAACACCACTGTCTTTAAGTTTTATTACATCTACAAAAGCATGATATAAAAAGTTCGGTATATGAACTTCAATAGGATAAGATAATTCTTTAATATCTATTGTTAACATATGTTTAAATCCATTCTCACCATCTAAAGTTTCTTGTATTTTATACTTAACATGTTTTAAATCTTTTTTTAATTCTTGTCCTATCATTATTATAAATTTGTCTTTAATTGAAAACATTCTATCTTCTAATACAGATAATTCTTGTCCTTCTTGATAAGCACGATATATATATGAATAATCTAGTTTTTGCATATCAACATTTAATAATAATTCATTAATTTCTTCATCAGATTTATTACTCACAGAAATATTTAAAAATATTAATATATCTTTTTTATCATCTATACTTAAACTATCAATATCTTCTTTTACTTTCTTTATACTACTACGTATCTTTTTATAACCTTGTGTTGTATCCATATGATATAAATCACAAGGATTTATATCTGGAAACACTTCAGAAAAGTTTCTTTTAAATGATATTTTACCCTTAACATAATTAGGATTATATCTACTATAGTACTCATTTATTATATTACTTCTACTTAATAATTCAGATCCAATAACATGAGCACATTTATTACTTACAGCCATTGATTTTAAACATGAATGTAAATCATCAGTATCAAGAACTTCGCCTACTCTTTGTTTCATACCATTTGGATCAACAAATAATACTTTTTCACTTATAGGTTTGCCTTTTCTGCTTAATCTTTCTTCATTATAAAAGATTTCTTTATCTAAGTTTTTTTCTTCAGTTTTAGCAGTTCTTCCAAATACACCCAATATTTCACATGCTTCTCTTAAATATTTATTAGCTTTTCTTTGAGTCCTTTTACTGTAATGTAATATATTATTTTGGTATACGAAAAGATTCTTAAGACTATTAATTTTATCTTTTACAATTCTAAGTTCTTCATCTGTCATATATATACCTCTATTCTATACAAATTATATCATAAAAAAGTAGAATTTCTTCTACTTTTCAACTTTAACTAAATCAGTTAATCAAAAATAATTATCATTAACAATATGATATAATATATTTAGGTGATAGAAATGCATTTAACACATGGATATGATTTAACAACAGCCATAACCAATTTATTCATATTTGTAACAAGTGTTTATGGTTTTATAAAAATAAAAGATAAAAAATGGAAACTATTTTATTTATTTATGTCAATAGATTCACTTCTTGGAGCTCTAGTACATGGAATATACTTATCAATGGAAACTAGTTTAATACTCTGGTTAATCTTAGCAGTATTCTTTACTATAACTATTAATACACTGTTTTCTATATTCTTAAAATTTAAAATAAGATACATAATAATCCTATCAGTATTATTATCAATCTTAGTAATAGTACAATTACATTTTGATTTTAATTTCATATTAACATTTGCTCTATATGTATTAGTAGTAATATTAATATGCATATATCATTTATTTAAAGATACATATCCGAATAAAAATTATTTTATATATGGTTTTATTTCACAGGTAATAGGTGGAATAATAATGTTATCTAAAATAAAAATAAGTATTTTAGACCATAATGGTATATATCACTTATTTATGGTATTAACACTTATATTCTTCTATATTGGAATAACAAAGAAAAAGTAATCACATAAGTGATTACTTTTATAATGAAACATTAGCTGTCATTCCTATTCTAACATCCCCGTCATTATCAAATCCAACAGTAACAGTAAATCTACCATTCTCAGCAGTACTACTAATATTAGTAACATATCCTTCAAACTCCCTATCATTTAAAGCAGTTAATACAACTCCTACTTCTTGTCCTAAACTTAAATTAGATATTTCACTTTCACTAACAGCTATACTAACTATTAAATCAGAAACTTTTTTAACTTCAATATAATGACTACTAGTAACTTGCTTTCCTTTCTTAGGAACAGATATTTTAGTAACAGCCAAATCATAAGGCGCTACTAAATATTTACCATTACTATATTTAACTAACTTAGTTCCTTTCTTAACTACTTCATCAGTTTCAACTAATACACTATTAAACTTATATGACGTATTTAATTTTAAATTTTGAGTCTTAGATGTTTCAATTTGTCCAGAACTATTAAGAGTCTTCTTAATAGTTTGTTTAGATACTTCTACATCTTCAATAGTGTGTTAGAAGAAGATGTATCAGTATTTAACCCAATTCTCCTACCTACAAAAAAACATGCTCCACCAACTATTAAAATTAATATAATTAATGGTAATTTCTTTTTAATATACTTAATTATTTTTCTCATACATACACTCCTATTCGCTTTCTGTTGTTTCTTCAGTATCTACTGATTTATTAAAATTCTCTCTACTTGGAAAATTAGACTTATCAAAATCTCCCATCTTAGGTCTACTGTTACCTTTAAGTATTAAAAATACTCCAGTAGTAACAATTGCTCCTACTAAAACTCCAATAATAAATGATAATATTTCTTTTTTCTTCATAATATCTCCTCTCAACAAGATAAATACTATTATTATATTATTTAAAGAACATTAAAAAAAAGTAGAAAATTTCTACTTTTTACACTCCTTAGCAATTGTAATCCAATATGCCCTGATAAATGAATCTATAGGTAAACCATTTATAAAAGCAACTTCATTATCTTCAGCATACTTTATTAATTCTTTTCTAAAAATATCATCTATTTTTTTATCTACATATAATAGAGATCCAAATCCACAATCATATAGATTATATTTAGAATTATTTTCCATTACATATGCATTAGGAAATATATCCTTAAAATTATATTTAGTTCCATCGAAGAAACATATCTTCATATCATCAAACATAAATATAATATCAGAAGGATTCATCCTATTTGGACCCATTATAAATAATAAATTAGATTCATCATACAAATCTCTGATCTTATTAACATCTACTTCTTTAGTATTCTTATATTCATAATCTAAATTATCATTAAAATCAAATAAACTTAACATTACTACCCCCTACTCCTAAAAAATGATTTAATAATTTCAACCAAAGACTTCTTTTTAGTAAGATTATTTCTTAAAAATCTAAGCCCTCTAGCTTCAAATTGTCTAACCAACTCCATATTAATTTTCATTTCTTCACTAACATCTTTTAATGTTCTTTCCATACCATCCTTTAATCCAAATCTAAGTTCAATAACTTTTCTAATCTTTGGAGTAGGTATTTTACCAACTAACCCCCTAATAGTTTCTTCATCAACGCCTAATATCTCAACCAATCTTTTCATTTCTCATCTTCCCCTTTCTTGTACAAATTGAATTATATAAACTATTCTTAGCAACCAACTTTTAACCCAATTATGCTTTCACATCGTGGTTCACCATATTCATTTGTTGAAACTTTTGCAGGGTAAAAAGCCAAAAAGTATCCACCTATTAATAATATTATAAGTAGTGTCTCAATTATTGCTTTTACTTTATTCTTTGATTCTTTTATTGATTCAATACCAATTAATAATAAATCGAGTATTAAATTGACTACAAACATTCCTATAAAGCCAATGAACATAGATAATAACATAACTACTATGATATTACTATCTGGCTTACCATTTCTTATTGCGATAAAACATAATATAGTACATACCATATATATTATGCTTAGTTTTATAATTCTTTTTATTTCATATTTCTTCACTCTTCATCAACCCTTTCTTTAGAAAAACATTATAACACATGTTTTTTAGTTATCACTAATCATCTTCATAATGATAATCGTCTTCTTCTAAATCCTCTTCTTCAAAATTAAATTCTTCCTGCTCGCCTTTTTTAACAAACTCTTTCTTTAATTTATCTTCTTCATCATCTTTTTCTTTGCTATTACTCAAAAGCAAATCTAATAATCCCATATTATTCCCTCCTTGCTTGTATTATAAACCTATTTTTAAAAGTTATCACAATTAATTATCTTTTTTATAGTTTTTTAATAGCCTTTCATCCTTATTAATAATACTATCAATAATCAATTGATCATTATCAGTATAACTATCATTTATTTCACAATCACCATTTTTATTACTATTAACACATAATCTATCAAATAATTCATATATTAATTCCATATTATCTTTTTTAAATTTAATAACTGATATTTGGTTATTAAACCTATTAATATAATAAGTATTTGTTTCATTTTTATAAGTAATTGTATTTCTAATAGGATCTTTATTCGGAAGGAATATACTAACAGAAATCATAATTATTAGTAGTAGAAAAAACACAATTATTCCAACTAAAGGATTATGTCTACTAGTAGGTACTACGGCTATTATTGCTATAAGAGCAACTATTGCAAATACAAATAAAAAGCATACGCCTACTACAATAATAGAAGATAATACCGCTAAATACTCACCTAATCCTCCACCAAATTTAACCAAACAAAAATATACAATGAAAAGTATTACCAATATAAACCCTAATATCATAAGAACCAATAAAACAATTTTCTTTAT
Organism: Bacilli bacterium; assembly: GCA_017544525.1. The sequence continues at coordinate 74,031 of JAFYEA010000028.1, read as the reverse complement.
AATATCCAATTTATTTTTAATAACTATTTACCTTCTTATCATAATTATAACATATAATATATAATATATTTATTTTATAAATATAAAAATGATATAATTAAATAGTAAGGAGAATTATACAATGGGAATATGTAGTAATAGTACTTTTTTAAGAATAATTCTTATAGTTAAAACATTAATCAATATTATAAGAATAATAATACCTATCATACTAATAATATCATCTATGATAGAATTTACACGCGCTATCTATGGTAAAGACAATGATATATTAAGCAAAGCATTAAAAAACTTTACTAAAAAAATGATAGCGGCAATACTAATATTTTTAATTCCTACATTTGTATTTATAATATCCAAAATAACTGATAAAGAAGAAATATATACTTGCTTTTGGAATATAAAGAAAGAAGCAATAGTAGAAGCAGAAAAAAGAGAAAGCGAAATAAAAAAGCAAAACCAAGAAAACTATAATAACCAAAATAATCAAAGTAATAATCAAAATAATCAGAGTAGTAATCAAAGTAAAAAACTATCTCAAACAGGAGAATTTAAAAAACAAATAAAAACTTCAAAAGGTAGAGTAATAAATTATTGGGTATTAGTCCCAGAAAATGCAACAGAAAATATGCCACTTATTATGTATATGCATGGTGGCGGTGGTAATAAAAGATATAATGATATAAAAGATATAGAAATGGCAAAAGAAGTAAAAAGAATATATGGGAATAATTACCCATTTATAGTTGTATTACCAGTTAAATCAACATCCTCATGGTATGAAATGGGCGGAGGATTTAAAATATTCTATGAATTAATAAATGAAGTAACAAACGAATACAAAGCAAATAAAAATAAAGTAATACTTACAGGCTGCAGTGATGGCGCCCTTGGAACATGGCAATTCGGTGTGGATTATCCAAATCTATTTTCAGCACTTGTACCAGTAAGTGGGTGGGGACACTTATATGCAGAACAAAAAATAGATGCATTAAAAGATAAACCAATAAGAGGCATAGTTAGTTCAGCTAATTATGATGCATACTTCAAACAAAAAATGCAAGAAGCATGCACTAGATTAAATAGTATAAGTTCAAAACAAAACTGTACTCTAGAAGTAAAACAAGGTCTAACACATGATACTATTATAAATGGAACAACAGTTAATGGAGTAACAATAGAAGGAGCATATACAAAAGAAGTATTTGAATGGATGATTAATCAATAATAAAAAGAACTGCAAACAGTTCTTTTTAAATCAACATTAAACATTTTTACATATATTTGTTCGACATAATACTATTTACTAAACCTTCATATTCATCCATTAATATATTTAATTCGTATAATATCCTATATATTGATTCTTTATATACTTTATTAGAAGAAAAATCTAATTCAAAAGAATTTTTTATAGGCATATTTTTATTATTATCAAATGCTAAAGATCTATTTCTAGTTATTCCCCTCTTTTCAAACTCATGCATTTCATTTTCGGTTATCCTATTTTCTAAATGTAAAACAACATCACATTTTATCTTATCAGATAATAATTCATCAGTATGAAATAACAACTCAAAATGAGCTCCCATATGATTAGTATTATTCCAATTATCTTTATAAAATTGCATATAATTTCTTGGACTAGTTCCTTTATCATCATCTGTTAAATAATGCCCTCTTCTTTCATTTAATTCATTCAATATATCATATCTAATCTTATCATGTAATCTTCTATTTTGGCTCTTATATTCTTGTTCTATTTCATGCATTTTTTCTTTATTATTCATATAGAATAAAATACTTTCATTAAAATCTAATTCTTCATTTTTCATAAATCTATCACCACTTACTAAGAATTCTTTTAAATATTTATATTTATCTTTCTCATAATAATCAAATTCACTTATTTCTTTCAATTTCTTTAATAATTTACTATAAGTTAATACTTTAAAATTACTTTCTCTTGGAATTGAATTATTATAATTTGGTTTTAAATAAATATATATAACTTCATTATTATCTCTAATACTCTCAATATAATTATAATATGCTACTGTTTGAAAACCACTTTCATGAGATTCAATTTTATTTTCTATTACTATCCATAACCCATCATATTTAATAACTATATCCATTCTTTGATTATTATCAGTTGTTACTTCTGTATTTGTACTAATAAAATCAAATTCATCTAATTCTTTTATTATATCTAATGCTTCTAATAACTTTTCAATAGGTTTATTTCCAACACCATTAATTGATGGATTTAATATAAAAGAAAGCCATTCAGATACAATTACTTCTTTAGGTGTAATAATATCAAAAAAATAAAGATCTCTTTTCTTAATCTTTAACATATTAAAATAATTAATAAAATTTTCATCTATTTTTTCCATATATTTACTCCATATACATTATAACAAAAAAAAGACAGTTTATGTAGTAGCCAAATATTTAGGACATACAAAGATTGAAGAAACCTTAAATACATATACTCATTTATTCAATTTTGCTCTATCTGAAGTTGTTAATTTAATTGATAAATTAGACTAAAACATATAAAAACCACTTTTTGACTAAAGTGGTATTATTATTCATTATATTCTATATTTCTTCATTTATATTTATCTTACTTTCAAATAAATACTTTTCGGGTATTCTTAAAAAATCTTCTTCACTTTTACTAAAATGATGATCTTCTCCTTCTACAACATAAACACTAATTTTATCATTTTTTATTGCTTTTATTAAATCAATATACCCAATTGATTGATCTTCAGAACCATATATAAAATTAATGAATTCACCCTTAAATGATAAAACTCCTTCTTTTGTTTTATGAAGATTAAACATTAATGGTCCATTTACTAATGCCATTCTTTTTATTTGAGGATAGTTGACTCCAAACCATGCTCCGATTAATGCTCCATTTGAATAGCCTAAATAATAAATTTTATAATTATCAAATTTAGATGCATATTCTTCAATAATACTCATAGCATTATCTAAAGGATTATTTCCATCAAACGGATTAGAAGAACATATCACTGAACATCCATATTTACTATTCAATCTTTTAGCCATCTTTATATACTTATTATTATAACCATATAAGGATCCATTTTGGCCTGCTTTAATAAATACAATAGTATTATCTCCATTAACAATACCATATTCAATTACATTATTTTTAAATTTGCTTTTAATCTCTTTATCAAATTCTAAATTCATGCGATCATATTACCTTTCAAAATCAATAATCTCAAGTAATTCTTCTGGTAATACATTAACAGGATCATTTTTTGTATTATAAAAATTTTTATCTTTATAGAAATCCTCTGAAACAGTTAAATCAAAACTATCTAACATATATTTTGAATAAGGATTATTTTCTTCTACTCTTTTTAATTTGTATAATGTATTATCTTTAATAATAAATAATTGTGTCTTAGTATTAATGCCTGTTTGATATCTTTGAACATATGGATAATCAACCACATCAGCAATGGTTTCAAGTGTTTCTTTAGAACTTCTATAGGTTTCTCTTAAATCATAATTAACAATAATCCCCCTTGGATATAATCTTCTAAAATCTTCCAATGATTTAATATCAGCTTTATTATTGTTTATTTCATTATACATAGCATTAACATCTATTTTATTTAATAAATTATAAAGTTCTAAAGCTTTATCTAAACATTCTTTTAACTCTTTAGAATAATTATCAAAATCATTTCTAAAATCAATCTTTGGGAATATCATTCTTATTGCCATAGATTTTCCTGTTTTTTCTATTGTCATATTATTATTCAAATATTTTACAACATATTTATTAAATATATTAATATAATTGCTCATTTTAGAGAATGTTAAATCTAAATATCCTCTATCTGATTTTTGAATTATTTTTACATTTGGATAGTAAGTTAATAGTTCAGGCCACATAGCACTTTCTCCTCTAGGGCCATGTACTTCATTTATTTTTATTGTAGGATAATTGTTTCTTATGTACTCATAGTATTTTTCCCAAAATTGTGTTACTCCAGAATGTTCTCGAACTATATATCCATTCTTTTTTTCTTCAATTGCTTTCTCTATTAATGCCACCGCATAGATATCATCTTTCATAACATCTTTTAATTCTTCATATGATATTTGATTTTCATATAAATGTGCTTCACTATTGTTTTTTAAATAATCTAATGGTGCTATCATAAAAACATAAAATTCATCATATAGTTTATTATCAATTCCTCTTTGTCCTCTTATATTATATCTTTCTCTTTGATTGGGCATTGCAATAGCATCTATTTTATCTTCTATTAATAAGCCTATTTTGTGATTATCTTTTTCCACAATAATTGTTATGTCAGATTCTCCCTGTGAATCACTCAATGAATGTTGAAGAGTTTTCACACTATATCCTTCAAAATTAATTTTATTTAAAAATAGATTTAATACTTTTTTATCATAAATAAATTTATTAATCATTAACAAATCAATATCTCTTTCAAGAACTTTTTCAACTATTACTTCCATAGAATCACCTTCATATTTATATTATATCATATCTATAATTTTCAGTTTATTCGCTTATTTTTAAAATATTGGTACCTAATTTCATTTTTAAGGGTTCTCTAATCTCTTGAAAGCTCATAAATACGGGCAAAAAAATGAGAGGGATTATTCATCCGCTCTCTTCAGGGGGTCCGCTCCCCGCACGAATTATCTCTTATACAAAAATTAAAATTCCTTATAAAATAAGGCTTTGCGAGCCTTAATAATTTATCATAGTTTATCAAAGTTTATATAATAGGAAATGTAAAAGAAAATGTAAAAATGAAATTTGATAAAACTTTAATAAAAAATATGTTAAATTTTTTTAATTTTTAACATATTTTTACTATGTATTAAAGTGATATGCATAAAGAATTAATAATTACTTATATCACTCATCTTTTTTATATTATTCATCAGTTCAATTGCTTCTTCTGGTGTAAATGTATCGTCTATCATCATTTGCATCAATTTATTATAGTTATCCTCACCATATAATTTTATAAGTCCTTCTTTTATTTCATTTGATTTATAAATATTAATTATTTCATCGTTTACTTTATTATATTCCTCTTCAGTTGATTCATCGTATTTAAAACCATTTATTATGGGCCTTAAAATTTCTTTACTGCATTTATCAAAGTCATTTTTAGATTCAGAATCATTTAATATGCTTTTCATTAATTCAAATGTATTCATTATTATTTTTGTATTCATAATTAATCTGTGTGCATTGCTATCTAAATCTCTTACAAAAATATTATCCATTTCTTTTTTTATTTCATTGATTATTGCATGTATATCCCTTTTATCAACTTTGGTTTGCAATATAACTAATTTATCAAGTTTATCATGCTTATCTACATGTGAATATCTATTTCTAACTACTCTAATCAAATCATATAATTCGTCATCTTGTATTTTTTTACTTAACAAACTATTAATTATTTGATTATTATGAAAGTATTTCTCAATATTTCTATATCCATCTATTAATTTAAAAATATTAAAGTAATCTTCTTCAATATATGTATTTTTTATCTCTATTTTTGATGATACTATTGCCATATTAGATAATATTTTTACTTCATCATTTGTCATAAAGCACACCTCATTAAGTTAATAAATGTTATAATATTAAAAAGTAGGATATGCCTACTTATATATTTGTTAATTAATGCTATTTATAAAATCATTAATCTTATTTATATCTGGGTTATTTATTAAAAGATTTTCAGCTAAAGCGCGTTGAACATTTTTATCTTTTGTAATTATTCCTTTTTTGATAGCGTCAGATATACATAAAAATTTATAATCATTAAGTTTATTGTCAATATAATATAATTGATCATTATCTATTTGCATAGCTAAATCAATTGAATGAGTCGTAAAAAACAATTGATTATACGACTTCTTTTCTAATTTTTGAATAATCATGACTAAAAAATTTGCTAAAGAAGGATGTAATGACATTTCTAACTCATCGACAAATACTATTCGATTATTTTCAATTGAATTTATTAATTTACATCCAAGTACAATTATCTTTTGCGTACCAACTGATAATTGTTCAAAATATAATTTATTACTATCTTTATTTAAAAATATTATTATATCCTGATTATTTCTTTTTTCAATATTGGTTTTAATAATTTTTTCATCAGCTAAATTACATAATTTATTAAATAATTTTTTATGATTGCTATAAAAGTAATTTAAATCAAGTGAATCACCAGCAAATATAAAATCCATCTTATTTATGATTTCATTTCCAATTGAATCATAGTATTCAATATATTGCTTCGAAATATTTAGATTATTATTCTTATATAACAAAGTTGTACCTAATTCACTTTCAATAATATTATTTACACAAAAAATAGTAATATCTTTTTTTGAATTGTACTTTTTTCTATAAGTTAGCTTTTCTTCCTTTATTCCATTTTTTTGATAATTAAAATCATATAATAACGAATAATTATAATAACCACCAATATTATGTTTATCCTCTGGAATATACATTTCTATTGAAATAAAAGTGTCTTCATTAGAATGATTAATATTGGCAGCTGGTAATTTTAAATTATTAAAATCATCTAAAATTTGTTCTAACATTTCCTTTGGCAATTGCTTTATTTGCTCTATAAATTTTTGATTATTATTAGCAGATTTTCTAAAAGGGAAATTAACAAAAGTCTGTATTGTAGCAAAAGCATTTAAAATGCTAGTTTTACCACTACCATTACTACCAATTATACCTATATTTTTTAGTATGTTTAATCCCTCATCTGTTGAAACAAATGGTGTACTGTTTCTTTTTATTTTATTACTTGCTAAACAATTAATTGTAATTTCATTCTCTATTCCCATAAAATTTTTAATTTTAGCACATGTTATCATATTTCCACCCACAATACAATTATATCATTTTAAGGCCAATTGTCAACATAAAAATAATCTTTTTTGTGTGAATTCTATTTTTTTATTTATTTTTATGGTTGAAATTAACCATAAAATATGATTTTTAGTTTGACAATGCTTTATATTTATGATATACTGAAATTGTTCTAAAGAGAGTATATCTCTATGAACAAAAAAACTATCAAAAAGATGATAGTTCGAAAACTATGTAATCGCGACAAAACATAGTCCAAGAAAAAACATAAATCAAATGCTTTCCTGTATTAATAATGTTATCACAAATAATCATTTTAATCAAGTCTAATAGATGGAAAGTATTAGACTTTTTTCTTGGATAAATTACATAGTAACTAATTTTCATAAGAAAGGACGGATAAAATGACATTTAATGAAAAATATCATGTAAGTGATAACAGATATATTAATATTGAGCTAGATACAGACAACAAGCTATTTGTAGATCCATATTTAATATATTTAGGAAAAGATGAGATAAGTAATATATGTTCAAACAGAGTTGTAAATTACTTCTCTCAATTATTAAAAGCTGCTGAAGGCGGAAATGATGAATTAGGTAAATATTTGGTAAAATATTTGCAAGAAAACAATGAAGTATGCCTTGGTTATTCGAAACTAAATCCTTGCGGAAAAGGATTTGGGAAAAATAAGGGTGTTGAATTATACGAAAATATCAAAAACTCTAAAGCCATGAAATCTGGATTAGTAAAAGATATATTTGATGCAAGTATTATGTTGGAAAATGTAGGCTATGACAAAATATCGGATATGACTATATGTATCATACTTGAAGAACTAATATCTTTTACACAAAGAATCTGCTTAGATAAAAATATACCCATGAGACAAGTAAAATTAAATAGACCAATATGGTCGGACAGTGAAAACAAATGGGTTAAAGCATCTTCCATAAAGCTACCTATTCATAATAACAAACCGATTATATTGATTCCACAAAATTATGCAAGACCAATGTTAGTATATACATATAGTAGATTTTATAACAAACAGATGATGCCGCATTACGAAAGATATGCAATTAATAATCCTAGTGAAGGCCTAGTAAGGATTCTTAAGCGGGGAATAGTTCCAGCAAAAGTTAAAATTAGAAAAAAATACCCTTGCATAAAACCAGATGTTGTTGACTTTATATACAAAAATCCAAACGAATATCTATCGTATAAAGAAAAACAACTAAAATACGTTAATTATAATAACATTTAATAATTAGACTTGATTAGAATTTAAAACAACTTAGTATGCTAAGTTGTTTTATAATTAATTTAAATGTTCTAATACTCCATTGTCTAAATCATCAATGCTATATAAAGTATCAAGTATATTAAAAGTTTCATTAAGTGGTAGCTTAGCATGATTCCATCCTATACCATCAGTAATCCAAATAAAGGTTAACCCATCAATTTTCTTAACCTTATTTGCAATTAATTCATAGCTTCGTGCAGTTTCATTTAATTTAGAACCTTGTGTAGCATAAAAATTTGTTTCAATAACATATATTTGTTTATCTGTTTTAATTACATAATCCCATCTTTTTGTTGCTTTAATATCTCCCATTAAAATTGATAAATCTATATTCCATTTTGATTCAATTTCTGAAGTATACATTTCTTTAAAATAGTTTTTATCTTTAATATATCCAGCTTTTATAATGTAACTTTCTACAAGTTCTTCCATTAAATGACCACCACGATTTTTTCTGCCATTTGAATCCAAGCCAACTTCAACACCTAATAAATAGTCATACAAATTATTTATGATATGATTTTGTAGCAAATTAAATAATCCTGTTTGCCTCATAAATGTTACATAATCTCCAACCGAATATACCATTTTATTAAATTTAAACAAATATTCATTTGTAGCATCTTTTATAAATATCTCATTTGATCTTACAGCAAGTAACACTGGAATTACTTCTAAAGTTTCGGGATACTTTAATATTATATTTTCAAATTCTTTCTCTATATTTTTACTTCCTATCAACGAATTCAAGATATTAAGTTCAACTTTATATTTTTCTGCAAATTTATATATTTTATCAAAATCAACATAATATCCATAATTAGAAATGCTTGATTTAAACTTTTTCAACCATTCATTAAAATCTCTATTCATTTAAACTGCCTCCTACAATAATTCGACGATAATAAAACTCTTGTCATCAGAAAACTTCCAATAAGATTTTTTATTTTCTTCACCTGAATATCCAATAAATCCTGCTTTTTTATAATAATCAGTTATACCACCAAAATATTTTCTAGTTTTATTTATCTTTAATTTTTTCTTTATTCCAAAACATTCAACTTCAAATTCTTCGAAATTTTGAATTTCATCATATATTTGACGAGGAATTGGTAGTATTCTAGCCCTAATGTCATTTCTAGAAATTGGTTTTGGTATACTTTTATCCTCTATATTGCTATTACAATTATTAAAAACAGACATTTCCTTTTCTTCTTGCTCTATTAATGATTTAATTCTATCTTCTGAAATTCTTGGAGTCCAATCGATCATTACATCTTTCTCAGGATGATTTAAATAATAGTTTACAATATCAGCACCGTTTATTAATACTACAGGCTTTGAGTTTTCAGCTGCTTTTTTTATTGCATCACTTGTAAAATATCCTGTTGTTATGAATATTCTTCCATTGGGATTTTCTTGTTCATTTGATTGTAGATCCGAAATTGGATGCCTATTAATATTTTGTCCTGTTGGAGAATATTTTTTTGCCTGGACAATATATTTTTCTTGTATTTCATTACTTCCAGGGATAACGCGTTTATAACAAATTAAATCAATACCACCATCCCCTGAGCGACCAGTTACTTCTATATCTTCAAAACCGATATCATTCAAAAATATTTTTACAAATATTTCAAATTGTCTTCCACCTTTTACTTTATTTTCTTTATCAAAACATTTATAAAAATCTTCAACTAATTTTTTGATATTATTATTCATTAATTCTACCTTCCTTTCTTTTAATAGTTAAATCTAAATATTCTTTTTCTAAATCTATACCTATATATTTTCTTTTCAATTTATTTGCGACAATTCCAGTTGTTCCACTTCCATTAAAAGGATCTAATATTAAATCTCCTTCATCGGTTGATGCTAAAATTATTTTTTCTAATATTACCATTGGTTTTTGAGTAGGATGTTTACCACATTTCTTCTCACTAGGCTTCGTTAATGATGATTCCCAAACATCCTTTGCTTGCTTCCCGCCATTTAATTCTTTCATCAATTGATAATTAAACTTATGCTTAGCTTTTTTTATATCCTTTTTTGCCCATAATATTGTTTCCGTTGAATGAACAAAATACCTACAACTAATATTTGGTGGAGGATTTAATTTTTTCCATGTTATATTATTTATAATTTTAAATCCTTCTTGTTCTAAAGCCATTCCAATAGAATAAATATTATGAAGTGTTCCACTTATCCATATAGTTCCTTCATCTTTGAGAACGTCATAACACAATCTTATCCATTTTCTGTTAAATTGATGTTTCTCTTCAATTCCTATTTTTTTATCCCATTTGCCCTTATTGACAGAAACCATTTTTCCACCACTGCATGAAATTCCATCACCAGATAAAAAGTAAGGTGGATCAGCAAATATCATATCAATACTATTCTTTTTTATTTTTTTTAATTCCTCTAATGAGTCGCCTAAAATCAGCTTAAAATCTCTTTTATTATAATAATACTTTTTTGTCATTGATATTAGGCCTCCCATCTTAAATATTATTCGTCAAATCCTTCTTTGTTTTTATAATTTGTAATTATTACTTCTTCAACTGTACCTCTATTTTTTGCACTAGCACCTATATTTCTTTGTGCAGTAACATAATTAAAGTTGTATCCTTTGTATAATTCTTTAACAAGCTTTGTATTGTAATTTGATAACATTACGTAGCAACCTCTTTTATCAAGTTCTTTAAACACTTCAGATAAACGCTTTTGTTCTTCTTTGCCAAATCCATTTTCAGTATAACTATTAAATGTTGAAGTGTCTGAATCATAAGGAGGATCAAAATATATGAAATCTCCTTTCTTAGCGTTTTTAACGGATTCCTCAAAATCAATTGATAATAGTTTAATATCGTAAAAGTTTAATAGACAATGAATTATTCCTAAATTAGGTCCATCATAGGTATTTACTTTAACTTTTTTACCAGATGGAACGTTGAATTCATTCTTACTATTTACTCTATATAGCCCATTAAAACAAGCTTTATTTAAATAAATTGTTCTGGCTGCTCTTTTATAATCAGCTAATTTATTAAAATTCTTCTTATTTCTATCTAAATCTCTTATTTTATAATAGTGTTCTTCTGAATGATTTGTTTCGTGTCTATTTAATTCACTACACATATTTGCAAATTTATTTTCATCTTTAATACATTCATATACATTCATTAATTCAGCATTATAATCATTTATAACTGCTTTTTTTGGTTGAAGTTCATATAACATAGCTCCACCACCAACAAATGGTTCATAGTATGTTTTATATTCATCTGGAGCAAGTTTTACTAATTTATCTACGATTGATCTTTTTCCACCTGCCCACTTTACAAATGGTTTCGCCTTAAGCATATTAATACACCTCACTATAGATAATTATATCATAATTTGCCTAAATTCCGTCATATTTACGACAAAATACGCAGAAAATATGCGAAAATGTATGTAATTACCTAAAAAGTGTATGTAAATGTATGTGTTTTGTATGTACGTGTTTACTATAGTCAGTGTTTATAAGGGTTTCAAGACAGTATACTCTCTCGTGAAAGAAGAGAGCAAATAAAAAGAGCCTTAGTTGGCTCCTTTACTCGGATTACAAATTCCACACATAAACTGTGCATTTTCTAACGTAGTTCTTCCACCAAGCTTATGTGGAATAATATGATCTATGTGCATATCTTTATAATCGTATAGTTTTCCACATTTTGGGCATCTTATTTTTTTCCCTTCTAATTTGTTTTTCGCCTCATATATCTTATATAAATCTTCTCTATCTTTATCAGTAAAAGATCTCTTTGGATCTAAAGAAACATATCCACATTCTAATCCAAAAATATTATAAATAACTATTTTCAAATTATTACCAGATATTTTAGTATAAACGTTTTCTGCATAAAAATCCTTCAAATCTTGTATTATTCTAGATAATTGTTTTTGATATGCCTGATATTTAACTGAATCAACTATTATTTCTCTTATTATTTCATAATAAATATCAACATTCTTAGGTTCTGGCAGCTTGCTACATTCAATTAATATGTTTTTTATATGTTGATTATAAAATAGTTGTCCAGATTCTTCCCTATGATTCTGAACATATTCTTTTATCTTGGAATCAGAACCAAAATGAATTTTTAATAATTTATAGCATCCTGCATATCTAGCTTTCGCAGGTATTGATTTATCTCTAAAATTAAATTCATTTTGAATTTCAACATTATGTGGGCTTTGAATTTCATTTTTAAATGTATTTAAAAAATTACCATAATATGAGCCTTGTAATAATTCCCAACTATTTAGGCTTTCTGCAGATGTATTTAGAATTTCAAATAATTCATGCTTGAAATGTTCTTCATCTTTGTTTCCACTCATTATTATAAATGGAACGTCATATCCATTAAACCTTTTTTTATCATCCTCACTTATTTGCGAATAATATTTTTGAGTTCCACCTATATAATTAATTTGCAAATTACCACTTCTAAATAAGAAAATACTTGTTAATCTTTGTTTCCCGTCAATAACATCATATGTTCCATCATCTTCGTTTTTCCATAATACTATTGAAGGTATTGCAAAATCTTTTAATATACTTTCGATAACAGATGCTTGTTTTTCTGTCGAATATATAACTCCCCTTTGATACTCTATGTTTACTTTAATAATTGTACCAGGAAGAGTTTCTAACGTTGCTGGATTTAATTTTATTTTTTCAAATATTTCCTCCACAGTCCAACTTATAAGTTTTCTTTTCATTTATTCACTCTTTCCTTTCCCATGTTTAACCCTTTTATTAGTACTTGATTTATATAATTTTGAATTCCATATTGTGTCAACGCTTTTGTTCTTTAATTCATTATTAACCCATTTAACTACATCATCATAATCATAATATACCCTGTTATCTATTATTTCTTTGTTCCTAATCAAAATTTTACAAAACGGTTGTTTATATGGGGTTTTTAAATCTTTTGACAATATTAACACACTAGATAAATCAAAACTGTGAGCAGTTTTTGGTGTATCTGCATACTCTAAATAATCTTTCCACGTCCAATCTTTCCTGCTAATCCATCCTTCTAAAGCTTGAAACTGTTCTTTTCCTACACCCAATCCTACTATTTCAAACTGATCAGGATGTAAATCTTTTAGCATTGTTGCCGTTACACCCATTACACCTTTATAATCATATGGAATATCATTAATTGAACATATATTAATAGCTTTATAGTTCCAATATGGCATAAATTCATCCGGATGGTCCTTCCAACTTTTTGACAACACTCTTTTTCTCTTGTGCTTTTTTACTTCTAGGTTTGTTAACCATACACTTGGTAAATACGAATTGATTACTTCCCCATTTTTATCCTCATATTTATTTGGCTCAGTATATCCACACCAAAATACATTATTCTTAAAATATGGAAAAGCAAATGTATTAGTTAAAATTGACAATGGGGCTAAAAATATAAATGAGCCACCTTTCTTTCCAAAATCTACTATTTTTTCTATCCATTCATTCATTTGACTAAAAGGAGGATTTGTAATTATAACATCAAATAATTCAAAAGGAGCATTTTGAAATTTCATTCCCTTTCCAGTTAAAGCATCATATCCACTTATATATATATCTTTAATGCCAAAGTCTTCTTTATGTTCTGTTAAATATGCAACAAACTGACAATTTCTTGGTCCTTTACTTTTCTCATCATTAGTAAACAATTCAGGGACAACTTTATATATTTCAACTTCCTCTTCTAATTCTAATTTCATTGGTCCACAGATATGAGTTACTCTTTTTATTTCTTTTTTTATATATGGTAAAGTTGCGTCATAATCGCAAGGTAAATATATTGTCTTATCTTTAAATAATCCATCATAACCATACCATTTTAACTCATTAATAATAGTTTCAGCTGGTGTATAAAATTCATCATTAATTCCTTTTTTCGCCATAATAATTACCACTCCTATGATTTAATCCAATATCATTATATCACATATTTATGTTTTTTCCGTAATGTTATCAACAAAAAATAACTTTTTGTTACTTTTTTACCGTAATAATTGATTTTTGCTCTCTTCATAGGAGACTAAGCTTCTATTATTATTTCTTTAAATAAAAAGGATTACGACTTAACCGTAATCAAAAATGTAATTATCTGCTAGATACCCCTAAACGTATATAATATACATTTCTAAAAAGCCTTAACATCTCCTATAAACATTGGAAATTATATCATTATTATTTAAACCGTAGTGTATGTAAAACGTATGTAATACTAGAAAGTTGTAATTTTCTAATATGGAGAAATGCCCATAATTACGGGGAAAAATCAAGATTTTAGGCTAAAAACGGTTACCTAAACGGGGAAGAGAGCATAACAAAAACACACATTAGTGTGTTTTTAATTTAATCATTGCTATTCTAAATAAGCTGTATGATATGTATCAGTATCTATAGTTTCTGTTCCTGTTGTATTAAAATCTACATTTGAATCATGAGTAATACCTGTTGTTGAATTAATACCTGAAGTCTTACCTTTAAATATTCCATCGTATATTGTTGTATTCTTACCAGAAACATGTTCTAAACCATATATGCTTCCTTGGAATACAGGTGAAGTAATATCTAATGGATCTTCATTTGAACCAATTACCATAGTAGCATTATTTTTAACAGCAGAATTTGCTTTACTAACAATAGTACCTCCTAGAATAGTAACAGTACCATCATTATTATGAACAGCTGCTCTACCAGTACCACTACTAGCTTGAGATTTATTTTCTATATAAACATCTCCACTAATAGTTAAAGTGCCTTTATTATTATAAATTGCTTGTCCTTTAGTAGTTCCTGTTGCTATTATTTGTCCACCAGATATATTTAATACACCATATTGATTATTATTAATAGCTGCTGATTGACTATTTGCTTCTATTCTACCACCTGTTATAGTAACTGTACCTGCATTTTCCATAACATTAGTACCAGTTGCATGTAAGAATCCACCAGTTATATTTAGATTTGCATATCTCTTATTAGTAATTACAAATCCATGTACACTTTCAGGTGCTGTTGATAATAATGTTCCATTTTTAATATGAAGTGTTCCACTATTTTCAAACATAAGAACTTCTGAATTACTTATTGTATATGATTGTAAATCTAATTCAATATTCTTAGTTGCTGGAATTATTACTGTTTCAGTTAATGCTATATCTTCAAGAACTTTAATTGTTGTCTTTTCTCCAGTTGTTGGTACTGCTTCTACAGCAGCTTCAAATGTTTCAAATTCACTATTACCAATTTTTGCTACTACATCAGCAACTCTCCATTTAGCTATTAATGTTTCATTATTATTTATAATAGTTGATTCAGTTACTTGTGTACTCCAAGTATTATCTGTATACCAGCCTTCTAATGCATACCCCTCTAATGTAGCAGTTGGTAATTCTCCAATTGCAAGTCCATGCCCTACTACTTTACTAGCAAATGATGGAGTTCCACCATTACCATCAAATGTAACAGTATGTTGTTCAACATATTGAGCATGGAATGTAACATTACCAGTAATAGTTTCTGTTTCATTTATTTTTCTTCCATCACTTGGTTCTGTAAACCATCCAGCAAAACTATATCCTTCTTTAGAAGCTGTTGGAAGTTCTCCGATTCTACCACCATCTGATACTTCTTTAGAACTAAATGATGAAGTTCCTTCATGAGCATCAAATGTTACTGTATAAATATTTACGTTTTCTAATTTAATATATATATTTGAAAGAGTTCCTTTAAAGTAACGATCTGCACTTGAAGCGGCTCCAGTTGCACTCATACTTGATTCATTAGAGTATGCACCAAACCAAGTTGTTAAATTGAATCTCTTATTATAACTATTTATATCTTGTAATAAAGTCCAATCTGAATCATCTTGTGCATAATACATCTTTCCATCAATTCTAGCTATTCTTATTTGAGTTCCTTCTTCATATGTAAATAAATTTGAATATGCAGTATCACTACCAAATTTTTCTGTTAATTCAACTTTATTACCAGAATCTTTTCTTCTTATAACAAATCCTGGATAATATTCACTAGAGTTTTCTAATTTAGAGTTTACTATTGTTGCTTGATTATGAAGAGTATTATCAGCAACATAGCCATCAATTGTAAATCCTAATTCAAAATCTCTACCATAATTAGCACTACTAAATAACGAAATTTGACTATCTATATATTTAACATTTGTATAATCTATATCACTACCACTTGGATTAATAGTACTTACACATCCTAAACTTGAACTACTAGTAATATTTCCCACTTGAGAAAGTGTCTTACTACCATTAAATGTACAAGATCCAGGTATGTAGAATACTGTCTTCATACTATCTTCTATCCATTTTGCATAATAAGTAACATTTCCAGATACTATTGTACTAGCTGTAACTTCAGTACCCCAATTAGTATCTGTATACCATCCATCAAAACTAGAGTGTTCTTTTTCAGGTGTTGGTAATTCTCCAACAGCAGTATTTTCTTCAACACTTCTATCTGCTATATCTCCTGCTCCTTGTGAATCAAATGATACTGTATAAACAATTGGATTTACTGTTACTGTAACAGTCTTAGTTGCGTGTGATGTTTTTCCTTCAATAGTTATTGTTGTTGAACCTTTAGTTACACCTGTTACCACTCCACCATCATTTACAGTTGCAATGTTTTCATTATTTGATGTAAATGTATATTCTTCATCTACATTTGTAACAGTAATAGTTTGAGATTGTAATCTTGTTATAGTTATACTATCAGGTGATACTTGAGCTAATGACATTGATTTTAGCCAATGTGCATAATATGTTTTTTCACCTGTTACTAATGTTTCTTCTGTAATTTGTTCTCCACCACTAGTTTGTGTCCACCATCCAGCAAATATATAACCTTCTTTTGTTGATTCTGATAATGAACCAATAGCGGTATTTTCTTCTTTATCTACAGTTGTTCCATTACTTCCACCTTGAGCATCAAATATAACTGTATAAACAATTGGATTTACTGTTACTGTAACAGTCTTAGTAGCGTGTGATGTTTTTCCTTCAATAGTTATTGTTGTAGATCCTTTAGCTACACCTGTTACTACTCCACCATCATTTACAGTTGCGATGTTTTCGTTGCTTGATATAAATATATATTCTTCATCTACATTTGTAACTGTAATAGTTTGAGATTGTAATCTTGTTAAAGTAATACTATCTGGTGATACTTGAGCTAATGACATTGATTTTGACCAATGTGCATAATATGTTTTAGATTCAGTAATTAATGTATTTGCTTCAAGTAATGTTCCACCACTAGCTTGTGTCCACCATCCATCAAAAATATAATCTGTTTTTGTTGTTTGTGGTAATGCACCATGTTCAGTATTTTCTTCTTTATAAGCATTGCTTACTGAAGTGCCTCCCTGTGCATCATATTTTATTTCATACATGATTGGACTAACAGTTACTGTTACTGTTTTTGTTTCATGTGATAATTTTCCTTCAATAGTTATTGTTGTTGACCCTTTGCCTACAGCAGTAACTTCTCCACTATCACTTACTGTTACTACATCAGTATCATTTGATGTAAATGTGTATCCTTCTTCTACACCCTCTAATATAATAGTTGCAACATCTCCCCTTATCATATCCATACTTATTGGGACAACTGTTGCTGAAGATAATGATCTTAACCAATGTGCATAATATGTTACATTTCCAGTAACCAAAGTCTCTGATGTAATCTTTTCTCCACCACTAGTTTGTGTCCACCATCCATTAAATGCATAATCTACTTTTGTAGATTCAGGTAGATTACCTATTTCTGTATTATAATCTTTTGTAATACTATCAACATCTACTCCACCTTGAGCATCAAATGAAACAGTATATTGTTTTGCTTGATATATAGGTCCTATTGTAGTATCCTCTGTTAAACTAAATATTATAGGATTATCTGTATTATCATTTGACCATTTTACAAAATCATAATGTTCTCTATCTTTAGCAGCCAAAGTAATCATTGTTTCATATAAATAACTATCTTCTGTAAATTCTGTCTCTACATATTCACTATTTTGTATAGTTAATGAATATTCTTCTCTTTCATATTCATAATCTATAGAAGCAGAACCATCAGGTAATATAAGTAATTCCTGAACTGTTGGATCTTTAAATCCATATTTTGATTTAACTGCTGGATAAACTGTTTCACCAGTAGGTCCACTTAATTCTTCTATTTCAGTTTCAAAACTTCCATCTAATTTTCTATATTTATGATTAACTTTATAAGCAGTATCTTCATTAGCTGAATAATGTGCTACATAAGATTTGTTTTCAGTGCTTCCCTTTTCTATAGTTACTCTTGTTTGTAAACTACTTCCATTAGATCCAGTCCATCCTGCAAATGTATATCCTTCTTTAGTAGGATTATTTAAAGTAAATGTTTCAGTTTCTACATTATATGTTGAAGGATTATCTGCATCCCCACCATCTAAATCATAACTAATACTATATTGAATTAAATCTAATTTAGCCACTAAAGACATATCTTCTGTAATTGGTGTATTAAAATTATATTCAGTATTTCCTACATACCATCCTAAAAATGTATATCCTGGTACTACAGGATCATCAGGTCTTTCAAATGTATCATTATAATCTACTAATACCGTTTGAGTTTCACCATTTACTACTTTATTTACTACTACTTTATCAAAAAGATTAGTATTGTTTTTTAATACAACAACTAAACTTGCTGATACAGCAAATATAATAGTTGGTACTAATAACATAAATATAATAAATAAATTATATTTTTTCCTTCCAAATAGCATTAAAAGAATTAATGCTAAAGAAACAATGGCAGTAATAATATATATCATTATATTATCACCAGTTTTTGGATTATTTATTACATCTTCAGATACTATATTTCCATTTTCATCCACAAATATAAATGATATTTTAACTACATGATTTTGAGTCCTTTTATTTATTTCAGTAACTCCATTTTTATAAGTAATCTTTAATACTGTATCTATTTCATCCTCAGGTAATATATTTTCATTTACTACATAATCATATTCATAAGTAAGATTCTCATTAGAATTATTATCACTTACTGCTATCAATTGATATTTTGATTTAGATGTATTTTTAACAGTTAATTTATATCTAACATTATCATCTATTTTATGAAATGTTGTATTTGTAATTAATTCATTATCACTAAAACTCTCTATATTAGCTTCTACTCCATCAGATTTATCAATTATTACTGCATTAGAAAGCCTAAAAAGAGGTTCTGATGCTAATACTCTTCCTATTTTAAAAACTGATAATAATAAAACAATTGTAAGTACTATCAAAAATAATTTTTTTAATGTTCTATTCTCCATATACAACCTCATTATTATACATAATAATTGTATCAAGAATTTATTTCAATAGCAAGAATAAGAGCCCTAAATGACTGTATAATTAACGCTAAAATTTATTGCTTTTACAATAAAAAGGACCCTTGCGGATCCTAAAAACTCGATTATTTTAACACTGCATCATTTATATATAGATCGCTAAACAACGCATCACCACTATCTACTTTACCAATAAATGTTATTTTATCCTTTTTGTTTAATTTAGATATTTTTGTAGATTCTTCTTTTCTAAAATAAACTACTGCTTCACATGTACCTTTTTTACATTTGAAGTTCAAATATATCATAGGTTCATTTAATATATCGCTAGAAAAATCTTTAATTACACCGGTAAATGTATAATACTTTCCTTCATATTTCTCCTTTGCTCTAACTTTGTTGTCAACATACTCTTGATATACCGTGTTCAATTTCATATCTCCATTACTCACAATTGCTGATTTTTCTTTATTATTATCCGGTCTATTAAAAACCCAAATAATTCCAATAATGATTAATATTACCACTATTACTGAAAAAACATTTGAATGTTGTTCCTTTTTGCAATGAGGACATACACTTGCTTCGGCATCTATTTCACTTTTGCAATACTGGCATTTCTTTGTATTAACAATCTCTTCCTCTTTTTTTCTCTTAGTCATAACAACTCCTTTACAATTCAATTATAACATATTTATAGCTATATTATTCTATTTTTAGCATGAAATCAAAGCAAAACGCGCAGACCCTTTATTTAGGGACTTTGGACACAAAAAATGGAGAGCAAAGCTCTCCTTCAGGGGGTTTTGGTTGAATACTTCCATATTGATTTGTAGAAGTATCCGATGACATATTTCTATGTCAATTTAATTATATAATGATTATAGATTTAAAGTCAATTATTAAATTTAAATTTTTTAAAATTAAAAATAATTATAATTAAAAATTGCATAATTTTCTTATGCAATTTCTTTAATATAATCATATAATTCTTTCCAATTGTTAACTCTTTTTACACTAGTTTCTTTATCTTTATTTATTTCAGAAGTAAATAATATTGTCTTAATACCTTCTTTTTGTAAATCTTCTACAGTATCAATAGCATCATCTATCATTAAATCTATTTTTTCTCTTTTACATGTTTCTATTTTATATGTTTGATGTGTTATTAATTTATCATAATTTATATTATGCCTTTTTAAATATTCTTCACAATATGTTTGTACATCATCATAGTATTTATCACTTCTAGCTGTTATTATTACTATTTTATGTCCATCTTGTCTTAACCTATCAATTACTTCTTTAACATTCTCTTTTAATTCTATTTCGTTTCCTATTTCTTTAGCATGATCTCTAAAAAACGCTTTAACTTCTTCACCATCTAAGAATCCTCTAATAATAGTTTCTAATCCATTAATTAATTTATAATCATTTGAATAATAACTATCATATTTAATTAAGTATTCTTTTACTTTATCTGTTGAATTAGTCATAGTGTCATCTATATCTATTCCTATTCTCATAATATACCTCGCTATAAAATTATATCATATTTTACTATTAAAATAATCTTTTTACTCTACAAAAATCATTAAAAGTAACTATTTTTTCTTTTGATTCTTTTTCCATTTCTTCTAATGCTTCAAATAATATTATTGATGGTTTAACTTTACCATTATGAATACACAAATCATAGTATTCTCTTAATTTATCATTTAAAATTGGATAATCCTTTAAAAAGAATCCTAATAAGAATAAACCTAATTCTTTTATATTGTTTTTATAATTCTCTATTAAATCATAATATTCAAACATATATAAATCTGTATCTAATACTTTAATCTTTTTATCTCTAGTAAATATTGTATTATCTTCATGCAAATCCCATAAAGATAATTTTCTTTCCATACTTAAATCTCTTATTTCTTTTTCTAATAGATCTATTTTAGTAAATAAATCTCTTATATCAGTATTCATAGGTAATTCAGAGAACTTACTTCCTTCAATATAATCCATTAAATAACCCAAGAAATTTCTTTCATTATATTCATTCAAATAAACTGATTCATTAGGGAATACAAATGAAGGACTTTTTATACCTACTAATTGTTTATATTCTTCATAATTAGATATTACTAAATGATATTTTTTAAATACTTCTTTATCATTAATTCTATAACAAGTTCCATATTTACCTTCGCCAATTTTATTATCTAAATTAAATGTTTCTATACTAGGTATAATAATATGTTTTTCTTTCATATTAAACACCTCCGGCGAGTTTATATAATAACATATAAAAGTATTTTAATCAAATAAAAAGTTAGAACTTAATTCTAACTCTTTAATGCTTTAAATATCTTACTCCATAACTTACTAGAAGAATAATTTAATATACCAACTTTATATACTTTTAATCCATATTTATATAATAAGAATATTACTATTACTAATAAACCTGCCGCTATTAAAAGTCCTCCTAATGTCATCTCTCCCAGAGTATACATAACAGGTGCTAAGATTCCTGATATAAATGGTACATATGCCATTACAGTTATAAATGATGATCCTTGATATACTGAAGCATATATAGCTAAGAAATACCCTAACATCAAGAATACCATTACTGGTGTTTGTATTTGATTATAATCTTCCATATTAGTTGTTACACTTGCAAGCACACCGATAAATAATGAGTAAGCAAGGAAACTTAATAATATAATAATTATAAATAATGGAATACCCGATAACAATTTAGAACATACATCACTCTTTAAGAATAGATTAATATATTCATTTATCTTACCAATACTATCTGGATTATTAGCCATCGCATCATTAACAGCTGTATTAATACCACTAGAAGTAAATACTCTAATAACACTACCAATTAGTCCATATAGAAGTAATAATGCTCCTTGTACTATTGCAAATACATTAGAAGATATTAACTTAGACATAAAATGTGCTTCAGGACTAACACTAGATATAATTATCTCCATACTCTTAGAAGACTTCTCTTCATTTATTTCAGCACCTATCATTTGTACTATTAATGTAATAAGTAAGAAGAATGGAACAATAAATGCAATTGTAATAACTGCTCCTATTAACTCCATAAATTCTTCATCTTCTTTTACATCTTCATTTAATATAATTCTGTTTAATTCAACACCCTTATATATTTGTTCTAATAATTCTTTATCAATATTAGCTAACTTCATAGCTTCATTAACTTTAGTTGTATTAACTGCACTACTAATATTTTGATATAAAATAGTATCAACATATTCATAAGATGCAAAATCAACATTAAAAACATTTTCATATGTAGGATTTTCTACTGGAGTAAATTTAATAATAATATCTTTCTTTTCTTCTTTAATAATTTCTTCTTTTAATTCATCAAAAGATTTATCACTTTTTTCTACTTTAGCATTATATGTTTTCAATGCTTCTAAATAACTATTACCCATTACTTCATTAAAGTCATCATATATTCCAACTTCATCTACTACATATATATTAATTGGTTCATCAAAATCTCCACCAAAGAATTTAACTACACTATCTAAATTAATAACACAAACTATTATTATAAATAAAACTATATTTATTATTTTAAATGATTTAGTATTAATCTTCTTACCAATACTTTCTCTTGTTAAGAATCTAAACTTATTCATCATAAGCTTCACCTACTTTATCAATAAATATTTCATGTAATGTTGGTTCTTCTACAACAAACTTAGTAACATTATTACACTTAGATAATTTCTTAAATACACTACTTACTATACTAATATCTTCAACTCTAATAGTATATTCATCTTTATTCTTTTCTAAACTTACTACTCCTTTAGTTTTCTTTATCTCATCTTCATCCAAGTCTGCAATTACTTTAATATTCTTTCTTCTATAATCTTCTTTTATTTGACTCAATTTACCACTTAATACTGCATTACCTTTAACAAGTATAATTAATGAATCACAAAAATATTCAACATGTTCCATCATATGAGATGAAAATATAATAATAGTTTTTTCTTTCTTAAGTCTTAATATTACTTTCTTAAACATTTCTACATTTATTGGATCAAGTCCACTAAATGGTTCATCTAATATTAATAATTTTGGTCTATGAAGAACACTTATAATAAATTGAATCTTTTGTTGATTACCTTTAGATAATTCTTTAATCTTTTTATTTTTATATTCTTCAATATTAAATTCTTTTAAATAATCATCTAATCTTTTCTCTACTTCTCTTGGAGTTAAACCTTTTAAAACTCCATAATAAATAGCTTGTTCTAAAACAGTTTTACTAGGTAACAAACTTCTTTCTTCAGTTAAAAATCCAATTTTATCAGTAACACTATAATCAATTGGTTTACCATCTAAAGTAATTTCACCTTCAGTTTTATCAAGAAGTCCCATTATCATTCTAAATGTAGTAGTTTTACCTGCTCCATTTACACCTAATAATCCAAATATTTCTCCTTCTTTAATTTCAAAAGATATATCATTAACAGCTCTAAAATCATCATAGTATTTAGTTACATGTTCTACTTTTAACATATTTTCACACTCATTCCTGTTTCTATTCCAAGTGCTTCTGCTTCATCTTTATTCATATGGAATTCTAAAACACAAGTTTCATCAGATTTAATATGTACATCACTTAAATAAACACCATTTTCACATATTATTTTAACTGTATCACCTTTATTTAACCTAAAGTTTTCTAAATCAGTTTTACTCATATGAATATGTCTATCAGCAACAATAGTAGATTCAACCGCATGATAGGTTCCATTAGGTCCAATAATATTAATAGTTTCACTACCAGCTAAATCCCCACTAGTTCTAACTGGAGCTTTAATACCAAAGAATTCATTATCACGCTCTAATAATTCTACTTGAGTATATTTTCTGCAAGGCCCTACTATTCTTATATGTTCTAGTGTTTTACCATTTAACTCTAAAGTAACAGTTTCTTCAGCTGCAAATTGTCCTAATTGAGTTAATTCTCTTTTCTTAGTTAATTCATATCCTTCACCAAATAATATTTCTAATACTTCTTTAGTGACATGAATATGATGATTTGAAACACCAACATTTATATTCATAACTCATACCCTCCATTCTACAATTAATTATATCATAATTTATTAGTCAAATAACACACTTTTAAATATAATTCATCTAATATTATTAAAGGTGGTGTTTAAATGAATGGAAGTTATTATAAAACTCCAGTATTTATTAATGATATAGAAAGAGATACTACAAATCCTATTATTCCAGATAATAACTATAGTAATTTAGAAATGGAACAAAGTTACATAGAAAATATCTTAAGAAATAATATAGGTAAAAAAGTAAGAGTACATGCATCATTCTCAGACTCTAATGAATGGAGAGATAGAG
This sequence comes from Bacilli bacterium, assembly GCA_017544525.1. The sequence continues at coordinate 48,865 of JAFYEA010000028.1, read as the reverse complement.
TTTTTGTAGGTATAATTGAACATGCAGGAAGAGATAATTTAATAATAAGCGATAAAGAAAACGGAAAAAACTATTTAATATTAATGGTTTATTTGGACTTTGTAGAATTTGATGAAGAAATTACTTATGCTAAATAACTTTAAAAACAATTATAAATTTGATATAATGATTTAGAGGATGTGATAAGATGACTAAAGCAAACATTATAATATTAATAATAGCTATATTAGTAGTTTTAGTTCTTTTATGTATAATTCTATATAAAACATATGGCGAAAAACTAGATAACATAGTAAATAAACTAAAAGACTCAGAAAAAGATGCCATAGATAAACTAAATAATAAAAAAGAAATACTATTAAAATTAATAGATTTTACTGAATCAAAATATAAAATAGAAAGTAAAGTATTTGAAGAAGTAAAAAAATTAAATATAGAAGACTTATCATCATTCAATAATGAAAAAACATTAAATAAAGCATATAAAGAAGTAGTTCAAATAAGAGAAGATCATAAAAAAGTAAGAGAATTAAAAGCATATAAAGAATTATTTATAGAATATGATAAAAATGAAATAAACATTATATCATTAAGAACATTTCATAATAAATATACTCTTATATATAATAATATGTTAAAAAAATTCCCATATAATATAATATCAAAATTCAAAAAATATAAATTAAATTCTTTAATAGAAGGAAAAGAATTAGAAAACAATTATAATAATGATTTAGAAGTGTAAAACACTTCTTTTTTATTGACTAAAAGCATATTAAATACTAAAATTAATAAATGCTGGAGGTAAATGATATGCCAACATATAAAACACATGCTATACATATAACAAAATGTAATGATTACATAGATAAAAGAATAGATTTAAATTTAGAAGATTTAAAAGTGTTTTCATTTGGTCCAGATTCTCTAGTATTTACTGATCCAATAGTATTCAATTTACAACATAATAAAGATTCAAGATACTTTTTTATGTATCTATTAAATGAAATAAAACAAAATCATGAATTAGAAAATCCAGAATTAATAGCTTTCCTATATGGACAAATATCACACTATATATTAGATTATACATTTCATCCATATGTTTATTACCTAACAGGAAATATGAAATTAAATAAAATGATTCATCCTCATATGCAATTAGAATTTTGGATAGATAATTATATAATGGATAAATATGGAATATATGATAAGGAATTCTTTACTAAAACTAAAATAGACGATCAACATACAAGACAAATAATAGATAAAGTATACTTTCAAGTATATAAATGTATACTTGCTTCCAATAAATATGATATAGGTATAAATGCTTTAGAATCATTAGAAACAAATGTAAGATTTAATGACATATCAAAAAGAATTAAAAAGTTAGCAGACTTAACATATGAAAAAAGGAAAAAAATATTTGAATGGTTCTTAAATAGAGAAAGAAACACATGGTTACATCCATTTAATGGTGAAAAACATAAAGAATCATTAAATGAATTATGGAATAATTCAGTAGCTTTATATTTAGAAACAATAGAAGATGTTAATAATCATTTATATAATAATAAACCATTAAAAAATCCAATACTAACATCAAATTCATCATACGATACAGCATTAGATTGTGAAAGTAATAAAAAATTATTATTTGCTAAGAAATATAAAAAAGAAGTTATAATCTAAAATTAACTTCTTTTATATTATTCTTCTTTAAGAAATTATTTGCTTTAGAAAAAGGTCTACTACCAAAGAATCCATTTCTAGCAGAAAAAGGGCTTGGATGAGTACTTTCTATTACTAAATGTTTTGGATTAGTAATATATTTCTTCTTTTCCCTAGCAAAATTACCCCAAAGTATAAATACTACACTCTCTTTTTTTAAATTTAATAACTTAATAATATGATCTGTTAATAATTGCCATCCTAAATCTTTATGAGAAGCTGGTTCATCTTTTCTAACACTAAGAACACTATTTAATAATAATACACCTTCTTTAGTCCATTTAGTTAAATCCCCACATTCACAAGGTGGTATTCCCAAATCATCATATAATTCTTTAAATATATTTTGTAAACTAGGAGGTAATTTAACACCTTTTTGAACACTAAAAGAAAGACCATGAGCTTCTCCTTCTCCATGATAAGGATCTTGTCCCAAAATAACTATCTTAGTGTCTTTATATGATGTATTCTTTAATGCATTAAAAATATTTTCATATGCTGGATAACAAGTATGAGTTTCATACTCTTTTTTTACTTTAGACATAAATCTTTTAAACCCATCACTTTTCCAAACACTTTTTAATACTATATCCCAGTCATTTCCTATCATAAAGTTACACCTCATTAACACTATTATACAATAAGAACTAATTATTATCAAAACAATTATTTTTATACACAAAACAAAATATTCATGTATATAAATAAAAAGTTATCATTATTTATGATAACTTTCATTATTAATTATTTTAAAAGATCTATATATCTGTTCTAATAATAATCCTCTAAATAATCCATGTGGAAATGTCATATCAGAAAATGATATTTTTTTATTAACTATTTTTTTAACACTATCATTTACTCCATTAGATCCGCCAATAATAAATGTTATTGTGTTATAACCGTTAATATTAGTATCTTTTATCAAATTAGATAACTCTAAAGAATTTAACTTATCACCTTTAATATCCATTAATATGTTATAATCCCTACTATTTATATGTTTTATTATTTCATTAGATTCATCATTTATATTATTATCTTTTAATTCAATTATTTCTATCTTTTGATATTTACTAATTCTAAGTTTGTAATCATTTACTAAATCACTTAGATACTTCTCTTTTAATTTACCAACACATATTATCTTAATCATTATTTATATAGCGTTAATGGATTAATAGTTGGACAACTTGTTTTGTCTTTATTACACTTTTTTACTGTTAAGTGCAAATGAGTACCAGTACAAGATCCTGTACATCCCATTAATCCTATTAATTGCCCTTTCTCAACTGTTTTACCGACTTTAACAAGTGCCTTTTTTAAGTGCATGTAAATAGAAGTATAACCATTACCATGATCAATTACAACTTGAATTCCAGTTCCACCACTACCCCATCCAGCTTGTTTTACTACACCACTTTGAATAGCAAATATATTTCTTGATGAAGTACCAGTAATATCTACACCATTATGTAAATGTCTTTCTTTTCTAATAGGGTGTACACGATAACCATAATGAGAAGAAATTCTAAATGGTTTAACAGTTGGCCATGCCCAATAAGTTGTATTACCATAATAAATAACATTCTTAGCACCTAACACTATTATTTTATCAACAGCTTCTCTTATTACTTCATTTTTAACTTGTGCTGTATTAACAATAGAGTTATTGATTTGTTTAGTAGCAAAAGTAACTTTAGTCAAACCATTACTACCCTGTTGTTTAACAAAAGTTTGATCGGCATTTAATGTTTTATCATATACAATCTTAGTTTCATACCTAATTGTTTGATATTCAGTTTCAAATGATTCAATAACTATATCTGAAAGAGGAGATACATTAGCAACAGTTACTTCTTGACCAACAGCAAGTAATGCATTCTCTCCAGCTATATCAGGATTAGCTATTAAAAAGTCAGATACACCTAGTTTATTCTTATATGCGATTGATTCAACAGTATCATTCACTTTTACTTTATATATACTGTCAAGATTTGTAGTACCAAATAAGAAATACATATTTAATTCATCAATATCAGTGAATATTAATTCATCAGTAGATACATAAGTCTTTTTAATACTTACATTATCTTTTAAATAGATATTTGTTATTTCAGTACCAGTATCTACTACTGCATCTTGCTCACCTTTAAGATACTTATCATATGTTTCCTCTTTAACAAATGCAAGAACTGCATGTCTAACAGCCTCATCTAGAAAACTCTTATCAAGAATATAAAATACTGTTTTCTTTTTACCATCATTAACAGTTACTTCATAACCTTCAATAGTAAAAGGATCAATATCTTTTATCTCATCATATACTTCTCTAGCACTCATTACATTTGTTTTATATGTTGAAACACTCATTATTTCAAGTCCAGAAGGACTATATACCTTATCAACATGATATTTATCTTTTATTTCTTGTTGCTCTTCATCTATTAGATTAAGTAATTCCTCTTTATTGCTAATTAAACCAATCTTTTCTCCACCAAGATATACTTGATAATAATTATGAATTACTTTTTTAATAGGTACAAATGTAATACATAAATAAGCAACTATAGCGCAAAAAACAATACCAAATAATATATTTTTATATGTTACATTATTTTCTTCTTCCATCTTAAATCATCCTTATTTATATAAGTCAAGTGGATTCATTAACTTTCCATTATGTCTAACAGTAAAGTGTAAGTGTACTACTTGAGCAGTACCTGTTTTACCTTGAATACCAATCTTTTGACCCTTTTCTACTTTCTCCCCTACTTTAACTAAAAACTTACTTAAATGCATATATTGAGATGAATATCCATTAGCATGCTTAATAACAATATTAAGTCCAGCATCTCCACTTCTCTTAGCAGATGTAACAGTTCCATCTTGAATAGCATAAACATCTTTATTTCCACTAGTAATAATATCAACACCACTATGTAATTCTCTACCATGATATGGACATATTCTATATCCATAATAAGAAGATATATAGAACTTATTAATAGTTGGCCATGCCCAGAATGTTGTATTACCATAATATACAACATTTAATGCACCATATACTACTACTCTATCTACTGGCTCCTTAATTACTTCTGTTTTAACTTCACCAGCGTTTGCTATATAATTGTTTACTTTCTTAGTTGCATATGTTACTTTATAAAGTCCATTACTTCCTGCCTGTTTAACATATGTTTGATCAGATCTTAAATTTTTATCATATATAACTTTAGTATCATATCTAATAGTTTGATATTTAGTTTCAAACATTTCAACAACAACATCACTTAATGGTGAAACAGGATCCACTGTAACTTCTTGTCCAACAGCAAGTAATGCATTTTCACCTGCTATATTAGGATTAGCAATCAAAAAGTCTGATACACCAAGTTTATTCTTATAAGCAATAGTCTCAATAGTATCATTAGATTTAACTTTATATGTATTTTTTAAATTAGTTGATCCAAATAAGAAATACATACTTAAATCATCTACATCAGTAAATATCTTTTCATCAGTAGAAACATAAGTCTTTTTAATACTTACATTATCTTTTAAATAAATATTAGTTATTTCTATTCCAGTATCAACTACTTCTTCTTGCTCACCAGCTAAATACTTTTCATAAGTATCTTCTTTAACAAAAGCTAAAATAGTCTTTCTAATAGCCTTATCTAAATCATCTTTATTAAGAATATAAAACACTTTATTATTCTTCTTATTCTTAATAGTTACTTCATAAGCTTCTATAGTAAAAGGATCTAAGTCTTTTATTTCATCATAAACATCTTTAGCACTTTTTAAATTATTACTATAAGTTGCTACATTCATTACTTCAAGTCCAAAAGGACTATATACTTTATCAACATTATATTTATCTTTAATCTCTTGTTGCTCATGATCTATTAAATCATATAATTCATCTTTATCAGCTATTAAACCAATCTTTTCTCCACCAAGATATACTTGATAATAACTATGAATTACCCTTTTAGTAGGTTGAAAAACTATAGTCATATACACAACAAAAACTGATAATATAATTATCATTAGTTTTTCTTTATAATTAAATTTTACCTTTTCTTTCTTTTTCTTACTCATTTATATCATCTCTATTTGAGAAATTCTCAAAAGAACCTGTATTCATCTTAAATATCAAATCAACTTTACCAGTTTGACCTGCCCTATGTTTAGCAACTAATAATTCAATTTTTCTGCTCTTATTAATTTCATAATTACCATAATCTTCACTATATAAGAACAATACAATATCAGCATCATTTTCAATAGAACCAGATTCTCTTAAGTCTGATAATCTTGGTTTAGCATCATTACCTTTTCTAGAATCAATACTACGATTCAACTGTGCAAGTAAGATAACAGGTATTTCAAGTTCCATTGCAAGTCTTTTAACATCCCTACTCATTTCTCCTACTTCATTAACTCTTTGACCAGCATATTTAGAAGAACTAGATAATAATGACAAGTAATCAATTACTACTAAATCAAGTCCCTCTTTAGTATTTTTTAATTTTCTACATCTTCTTCTAATCTCAGCAACAGTCAAATCTCCAGAATCTTCAATAGTGAAGTTAGCATCAGCAAGTTGACTATATGCTTCATTCCATTTTTGCCAATCAGTATTCTTTAATTTACCAGTTTTAATAACTTCTCCATCTATTTTACCAAGACAACCAAACATTCTCTTAGTTAATTCTTCAGCACTCATTTCTAAAGAGAAATAAGCAACACTCTTCTTTTCTTTAATAGCGGCATTTAAAGCAACATTTAAAGCAAAAGCAGATTTACCACTACCAGGACGTCCAGATACTATGATAACTTGATTTTTTTGTAGACCACTAGTCATTCTATCAAAATCATAAAAACCTGTCCTAATACCAGTAAAATCAGTCTTAGCTTCAGCTAAAGCTTCAATCTCTTTTTGTATTTCAGGAAGAACATCTTGAATTCTCTTAACATCTCTTCCCATTTTGTCTTTATAAACACTAAGAATATTTCTCTCAGCATTTTCCACTATTTCAACTAACTCTTCTTGCTCTTCATAACAACTTTCTTGTATATCATTACTAACAGTAATTAAATTTCTTAAAATACTTTTCTCAAATAATATGTTGATATAGTAATCTAAATTCGCAACACTTGGAACTGAATCAGTTAACTCAGTAATATATTCTACTCCACCTACTTTAGCAAGTGATTTATCTTTATCAAGTTCATTACTTACAGTATTAACATCAACTGCAGTACCATTCTCATGAAGTTTTCTCATTGCCTTAAATATTATTCTATTTGCTTCACTATAGAACATATCTTCTGTTACTTCATCCATTATCTTTTCAAGTGCATCTTTATTATCTAAAAAACCGCATCCTAAAACAGATATCTCAGCCTCAATATTTTGTGGTTCTTTTCTTGCCATATTACCCTCCAACAATTATTTTTCAAGTATTACATTTATATTAAAAACTACCTTCTTATGTAACTTAATAGTTACAATATGTGTTCCTAAACTGTTGATATCATTCGCATCAATTTTTTTCTTATCGATATCAAAACCTATCTTTTTTAACTCCTCACTTATTTGTTTAGAAGATACACTTCCAAAAACTTTATCCTTTTCCCCTGTTTTAACTTTAAACTTAATGTTTTTATTCTCAAGTTTCTTTCTAATTTTATTGCATTCTTCTACTAAAGCATCTTCTTTATCTTTTCTTTCTTGTATTTCACCTTTCAATACTTCAGCACTCTTTTGTGTATAAGGTACAGCTAGTTTTTGATTGATTAAATAATTAGCATATCCATCTTTTACCTCTTTTATTTCATCTTTCTTTGCTTGCTTCTTAACATCTTGCAAAAATATAACCTTCATAAAACACCTCCACACATTTAATTTATAATTATTATAACATAGTTATACTCAAAAAAAAAGTTGTATTGATTTTTAAATTATTATATACTTATATTAGAAAATAAGGTGAAAATATATGAATAATGACCTAAATTTAATAAAACAAAATGAGAATTCATTAAAGGTATTTTTACTAGCAGAATTTGGTACTTATCTACCAGAAGATAAAATAAGTTTATTAAATGCTAATAACTATGCAAAAGAAGAATATTTAAATAAAGATTTATCTGATGATCAAATAAGAGGTTCTTTAGCAAGAACAATGTTAAGAGATTTAATTAATGTTGAATGTTCTAAAACATTAACTGTAAGTGAAGGAAAACAAATAGAACTTCCATATGGTCAAAGTCTACAAGAAGCTTTAATTGAATATTATGCTAAAAACTTATCAGAAAAATATGGATTTAATATAAATGAATTCCCAGAACTAGCAGATGATATAGAAATGATAAAACTATTAAATGAGAAACTAAATAATTCATTAGATAGTCAAGTGTTTAATAGTGATGCTATTAAACTAATAAAAGCTGCTAATTTTAAAGAATTACTTGAAAAAGAAGATAAAGCAGCTATTAAAAAACACTTAGAAAATAATCAAACACTCGCAGGTGATGATTTATCAAAAGATAAAGAATTAGAAATAATATCTGAATATTTTGAAAGAAAAAATAGTATTCAAGTAGTTTGGATAAATAAAAAGAAACATTTAAAATATATAGATTCTGAAGGAAAAGTTCATTTATCCAATATAGATGGTAATAAAGAAGTAAATGAATTCATTAAACAACAAATAGCTAATTTAAAACCAAATGAAAAATTAAATCCAGGTAAGTTCTATGCAAGAATAAAAGAATTAGCTGGAGAAATATATATGCAAGAAACAAAAGATGTAAAAGAAGATGAACTAAACTATCAAGAAGTAGATATGTTAGAATTCATTAAATCAAATAAAGAGATACAAAAGAAAGCAAAAGATGCCCCTATTACACATAATAAACCAATGAATACACATGTAATTGAAGAAACAGATGATATAGTATTCACAGAAAGTAAAAGTGACCATATAGAAACAAAAGTAATAAAAAATGGTAATGCAGAAATGACAGACACAGTAAAACAAGATGAATCATATATTACTAGTAGAATACTGTCAGAAGATGAATTTCAATCATTAACAGATAGGTTTGCTAAAGGAGATAATTTAACTAAAGAAGAATTAGAAGCATTAAGAAGGACATATAATTATTATAAAGATCATGATATGGAAGTTCCTACGCCTAAAAAAGGAGGAACTGTATTATCTCCATATAATAATAAAAATACAGGTTATGCTAATAATAATATGGTTACATACTTAGTTATGCTAACAGCTGTTCTATCAATTGTATTAATCGCATTATTATATACAATATTAAAATAGTCTTATGACTATTTTTTATTTATATAAAATCATCGCAGAAAAACAATATACTTGTTCAGAAGAAAATATAGAAACTGCAGTCCTAAATTGAATATCTACTATCTCAATATCATTTTCATTAATAAAACAATTAATATCATTTTCTAAATCTCTTTCATGATTTTCATCAAATATTTTAACTTTCATATTATTCACCAAAACAATAATATAAAAACAAATAAAAAAATAATGTCGAATGACATTATTTATTTTCTTTAACTTTCTTTCTTATTTCCTCTAACTTAATTGTATTAGTCTTTTCTATTCCCTTAGAAGCATTATCTCTATTAATGAATAAACCAATAACAAACACATATGCAAGAATATAGAAATAGAATAATAATACAACAATAGTAGCTAAGTTACCATATACAAGGTCAAATCTAGCTATATGATTAATATAATATGAGAATAATATAGTAGCAATTAACCAAGTAATTGATGTAAATATAGCCCCTTTATTAACATACTTAATAGATACCTTTTCATCAGGTGCTATAAAATATATTAATTTAATTATAATAAATAAGAATAATAACGAAACTGGTATTTGAAGTATAGTATATATAGTATCAATAAATTGTTGATTATTTGCTATAAATGAAGTGAATTCACCAATCAAATTAATAATACTTCTACCAAATAAAGGAACTATTAACAAGAATGCAATTAATAATACCAATATAATCGCAAGAATTAATGACTTAATTAATCTTCTTAATATATGTGCATTCTCAAATCCATATATAGTATTACTAGCTCTAATAATAGCATTACAACCATTAGTCATAACAATAACACTTAACCATAATGTAATAAATGACGTAGTAGTTATATCAGTGGTAAATACAGGTTGTATAAATTCAACTACACTTTCAGGAAAAGTCTTATTTAAAAAAATCATTAAAGTATCCATAGGTAAATGAAAAGTAGTTAAAAAATAGAATAATAAAGATAATATCGGTATAATAGCCAAAAAGAAGGAATACGCTAGACTCCCTGGCACTATTCCTAAATCTCTTTCACTAAGAATATCAATTATTTTATTTATTCTTTTTTTCATTATTTTCCTTTACTTTTATTAATCATATTTAATGCATCATTAATCGCATCATCTATAGTCATTTCTTCACTTAAGATCATTTTATATCCAACAGATACACCATAATCTTTATTAGGAAGTGATGAAGAAAATTCTCTAGTTAATTTATGAATGTAAGAAATAACTTTCTTTTCTTCATACCCTACTAAATAAACCATAAATTCATCACCATCAGTTCTCATGATTTCAGAATTATCTCTTTGAGTCTTAATCAAAATACTAGCAACAGCTTTAATTTGATTATCACCAGCCTCATGACCAATCTTATCATTTAAAACTTTTAACTTATTAATATCAATAACAACTATTGCTTGAGGATAAACTTTAGTAGATGACCAAAAATCAATATTATCATTTAAGAAATTTCTATTTTTTAAATTAGTCATCGCATCAAAATAATATAACCTATCCTCTTTCTTAATTCTCTTATTATTAAGAACTCTCTTAGAAGCAGTATATATAATAAATACTATTATTAATATAGCAATAACTATATATAATAAGTTAGATATTATAAAATTTAAAATCCTATTATTTTTTAATGTTTCAATAACACTAACAACACTTTCATTCTTAACTTCTCCGCTACTTAATGTACTTAAATAGAAGTTAAATAAGTCATTAAATGCTCCATTATCTTTATTAAGCAAGAATGAATTGTTAAGTTTAACAATATCACTATATCTAACAGTATAATTCTTTAATTTAGAACTCTTATAATAATCATAAACTTCTTTCTCAATTATAATAATAGAATTCTCATCAATATTCTTAAACATAATCTTAACACTAGGATAATCAGTTATTTCAAACTTATTTAAACTAGCCATATAATATTTAAGATTCATATTATTTAACATTACAACATTAACATTAACTAAACTATATAATGAATTAACTACTATATTATTCTTATTATGAGCAAGAACAACATATTCTGTAGGTCCTAATGTTCTAGTATTAATATAATTATCACTGCTTAAAGAATAATAATTTAATGCAAGATTAATCTTATTCTCATTTAAAGCAGTTCCAAGTTCTTTAGTATCTTTATATTCAATATACTTATATGTAACACCAGTCATATCAGAAAACTTAGATAAATAAGTATCAGTAAGACCAGTAAATGTATTACCTACTAAGCCTTCATAAGGAAGATTATCAATATATCCAACTATAAAATCTTCATTAGTAATAGACTCCTTTTGAAGTTCTGTATAATTATTTGCTTCATAATATATATCTAAGAAATATTCATTAATTTTAGAATTAGCTTTTTCTTCATATCTAGCATAAAATTTACTCATTATGCCACTTAATTCTTCATATTCTTCATTATCAATATCTAAGCAATAATAAGAATATAAACCACCAATATGATAAACAATTTCATAATTTTCTTGGCTTGCTATAGAACTTAAATACTTATACATAGGAATAATTCCATATTCAACATTCTTATTATGTATAGCATTCACTAAATCTTCATAAGTTTCATATGTATTAAATGTTATATTCTTATATTCACTAAAGAAAGTATTAACAGTATCTTTATCTCCTTTAATAATACCAACTTTCTTATATTCTAAATCATTTAATTTATTAATATTATTATTAGATCCAAATATAATAAAATGATCTTTATAAAAAACAATATCATCATTAGACTTATTATTTTTATTAACAAGAGTTATTTTAGAACCGGGTGTCGTACTAATATTAATATTTAATTCAGTATCATCCCTTAAAGCATTTAAATAATCATAAAAAACTCCATTACCATTTTCAGAGAAAACAGGTAAATCAGGTTCTACATATATATCTATTGTTTTTTCTTTATTATCATTAATCCATGTTTTTTCATTATAATTATAATTATTAACTGTACTTGTAATATAATATAATGTCCCAAAAAACGCAGCCACTATTGCTATTATAACTGCAAATACTATAATAACAGTTCTTCTTTTTCTAATTTTCATAAATTTCACCAAACAACCTTAAGACTATTAACATTCTTCATACCGAAAATTGGAAAATTACTATTTTCATCAGTTCCACTATAAGTTAAAGAATATTGTACTTCATAATACTTAAGATTTTCCTCCCCTATCTTATCAAGCGCTTTAACGGCAAGACTTTTAGCTGTATCTACTTTTACTGATTTAACAAAATCTATATTAATCCAAATAATTCTTCCTTTAACATCTACATCAACTTTGCCAACAGAAGTTTCCTTTTCATATATAGATGCAATATCTTCAGATAACGTGCTACTTAAAGGATAATTCTCGATTCCTTCAAGTCTAGTATCTCCATATTTACTAGTGCTAATACCAGAATAGAAATATTTATAAAATAGAAAACCAATTGCTGCAAAGCATACAACTAGAATAACTATCAAAATCCATAACATAGTATTATCTTGTTTTCTCTTACTTTTCTTACTCATTTTTTACAAACACCTTCCTTGGTCTTAAATATTATATAATATTTTATTCTAAATTACCATATTTTATTAAAATCACTATTATTATTCCCAATAATCTTTATATGATAATATTATACTACAACAATTACTTCTTATAAAGACAAAGAATAAAATAAATAAAATAATTTATTCAAATATTGACAAACTCCAGTTTTTAACGTAAAATGTATATTGCATTAACAAATGCAGGTGTAGTTTAATGGTAGAACTTCAGCCTTCCAAGCTGCTAACGTGGGTTCGATTCCCATCACCTGCTCCAAATAGATATCTACTTGAGCAATCAAGTTATGATATAAATAAAAATCAATCCAAGGATTGATTTTTTTATTTACTATTTTTTTAATTTTCTTAATAATTCTCTAACATTTTTTTCTCTATAACATTTAGATAATTCAGGAGATATATAATCAAATAATTCTTTAAAACGATTTGAGTTTTCAATCATCTGTAGTGCGTCTTCTTCAAATAATCCTTCGAAATTTCCATATATTGGTTCCTGTTCTTCATCTGATTTATTCTTATGAAAAAACATAGAACAATGAGATTCATCTTTACTTATACAAATAGATCCATCATATTTATAAGGTTCTCTTACCTCATATTCAATTCTAGTATTTGAATCTAATTTATATCCATCTCTTACTTCCATTTCATCCTCTGTACACTTAAATATAGAATCATCAGAACTTAGATTACCAAAATCCAATTTTGTACGTTCAACAATAGATTTACTACGATCAATTACACATACATTTCTTTCTTGCTCTAAAATACTTTTAACATAAAAATAATTAGATTTTGCCTTAATTACTAAAAAATATGTTTTATTACAATAAGGCATTTCATTCATAATATAAAAACCAGTTCCATCAAATAAATCTACTACTTTATTAGTCTTATCTTTATAAAAACTTTTATATACTTCTAAATCATTACCACTATCTATATCAGTAAAAGTTGCATAATCATCATCTATTACTAAAGATAATCTAAATATATCTAATAATCCTCTCAATTCTTCATAGCTCATTTTCATAAGAATTCCCCCATCAATAGCATTTATTCTAACATAGTGCTATATTTATGTCAATTTATTTATTCCCCCCCGGCGAACAAACGTTCTTTGCTATTGAACACTTACTTTACACAATTTCTTTGCTTTTATATTTTAAAATGTTACAATAAAAAAGCACCCTCAAAAAATAGGGTGTGGAGGTAATATAATGAAAAAGATAATAATAACACTAGTTGTTATTATGATGTTTGTGCCTAGTATAGAGGCAAAAACATATTCAAAGAAAGAATGTAAACAATATGCTTATAATCAAGTTATAAAGAAAGGATGGACATTAAAAGATTATAACAATTTAGTTAAACTTTGGAATAGAGAAAGCCATTGGAATGCTAAATCTTATAATAAAAGAACTGGAGCATGTGGTATTCCACAAGCAAAACCATGTTCTAAAATGAAAAAATATGGTAAAGATTATAAGACAAATTGTAAAGTTCAAATTAAATGGGGTTTAAATTATATAAAGAAAAGATATAAAAATCCAACTAAAGCATGGAAACATGTTAAAAAAACTGGATGGTATTAAAAAAAGATGAATAAAAGAATTCATCTTTTTTTATTATCTAATTTTGTAAGTACCAGTATCACCTAATTTATTGATACTTAGTTTTAATGGCTCACTAGTATTATTTTTTACTTCTTCAGGTACTTCAAAATAACCTCTAATTTTATATGTATTACTATCTAATACTTCAAATGAAATTGTTTGGTGATTTACAGAAGTTCCATCAATATAAATCCATTTACCATCTTTTAAAATATATGCGCTCTTAACATTAAAACTATATCCATCCCCATATAATAATTGAAAAATGCCCTCTAAATGATTACTATATGCTGATTTACCTTTATATTTAAGATCAGCATCAAATGCAACTAATACTTTCCCAGAATCTGCTACTGAAGGATTTTTATATCTTGTTCCATCAACTCCATAGAAGTAATCTTCTCCATTTTCAGTAATAGTATAATAATCAGGAGAAGATAAAGTACTAACTACATATTTACCATAATCTACACTATTCACAGTTAATTCAAAATTATTCCCAGAATAAGTGTCTCCCAATGATAATTCTTTTTGCTCCTTTTTTCCACATCCAGTTAATCCAAACATTATTAATCCAACAAATAATAAACTAAATAATATTTTTTTCATTTTTCCTCCTTATTTACTTTCCATTTTAAAACCATTATATTTAACTTTGCAGTCTGAACTTTCATCTTTTTCACAACTAAATGTAGCATTTATTCTTCTAGTAATACTTCTTCCATAGTCGTCAATTCCATATATAGTCCCATAAACACTGTACTCATAATCATTTGCTTTTGCACCATAGTCAAGTTCAAATTTACTAAAACTTTGTACACCCTTTGCATCATAGCTTCCAGCAGTTGCTCTATTATTAGCTGCCCATACAATTTCTGATGAATACTTGCTCTTTAATTCCTTATAGTTTAATTTTTCACTAATAAGAAATACTTCATTTTCAATAGTTTTTACTCTTTCATCAGTTAATAATAGTCTATTATCTACTTTTTCTTCTTTACCGCAACCAAATAGTAATAGTGGTATCAAACAAATAATTAAAAATAATTTAAAACGTTTCATATACACTCCCTTCTAAGTCCAATTATATAATAATTACCCCCCCCCGCAAGCGAACAAATGTTGCATAATAAAAACCAATCATAAGATTGGTTTTTTAATTACTACTCATATTTATTTGAATAATATTCTCCGCCTTCATAATACCCTTCTTCAACTATATTAGTATTATTTGAAGCATCAACAGTTATTGCTAAAAATTCAATACTGCTCTTATATATTACTAAATAATACACATTATCCTTTTTCAAAAAAGGAGAAGATGATTTTTCAAACATTTCATAATCTTCAACAACATTTTCCCAACTGTTTGTGTCAATTGTAAAGTGTTCATCAAATCTTCTCTTTAATTCTTTTTCATCATCAAAACGATTTTCACACTTATAATTTATTGATATTTTATTGTTTTCTATTTTTAAGTACACATTTGCTATACAAAAATAATTGCTATATCCCAAACTACTTCTTATATCCCTTTTTAATTCTTTTCCTTCATATTTTTCTATCATTGATTTAATAAGGTTTTCTTTTATCTTTTCATACTTTTTATTATCATTAACTATGCTCTCATTTTTTTCATAATAATTAATTGCATCATAGTATTGTTCTTTACTTATTAACACTTCTAATTCATCTTTTGATTCTTTTTTAGTATTTGAAATTGTTGTCCCAATAATGATAATAACAATTAATCCTATTAATATAAAGCCACCAATTTTTTTGACTTTTTTATTTCCCTCTTCTTGCTTTTTTAAATAATCAATTATCTTATTATATACTTTTTCATTTGTTAATTCATATTCTTCATATTTATTCTTTAATTGTATTAAATCATTATATCCTATTTCTTCAATACCTTTTTCTTCTAATTCTTTACCATGTTTTTTTAAGTCATTTATTTCTTTATCTTTTTTTTCTTTTAAAGCAAGCTTACATCTATCAATAAATTCTTTTTTCTCATCACAATCTTCAAATGACAATATTTCTGTATAATATTTATTTTTAGTAACATCTTCTTCTATTTTACTTATTTGACTTGGTTTATTAATGTTATAACTAGCTAAGAATTTAATTATCACTCCATCTAAGTATTCTTCATCTACACAAGCAACATTAGAAAAACAAAATGCATTTTCAAAATCATTGCTTTCTAAGAATTTCTGAGCTTCTTCTAATAATTCTTCACTACTATAATTAGGATTCTTATTAATATATTTAGCCATTTTCTTTGAAATCAAGAGAGTATCAATTGATCCACATTTAGGGCATTTTTTATAATTAATAACCTTACCGGACGCATGATCACTTACTTTGCCCATTTCATACATGTCATACCTTGTTCCACCAACAGCGCTTGCTATAGAACCTATAGCTGCCAACCCTGCAACAATCGATTCTCTATCGCTATCCTTTTCATCTTTATCGGTATAACAATAAACATGATCACATACATTACACTTTCTATATCTTTCCATATTAATACTTCTCTCACTTTCAACTACATTTTACCATAAATATATAATGAATAAAAGTTCCTATATTATCAACAGTTCATAAGTATATTCAAATTATAATGCACCCCTTATTAAACACTCCCTTTACACAATTTCTTCGCTTTTATATTTTAAAATGTTGCATAATAAAAACCAATCATAAGATTGGTTATTTATTTATTTTTTAAACATATCCATCTTTTGCTTTATATCATCAAGCAATTGGATAATTTCAGCAATTCCAAGAATTAAGAACATTGATAATAAGCCTACTAGGATAAATGTAATACCTGATACTGCAGAGTCTTCCATTGTAGCAATACCTGCTATTACAGCACCTATACCTATAATCCAACCAAATATTTTTAATACATAACTGATTGTATTTCTTAAGTAGTTTTCATTAGCCTTATTTTCTTTTTGAGCTGCTCTTTCTTCTTTTCTTAACTTATCATCTTCTTTTTTTTCTTTACTTTTGTTTTCTAAATTTTGAAAAAAATCATCATTCATAATTATTTCTCCTTTATTACACTTATTGAATATCTTTCTAAGAACAATGAAAACGCAATCATACCAATAGGTCCAATTATAGCATTAATTATTTCTATTGTTTTTATTACTTCACAATCTTTAATTCCAAGAACAATAGCCAATATTATTGAAACTATCATCAATATTATACAAATGTAATTTAAGATTTTATGTGCTAAATTCTTTTTCTTAATGATACCCAATATAACAATAGCTGTAAGAATATAATAAAGTATTGCTATAATAAAATGAATATAAGATATAGCTAAAATACTATTTTTGCTTACAAATAATACATAAAAATCAGATATTGTATAGTCTACAAATCCAGCAATACCAAAAGTTCCTACAAATGATATGATTGCACTTAATATTAAAACAACTAGTAAAACCACATTCCAAACTTTTACATTATTTAATTTATTAAAAAACAAAAGTAACATATAAGCAACTAATAAATAACTTGGAAATATAGCTGCTATTGAAACAGTTAAAACTTCATCCATGGCATAACTAGACATTGATCCAGAAACAATAGATAAAAACAAACAAATAATACCTGTTATTGCAACTATCAATGCTAAATGTTTTGGATTTTTTAAAATAGATTTCATATACACTCCTTTCTATAAAAATTATATCATATCTACACTCATAAAAAAACTAGTCAAATGACTAGTTTATTTCTAATAGTTTTTTATTAACTCTATTTTGTACTTCTAAATAATAAACTTCTTCAGCAGCATTCATATCATCTGAATCCCATTTATCAAAATCATTCATCGCCTTATTATATTTATCCATATAATCATTAAACTCTTTCAATAATTTTGTACTAGATGGATTTTCGTTATACTTTTTCATAAATTTAACATATGAATCCATAAACTTTTCATAACTATCCATTGCTTTTTTAAAATCTGGTCTTAATCCACCACTACTAGTAGAAGTTTCCTCTTTCTTAGTTTCCTCTTTAGCAGGTGCTTTTGTTTCTTCTTTCTTTGTATCTTCCTTTTTAGTTTCTCCCTTAGTAGGAGCCTCTATTTCTATTTCAACAATATTAAATCCTTTATAAGTAATAGATGCTTTATATCCTTCAGTATTATAAGCAGAATACCAGTTATCATATTTGCTTTGATCTTTGCTAAATCCTTTTTCTTTTAATTTCTTGTTCTAAAAGATCTTCTTTCTCCTTTAATGTTTGTTCATGATTTTCTTTTCTTGCTTTTAATTTTGCTTCTTCTACTCTCTTTAAAGTAGTTGCTTCATCATCAATTAATTGTTCATTACCACAAAAGATACAAGTAACTTTATCTAACTCTGAATTAACTTCAAGAATAGCTCCACAACTTTCACATTTCAATTTAATTAACTTCATAATATACACTCATATTTAATGATAATTGTATCACTTATCAATTAAAAAACCAATCATTTTTGATTGGTTTTATTTTTATAATTTTGCTCCTAATTCTCCATTCTTTTCTCTTATTTCATCTTGAGTTCTAGCATGATCATATGTAGTTTGCATTACACTACCATTAATTACTCTTGGATCATATAATTTAACAACATCTTTAGTTTCTCTTACCTCTTGAGGTAATTCCATAAATTCAGGTTGCCCATCTACATGCTTAGCGACTATATAATCACCACCATTATGGGGTATTTTTGAATTAGGTGAATTAGCAACCATTATTTGTGTTTCATCAATAGTTCCATCTTGATTAAATGCCCAACTAGGAATAACTCTTCCTTCAGTACCTTCAGGAATATGCATACATACCAAAAATTGTTGATTAGCTGGATCTACTGTTGATACTACTTTAGGTTCTATTCCTAATTCTTCAGGTTTAATATCATATGCTGTTAAATTTTTAGGTTTAATAGCCCATCTTTCACCAACAGTTCCTGTAACAACATATGGTCTATCTGGACTAGTAGTCCATGAGTTTTGTTCTAATAAATTAGTTCCTGTTTTAACAGCAAACTTTTTCTTAACACCATCTATTTCAAATTCTTTTTCAAAAAATCCATCCATTAGTGGTATGCTCTCAGTTATTTCATAACATCCCAATTCAATTAAAACATTATATTTTCCCTTTCTACACCATTCAAATCCTTCTTTTAAATCCATAAAGACCTCCTATTATCAATTTAATTATATAATAATTCTTATTAATATCTCTTATAAATAAAATAATTTTACAACTAAGTGTAAAATTATTTTCTTCCCTCGTATCTATCATCAACTTCATTGATAAATTCTTTTACTTCTTTATATTCTCTAGTTTTACCATAATATTTTTTTAATTTATCTATCTTATATAAACATCTTTCACATTTATCATTTTCATTTCTAATTAATCTATAATACATATATTCAACAGCTATACCAATCGGACTACTACCTTCAGTAGCTCTAATATATTTATTAAAATCATTATCCCATTCAAATGCTATATCATTTAATTTATTTTTATTATATAAAGCTAGTATTAACTGCATCTTCAATAGATTTTCATCAGAAAAACTCATTATATCTTTTGCTTTTTCCCTGACATATTTTACTTTTTTAATAACATCATCAAATCTATTACATTCCATTAAATAATCTATATAGATAAATGCCATTTGAAGATTAGTACTATTATCAATAACATTAGGCATATATACTAAACTAGCATCTATATCTTTTAATTTTTTACCATCATTAATATAACTTTGTATTTTACTAATCTTACCATATATTTTAGTAAACTCAGAAGCATTAACATATAATAATACTTGTTTCATATCGCTTCTAAGACCATTCTTATGTACTATTGGAATCATATTATAGAAAGCTAAATAAACATTAACACTTATTACTAATAAACATATTAAATATAAATAATCTTTAGTTAATGGAAGAATACATGCAAATATAATAACCATAATCATATTAAAGAATATACCTCCAAAGAAATAAGATATAACTTCTTTACTATTATATTTAACTTTATCATCAAATGCCATATTACAATATCCACTAACACCATTAATATTAGGAACTTTTTTAATAACAAGTTTTTTATTTTCCTTAGTAATAGTAAAATTCAATACATTAAATGAAACAAATTCTAAATTGGCCCTTAATCCAAACAATAAATGTCCAAGTTCATGTATTAATATACTAACTATATAAACAAATACATATATTATTAACCAAATAAACATAAATAAAAGAAATTTAGAAATAAACACACTAAAATCTAAATCTAACCATTCATCAAAACCAACAAGTTTTAATAAACTATCAACGATAATAAAAATAAATAAAATGTATAAAGCATTTATGAATAATTTTAGTATCTTAAACCCAAATTTCTCCTTTTTCATTCTATTTCACCATATATATTGTATCATAAATATGTAATATTTGTAAAAAATATAAATAATTCTATTAAAACATTTAAATTAAAAACAAAATATACTATAATTATTCTAGGAGATTAATATGAAAGATAAAAAGAGGATGTTTTTTAATGCATTAATTTTCTTAACATTATTTTTAGTTACATACTATATTATTTTTGACAATCAAAATCCAAAAGAACTATTAAATAATTTTAAAGGTTTAAACTATAATTTCTTAATTATAAGTTTTTTAATGATGTTAATGTATTTTGTAGTTGAGGGAATTAATATTAGAAATATCTTATCAACTTTCAATGAAAAAATATCTATATTTAAAGCAATTAAATTCACTTTTATAGGTTTCTTTTTTAGTTCAATAACGCCCGCTACTTCAGGAGGACAACCTATGGAAGTTTATTATATGTCAAAAGAAAATGTTAAAGTATCACATGGTTCTTTAGCTTTAATACTTCATATGTGTGGATATCAAATGAGCGTTGTTTATTTAGGAATAATGTGTGCATTATTAAACCCACATATATTTGATACAAAACTAGTAGTATTATTTATAATTGGAACATTATTAAACTGTGTTTCATTATCGATAATGCTAATAGGTTTATTCTCTGAAAAACTATCTAATAAAATAGTTAATTTTGTAATTAAAATATTAAAGAAATTTAAAGTTAAAAACATGGAACAAAAAGAAGAAAAAATCAAAAATGAACTTAAAACATACCATGAAAGTGCAAAATATATAAAAAGTCATAAATTAGAATTTTTTAAAGGTATAGTAACAGCATTCATACAAGTAGTAATAGTTCAATCACTTCCATATTTTGTATATAGATCATTTGGATTAAACACTTTTACTTTCTTAGAAGTATTACAAATGCAAATAATAGTACATTGTACTGTTACATCAATCCCACTACCAGGTTCAATTGGTATAAGTGAAACAGTATTTTTACTTACTTATGGAACAATATTCGGAGAGTTTTTAACAAATGCATTAATAGTTCATAGAGGAATAAACTTCTACTTATTTGTAGTAATAAGCTTATTTGTAGTATTATTTAATAAAATATATTTAATTAGAAATGAAAAAGACTAATTATTTAAATTAGTCCTTTTCATCTGATAATTTGATGTATTTATATTATAATGTATGAAATGTACACATTGATTCATGTAGATTCATACATTACTAATATCCCTCAACCACTATAATTATACCAAATTTAGGCAAAAATGTCAAATTTGACACATTTTTTATACCACAAAAATAAAAGTATGATATAATAATTTTATATTAAGGAGTAACGTATGAAGAAGGATGAAAAAGAACCAGTTAATATTATATTCTTAGACATAGATGGTGTTATTAATATTAAAACTGATAATTTTGAAACAATTCAAAGTCCAGATGCTATAAAATATTTAAACAAATTATGTCATGAAACAGGTTTTAAAATAGTAGTCTGTTCTTCATGGAGAGATCGTATGGACTATAAAGAATTCCTTTATAACTTAGGATTAGATGAAAAAATAGAAATATTAGGAAAAACAAATAACAGTAACTCTGGTAAAGAATTTGAAATAATGAAATACGTAGAAGAAAATGATATAGATAAATATATCGTAATAGATGATGCATACTTTAGTGGTTCTATGACACCACATCATATACAAACTGCTCCTAGGTTAGGTTTTACAGAAAACAAATATTTAGAAGCATTAGAAAAAATCAGTAAACTTTAATTACTGATTTTTTATTTTCCTAACTAATGATACTTCTTTTATATTAAGATTGTTATTTTTACCACTACCAAGTTCAATATCAGGTTTAACATTCTTACCATGAAAATCACTTCCAACGCTGTATAACAAGTTATACTTTTTAGCAATTTCTAAATATAATTTCATTTGCTCTTTTGTATGATTTGAATGGTATACTTCTATTCCATCAAGGCCACAACTAATTAATTCTCTAATTGTTTTTAATAATTCTAATTCATTCATTTCTAAAGAATAAGGATGAGCAAGAATAGCATATCCACCAGCATTTTTTATTAATTCAATTGCTTCCTTATAATTTATACCCTTATTTAGTTTTCTAACTCTCTCATACATATCAATTAAATATTTATCAAACCCTTCTTGTACACTATTAACATATCCATATTTAACCAATAGTTTAGCTATTTGAGGTCTTCCAATATTACCACTTTTATTAAATACTTTTAATATATCTTCAGTACTAAAAGATATATTTTTTTCTCTTCTTAAATCATTAAAATAAGAAATCATAGAATACATACTATTATTTTTCATTTCATTTAATTTGTCATTTAATTCTTTATTATATATATCTATATTATAACCAAGCATATGCATTCTTCCATGATTTACTTTAACAGATAATTCCACTCCATTAATAAACTCAAGCCCACTTTGATTTAAAAAATCACTGTAATCTTTTCTTACTCTTTTAACACCATCAATATTATCGTGATCAGTAATCGCAAGTGTGCTTATTCCGTTATCAATCGCAAGATTTAATATCTCTATTGGCGTTAATTCACCATCAGAATGAACTGTATGACAGTGCAAATCTATTACTTTATTTTTTCTATCCTTATACTTATCAAATCTTTCTTTAATAATTTTATCCAAACAAGCTATCATTAATTCATTTTCTCTTTCTTCTGCTTCTTCATATAAATATCTCATAATTACCTCCTCAATATTAGTTTTTTATTCTCTTCTGCAACAATTGTGTTTTCAAAATACTCTTTTGCCTCTTCTAGATATTTTTCTTTATCAATCTCTGGCCAAAAATGTGTTAACATTAATCTTTTAACACTAGCGTCCCTTGCAATTAATCCTGCCTCATAAGCATGTAGATGATTACTATTGTACTGACCAATTAATAATGAACTATCACATATTAATAAATCACATTCTTTACAATAATCAATAACATCATCTAAATATCTATTCCCAATATCTGATGTATAAACAATTTTATATTTTGAAGTTTCTATCTTTATCATATAACATTCAATATCATGAGAATTATTATTGTGAAATGTAATAATCAAATCATTAAGTTTTATAAAACTATTATCATTAATCATATAATAATCACAATAATTATAATTATTATACATACTTTTAGATACGGGGGTGTATATTTTTACTTTTTCATTTAACAATCCTATTTTATTATAAACATAAGAAGCATATTCAATAGTTCCTAAATCTCCAAAATGATCTAAATGTAAATGAGATAGAAATACATATAAATTATTTAATACATCAGCAAAACTTAAATATCTACTTATTCCATTACCACAATCAAGTAATATATTATATTTTCCATATTCTATTAAAAATCCAGGACAATTTTTATTATCTTTACAATAAGGTGAAACACTCCCCAGCGGAGTCATAATTAAATCATTCATATTATAAACTCCTTTTTAATTTCATTTGCTCTTCAACATATGGATCAACATATCTAGAAATATCTTTACCTAAATTATATATTTCTCTTACCATACTAGAAGAAATAAATTGATTATTCTTATCAGCTAACAAACATATTGTATTAATACTACCATTAGATAACTCTTTATTAATTTGAGCCATACTAACTTCATAATCATAATCGCTAAGTCCTCTTAACCCTCTTATTATTGCTTTACAATTATATTCTTCAGCAATATCAACAACAGCTCCACTTCCATGTATTACTTTAATCTTTTCTCTTTCTTTGTATAATTCTTTTATTATCTCCATTCTTTCTTCTAATGTAAAAAACGAACTCTTTTTTAATGGATTTTGCATAACTGCAATAATTACCTCATCAAATATATTACCGGCTTGTTCTACTACATCTGAATGTCCCTTAGTAAACGGATCAAAACTACCAGGATATAAAACACTTATCATATTTTTAACACCCTCTTTGCTTCTTTTATTGTAATAACAAAATCAAAATCATCTTTATCATATTCAATACTAGAACTATCTCTTAATTCAAAATCATCTTCACTAATATTATCTCTTAATAGTACCCTTGATTTTCTAAGTTCATAATCAACATCTAATAAGATTCTATACCTACACATCTTAAAATATTTAGTCAAAGGTAAAAGAATCCAATCAAGTATTATTACTTTATCTTTATTATTTTCAATAATACTATCAATCTCTTTTTCCATATATCTCCATGTTATATCAGATAACTTTTTCATTTCACTTCTAGAATTAAAAACTAAATCTCCAAGTTTCTTTCTATCAATTACCTCATCACTTAATATTTCTTTTCCAAAAGAATTAATTAATTCTTTTTTAACATCTTCATCTAATAATGCCTTATGTCCTATTTTATCAACATCTACATGTATAGCATTATAATCTAATTTGCCATAAGTATTAACAAATTCATTTCTAATTCTTTCATATAATAATTCTTTAAATCTATCATTTTCATCTTCAATATATGAATTGTTTTTTTGACCCTCAATTATACTTCTAGCAAGTGTACTCTTACCACTTCCACTTTTCCCACAAATTCCAATTAGCATATTAACCCTCCTCTACTTGTAGTATAGAACAAAATTTGTTATAATTAAAATACATATTATATATGTTTATCATAACTGGAGGTTATTATGAATATTGATTTTGAATTATATAGAATTTTCTATGTTGTAGCTAATAATAAAAATATTACTAAAGCAAGTAATGAATTACACATTTCACAACCTGCGATTAGCAAATCAATTAAGAATCTTGAAAATATGTTAGGAGGACAATTATTTACAAGAACTAAACGAGGTGTAATACTTACTGATGAAGGTGAAGAATTCTATAAATATATTAAACAAGGTATAGAATATATTAATAGTGCAGAAAATAAATTTACTGAACTAATTAATCTAGATACAGGTGTTATTAAAATAGGTGCCAGCACTACCTTATCAAAAGAATTTTTACTTCCATATATAGAATATTTTCATGAAAAATATCCAAAAATAGATATCCAAATATCTACTAATATATATACTGAATTACTTCAAAAACTTAGAAATGGATTAATTGATTTAATAATATCATTTGAACCGGATAAAATAGATAATGATTTAAATGTTATTAGATGTAAAGAAGTACATGATGCATTTGTAGTAGGCGAAAAATATAAAAACCTAGCAAATAAAAAGATAGAACTTAAAGATCTATCTAATTATCCATTAGTATTTCAAACAGATGTATCAAATACTAGAAAATTTTTAAATAAATACTTAAACGCTAATAATGTATTATTAAAACCAAATGTTGAACTAGCAAGTTATACACTTGTAAGAGATTTCACCATTATTAATATGGGAATTGGTTACGTCGTAAAAGAATTTGTAGAGCAATATATTAAAGATAAAAAATTATATGTTTTAAATATCAAACCAAGTATACCATCTAGGTATATTGAAATAATAACATCAAAAACGCATCTACCTAATTTTAGTACTAAAAAATTAATTGAAATTATAACAAAAAAATAATTTAGAAAATCTAAATTATTTATTTTTTTTCATTAAATCTCTTATTTCTTCAAGCAATATTACTTCATCAGATTTCTTTGGTACTTCTTCTTTTGGTTCTTCTTTCTTCTTAAACTTATTCATTGCTTTAACAACCATAAATATACAGAAAGCAACAATAATAAAGTTTAGAACTACTGATATTAAATTACCATAATTTAATGTAGCAGCTCCAGCTTCCTGCGCTGCTTCTAAAGTAGCATATTTATTACCATCTAAAGCAACAAACCAATTAGTAAAGTCCATACCACCGGTTAATAATGATACAAGAGGCATAATAATATCATTTACTATTGATGTTACTATTGCTCCAAAAGCAGTACCTATAACAACACCAACAGCCATATCCATTACATTTCCTCTTTTAATGAATTCTTTAAATTCACCAAATAATTTTTTCATAAGATCCCTCCAATTCAATTTAATTATAACAAATGTGGAACATTTGTGGAATACTATATATACATAAATAATTAAAAAAATGATATAATTTTAAGTAGGTGATTTATATGTTTAAATATGAATGCGATTCAAGAAAAGTACAAAAAGGTCAAACATTTATAGCACTTAAAGGTTTGACAGTAGATGGTCATGATTATATAGAACAAGCTATTGAAAATGGAGCA
The DNA here is from genome assembly GCA_017544525.1 of Bacilli bacterium. The sequence continues at coordinate 21,808 of JAFYEA010000028.1, read as the reverse complement.
TCTTTAGTTATAGGTGAAAAAGATTTAAACCTAAGTATTCCATATATTAAAGTAGATAATACTAACGAATATTTAAAAGAAACATTAAAAAAAGAATATAGTAAAGATATAAATAAATTAAAATTAATTGGTGTTACAGGCACTAATGGAAAAACAACCAGTTGCTATTTAATATATCAAATGCTATTAAAACTAGGTGTAAATGCTGCTTATATTGGTACTATCGGATATCACCACAAAGATGAATTTATAGAACTTAATAATACTACCCCAGATATATTAACAGTTTATAAACTACTTATGCATGCAAAAGAAAGCAATTGTGAAGCAGTAGTAATGGAAGTAAGTTCGCAAGCATTATCTTACGATAGACTTTATGGCATTAACTATTCAATCATATCATTTACTAATTTAACAGAAGATCATTTAGATTACCATAAAACAATGGAAAACTATTTAAAAGCAAAACTATTAATACTTAATCATTTAACAAATAATGCAATAATACTTGCAAATTCAGATGATGAAAATCACATTAAATTTAAAAAAGAAAATCATATATTCTTAACATATGGATATAATGGGGACTATAAAATAATTGGTTTTGATTCTAATCCAAGTGAAACAAATCTTATATTTGAATATAACAAAATTAATTATAATGTAACTATTCCATTAACAAGTAAATTTAATGTTTATAACTTCTTAACATCTCTTACAATAGTAAATCAGTATGGTTTTAGTATTAATGATATATTAAAAATAACTCCACTATTACACGCACCTAAAGGTAGATGTGAAGCATATAAAATAAATAATGGTTATGCCATAATTGATTATGCACATACACCGGATGCAGTAGAAAAAGTAATAACTGCTTATAATGAATTAAAGAAAAATAGAATTATTACGATAATAGGTTGTGGTGGAGATAGAGACCCTAAAAAAAGACCTATCATGGGAGATATAGCTACTAAATTATCTGATTACGTGATACTAACAAGCGATAACCCTAGAACAGAAGATCCAAGTAAAATAATGGATGATATTCTAAAAGGAATTAAAACTAATAATTATGAAGTAGAATTAGATAGAAAAGAAGCCATCAAAAAAGGTGTACACATGATGAAAAAAGATGATATCTTATTAGTTCTTGGTAAAGGACATGAAGATTATCAAATAATTGGAAAAGAAAAACATCATTTAGATGATGCCGAAGAAGTATTAAAATATAAAAAAGATTAGCAATAATCTTTTTTAATTTAAAAGAATACACCTAAAGTGTATTCTATTTATATAAATAGAACTAAATATCCCATAGAGTGTATGTAGTAAGACAGGACATAAACGTTCTATTTATAACAAAAATAATTTTCAATATAAATATAATAATTAAACATTAAATAAACATTAAATAATACTTTTTTTATTTTTAATATGTTATAATCAATACTAGAGGGAAATATGAAGAAAAGGTATGTTTTATTAACACTATTATTTATAATAATATCTACATTTACAGTTGGTTACATTTCTCTAAATGCAGATAGTGGTTGGGATACTAGTTATGATTCAGGTAGTAGTTGGGACTCAGGTAGTAGTTGGAGTTCATCTGATTGGGGTTCTTCCGATTATGGTAGTAGTTATAGTAGTCACGGTAGTTCAGAAGACACTATCGCTACAGTAATTGTTTTCATAATAATCTTTTTTATGATTGTAATTGCATCTGCATCTAAAACAACCAAAAACTCATACTCTAGTTCAAGCGCATCAAAAGGGGATGCTTATTATGAACCAGATTATTCATCAGAAAGTGTACTTGAAAGAATTAAAGATGCCATACCTGGTTTTGAAGAAACAGGGTTCCTAAACTCAGCATATCAAATATTTCTAGATGTACAAGATGCATGGATGAATATTGATATTGATAAATTAAGAACTTTATTAACAGATGAATTATTTAATACATATAATTCACAATTAAAAGTATTAAAGGCTAAAAAGCAAAAAAATATAATGAATGGATTTCATTTGAATAATCATAGAATAGCCTCTTTTAGACAAACAGATAATGAATATACAATAAAAACATTTTTAAATGTTGCTTTTTATGATTATGTAGTTGATAAAAATGAACAAGTACTTAGAGGAAACAAATATAGAAAAGTAGTTATGACATATGAACTAACTTTCATTAGAACAACATCGCAAGAAGAAAACAAATGTCCAAACTGTAATGCTCCACTTCCTAAAGGAGCAAGCAATATATGTGAATATTGTCACAGTGTAATTACAACAGGAAACTATAATTGGGTACTATCTAAGAAACAAGTAATAAATCAAAATTGGGAGAGATAATAATGGACATAACAAAATATGATAAGAATTATAATGAAACAACATTTATATCGAAAGTAGATCATATATTCATAATGCTATTATCAGCTATTATGGATAATGATTTAAGTAGTGTTAAACATTATCTATCAGAAGAAGTATATAATAATTTCAATAATTTAGTAGAAACATACAAAGAAAAAAACTATATAAGACTCTTTGATGAAATGAATGTAAAATCGACAGAAATAACAGACTATTCTTATGATGGAGAAAAAATAAATATTTATGTTACTCTTATATCTAGATATATGGATTATTATGTTGATGATAATGGTGATTATGTAAAAGGCATTAATGATCATAGAATAGAAACAAAACACAAAATAATATTTACTAAATATTTAAATACCAAAGAATTAACAGAAAAGAGATGCCCTAATTGTGGAAACACACTAAATCTTAATAGTACTGGAGTATGTCCGTATTGTAAGCAAATAATTAATATGAAAGATTATGATTATATAATTACAAAATTAGATGTATTTTAAAAAGAGAACCTAAGTTCTCTTTTTTATTTTATTACCCATTCTTGTAAATAATTAACTCTAGTATTGCAATGTTCACATTTACCTTTACTAGCATCAATTGATGCCCCACAATTAGGACACTTTATTAAATTAGTTCCACCCTTTAAATCTAATACAGGTTTATCATGTTTTAATAATGATATTTTATCTCTAACAGTTTTGTAAAATATCTTATTATTTTCATAATATACAATTCTAACATCATATATAACATCAACTAATAATTTATCATTTTCTTTATAATCATTAAACTCAATATAATCGATAATATCATAATCAATTATATTATTTTTACTATAGTAATAATTACTAAGTTCATAATTTAAATTGTTAAAGAAAACTTTTTTATCAATCTTAGTTCTTTCCCAAAACTCCCTTTGCTTATTGTTAATTTTTTCCTTATATTTTTCTATTGGTTTTAATATTACATATGCATCAGCTATATAGAATATATAATATAAACACATAGATAATATAGCAGTATAAATAATTATCTTAGATATATCATACTCATTAAACGTTCTTCTACCTGCAAATACAAAGAAGAATACTATACAGAAACTAACTAATATATCTATAAGTAATGTAATAATTCTATACTTATTACTTTTTAATACCTTATCATAATGATATTTATGACCTAAATCTTTATCAGTAAATTCAACGTTATAATATGTTCCACAATAAGGACAACCATCAATAAAATCTTTAACTTTACCACTCATTCCACAATTAGGACATTTATGAGCTTTATTTTCTTCACTACATGATACAAATGTATATGTCATTCTTGGATCAAAATCATATATTTTATTAACAAGTTTGTTTTTAATATAATAAGACTTTTCAAGAATAACACCATTTTCTACATCATCATTCTTAGAATTATCAGTATTTCTTTCAAGTGTTAAATCTCCAGCATTATATTTGGTTTTAATATTTATCTTATATTGATTTAATCTTTCAATATGTGATTTTTCAGAAATTCTTGGCATACTCTACTCACCTATCTATTGTTATTATTGTTGTTATTATTATTGTTATTATTGTTATCATTTGAAGAAGAACCTCCACTACTATAACTACTATGAGATGAAGGAGTATAGTGATATTTAATATTAAAAAGTAAATTACTCATAATAAGTCCATCTATACTGGCGTTGTTCTTTTTAGCACAAAATACTTTTTCAACTGCTTTATTATCATTAAACAAAGCAATAGTATTAGTATTACACTTAACTTCTCCATTCTTATTGTTCTTCAAAAACTCATATATTGTTTCTAATTCTTCCTTAGTAACACTATAATAGTTAGTTAAATCAACACATCTTTTAATTCTAATTAAATCTTCATATGATTCAGGTTCCTTATTCATTTTTTAACTCCTTATCTATATAATAAAATTCAATATTTTGAAAAGGTAAATTAATAGCTTGGATATGATAATAAGCATTATTCTTTTGCTTAGTATAATGATAATCCCTTAAAGCAGAAGTAGTAAAAAATAAATTATTAGCTTTAGTCTTTGAAATATAATCTTTATACTCTTTAATTATATTAGTTATATCAAATTCATAATATCCTTTCTTATCGCTTTTATTACTATCTAAAACTCCTTTATATATTTGATGAGTCATAACATGTCTTTGCTTAGTTCTTTCTTCATCGCCATATTTAACTTCATCACCACTTAATAACATAATGTATAATGAATTATTTTCAGGATAATCACTTTCTTCATTTATCATATGTTTCTTCATATATATTTTTATTTTACTCTTAGGAGTAATATATACAAAATCACTAAAATTTTTTAATATTTGTGAAGATAACTTATACTCATAATTATCCACCTTCAATATAAATGATTCACTATCATATATATATTTTAATTTAGGGTCACTTTTAATTATCTCTTCAAGTGTCATATAATCACTTTCTTTATTTTGAGGATAATATTTATCAAATACATCACTTCTCATTTTAGAAGTATATAAATATACAAAATCATCATTATATACATCTTTATTATAATTTCTATCTTTATATAACTTTTGTTGTAATAAACAAGTATAACTCTTATTTGAATTATAAGTATTCTTTACAAAGGGACATCCAGTTTTACATAAATATAAATATCCACACTTAGCACAATCATCATTGAAAGGTAATCTATTATGATTCATAAATATCTTCTCAAAAGCAGTCTTTAATATCTTATCAACACTATCTTTATATATATTACCATAATAATAATCAGGATTTTTTTGCCCTCTTACACAAGAATAAATATCTCCATTTCTTTCAAGTAAGAAAAATTTTTCACCACAATTATCACAATTAGTACAATATTCAGGACCAAATTCATCAAACCAAGGGCCATTTACTCCACTATCCAAATCAGTCCCATCAAATTCTTTATGCATTCTATTATAAAATTTTACTTGTTCCTCTTCACTCATATGATGCAATAATCCACAAGAATTATAATCAAAACCGATCATAAAATTAAAGTCATTCATATCTAAACAAGTATTCTTATTTAAATATTTAATATCTTCCACTATTTCATCTATCTTATCATAATGCTCTTTAAATATAGTTGCAGATACTTTCTTTTTATTTGGAATATCTTTTAATAGTTCAATGTTTTTAAGTATTTTACTTAAAGTTTCCTTATTTCCTTTAGTAACTCTATATAAATTATGTAATGATAATGGTAAATCCAAACTACCACTAATAGATACATTATATTTCTTTATAGTATCTATATGTTTATCAATATCATATAGATTAGTTTTAATATGAGGTCTGCCTACTTTAAATCCATTAGAAGTAATCAAATCTTTATTAACATTATAATACTCATCAATATATTTTATTAAATCATTAAAATCATTTTTATTTAAAGTTGTTACTTCACCACCATGCAAAGATATATTAAAAGGAATAACATTACTCTTTTTAAACTTCTTAATCGCATAATCCAAAGTATCTATAACTCCATATTTAGTTTTTAATTCTTTAGTATTATCTTCCAAATAACAATATTTACAACTCATATTACATGCCATAGTTGGAACATATAACAAATGAATAAATCTATTATCCATATATACCCCCTCTAATAATGGTAAACTTTTACCCCAATATAATCCCCAGTATAGTATTCTAATTTAATTTTCATGTCTTCATTTATTTCTGTTTCAGTAAAATCTATATTATTTAAAGAGAATTCCTTATTAAAAGCTCCAGTAATTATAAAATCAAATCTATAACCATTATTCCCTAGATCTTCAATATTGTTTAATTTAATATTAACAGTTTTTCTATGATTATTATATTCTATTGACTCTGATTGATTTAATCTCAAATTAAACATAGAAACTAAACTATATTTATTATATTCATCAATAACATCGCCAAAATGTAAAATCGTAGTTGGACTTTCCTTAAATGCCCTCTCATTTATATAAACATTGTTAGGTAAATAAATAGTTCTTAATGAATCACAACGTCTAAATGCAGAAGAACCAATTTCATTTAACTTACTATCTTCTTTAATAATAACATTTGATAATGATTCACATCCATAAAATGCATGCCCACCTATTCTAGTAACAGAAGAAGGAATCTCAATAGTCTCTAATGATTCACATCCTTCAAATGTATTACCCTTAATCTCAGTTAAATTTTTAGGTAAAACTACTTCTTTTAAAGAGTAACAATATTCAAAAGATTCCCCTCCAATTTCAGTTACAGAATCTGGAATAACAATTCCTTCTAGTGACTCACAATGAGAGAAAGCTCCTCCTCCTAAGTATTCCAAGCTACTTGGTAATACAACATTTTTTAATTTAAAACAATTTTTGAACGTTTGTCCCCTCATTACTTTAATACTATTAGGTAAATCAACACTTTCTAAAAAATACATATTAGAGAAAGTATTTCCTCTCAAACCAACAACTGGTTTACCATTGTGTTCACTAGGTATACTAGCAGTCTTATACTCCTTAAGCCCCCATGCATAATATCTTACATAATATCCCCCATCTGCTTCTTCATAAAGAATAACAGGATTAATAAACATAATCAAAGGGACTATAATCGCAATTAAAGATCCAATAAATAATAAAGACTTATTATTCTCTTCAGTACAATTAGACATAACACTAGCAATAATATTTTTCATACTATCACTAGGTCTAGATGTAATCTCTTTATTAATATATTTAACTATATTGAATTTTCTACTTAATTTTAAATATATAAATAATACAATAATTCCAACAATATAAGTTAATATTGGAAAATGGAAGAAAATCATAACAATAAATATAAATAATAAGAATACAAATATAAGATTCAATACTTTTCTTCTTTTTATCATTTCAAATGGAATATATTTATCATTATAACCATTCTTTTCTAATTCCCTTTTAATAAATGTATCCAACATATTGCTTTCACTCATTTGATACATTTGATCATATTCATTTGCATTAGTAAATACTAACCCAACTCTCTTTGCCATTTCATCTTTATAGTTTGGTACAGTTGGAATACCAGTAATACTATTAATAGCTTCTATATTTCCTACTTTTACAAAAGTTTTTCCTGCTTTAGAACCCATAATAGGTATTAATATAAATGCACCAATAAATATCGCAAAAAAGTCTAAAAAGAATAGATTAGGATTAATAACATCTATTATTACAAGTATAATTGCTCTAATTATAAATAATTTAATAGTCATACTCCTAACTTTTTCTTTTGATTCATCTTTTGTAATAATTTTAGCAAGTGGCCATAAGACAAATACCGTCATATGAATACTACAGAACAACTCTACAAAAATAGCTGCTCCTAAATCTATTCCACCTTCAGCAAATACTACAACAGGAAGACTAAATAACAACAAACCATACAACAACTTCTTTTTCATTTTTTATTTCCAAGTCCAATTTCTTATTTCAGGCATATCTTCACCATATTCTTGAATATATTCTTTATGTTCAATAAGTTTATCCTTACACCATTCAATTAATGCAGATTTTCTATCACCCAATTCAGGCAAATACTTTAATGCATCCATTACTAAATGATATCTATCCAATTTGTTTTGAACTTTCATATCAAATGTTGTTGTTATTGTTCCTTCTTCTAAATATCCATGAACATGCATATTCTTATTAGTACGTTTATATGCAAGTTGATGAATTAAATGTGGATATCCATGGAAAGCAAATATAATTGGTTTCTTCTTTGTAAATAAACTATCAAACTCATCTTCATCTAATCCATGAGGATGATTTCCAGGACTTTCTAATTTCATCAAATCAACCACATTAATAAATCTAATCTTAAGTTCAGGGAAATTTTCTCTTAATATTTTAGTTGCCGCTAATGCTTCAATAGTAGGTGTTTCACCACAAGAAGCCATAACTAAATCAGGTTCACATCCCTCATCATTACTAGCAAATTCCCATCTACCTAATCCCTTAGTGCAATGTTTAATTGCTTCATCCATTGTTAACCATTGATTTCTAGGATGTTTAGAGGCAACAATTACATTAATATAATTCTTACTTCTAATACAATGATCAAAACAAGATATTAATGTATTAGTGTCCGCAGGTAAATATATCCTAACAATATCTGCTTTTTTAGTAACTAAATGATTTAAGAATCCTGGATCTTGGTGAGTAAATCCATTATGATCTTGTTGCCATACATAAGATGCTAATAAATAATTTAATGAACTAATTTCTCTTCTCCAAGGCAACTCTTTAGTAACTTTTAACCATTTGGCATGTTGAGAAGCCATAGAATCAACAATTCTAATAAATGCTTCATAACTATGGAAAAATCCATGTCTACCAGTTAATAAATATCCTTCAAGCAATCCTTCACATATATGTTCAGATAAGACTGAATCAATTACTCTACCACTATTATCTAAATATTCATCAGTATCTAATGTAATACCATTCCATTGTCTATTAGTTACTTCAAATACATGATTTAATCTATTTGATAAAGCTTCATCAGGTCCAAAAATTCTAAAGTTCTTTTTATCTTCATTTAATTTAATAATATCCCTAATAAATTTACCCAATTCCATCATATCTTGAGCAATTACTTCACCACGTTCTTTTATATCAAGACCATAATCCCTAAAATCCGGAATATTTAATTCTTCTAATAATTTACCACCATTCGCATGTGGATTCATACCCATACGTTTATCTCCAACAGGTGCTAAATCCCTTAATTCTTTAATTAATCTTCCATTTTCATCAAATAATTCTTCAGGCCTATAACTTTTTAACCACGCTTCTAATATAGGAAGATTTTCAGGATGTGCTTTATTAACAACAACTGGAACTTGATGAGATCTAAAAGATCCTTCAACCATTTTACCATCAATTTCTTTAGGTCCAGTCCATCCTTTAGGAGTCTTTAGTATTATCATTGGTAATACTGCTCTTTTATTTAATCTTGTTTTAGACTTAATCTCTTTAATTTCTTCAATACACTTATCTAATGTTTTGGCCATTTCTTCATGCAATTTCATAGTATTAGTTTCTTCAACTATATATGGATTCCATCCACATCCCTCAAAGAATTTAATTAATTCTTCTTCAGGTATTCTAGCAAAAATAGTTGGATTAGCAATCTTATAACCATTTAAATGAAGTATAGGTAAAACTACACCATCTGTTAAAGGATTAATTATTTTATTTAAATGCCAAGAAGCTGCTAATGGTCCTGTTTCTGCTTCTCCATCTCCTACAACACAAGTAGCTATTAACCCAGGATTATCAAGAACTGCTCCAAAAGCATGGGCAAGACTATACCCTAACTCTCCACCTTCATTGATACTACCAGGTGTCTCAGGCGCAACATGAGAACTAATACCTCCAGGAAAACTAAATTGCTTAAACAATTTTTGCATTCCTTTTTCATCTTCAGTAATACTTGGATAAGTTTCAGTATAACTACCCTCCAAATAAGTATTAGATACTATTGCTTGTCCCCCATGACCAGGACCAGAAATATATATCATATCTAAATCATATTTCTTAATTATTCTATTTAAATGAACATATATAAAATTTTGTCCAGGAGCTGTTCCCCAATGCCCTACTACATTTGGTTTTACATGTTCAAGTTTTAAAGGTTCCTTTAACAAAGGATTAGCCTTCAAATATAATTGTCCCAATGATAAATAATTTGCTGCTCTAAAATAAGCGTCTATTTTTTCAAATTCACTCATAACAAATCCTCCTCTATTCTCTAATAATATTTTATAACAAAAATACATAAAAAAAAAGAGTTTCAAAGCACTCTTTCACATAAATCTTCGTATTTACTTCCATGGGGAATAATTACAAATTGTCTAGTATTTTCATCAATGATTTTTATTTTAATATCTAACCTATTTTTAGGTAAAATATCTTCAATTAAATCAGCCCATTCAATAATACATACACCTTTTTTAGTAAAATATTCTTCAATACCAATATCTTGTTTAATATCACTTAATCTATAAACATCCATATGGAATAATTTTAATTCTCCTTCATATTCTTTAATAATTGTAAATGTAGGAGAAGTAATATTTTCATTTATACCATTTGCCTTAGCAAAAGCTTTAGCAAACATAGTTTTACCACTACCTAAATCTCCTTCAAGACATATAACCATATTAGGAAATTTCTCAGATTCAATATTTTCAGCCAACTCAATTGTATCGTCCTCTGAATAAGATGTTATTTTATATTGCATAATTTCTTCACCATAATAATTGTAACATTATATCAAAATTATATACAAGTTTTTTTGCATATTTTACATTATTTTTTATTTAATTAGTCTATACCATAAATAAAACACATTCATACAATAGTCTAGGAAGGTGATAAAAATGTATTTTGATCAAAATAACAACTATTTTGATTACTCAATTGACAATATTAATTTCAATAGAGAAACACAACTATACAGTATAGAAGAAGGATTTAATAAAGGTAATATTTTTAAAAATATATACTCGAAATATAAAAATCATGTATATAAATTATCAGTTAATAATGAAAAAGATAAGCTTTTATATAAAATTCAAATGTATACCTTTATATTAAAAGACTTAAATCTATACCTTGATACTCATCCAACTGACCAAAGCATATTAAACGAATACTTAAAAAATAAAAGAATTTTAGAAGAATATATTAACAAATATGAGTCATCATATGGTCCACTAACTTCATTGAATACAACAAATAATGATACATGGACATGGATAAAAAATCCTTGGCCTTGGGATAAAGGAGGTAGTAAATAATGTTTAAATATGAAAAAATGTTAGAATACCCAATAAATGTTAAAAAGAAAGATTTAAGAATGGCAAAATTATTAACAAGTCAATTTGGAGGACCGGACGGAGAATTAGGTGCCGCATTAAGATATTTAAGTCAAAGATTTTCAATGCCAGATGAAAGAGGAAAAGCTTTACTTACTGATATTGGAACAGAAGAATTAGGGCATGTAGAAATGATATGCACTATGGTTAATCAACTGTTAAAAAACTCTTCATTAGAAGAATTAAAAAAAGAAGGCCTAGATTCATGGTATACACAACATAATAAAGGAGTATACCCAACAGATTCTAACGGAATTCCATTTACAGCAGCATATATAGCATCTACAGGTAACCCTATAGTTGATCTGCAAGAAGATTTAGCCGCAGAAGAAAAAGCACGCGCAACATATGAAAACCTAATGGATTTAACAAATGATGAATCATTACTTGCTCCTCTATCATTCTTAAGACAAAGAGAAGTCGTACACTATAATAGATTTAAAGAATTATTAGATTATTATAAAGAAAAAGGATATTAATATCTAATATCTTTTTTTATGAATAAAAAATTTCCTCTAATATATAACAATACACCATATATAATGTCTATTATAATTCCCCTTTTCATACTTAAATGAATACCCAATTCATTATTCATATTTTTTAAAACACCCAAATCATCAAATAAACTAAAATCCAAATAAGGGAAAAAAGTATATTCAATAATATTAAACTTAATACCAAACAATACTTGACTAATAATTAAAGAAAAACTAAATAAGAATATACTAACCCCAGTACATAAAGATTGACTTTTAAATTTAGTAGATAGATATAAAACAAATATACCTATAAAAAATATAGGAATACTATAAGTCATATATTTACCAATAAATAAACCATCAATATTCTTTTTCAATATGCAACAAGTAATAATAACAAACAATAAACTAATATGAATGTATATATAAATACATATTAATTTAGATAAATATATCTTCCACCTTTTAACAGGCTTAGTTAAATAATATCTTAAATTTCCTCTCTCTAGTTCCCCACATATACTGCCAGAAAAAAATATACTAACAAATATACCAATAATAGGTATTATATTAAATACCAATTCATAAATATCTTTATCACTCACTCTATACATAACATATATGGAAATAATAATTAATATTTGTGAGAATATTAACCTAATCTTTTTAACTTTATTAAATTCATTATTTATTAATCCTATCATTTTCCCCAACCATATTAAAGAATTCAGTTTCTAAATTATTTTTATTTTCATATATTCTATATACATTAATATTATTAGCAATTAATTCTTTATTTAAATAACTAACAATTTCATCACTTTCATATACCTCTAATTCCTCATTAATACAATAATCCCTTAATAATATTCTAGCTTTAGTATAATCATCCACTTCAAACATAATATTTTTTTTATTACTATTATTTTTATTCTTAATCCCAACTATCTTACCATCATTAATAAATATAATTTTATTGCATATGTCCTCTATTTCATTTAACATATGAGAAGAAATAATAATAGTTGTATCTTTCATACCCTTTAACATATTAAAAATATTCTTAATACCTACAGGATCTAACCCATTAGTGGGTTCATCCAATATTAGTATTTTAGGTTTATTGATTAATGAACTAGCAATCCCTAGTCTTTCTTTCATACCTAAACTATAAGTCTTAAACTTCTTACCTAAATACTTTTCCATCTCAACAATTCTAACTATTTCTTTAACTGTCTCTTCATCAATATTCTTAAACATGGTCTTAAATAACTTTAAATTATTGCTACCAGATAAATTCTTATATAAATCTGGAGACTCAATTAAAGTCCCAATTATAGACATAGCTTTCTCAAAATCCTTTTTTAAATTATATTCATAATAATATATCTCACCACTATCATATGAATATAAACCCGTCATTACTTTTAATAACGTACTCTTTCCAGCTCCATTTTTACCTACTAATCCTATTATTTCTCCTTCATAAGCATCAAAACTAATATCACTTAATATCTTTTTACCATTAATACTCTTATTAATATTTCTAACAATAATTGATTTTTTCATTATAAAACTCCCTTCAAAAAGAAGTATATATATTTTAAAAATCAATTACAAATCTATATAATTCAATGATAAATACTCTATTCATATTAATAATTGAATTATTCCCATAACAAAAAAATAATAATAAATATACTATTATCATCAACATTTTAAAAATATATAAAAAAGATAAAGTTTACACTTTATCTTCTAATTAATTAATTCACCTTTAGTAACATTAGAATTGGATGATTTAGTTCCAATAATGTCATCAATATTAGTTACATCACTAGTATAATCAACAACTATTCTAGAATCTCCAACACCAGCAGCATAATTAAATGCTTCATCATATTCAGAAATACTATTATATAATTTAAGATTAGCTTTAGCTGACCAACAATCTTTGAATATATAATTTATATTATTACTATATATTTTTAATGTACCAATACTATTCCATGTAGTTGAATATGTACCAGCTTTATAAAACATACCATCAATATTTGTTACTTTTGATGTATCCCAATTACTTAAATCTCCTATATTCCATTCTGTTGAATGTTCACCTGCCATATTAAACATATAACGCATACTACGAACATTTGATGTGTTCCAATTTGATAAATTTCCTATATTCCATGTTGTAGCACTTATACCAGATTTTGAAAACATTTGCTCCATGGTTGTTACATTTGATGTATCAAAACTAGACAAATTCAAATTAAATGTTTGAGCATTAATACCTGCTTCCCTAAACATACGAGCCATATATTGTACATTTGATGTATTAAGATTTGACAAATCAATGCTAACAGAAGATGAATTTCCACCAAAATTAGCAAACATCCCTGACATATTAATTACATTTGATGTATTTAAAATAGGTAAACTAAAATCAATATTAGTAGTGTTATAACACATATACTCAAACATTCCAGCCATATTTGTTACTTTTGATGTATCAAAATTTGATATATCCAAAGTACAATTAGATAATCTTTTACCATATCCAGAAAACATATACTCCATATTTGTTACATTAGATGTATTAAATCTTGATAAATCTAAATTAATAACATGGGCATTATTTGCAATATCTGCAAACATAGAGTTCATATTAGTAACATTTGATGTATTCCAATTTGTTAAATTCAAAGTAAATTCTGAAGATTTCTCACCAGCACCAGAAAACATATGGTCCATATTATTTACATTAGATGTATCAAAACTTGATAAATCTAGAGAAAATGAACTTATATATTGTCCATAATTATAAAACATATAACTCATATTGTTAACATTTGATGTTTTCCAATTTGTTAATGACAAATTGATTGAACTAGCAGTAGAACCAACTCCATAAAACATATAACCCATATTATAAACTTTTGATACATCCCAATTTGATAAATCTATTGTTACATTTGAAGCAGTATGTCCAGCATTCTCAAACATACCAAACATATATTGGACATTTGATACATCCCATCCAGCTATATTATTTAAAGTAAAACTATTTGCTCTGCTTCCTGCAGAAGAAAACATCCTAGTCATATCATTAACCCTTGACGCATTTAAATTTGTAAGTCCAGGAGCGCTCTCTAGTGTTCCTATACCTTCAAACATATGAGATGAATCACTATTTAAATAAATATCTTCTTTTTCACAATAATAATATATTGATTCATCATTTTCATCATACCAACCATATATCAAATAATCAGAATTAGCACTTGAAAAGACATTTTTTAAAAATTCATCTCTTCTTTCTAATCTTAATTCTTCAATTATCTTTTCTCTTAATCCATCTTCTGTTATTATGATAAATTTTTTGGCTTTTCCATCTACATATAAATAACTATATTCATTGTTTTCATTTTTAAATCTAATAATGTCATTATCTTTATCTCCAATATCAGATTCTGAAATACAAAATTCTTCTCCCTCAAAATTCAAACAAACTATCTTAATACCATTTTCTTCACTTATAGTTAAATCTTCAATAGTTTTTATATATTCAAGCATATCATTCAATGTCTGATTTATTTCATTTTCAGAAATTATAAAATTATTATATTCAACTATTTGATCATCAACTAAAGTTTTAACTTCTTGAGGTAACATTTCACTTCTTTTAAAAGATGTTATTTGTTTATTATTTGAACCATTAGTAACTACTCCTATACTACTATTTAATATTGGCATATTAGGTTCAGCAGGTTCATTACTTGCTATCATATCAGTCATCTTACTTTTAACAGTACTTCCAACATCAAATTCAGCTATTTTTTTTATTTCAACATTTGATTCAATCATAATATCTACTTTACAAGTTGCATGTGTAATTACTGGTATTAGTATTAAAATAATAAATACATCTAACATATTTATATTCTTTTTCTTTCTCAAAATAAGAAATACAATAATACTAAGCACTAAAACAATACTAATAATTATTATTGTTCTATCACCAGTTTTAGGATTTGTTAATGTTGATAATCCAAGTGAAAGATCTTCCTTTTCAGTATATACATCATTCTGTATTAAACTTGCGGGTACTTCATTCTCATATTCAGCTATTAAATATATTGTCTTTGTAGATTTTGCTTTAACAACTACAGAATTACCATTATTAAGAGAATATCTAATATAATTTGATTTATTACTTAAACTAGATTCAGTTATTTCAAAAATCTCATCAGAATCATTTTTAACTATTATTTTATAAGTAATACTATCTCCTACATTACTCATACTCAAATCTAAATTAATATTATTTCCCTCAACAGATGCATTATTCTTTTCAAAAACACTACCATTCATTTCATCAATAGTAATAGAATCTATAGTTATTTTATTTGCATCACAAGATTCACCATATATAAATGGCATAAACATAAAAAACATTAATATCGCTAATACTATCTTTTTCATATAATCTCCTATTATAATTATAAGGATTTACTACTATTAAGTCAATTTCCCATAAAAAAAGATAAAGAATATCTTTATCTTTTAATTTAATAATTCTCCTTTAGTAACATGTGAATTATTACTCTTGGTACTTATTATATCATCTATATTTGTTACATCACTTGTATAATTAACAACAATACTTGCATTTTCATTGGTAGCAGCAGATCCAAATATCATATTATAATGGTCAGGACTATTATATATATTAAGAATTGCCGATGCATTTGGATTTTCATTAAACATAGCCGAAACATTACTAGCATATATTTTTAATGTACCAATACTTCTCCAATTTGTTGCATTTTTACCTGCTTCTGAAAATATATACGCAATATTTGTAACTTTTGATGTATCCCAATTACTTAAATCTCCTATACTCCATTCTGAAGAATTCTCTCCAGTCCTAAAAAACATATTTTGCATATTTTCTACTTTTGATGTATTCCAACTAGACAAATCGAGATCAAATGTTGTTGCATTTCTTCCCGCTGTTGAAAACATATAATACATGTTCGTAACTTTTGATGTATCAAAATTTGATAAATCTCCTATACTCCATGTTGTTGCATTTCTGCCTATTCCATCAAACATAGATTCCATACTAGTTACATTCGACGTATTAAAACTTGATAAATTCAAATTAAATGTTGTAGAATTAGCACCTGTACCATAAAACATATAATTCATACTAGTAACTTTTGATGTATCAAAATTTGATAAATCCAAATTAAATGCTGTAGAATTTTCACCAAAGTGACTAAACATCCACATCATATCAGTTACATTTGATGTGTTAAAATTTGATAAAGATAAATCTATATTGGAAGTGTTCATACACGTTCCTAAAAACATTCCAAACATATTTTTTACATTTGATGTATCGAAATTTGATATATTTAATTCACAATTTGTTAGGTTTTTACCATAACCTGAAAACATAGTCTGCATATTAGTAACTTTTGATGTATTAAAACTTGATAAATCTAGATTAATAGTATTAGCATTCACACCGATACTTGAAAACATGGATGACATATCTTCTACATTTGATGTATTGAAATTAGATAAATCTAAATCAAACGATGTTGATTCTTCACCAGCACCTGAAAACATGCCTTTCATAGTATGCACACTTGATGTATCAAAACTTGATAAATCAAGTGAAAAAACAGACAATGATTTACCATAACCAGAAAACATATGACTCATATCTCTAACTTTTGACGTATTCCAATTTGCTAATGATAACTCAATTGAATTAGCTATATTTCCAAAGTTGGTAAACATTCCACTCATATTAGTTACATTTGATACATCCCAATGTGATAAATCTAATGATACATCAGTTACTCTATACCCTACATTCAAAAACATATGATTCATTGATATTACATTAGATGTATCCCAATTAGATATACTACCTAAATTAATTGTTGTCGTTTTACTTCCAACTTCAGAAAACATTTCATCCATAATCATTACTCTTGATGTATTTACACTTTCAAGTCCTAGAACCGAACTAAGAAATTCTAATTCTGAAAACATATATGATGAATCAATATTTAAATAAGTATCATCTTTTTCACAGTAATAATAAATTGTTTCATCATTTTTATCATACCATCCATATATCAAATAATTAGAATTTTCTGATGATAAGACATTTTTTAAAATATCATTTTTCCTTGATAATCTATAATTCTCAATTATTATTTTTTCTAATTCTTCTTCTGTTATTATTTGAAACTTTCTGATTTTTCCATCAATATATAAATAATTATATTCATTATTAGTATTTTTAAATCTAACAATATAACTATCTTTTACAATAATATCTAATTCCGAACCGCATTCTACTTCATCTTCAAAAGTAAAACAAGCAGTCTTAACTCCATTTTCTTCAGTAATAGTTAAACTATCAACAGTATGTATTTGAGCTTTTGAACGTTCAATAGCTTCATTTTTTTCTTCATCCGAAATCTCAAAACTATTTAATTCAGCAATCTGATTATCAACTTTAGTTTTAATTTCTTGTGGTAATGTCTCACTTCTTTTAAAAGACCCTATCTTATTCATACCATTCATTCCAACATTTGGTATAGTTCCTTCAAGAGCTATACCAGGATCCACCGGTTCGAAATAACCATTAGAAGCCATAGCTTTCATTTTATTGTTAACAACAATCCCCATATCGAATTCAGCTATCTTTTTTATCTCGATATTAGATTCAATCATAACATCTACTTTGCAAGTAGCATACACAGCCATTGGTATTATAATTAATATAATCAAAATATTTAATACACTTATTCTTTTTTCATTTTTTAAAAACAAGAATGCAACAATACTTAATATTAGAATAATACAAATCAACATAAATGCCCTATCACCTGTTTTAGGATTCGTTAACGTCGATATTACAAACGAAAAATCTTCTTTTTCTTTATATACATCATTCTGTATTAAACTTGTAGGCACTTCATTCTCATATTCTGCTTTTAAAGATATTGTCTTTGTAGACTTTGCTTTAACAATAACTGAATCTTCATTATCAAAATAATATTTAATATAATCTGATTTAGTATTCAAATCAGTTTCATCTATTTCAAAATTTTCATTAGAATCATTTTTTACTACTATTCTATATGTAATACTATCCCCAACATTACTCATACTTAGGTCAAGATTAATACTATTTCCATTAATAGATGCATTATTCTTTTCAGAAACACTACCAGTCATTTCCTCTATAGAAATTGAGTCAATACTAATTTTATTGACATCACAAGATTCACCATATATTAATGGTAAAAACATAAAAAATAACATTATTGTTAATACTACTTTTCTCATATAATCTCCTATTATAATTATAAAGATTTATAATTATTTAGTCAAACATATAAAAATAACTTAATTACTTAAGTTATTTTACATTGAAATCCATTTTTTCTTCCTGAATTAAATCAGCAAATACTGTTTTAAATCTTTCTAGTTCTTTTACTTTAGCATCCTCATATATATTCTTAGTTCTTACAATTGCTTTATATATATGTTTAATTCTAACTTCTTCTTCATTCTCAAAAGCAGCCATTGAAAATGCACTCATAAGAACAGTTAATGCTACATCTGGATATCTATTACCAATCGCATATACTCTCTTATATTGATCAGTCATTTCAACAATAAATCTACATATTTTCTTCTTAATAAAATCTGTATATCCAAATTTAATACCTGTTCTTTTTTCATATTTAGGATAAGTACCCATTAAAATATCAGTACATTGATCTTCTGTTGGTTCTAAAACATCAACTCTTAAGAAACGTCTTAAGAAAGCTCTATCTCTTAAAATATATGCTTCGTATTCTTCATCAGTAGTCGCACCAATCATCTTTATATCTCCACGGTCTAAGCCTGGTTTTAACATATTAGCAAAGTCGATGCTCATATTACTTGTATTTCTATTAACAAGTAAGTGAACTTCGTCTATAAATAGTATAATGTTTTTTTTAGTTTTTAACTCATCAACCAATAATTGTAATCTGTTTTCAGATTGACCATCGACTATAGTTTCCCCTAGTAAACTAGATACATTAACTTTAATAATTTCATAAGGTTTTAATGCATTAGGAATATCTCCCTTAACCATTCTATAACCTACACCTTCAACAATAGCTGTTTTACCTATACCAGCTTTACCTACTAATAAAGCACTCTTTTCAGGAGTAAGTAATATTTCTATTGTTTGTTCAATTTCATGCTCACGACCAATAGCTGGATTAGTAACATACTCTTTTTTACTTAGGTTTTCTCCATATGTATCTAAAATACTAAATTTTGGTTTATTAACAGGTTGATTCCCACTATTATTTAAATCTACCATTTCAATATTTTCATTCATTTTTATCCCTCTTTAACTAACATAATTTTACCAATTTTACCTTTAATTGTCTATATTTTTATTGACAAAAGATTAATACTATTCTATAATATTTCATGTAACTGCGAAAAATTTGCCCGATTAGCTCAGTCGGTAGAGCGCACGGCTGTTAACCGTTAGGTCGTAGGTTCGAGTCCTACATCGGGCGCCATTTAAAAATAACTCAAGTATATCTTGAGTTTTTTTATTTATTAAACATATTATTAACTATGAATGAATTATTTGAATATATCTTTAATATTAATTCAAAAGTGACAACATCAATAAGTTTCATTTTAGGATTATTGTTAATATCAGATTTAGATACAGCAGAACAAAATATGTTAGCTAACTTTCTATATTTAACAGCTCAAACGATACTAACAAATGCAGCATCTCAGCATCTAATAGAAACAAAAATACATGGAGAAAGAATGAATTTAAACTCAAAAGAAGTAAAAAGTATATATAACCCAATCATATATGATATGGATAAAATAAAACATATAGTAAAAGAATTATATCCTAATAGTAATAAAGAAATAGAGTTACTATCAAGAATAATTAATGACTTACAAACTAAAATTAATGAATTAAAAAAAGATTAATTTTGAATAATTAATCTTCCTTCGTCTTTTGGATTAACCGTTATTCTAACTGAATATCTAGATAACTCATCATTATCAAATACTAATCCTTCTTTTAAATCATCTATGTATACACTAAGTCTATCTCTATCATCTAACTTTAATGATATATATGTACTATTAGAAGTTTGTTTCATATAATAATCATAATAACATTCATAATATTTAACTTCTATTCTAATCTTATTCTTTAATGTATTATCATGCTTAATATTATATTGAGTATTATAATTACTATTAAAAGTAATAGTAAATTTTTCATTAGGTTCACTTGGTAAAGTATAAGTACTTAATTTAGTAGTCATAGAATACTTAGTACTAACATCTTTCACAGTTTTAATTTCAGATACTTGTTTCATACCATGAACAATACCAAATCCAATAATACCAAGACATACAAATGATACAACTAAATTTAATACTAAATTGTTTTTCTTCCTAAATACTGCTCTATTAACCATTACTATTATCCATAATAATAAGAATGTTAATCCACCAAGAGCAATACAAAATCCTATAAACTTAATGCCATCCAAATACGCAAATAAACTTGCAATAAATATAGTCGCAGCCCAGAACCATATAACCATTAATAATATAGTAATGATAACCCCAATTGTTTTAAAGAAAATTCTTTTTCTTCTATCTTTTTTACTCTCAAATAATCTTTTTTCACTTACTATTTCAGATACTTCACTAATCTCTTCTTGTATCTCTTCTTTTATATCTGAAACAATTTCACTAGGAGAAGCTTTCTCTTCTTCATATGGAACAAGAATTCCTTCTTTTTCCTCTTTTTTCTTTTTAAATGATATATCTTTGGTTAAGAAAGAAAATAAAGGTTTTTTATCTTTTTCGCCATCTTTTTTCTTCTT
>JAFYEA010000027.1 GCA_017544525.1 Bacilli bacterium | reverse complement strand
TGCAAAAGGACCATATATATATGAAAATGATAAACTGTTATATGAATACAAATGATTTTGACTTTTTTATAAAATGTGATATATTGTTTTTGAAAAACAATAATAATTGTATTTTTTAGGGTATAGTTTTAGAACTAGTTATATAGATGTCCCACTTAAAAAATAAGTTGCTTAATGCAACTTTTTTAATAGTTAAATGTATGATATAATTACTATGTGTGGTGTATATGAATTCAAAAATAATAAAAATAATAATTTTTAGTTTATTAATCATAGTTGTTTATATAGGGTTTAAATACTATTGTTATTTAAAATATAAATCAAGTGATAATTTAGAATTATCTAATGTTAAAATAAATGGTAATATGACTATTAATCATACTGAATTAGATGAATATGTTACTTTTAATAATTTAAAATTTAAAAATGTATTTGATGGATATGAAAGATTTAACGAAGAATCTAATGCATATAAAATGGTTCTTAAAAATGAAAATGGAGAAAATAATAAAGCAGTATTCATTGGAAATGATAATCAATATCTATATATAATAAACAATAATAAAGAGTATAAAGATTTATCTAGTATTATAAAAAAAGAAAATATTAATGATGATGTTGACTTAATAAAATATATGGAAAAGCACAATGATGATAAAGTTAAGTTTTTTATGACAACAAAAAAGCAAAAGCAAATATATTTTATTAATGAATTTAAATTGTTAATGTTACCTTCTATTGAATATGTAAAATTAGTTGATGGTTATTATAGAGGATATATTTTTAAAACAAATAAAGATATTACTGATGTTAATATTATAAAAGATAATAAGAAGTATTATTTTACATTTATTGGTGATTATACTGAAGAATTCATTCATGATTTTATGAATACTATTGTTATTGAATAACAAATAATTCTATTTATTTGTTATTTTTTATAGTATAATAATTATAGGTGATATAGGTATGGATAATAAATTTAATTTTAGTGATAAGTTTAGAGAAGTTTATGATGCGCTTAATAAAGTTACTCCAAATGATAAGTTTGATGAGCAAGCTGCAAAGAAATTACAAGAAAGTTTTGATAATCGTAGATGGTTACTAGGACTAAAGCAATATGAAAACGAAATGATTAATGAAGTTAAAAGAGAATTTGGTGCTAAGGAATGTAATGGAGATTTAGATGAATATTTAAGAATAAGTCATATATCAAGCTTATATCCAGATCTTGAACATTTATATGTCTTAGTTTTTCCAAAATATAAAGAGGCTATTGAAAGAGGAGAATCAGTTAATTATTCTTCTGAGTATGATTATAAATTAACTCTAGAAGAAGCGTGTGTTAAGTATTTAGGATGTACAGTAGCGGAAGCAAAGGAAATACGTTTAAAAGAGTTAGATATTGATACAAAATTTGATGAGTATTTAACAACGCTAAGAGTAAACTATAAAGGTTCTATGGGTGAATTACTTGGAAGAGATGAAACACCATATAAAGAAAAATATAAAGGTGGATCTATTAATGAAAGTTTAGCTGAGTTTGGAAAGTTTTTGAATGATACAACAAAAGTAAATATAGACCAATCTAATGAAGGACCTAGTTTATAAAATTTGACTTTTTTGCCTTTTTATGGTATAATTATATGCGTTAAAGGGGAGTAGTTCTAAGTTTTAGTTCGTCAACTCAATACATATGTATTCGGACTAAAAGATAAGTGATTATTGAACAAGACTGAAACATAATAGTTTAAGTCTTGTTTTTTGTTGAAGACTTATATAAATAACAAAGGGGAGGAATTATTTATGAGTTATTTAGTAGGAATAGCAGTAGCAGCAGCTGTAGCAAAGAAACAAAGAAAATATTATAGACATAGTAGTTCTAGAAAGAGAAAAACTGAAAGTAGTAGTACAAGTAGTTATCATTATGATCCAAAACATAGTTATATGGATTGTGTATTGCAAGAGTTATATGATGAGGAATCAGAGTTATATAAATTTTTTAAGATGTTATCTGATGAATATAATTCTGAATTAGCAGGACAAATGCAAGTTGTTAATGGTAAAATTGATGATTTAGAATCAAAATTAAAATCTTTAACTCCAAGTATGGATAAGTTAGTTAAAAAATTATCAAAGAAAGGAATCAATTTAAAATACTCTGTTGATGGAAATAATTATCTTTATACTTATATTTATATAAATAATAATGAATGTATTGAAGTTAATGGTAAAACAATAGAAGAAGTATTTGATAAAATAAAAGAGATACTTAAAAGGGAAGAAAGCAAAAGAGAATCAGAGAAAGAATCAATTGATAATAACAAAACTCATATAGCGGAAATGAAAAAGAAATTAAAGTATTCTATTTTCAAAAGAAAAGAGATTGAAGATGACATTAATGAATCATCAAAAGAATTACAAACTTCTATTGATTCTTATGAAGATTTATCTAATACAATAAAAGTTTATGATGAATTTTTAAAAATGGATGAAGAAGAAAAAGAATTATTTAAAAGCGGTTTGTCTGAATTACAAGAGTTATTAAAATTGAAAGAAGAAATAAGCAAACTTAAAAATGAATTAAACAAAATCAGACATTTAAAAGATTATTCATTTAGTAAAGAAGTTATGGATAAAGTAATGGAAAGATTACTTGTAGAAGGTAAGATTACTAGTACTACATTAGAAAAAGTATTCTTAATGTTAGACAGAGTTGAAATTAAAGGTAGAAGAGGAGATTATAAATTCTACTATACACATTGTCAATGTAATGAATCTATTGTTAGATGGTTTGTTAAAGATATCTATGAAAATGATGAAGGTTTTGTTGAAAGGAACTACTATTTGCCTGAAGATGAATTAGAAGAAGAAGCAGGAACTACTAAAGAATTAATTCAGTAAAAAACTAGTCAATTGACTAGCTTTTTTATTAGAACATATAATTGTTATGATATAATTAAACATATAAATATGGAGGCATTATGAAGAAAGTATTAAGAGTATTAATTTGTATTTTAATACTATTATGGATATTAATAGGTGTTTATTTTATATATTCTAAATTCTTTATGAATAGAGAATTAGCGGGTGAACAATTAACTACTGGTTTATATGTTTATAACATTTATGATGGTGATGATACTCATAGTATTAGAGTTGTGAATAATAATATCATTTACTGGATTCAGAAAGACGATAAATATGTATTTTATAATTATGATATTTATAGCAATGAAACTAAACAAATAGGTGATTATCCTTTTAATGATGAAAGTTATTGTTATATTGATAAAAATTATATTAACTGTACCAATAGTAATCATTCTGATATATATAATTATAAATTTAAAACAATATATAGTGGTGAAGATGAAACAATAGTACCTTATAAGAAAAGTTATATAAAGATTAAAAATAATACTCTTTATTATAAAAACAAAGAATATAAAAAGATGGATGGAGATTTTTCTAATCTAAATTTATATGATTATGAAATGTTTGATGATAATATGTTTTTGTTTTTTGCCAATTATGAAGCAGATGGATGCTTATATAATATTTCTAAAAACAAATGTGAAGATTATAAATATAATGGAATAAAAAGATATGATAGTGGATTATATTATTATGATGAAAATAAAATACATATTGTGGATGTAAATGGTAATGAAATAAAAGAGTATGATAATTTCACTAAAAATCCTTATTTGATTACAAGTCAATTAAGTGAGAATAAACTATATTATTTTGTTGATGATTATTTAAGAATATATAATTTAGAAACAGGAAAAGTAAGTTTATTTGATTATAGAATAAATGAGATGGTTGAAGATGTCTATTTAAACAATAATTTATTATATTTAATAGCAGATAAAAAATTGTATATTGTAAAATTAGATGAAATATCATTAAATGAAATAACTATTGAAGAATTAGATAATGAATTAAACAAGAGAATAACTGATAGAATAGAAAAAATAAAAAATGATTATAATGTTGAAGTGATGATTAGAAAAGATGCAGATTTAAAGTTTAAAGTGTTTAAAGAATCAACCAAAGGTGAAAGGGAATATGATCTTATTAATGATTCATTAGATTATACTGAAGAAGTTTTAGAATTATTTGGAAAAGATTTTTTTAAAGAGTTTATTCATAATGAATATAAAGGATTAAGAATTTATTTAACTAGTGATATAAAATCAAGTTTATCTTATGGTATAAATGGTGAAGCATTTAGATATTATGATAATTATGCTATTTTAGCTAATTCATCTGATTATAAAAGAACTTTATGTCATGAGTTAATGCACAGTATGGAAGATGCTGTTGAAGCCAAGTGGAAAGAAATATTTAAAAAATGGGATAAATATAATCCTAAAGGATTTAAATATAAAAATGATTTTAATGAATATGAGCAACCTTATAAATATACTATTAATTATGGAAAAGGTGATGTATATTTCGTGGATAATTATTCACAAACTAACGGATTAGAAGATAGGGCAAGAGTATTTGAAAATATATGTATGAATACTACAAATGATATAAAGCAAAATCCATATTTATTAAAGAAAGCCCAATACTTAGAAAGTGAAATATTAAGATACTATCCAATGTTAAAAGATTCAGTTATATTTGATAGTATAAATGATAATAAATAACAATTATTACGCTTATGATATAATGTCATTAGGAGGAACAATGAAAGAAGTTAAAGATTTTTTAAAAGAATGTGAAGTCTATTATTTAGCAACAGTTGAAGGTGATCAACCAAGAGTAAGACCATTTGGTACAATAGAAGATTTTGAGGGTCATTTATATATTCAAACGGGTAAGAGTAAAGAAGTATATAAACAAATAGAAAAAAATAGTAAAGTGGAAATATGTGCTTTCAAAGACGGAAAGTGGATTAGAATAAGTGGAGAATTAGTTTTAGATGATAGAATTGAAGCAAAGAAGCATATGCTTGATAATTATCCTGATTTAAGAAGCGTGTATAGTGAAGAAGATGAAAATACAGCTGTATTATATTTTAAAAATGGTAAAGCAATAATATCATCATTCACAAGTGAACCAAAAGAAATAATATTTTAATTAAAGCACTTAAAGTGCTTTTTTATTATATTAAAATATGTTTGACACATAAGTTGTTAAGTGTTATCATAAACAATTAACAAGTATTTATGTAGGGGGATTTTGGTAATGAAAAATTTTATAATCAAATTACTATTATTGTTTTTAATAATCTTTTCTTTCAATTCTGTTTATATTTATGCTGAAGAATTAGAAGAAACTGAAGATGTAGAAAAAATAGTAGAAACAAAACAATCTAATGATAATAATTTGGAAGTTTCCAATAAAAAAGAAGAATCTAATGAAGAAGTAAAGGTAGAAGAACCAAAAAAAGAACCAGAGGCATCTTCAACTGAAACACCAAAAGAAGAGCCAGAAGTATTTTCAACTGAGACACCAAAGGAAGAGTCAGAAGTATCTTCAACTGAGACACCAAAAGAAGAGTCAGAAGCATCTTCAACTGAGACACCAAAAGAAGAAGTTGAGGAAACAGTAACTGAAGAAACAAATGTTACAAAAAAGGATAAACCATTTAATGGTAAAAATGATCAACAACAAAATCAAAAAGTTAAAGTAATCACTAAAAAAGTTGATGAGAATGGTAATTATTTAGTAGGAGCTAAATTACAAATAATTGATTCAAAAGGAAAAGTAGTTGATGAATGGGTTTCAAATGGAAAACCAAGAGTAACTTACTTAAAAGAAGGGACTTATACATTACATGAAGTAAGAGCACCAAAAGGTTATAAACGTGCTGCGGATAAAAAAATTGTTGTTAAAGCAAAAATGCCAAAAGTTCAAGCTGGTGTAGATTTTAGTCAAACACCATGTAATCACTATGATGGAACTCCATTATACTATGTTACAATTGCTGGTGTTAAGAATGAGGTATATTGTATAAACCAAGATTGGGAAACACCAGATGGAAATGCAAATTATAGTGGACAAATATTAAATCCAAGTGATATAAGAAATTATACAAAACAAACAATACCTGTTGGTGTAACTCCAAATATAACTGAATCTGGAGTTATATATTCAGATGGTCCTGTGGATATATCTGATCAAACACTAACAGATGAAGAATTATATAATAAATTATTAGATATTATTTACCATAGAAATAAAGCGGCATCTGTATTAGCTAGTCAAGGGTTACAATATTCTGAAGAAGAAATTAGATATATTACTGAAGTAGCATTAAAGAACTATACAAATAAAGGAATAGCTGAAAGACAATATAACACACAAGCAACGCCTGAATTGTTAGCACAATTTGATGCTGCAGGAGTTGTATATGAAACATATATTAAAAATGGAAGAACTTATGTAAGTTATATTAAACATAATTACCAAGATTATGTTTATGTACCGGATGCTCCATTAGGACAAAGCATTGCAGTTGTTGATTATGGTCATGGAGATTCTTTTGGACAAATGATAGCAGGACACTGGGATTACTATCATAATGCTAAAAATAGTCAAGAGCAGAGAGATAAAGTTGCTAGATATTATGAATTATATAAATATTTAATTAGTGAAGATGATTCACATCCTGAAGATATGAAGTTATATATTTATTCAGCAAATAATCTTTCATCAAAAGTATCAAAAAATAATCATGATAATGGTAAATATCAGAACTTATTAGGAATTACAGGAAATTTTGAAGAAGCTGAAGAAATAGAACCAATAGAAGTAATTATGGTTAATAATCCACAAACTGCAGATAACATATTAGTATATGCATTTATAATGATAGCTGGTTTAGTGGGAATAATTAGTTTCTCATATTTATATAAGAAAAGTAATTAACTTATAGTATTAACTATAAGTTTTTTATTTGACAAAAAACTTTTATAATGTTAACATACATTCGTAATGAAAAGGGAAATAATATGAAAAAGAAAATATTTGGTATATTAATTATTCTATGTCTACTATTATTGATTTATGGAGCATATAAGTTTTTTATGTGGGAATCAAGTAATAAAGAAAATGATTCAATACAAAAGGAATTAGAAGAAGAAATAATAGAGAACCAAAATAATAATAAAGAAGAGAATTATATTGTTGATTTTGAAAAATTAAAAAAGAAAAACGCTGATACAGTTGCATATTTAAAAGTTAATAATACTAAAATTGATTATGTTGTAGTTAGAGGTAAAAATAATAGTTATTATTTAAACCATAATTTTAATAAAAATAAAAATGTTGCAGGATGGGTTTTTGCTGATTATCATAACAAATATAATGGAAAAGATAAAAATTTAGTAATATATGGACATAATATGAAAAATGGAAGTATGTTTGGGACTTTAAAAAATGTATTGAAAAAAGAATGGTATAAAAATAAAAATAATCATAAATTATTATTGGTTGATGAAAGAGGGACGTATTATTATCAAGTGTTTTCTACATATTCTATAAAAGTAGAGGACTATTATATTAATACAAAGTTTAAAAATGACGATGAATTTTATAAGTTTATTAAAGTGTTAAAAAATAGAAGTATATATAATTTTAATGTAGATTTGAAAAAAACAGATAAAATCTTAACTTTATCAACTTGTTCTTCTGGTGGTAATATGAGAGTTGTTTTACATGCTAAATTGATTAATGATAGTGAATAGTAATATTCCTATTTTTAATTGTTTGACAACTATTTTATTACATGAGATAATTTATACAGGAATAAGGTGATATTATGAATAAAAAATTTAAAAAAGCAATAGCTGTTACTGTTGCTGCTGCGACACTTACAACTGCAGGTGGAATAGCAGTTAAAAAAATTGATGAGAAGATTAAATCAAAGTCGGAAAAATATACAGTACAATCAGGAGATACATTATATGATATATCTAATAGATATTATGGAACGGGTATTTATTTTGATGAAATAGCAGATTATAATGGTATTGATGATCCTAATGATATTAAAGCAGGTGATGAAATTAAAATACCTCATATTGATGTTGAAAAAACAGATGTTCCAGATATGGGTATACCAACATATACTATACAATCAGGAGATACTTTAATTAATATTTGTGGTAAATTCTATGGTGAAAAATCATATGCTGTTGCATTAAAATTAGCAGAATATAATGGAATTGATAATCCTGATTTAATAAAACCAGGACAAGTAATTAATATTCCGGTATATGAAGATTTAATGGGTGAGCAAATTAAAAAATAACACTTTTAAATATGTGTTTTTTTGTAAAAGAGGAATTAAATATGATAAGCACTGAAGAATTAAAGAGTAATAAAAAAGGAAAAGATTATAGTAATGGATATAGAATAGTATCATTTTATCCAGATGGTAGTTATTATATAGGAGAGTATTGTAAAACAATAGAAGGATTTATGATTGGACTATCTAAATGTGATCCAATTATTAGCGATGAGGATACACCAAAATTTGTTTCTTATGAAGATTTATTAAAAAGAAATATGTCTTTTGATAAAAAAGCAATAGGATGTGCTATATATAAAGTTGATGGAACATTAATTTATAAAATCTAGAATTGACTATGTAAAATATAATTGTTAGAATAATATCCATTGGGGTGATATATATGCATATAGATTTTTATGGTGAAATTTTTGATAAATATGAACGTTTTCATAGTAAACCTTATCTTGGATTTTTTAGTCCAAAAGGAGATTTGGTAGATTATAATACTGAATTAGGTGGAAGTCATGGTAATTTAGGAAATTTGGTTTCTTGGACATTCCTATTATGGATTAAGCAAAATAATATTATAAAAAATGTCAATCTTTCAAGTGTTGATATATTAGCATACTTAAATCCAAGTACAGGAGGAATTAAAAATGCAGATATAGCATGTTATGATTTTAATGTTAGTTCTAATTTAACAATGCTTCAAAAAGATTTGTTAAATTATTTAGATAAAGTAGGAGATAATGATCATTTTATTGAATTAATAAACAAGAGGGTAGATATAGATTTATTTCCAAAAAGTATTTTGAAAGATAGAAAAATATCTATGGGTAGCGATGGCGCGTATGAAATAGAAAAAGTATTTGGAACAGAAAATACTAGAAGACTATTAATGTTTTTAAAGGACATTTGTATACAGCATTTAGGATATGATGCTATAGAAAGGATAAAGCCAAACAATGAAGAAATAGTTTTCCCTCAATATTTTTATTTATATCCTGATGATTACATGACATATTTTGATAAACCAAGAATTATTAGTTCAACATATAATAATGTTAATGAAAGATTCTATAATTATTTATTAATGGATTGGGTTGTTAAAAAAATGAATAGATATTTATATAATGAAGATAAAAAAGAATTTGTTGTAGATACAACTTTCTTTGAATCTGATAGAGATGCAGATTTTAAAAGTGAAATTGAGACAATAAAAAAACATGTACCAATCAGAGAAAGAATTAAATATTTTAGATAAACAGTCATTTATGACTGCTTTATTTTACAACAAAGAGTATTTGTGTTAATATGAGATAGGATAGAGGTGTGTATGAAAAAAGTTGTAGTAATTTTATTAATGTTTTTATCAATATTTATGATTAGTGGTTGCGGAAAAGAAAAAGAAAAGAAAGATGTTTTAGCAGATGATGAAGTAATTTTAGAAGGAATTAAATATAAATTAGATCAAGATACTAGTGAATATGGAATTGATTTTAAAATTGCTAATAATTTTAGAAGAGTTGATAATGGAAATGCTATTAGTTATCATTCTGAAAAAATAGATGGAGCATCTTATTTTGTTTTTAGAATATTTCATTATAAAAAGAAATCAATAGATTATGCTATAAAGGACACCACAATAGAATATGACAAAAAATATGAAACTAAAATAGGGGATTTAGATTATACAGTAGTTCATTTTGTAAATCCTATTGGAGAAGGAATAGAGACAAATATTTATTATTATAAACATGGTAAAGATGTATATGCTTTTTGTTTTACATCTTCAATAGATTTATCTAGATTAGAGGATATATTTTTAAAATCAATCGTTTACAAATAAAGTGAGGTAATAATATGGGCGATAATGATATGACTTTTTCTTTTAAAAATTTCTTTATTAGAGTTGATAATAGTTTTAATGATAAAGCTATTGTTACAATTGTTGACAAAAGTATGAATAGTCTATTTATTAGTTTTAATACTTTAGAAGAAAGCATGGATTTTATAAACAATACTATACCTAATTGTTTTTGTATTAATGAAATAAGAGAATTATATATGTGTTCTAGATTAAAGTTTAAAAAGAATTTTAATTAATAAAAAAATATGTTATAATCAGTTTAGAATAGAGAGGGATAAATATGCAAATAGTAAATACTATTGTTGAAAGTGATATTTTTCAAGTATTATTAAAACTATTATTAAGTTCATTTTTAGCTGGTCTTATCGGTATAGAAAGATCATCTATGAATAAACCTGCTGGGTTTGGTACTCATGCAATTATTGGTCTTAGTTCAGCTTTAGTAGTTATGGCAAGTGAATATATGGCACTTAATTATGAAATTGATGCTTCACGTATTCCTTCTCAAATAATTGCGGGTATTGGATTTATTGGCGCAGGTACAATTCTAAGAAACGGATTTAATGTTAGAGGAGTAACAACTGCTGCTGGAATTTTATCAGTAACATGTATTGGAATAGCAGTAGGAATGGGATATTATAGTGCAGCAGTATTAGCTACTTTAATAGTTTATTTTGTATTATCTGTAAATCACGAAGTAAGTGGAAGATTTGAAAGATTTGAAATTTTAGATGTTTCAATTGTTATTAGTGGTAATAGTGAAAAAACTATAGATGATATTCAAGATTATTTTAAAAAGGAGTCAATTAGTATACAATCAATAAAAAAAGAAGACGTTAATGAATCAAACAAAACAGAATCATTTAGAATAAAGGCTACATTTGATTCTAAACATAAAACTAGAAATGATATTATAAGTAAATTGATTACTAAAAAGAATGTAGTAGAAGTAATTGATGAAAACAATGTGATACAATAAAAAAGATAACTGAGTAATCAGTTATTTTTTATGTTATAATTATAGCGTGATAAAAATGAATAAGTATTATAAACTAATTGAAGAAAATGCCAGTGATATATTATATAACAAAAATTTTATTAGTCAAAAAAACTATATTCAACATAGTAATGTTAGTATATATGATCATACTATAAATGTTGCTATCTATGCATTAAGAATTGTAGAAAAATTTAAAATTAAAGTAGATAGAAAAACATTAATTAGAGGATGCTTATTGCATGATTATTTTTTATATGATTGGCATGAAAAAGATAAGAGTCATAATTGGCATGGTTTTATTCATGCTAAAAGAGCACTAATAAATGCAGAAAAAGAATTTGAATTAAATAAAATAGAAAAGAATATGATATATACGCATATGTTTCCATTAAATATGAGAATACCTAAATATAAAGAGAGTATTATTTTGTGTTTAAGTGATAAAATATGTGCTACTAAAGAAATATTTAGAAGGGGTTAAAATGGTAGATACTCATTATGATTTATTGTCAATTTGTTATAGATGTTTTTTAAGGAATGACTATAGTGATATAGAAAAGTTTTCTAATGAAATAAAGAATAGTGGAGTTAAGTGTATATTTGCTAATCTATATTTTATGTCTAAAGAAGAAATGATTAAAGAATTACATAAAAACTATTTTGATGAAAACGTATCCATTTTAGAAATGTTTAAAAAATCCAAAAGAATATTAGAAAGATTTTTACCTAATATTGATTTTGTATATAGTATAGAAGGTTGTGATTACGTAAATATATCTGATTTAGAGTTATTATATAAAGAAGGGTTAAGATCAATGCTACTTGTATGGAATAACAAAAACAAATATGGTTCTGGTAATAGAAGCAAAAAGGGATTAACTGAGTTTGGTAAAAGATTTATAAATAAAGCTATTGATTTAGGAATTGGAATTGATTTATCGCATGCTAATGAAAAAACTTTTTATGATATTATGGAAGTAATAAAGAATAATAAAAATAAAGGTAAAAAGGTAATTTGTTATGCTAGCCATTCAAATGCAAGAGTTCTTCATAATATACCTAGAAATTTAACAGATAAGCAACTAGAATGTATAAAAGAAGTAGATGGATATGTGGGAGTAATATCAAATAAGTATTTTTTAGATGAGAAAAAAACATATGAGGAATATAGTGATGAATATTTAAAACATATTAAATATATTAGTAAGATAATAGGAACAAATAGAGTGATGTTATCAACTGATGATATGAGATTTGCTAGTGATATTGATGATATTTATAATTATAGGCCTATATATGAATATAAGAATATTAAGCGTAATATAAAAACTGAACTATTAAAATATTTTAATGAAGAAGAAGCAGATATGATTTTATACAAAAATGCATATGATGTTTATAAAATATTAAAGAACTAATGATAGTTTTTTTACACTTCAATTACAATAAATATTGAATAAATAAATGAAAAATGATAATATTAATATATAATATGGGAGGATAATATGAGAAAAGAGAAAAGTTTACAAAATATTATAATAGTTATTTTGGCAATTGCTGTACTTGCTATGTCTGTAGGTTTTGCCGTTTATGAACAAAACTTAAGTATTACTGGTACTGCTACATTTACCGCTTCTAAATGGGATGTACATTTTGATACTAGTACGTTTAATGAAACTTCTGATATTAAAGCATCATCAAAAGAAGTTGGTAATACAGCTATTACTTATAGTGTAACATTACCATCACCAGGTTCTACTTATTCATTTACTGTAAATGTTAAGAACTTTGGTACAATCGATGCAACTTTAAAGAAGATAACTATGACAGGTTTAACAACTGAACAAGCTAAATATATTACTTATACTGTAAATTATGCTGGAACTGATTATACTCAAACAACTGATAATTTAAGTATTGGATTAGCAGCTCAAAATCATGCAACTGCAACTGTAACAGTTACTGTTTCATATGTTAAACCAGCAAATGCAACAGATTTACCATCAACTGATCAAAACGTAACTTTAACTGCTCAATTTGATTATATTGACGCAAACTAATAACAAGTAATGTAAGAATTATCCATTAAAGGATAATTCTTACATATTTTCTTGGGGCTGGTTAAAATGAAAAATTTAAAATTATACATAATAGAATTATTGCTAGTTATTTCTATTATAGTATTTAATGTGATATTACAAAATAATAATTTATTAAGTATTTCAATAATTGTACTTGCTGTTATTACATATCTATTATTTGGTTATTATAGGAATAACTCTTATGTTAAATCAAATGTAATTAGAATAATAATAGCATGTCTTTTGTCATTCTTTATAGTTTCTTATGCAACAGGATTATTTGTAGGTTTTAATAGGACTATTTTTTCATTTAATTTAAGTTATATTGCAAGAGTAATAATACTTGAATTCTTAGTCATAGTTGCTGAAGAACTACTAAGATATACAATTATTAAGAAAACAATTAAAGGTATAATACCGATAGTTATTTTCACAATTATTATGTGTGTATTAAATATTATAATAGAAATAAGTGGATATAATTTTGAAGATAGAGAAATTGTTTTTATCTTTATTAGTGTTGTTGCTTTACCAGTTATTTCTAGGGAATTATTATGCTCTTATTTATCATATAAAGTAGGTATAATACCTTGCATTTTGTTTAAGGCGGTTATCACTTTATATGAGTATATATTACCTATAATTCCAAGTTTAGGAAATTATTTATTCTCAGTATATAATGTGTTATTAACTTATATTATTTACTTCTTTTCTAGTAAGTCTATCATGTATGCTGAAAAGAGTGATAAATACGCAGCTAAAGTAAGTACTAGAGTAATATATTTTCCAATATTGGCTATGTTAATAGTTGTAGTAGTATTAATATCTGGTATTCTAAGATATAAATTAGTAGCTATTGGGTCTAATTCGATGGTCCCTATATATCAAAAGGGAGATGCTATCATCTATAGGAAAGTAAAAGATATAGATGAACTTGCAATTGGAGATATAATAGCGTTTAAAAAAAGTGATACTATAATAACTCATAGAATAGTTAATATTACAAATTCAGGGAAAGTTTTGAAAACAAAAGGAGATAATAATAATAGTGTAGACTATTTTGATGTTAATGCTTCTGAACTATTAGGAAAAGTAGAATATAAGATTAAGTATATTGGATATCCAACGATATGGATTAATGAATACTTTAGAAGAGGGGAGATGAGTTATGAACAGTAAGAAATATTTTCTTATTCAAATACTATGTGTATTTGGAATAATTCTTTTCTCTTGCATTGATTTATATATGTATAGAAACGGTTACTTTGAAGAAAAAAAAGCAACTTTAAAATATCAAGAGGATGAAAGTAAAATTGATTATAAGGTTTATCTAAAGAAAAATGATTTCTTTGATCAAGAATACTTGGAAAAAAAAGATGGTAAATCATATATTGCTAGTTTAATTAAATATATTAAAGTTGATTATGATTATAATATTAAATTTGATCATCCTGTAAGTGGAGATTATAGATATTATATATCAGCAGTTATCGAATCTAAAAAATCAAATAGTGAAAATAGTTATTGGGATGAAGAATACAAAATAACTGATGAAAAGTCAATGAGCATTAAAGAGTTAAGCGAATTTTCTATACATGAGAATGTAGACGTAGATTATAATATATACAATAGTAGATTAAATTCTTTTAAAAAGAAATATGGATTAAGTACAGCAGAAGGTATATTAAAAATATATTTGAATATAGATTCTAAATTAAAAACTACTATTGATGAAAATGAAGTTAATGTTCCTATTAGTAGTAAGATGATGATTCAAGTACCTCTATCAGAGATGACAATTGATGCCGTAGTTGAAGAATCAGTACCAAGTGATGTTAAAGAAGTAAGTGTAATAATAGATGAAAATAGAGTAGAAATATTTAAAACATTAGGGTATATATATATTGGAGCAATTGTAATTTGTATAATATTATTAATATATGTTTCTAAAGCTAAAGATAATTTAAATAGATATGAAAATGAACTTAAGAAAATTTTAAATACATATGACGGCATAATTGTTAACATAAAGAAAATACCTGATTTAAATGATTATAATGTTATATCAGTATCTTCATTTAATGAGTTATTAGATGCTCATAGTGAAGTAAGAATGCCAATAAATTTCTTTAAAGGAGAATATAAGAGTTATTTTATATTACTAAGTGACAAAAATGCTTGGAAATATACAATGAGTAGAAGAAAAATGGAAAGGATGTGATTATAATGAAAAATAAGTATAGACTTATTATAACTATAATTACAATTTTCATTTTTTTGTTTACAACAATTGGGTATGCTGTTTATGGAGCTAGAGTAACAACTCAAGGTAGTGTTTATTTTGGAAAGAATGGAGAAATTGCTATTACAAATGTTACTTTAACAAGCAATAATAATCTTCAAAATCCTGAAGATCCTACTTTTACAAAGGACAGTATTAATTTTAATTTAAATTTTAATGTACCATCTAATAGTGCATTAGATGATGAATATAGTGCTACATATAGTATTACAATTAGTAATACTTCTTTTTATGATTATGAATTTGCTAGTGCTGTATTTAATCCTTCAATTGAAACAACAAATAATCCTAATATGAATGTTTCATATGAATTAAGTGGTATTGAAGTTGGCGAAACAATACCTGAATTGTCAACTAAAACTTTTTCAATAACTATATATATGTATCCAACAACTCCAGGCGACTATAATGTTAGTGGAGACACAAATGTAAATGTAACTGAAGAGGATGAAGAACCAACTGGCAACCTACTTGGAAGCATACCAAGTAATAGTAGTGTTAATTTAAGAGGAAGTACAGTAAGAGATAAAGTTGTATTAACAGTAATTAATACTTATGAAACAACGCAAAGTTTTGATTTATCAATTAGCAATTCTAATTTTAAGTTAGTAAATGCTAATGGTAATAATCTGGGGACTTTAACAGTAGGTGCTAATAATACACAAACATATGACATTTATATAGAAAGAAAAAATGGAGTTAGTTTTGCTACTAATCAACAGAACGTTAATTTAACGTTTATAACGGCTAATGGTAATACTAGTTTAGGAAGTGTAAAAGTTCTTGTTGATAAAGATGAAACTTTACTTGATAGTGAACCACCAATTATTAGTAATGTTAATGCAACATTTGTAGCAGAAAATGGAAAAGTTAATTTAACATGGGATGCAACAGATATAAATAATATTACTGATTATGTCGTTGATACATGTGATTCTAGTAATAATTGTAGTAGTCAAAATACTAGTTCTTCAAATACATCATTCACTGTTACTGGTTTAAGTAATGGAACATATTATTTTAAAGTGTATGGAATAGATTCTAAAGGAAACAATGGTAAAAATAAAGCAACTGATTGTACTACAAGTAGCGGCTATTGTTCTAGAAGTACTAGTTCAACATATACTTGGGTATTTGATGTAACATATAATCTTACAAATATTAGTAAGAGTGGTGCTGATACTGCCGTAATTGGTACTCAATATACAGCAACGTTGTCTGTTTCTGGAAATTATAATTTACCTAACTCTATTACGATTAATATGAATGGAAATAATTTAACTTCTGGTTATTCATATAATTCTAATAATGGTAGAATTACAATTAATAATGTTACTGGACCAATTACAATAACAGCTAGAGCTACTGGTGGGGGTATATGTTTAGTTGAAGGGACTAAAGTGTTACTAAACAATGGTAGATATAAAAATATAGAAGATATTAATTATAATGATTTATTATCTGTATGGAGTTACGATACTGGTAGTTTAATACCTGAATATCCAATATGGATAGAGAAAACATCCAGCATTAATAAATATCAACATACTATATTCTCCGATGGTAGTGAACTTAATACGGTAGGATATCATGGTATATTTAGCAAAACTCATAATGAATTTATATCAGTAGATGATTATAGTAAGTTTAAAGTAGGGACTGAGGTATATAAAGTTATTAATGGTAGATTAAAAGAAGTAAGTATCAAAAAAATAGAATTTATTAATAAAGAGGTTAATTATTATCATGTTGTATCTACAAGATATTATAATATAATTGCTAATGATTTCTTAACAACAGATGGTACTGTTATTCTTTCTAACTTATATGGTTTTGATAAGAATGTAACATGGCCTAAAGAATATAGAAATAATCTAATTAATAATAAAAACAATTTATACTCATATAATGAATTTAGTGATATAATGCCTTATTACATGTTTAACGGTTTAAGAGCGGAAGAAGGAAAAATATTAGAAAGATATGGGCTTGATAAAACTACATTTAAAGTATATTTATTAAATAACCAAATGAATAAAAATATGCTTTTAGAAGTACCAAAGAATAACAAAGGAAAAAGGTTATGGGAAGTAACTACTGACAAAGATAACAATTTAAATGTTAATATATTATATGAAGAAGGCAGTTATTATATATTGCCTAAAGTGTTGGGGGTAAGATATTGGTATTCAACATCAGAGGATAAATACTATAAACCACTTGATAAAGTAAAAGTAAATCACTCGATGCATTTTATATCAAAATAATAATAGTCGCAAAATGCGACTTTTTATTATATAATTATATTATAAATAAAGGAGAGAATATGGAATTATTAGATGTATATGATAATAATGGTAATAGGACAGGAAGAGTTGTTGAAAGAGGCAACAAAAATGAAGTTTTCAGTGATAATGAACATATAGCGGTTGCAATCATTTTTATTGAAAATAGTAAAGGAGAATTTCTGATTCAAAAAACATCAAAAGAAAATAAGGAATACTCATCTACTGGTGGGCATATAGATCATAATGAAGATGCCGATAGTACTATTATAAGAGAAGTAAAAGAGGAACTTGGAGTTGATATTACTATTGATGAAGTTGTTAAATTGGGATATAGATTATTTGATTTTCCGCTTAGATTTTTATATTATTTAAAGAAAGATATAGATGTTAGTAAAATTAAGATTCAAGAAAGCGAAGTTGAATTTGTTAAATATATGAGTGTTGAAGAAATAAAAGATATTATTGCTAAAGGGCAAATGAACAAAGGGCATGCGATGCTTTTTAATGAAATATTAAAGTATAAGGAGTCATAATGAAAAAGAAAGAAGTAAAAACAACAAATAAAAAAGAAGAGAAAAAAACTATTAATAAGAAAACAGTAGCCATGTTATATTTATTATGTAGTTTGTGTTGGTTAATAAGTGGAGTATTTGAAGTAAAAGCAGATACAAGTGGAACACTCAGTTTTATAGTTGGGGGAATATTACTAATCCTAGGATTTATTTATTATTATTTATTCAAAAAAAGTCAAAAGTAAAATTGACTTAAAATTATTATTGTGTTACATTATTAATTGTGTAAATAGGAGGGAAAATATGAAGAAATTTTTGGTTGTATTATTAACATTATTCTGCTTTGTACCTAGTGTATTAATGGCAGAAGAAAAAGCAAAAGTAAATGTATATATCTTTGAAGCAGGAGAATGTCCTTATTGTGAAGCAGAAATTCAATATTTAGAGGGATTAAAAAATTATGGTAAGACATTTGAAATTGTTAGAAAAGAATTATATGTTGACCATGAAACTTGGGCAAAAGGAAAAGATTATAAATTAGGAGAAAAGCTTGCTAAAGAGTTTAAAAAAGCCGGTTTTGAAAATGCAGATTATAAATCTACACCATTTGTAATTATTAGTGATATTTATGCTGCAGCAGGTTATAGTGAAGATTTAGAAACAATTATTGCTAAAGCATATGAAAATGGTGATAAAGATATAGTTGGATGCGCTATGAATGGTGAAAAATGTATGATAGGTGAACATGAAGTCGATTTTTCTTCTTCAACAGGATCACTTGGATTAGTATTTGCAATTCTAGCAGGTTTTGCATTAATAGTTGTTCTATTCTTTATGTTTAGTTCAAAACAAACAAATGAATATGAAACTGATGAATTAGATAAAATGATTAAAAAAGAAACTAAAAAAGCAAAAGCATCTTTATTATCAAAAGCTGGATATGAACTTGAAAAAGGAAGAATGAAGGCTCAAGCAGAGAAAAAGAAAAACACAAAAAAAACAACAACTAAAAACCCAGTTAAAAAAAGTACAGCAAAAAAGACTAATAAAAAATAAGTTGATTTAATATCAACTTTTTATTTGTTATAAAAATTATAATATGTTAAAATTTAAGTATGAAATGTTATAGATGTAATAATGAATTAAATGAAACTGATGAAGTATGTTCTAAGTGTGGAAGTAAAGTAGTTAAGCTAAATAATAAGAAAAAAGTTGTTAACAAGAATTATAGTAATGATTATTACTATTTCGCTATTGGATGTTTAATTACTAAATTAATTTCACCTCTTTTAGCATTCATTTCTTTGTTTAATTTGTTCTTTCCATGGGCAATTATATCATTAATATTCTCATTAGTTGGTTATATTAGATATAAAGATAAAAGAAATATTAAACTAATTATTATTAGTTCTGCGATTATAATTATTCAAGTATTAATAATTGCATTATTTTTTAAAAAGATAATTAATTTATTCTAAAATTTGATATAATAGAATATGTGGAAAACATATTCTTTTTATTTGAGGTGAATAAAATGGATGATAAAGTTAAGAGAATGAAAGAATTAATAGAAACACTAAATTATGCATCTAAAATGTATTATCAATTTAGTGATCCTATTATGACTGATTATGAATATGATAAATTATATGATGAATTAGTAAAGTTAGAAAAAGAAACTAATACAGTTTTTTCTAACAGTCCAACTGTTAATGTTGAAACAGAAGTGTCTAAGCAACTAGAAAAAGTGGAACATAGTAGTCCAATGTTATCATTAGCTAAGACTAAAAGTATAGATGAGTTGTCTGAGTTTATTGGAGATAAAGAAGGATTACTATCTTGGAAATTAGATGGTCTTACTATTGTTTTAACATATAAAGAAGGAAAACTTGTTAGAGGTGTAACTCGTGGTAATGGAATAATTGGTGAAGTAGTAACAGAAAATGTTAAAAAGTTTAAAAATATTCCTTTTACAATTCCGTATACAGGGGAATTAGTGGTAAGAGGAGAAGCAATTATTAAATATTCAGATTTTAACAAAATGAATGATGAAGATAATGAAGATGACATGCAATATAAAAATCCAAGAAACTTATGCTCTGGGTCTGTTAGGCAACTTGATAGTAGAGTTACTGCTGAAAGAAATGTTAATTGTATTGTTTTCGCTTTAATTAGTTCTAGTGATAAGATGCCTAATTCTAAAGAAGAACAATTTGAATGGTTAGAATCTTTAGGATTTGAATGTGTTGAAAGAGTTAAAGTTAATAAAGATAA
The DNA here is from genome assembly GCA_017544525.1 of Bacilli bacterium. The sequence goes on along the minus strand of JAFYEA010000027.1, from coordinate 46,936 downwards.
TATGAGAGATATGGTATTAATGTATAAAGATAAAATAAAAGATTATGATATACCATCTGACGGACTTGTATTAACATTTGATGATATGGCATATGGTTTATCTTTAGGAATGACTGCTAAATATCCTAGACATTCAATAGCATTTAAATGGAAAGATGAAACTGTTGAAAGTAAATTATTAAGTGTTGATTGGAGTGCATCAAGAACAGGATTAATTAATCCAGTAGCAGTTTTTGAACCAATTGAAATAGAAGGAACTATAGTTAGTAGAGCATCTGTTCATAATTTATCCATTATGAGTAGATTAAAACTTGGTATAGGAGATACTATTGAAGTATTTAAAGCTAATATGATTATTCCTCAAATAGCTAATGATATAGAAAAAACTGATAATGTAGAAATACCTAAGTATTGTCCCGTATGTAATCATGAAACAAGTATAGTTGAAAATAATGGTGTTAAATATTTATATTGTTTAAATGATTTTTGTCATGCTAAGTTTATTAAGAAATTAGATTTATTTACTAGTAGAAATGCTATGAATATAGATGGAATTAGTGAACAAATACTAGCAGTACTATTTAAAGAGGGAATGTTAGAGGATTATAGTGATATATATCATTTAGATAGACATAAAGATAAAATAATAAATTATGAAGGTTTTGGTACAAAGTCATATGAAAATATGATTTATAGTATAGAAAAATCAAGAAAAGTTAAGATTGCTAATTTTATATATGCATTAGGTATTCCTGAAATAGGTTTATCAAGGGCAAAATTAATATGTAAGCATTGCGGAAATGATATAAATAAAGTAAGAAATATAACATTTGAAGAATTAAGTAATATTGACGGAGTTGGAGATATAATAGCGACTACTTGGTGTGAAACATTTAAAAATTCGGATTTTAACAATTCAGTCGATAAATTGTTAAAAGAGGTAACGTTTACTGATGTAAGTAACACAAATAATAAATTAGAAGATATGGTGTTTGTAATAACTGGTTCCCTTAATCATTTTGAAAATAGAGATAGTATGATTGAATATATTGAGTCATTAGGTGGAAGAGTTATTAGTTCGATATCTAATAAAGTAAATTATTTAATAAATAATGATGTTAATAGCACATCTACTAAAAACCAAAAAGCTAAAGAATTAGGTGTTAAAATTATTAGTGAAGAAGAGTTTATTAGTATGTGTAAATAGTTGTTATTTGACAAATATAATAAAAAATAGTATTATTAATAACCAAGAAAGAAGGGAATAATATGATAAGATTAATGAATCATAATCATAATAATCATCAAGTTCATAATAATGAACCTTCTTTGTTATGTAAAAATTAATAAACATCAAATATAATTAATAAAAGTAAGATTATATGATGTTCATATAATCTTTTTATTTTAATAGTAAATAAAAAATGATAAAATATAATATGAAAGGATGATAAAAATGAAAACTGAACCAAAAACATTACCTGGTTTTATGGAACTATATCCTAATGAACAAGTTGAATTTGATAGGATTAAAAGTATTATTATAGATACTTATAAAAGTTATGGGTTTTATCCACTAGATACTCCAGTAATTGAATATTCTGAAGTGTTACTTGCTAAAGCAGGAGGAGAAACTGAAAAACAAATATATAGATTTAATAAGGGAGATAATGATTTGTCTTTAAGATTTGACCTTACTGTTCCTTTAGCTAAATATGTGGCTAGAAGATATAATGAATTGGTTTTCCCTTTTAAAAGATATCAAGTTGGTAAAGTATTTCGTGGTGAAAGACCTCAAAAAGGAAGATTTAGAGAGTTCTATCAATGTGATATAGATATAATAGGGGACGAAGTTTTATCTTTAAAATATGACTCTGAAATTATTAATGTTATATATGATATATTTAAAAAAATAAATATAGGTGATTTTGTAGTTAGATTGAATAATAGAAAAATCTTAAATGGTTTTTTTGGTAGATTAGGTATTAGTGATAAAGCTTCTGATGTACTTAGAATTATTGATAAAATGGAAAAGATTAGTGAGAAAGAAGTTAGAGAAGAGTTAACTAAGATTGGATTATCAGAAATTCAAATGTTTGAAATATTTAATCTAATGAACAGAAGACTAAATAACCCTGATATGACAGAATCATTAGATTATTTAAAAAATGAATATCCAAAAACTAAGGAAGAGAATATATTATTAAATGAAGGAATAGAAGAATTAGAAGAGGTGTTAAAAGATTTAAAAGCAAGAGGGATTCCTCGTAAGAATTATAGAGTTGATTTAACAATAGCTAGAGGACTTGATTATTATACTGGTACGGTATATGAAACTAATTTGGTTGATTATCCTAGTATAGGAAGTATATGTTCTGGAGGAAGATATGAAAACTTAGCGGAATATTATACTGATAAGAAATTACCTGGAGTAGGAATATCTATTGGTTTGACTAGACTTTTTTATCAATTAATAGAGTCAGGAATAATAAAAGTAAATGATACTAGTTCTTCAGATATAATTATTTTACCTATGTGTGATAATTATGAATATGTTTATGAAGTAAATAATATATTAAAAGAAAAATACAATGTTAATATTTGTTATTTAGATAAAGGATTTAAACAAAAATTGAATTATGCTCGTAAAATGAATAATAAATATGCTATAATAATTGGCGAAGACGAAATAAATAAAAATGTTGTGACATTAAAAGATATGTCTGATGGTAGTCAAAGAGAAATAAAAAAAGAAGAATTAAAAGATCTTAAAATATAACTAGAAGTGGAAGTGTATAAAATGAATGTAATAGATATTTTAAAGAAAGCATTAGATGATAAAACAGATGTGTACTTAGCTAGTAGTACTTTTGTTGAAATGACATTACAAACACCAAGTGTAACTTTATGGATTTATGACAACGTATTAAATATAACATCAACAAGAGATTATAATACGCAAGCATATTACAACAAAGATACGGTTAAAATATGTGATGTATATGATTTAGATACAATAATAGATATATACAATTCTACTTATGGATATACACCTAAAGAGGAAAAGATTAATGGTTTAATTGGTATATTTAGTAGATTAAATATTACAAAATAATGGAGGTTTTTATGGATGGTATTAGTTTTTTAAGAAAAATAAGGCAAGATTACATTCAATATAATGTAGAATGGCCAATTAATCTAAGTTCAAGTATTTATAATTATTCAATTAATGGAATTCCAGACAATGAATGTATGATGATATATAAAGGCTGGGCTCCAACTATTGAAATTAGTTCTAAAGAAGAATTTGAAAGATTTATAGATATTAATTATAAACAAGATCCAAAAGCATATTTTAAAGATGGAATATTATTTACTACAAGTGATATAGATAAAATATCACGCGTAGTAAAAACAACTTTAGATTATTATATGGATAAAGATTATGAAGCAGCTATTGATGGATTTATAGTAGCTTTAAAACCTATAGTTCCTAGATTAGAAAAGTCTAATATCATTGACAATAATTAATCTAATAAGTATAATTACTATGTAAATCGCTGATGTGGAGAAGTAACATATAAATGTTTTAAAGAGAGTTAGTGGTTGGTGAAAACTAATAAACTATATATGCGAATAACACCATAGAGAGAAATACTGAAATAATAGTAAGTATTTACGGGTTAAACCGTTATAAAAATTAAGTTAATTAAAGGGATGGTACCGTCTTTATGACTCCTTGTGCCATTCCTTTTTTGTTTTTTGAAAGGAAGAGATAAAAATGGATGTAAAAGATTTATTTGAAAGTATTAAAAAATATGAAGGAAAAGAAGTGGAATTAGAAGGATGGGTTAGAAATAATAGAAATCAATCTAATTTTGGCTTTATTGATTTTAATGATGGGACTTATTTTGGTTCACTTCAATTAGTATATGATAAAGATTTAAAAGACTTTGATAAGATTAGTAAAATTAGAGTAGGTTCTTCTATTAGAGTTCAAGGTAAAATAGTTAAGAGTGAAGGTAGTGGACAAACTCACGAAATGAAAGTATCTAGTGTTGAAGTATTAGGAGATAGTCCGGAAGATTATCCGATTCAACCAAAAAGACATACTAGAGAATTCTTAAGAGAAGTAGCATACTTAAGACCTAGAACTAATTTATTTAATGCAGTATTTAGAGTTAGAAGCGTAGCAGCTCAGGGTATTCATGAATACTTTCAAAGTCATAATTATATATATTTTCACAGTCCAATTATAACTGGAGCAGACTGTGAAGGATCAGATCAAATGTTTAAATTGACTACTTTTGATTTAAATAACGTCCCTAGGGACGAGAAAGGAAATGTTGATTTTAAGCAAGATTTATTTGGTAAGAAAGTTTATATTACTGGTAGTGGCCAATTACATGGTGAAACATATGCATTAGCATATAAAAAGATATATACATTTGGACCAACACTTAGAACTGAAAATTCTAATACTAAAACACATGCGAATGAATTTTGGATGATTGAACCAGAAATAGCATTTTGTGATTTAAATGGACTAATGGATATTGAAGAAGAAATGCTAAAATTTGTTATTAAATATGTAATGGACAAGTGTCCTTTAGAAATGGAATTCTTTGATAAATTTGTTGAAAAGGGAATAATTGATAAATTAAATAAAGTATTAAATAGTAAGTTTGCTAAAATAACTCATCATGATGCGATAACATTATTAAAAAATGCTAATGTTGATTTTGAATTTAAACCTGAATATGGAGAAGATATTGCTAAAGAACATGAAAAATATATTACAGAACATTTTAATGGACCAGTATTTATAACTAATTGGCCAAAAGATATTAAAGCATATTATATGAAATTAAATGATGATAATGAAACAGTAGCGGCTGTTGATCTAGAAGTCCCAGGTGCTGGTGAACTAATGGGCGGTAGTCAAAGAGAAGATGACTATGATAGATTAATTAATAGAATGAAAGAATTAAATATTAATTATGAAGAAATGGATTGGTATACAAATCTACGAAGATTTGGTGGATGTTATCACTCTGGTTTTGGTTTAGGGTTTGAAAGACTAATTATGTACTTAACTGGAATTGAAAATATTAGAGATGTTATACCATATCCAAGAACACCAAATAATTGTGATTATTAATTAATAGTGGAGGTATAAAAATGAAAAATATGTATCATTCCACTATGATTGAAGATATTACAAAAGACTTTATAGGTGAAGAAATTGTTGTTAGTGGATGGATACAGAATATTAGAGATCATGGTGGAGTATTATTTTTAGATTTAAGAGATACTACAGGAGTACTTCAAACTGTATCAAATGATGATGATATGTTTAAAGGATTAGCTCGTGAATCTGTAGTAAGATTAAAAGGTAAAATTAGAAAAAGAAGTGAAGACACATACAATGAAAAAATTAAAACAGGAGAAGTTGAATTGTTAGTTGATAAATTAGAAGTATTAGGAAGTTCTCTTCATGAATTACCTTTTGAAATAATATCTAGTAAAAAAGTTTCGGAAGATGTAAGGCTTAAATATAGATATTTAGATATGAGAAATGAAAAAGTAAAAGACATTGTTTTACTTAGAAGTGAACTATTACATTTTTTAAGAAATAAAATGTATGATAAAAAGTTTGTTGAGGTACAAACGCCAATATTAACAGCGTCTTCTCCAGAAGGGGCAAGAGATTTTGTTGTTCCATCAAGAAGAATGAAGGGCAAGTTTTATGCATTACCTCAAGCACCACAAATATATAAAGAATTATTAATGGTAGGTGGAATTGATAAATATTTTCAAATTGCGCCTTGTTTCAGAGATGAAGATGCTAGAAGTGATAGAACTTTAGAATTCTATCAATTAGATTTTGAAATGAACTTTATTACTGAAGAAGAAGTATTAAAGTTAGGTGAAGAAGTATTTTATGATGTATTTTCTAAATATAGTGATAAAGAAGTATCTAAAATACCGTTTAGAAGATTAACATATAAAGAAAGTATGGATAAATATGGAACTGATAAACCTGATTTAAGAAACCCATTAGTAATTGAAGATGTTAGTGAAGTGTTAAAAAACACTACATTTGGACCATTTAAGAATTCGACTGTTAAAGCAATTAATGTAGATAATATAGGAGATAAACCAAACTCTTGGTTTAATGAAGTGGTCGATTATGCCAGTAGTATAGGAATGCCTGGAATTGGTTATTTAACACTTATGGAAGATGGAAGTTTTAAAGGTCCAATAGATAAGTTCTTAACAGAAGAAGAAAGAAATAGTATAATAAAACTATTAGGAATGAAAAAGAATTCAGTTGTATTCTTTATAGCAAATAAGAGTCATAAAGTTGCTTGTAAATTTGCTGGATTAATAAGAACTGAATTGGGTAAAAAATTAGATTTAATTGATTCTAATAAGATTGAAATGTGTATTATAAAAGATTTTCCTATGTTTGAATATGATGATAAGTTAAGAAAATATGAGTTTTGTCATAACCCATTTAGCTTACCAAAGAAAGATGTTGAATATACAAAAGATAACATTGAAGATGTCCTTGCATATCAATATGACTTTGTATGTAATGGTAATGAAATGTCTAGTGGCGCTATTAGAAATAGTAATTTAGATTCTTTAGCTAAAGGTTTTGAGGTAGTAGGATATTCTCGTGAAGAAGTAGAAAAGAGATTTCAAAGTTTATTTACTGCCTATAAATATGGGGCACCTCCTCATGGAGGAATGGCTATTGGAATAGATAGAATTCTCATGATTATTAAAGATGAAGATAACTTAAGAGAAGTTCAAGCATTTCCAGCTAGTGCTAGTGGTATAGATTATATGATGGGAAGTCCTAGTACACTTGATAAAAATCAATTAGATGAATTAGGTATAGTAATAAAGGAGGAATAAAAATGAGTAATTTCACCAAAGAAAAAATAGATAAGTATGCAAGTGACTTACTTATTGGATTAACAGAAGAAGAAAGAAAAATGATTCAAGATGAATTTGATACTATTGAAAAAAATATGGATTTAATTAATGAAATACCTAATATTAAAGATATAGAACCACTTAGTTATCCTTTTGAAATGTATGTAGATGATTTAAGAAGTGATGACGAAGTTGGAGAAAAAATTGATATTGATGACTTGCTTAGCAACTGTGATGTAGTTGAAGGTAGAGAAGTAGAAGTTCCAAAGGTGGTGGGATAATGATAGAAGATGGTATTAAGTCATTGCATGAAAAGTTAATTAATAAAGAATTAACAAGTGATGAATTAGTTAAAAAATCTATTGATGCTTGCCATAGTATTCAAGAAAAAACAAATTCTTTTGTTACTATTATAGATGAAGCAAAAGGCGAAAAAGTAACAGATGATTTATTATCTGGAATACCATATGGTATAAAAGATATTTTTGCTACTAAAGGGATATTATCAACAGGTAGTTCTAATACATTAAATGATTATATTCCGATATATACAGCAACATGTGTAGCTAACTTAACTAAACATGGAGCAGTAGGGGTAGCAAAAACTGTTCTTGATGAACTTGGAATGGGTGGTACTGGTACAACAGGTCATACAGGAGTAGTTCATAATCCTTGGGATTATGATAGAATGTGTGCTGGAAGTAGTTCTGGAAGTGCTGCTAGTGTTGCCATGGGAGTATATCCATATGCATTAGGTAGTGATACAGGAGATTCTGTTAGAAAACCTGCTGCTTACTGTGGAATAGTTGGATATAAACCAACATATGGAATGATATCTAGATTTGGAATGTATCAATTTGCCAGTTCACTTGATACAGTTGGAGTTTTAACAAGAAGTGTAGAAGATGCTGCAATAGTAGTAGATGCTATGAAGGGTAAAGATAATAAAGATATGACTTCTTGGGATTCAAGTAATATGCATCTATTAAAATCACTAGATGGTAAAGTTAAAGGTAAAAAGCTATTCTATATTAAAGAAGTATGCGATATAGAAAATTATAAAAAACCAAATAAAGAATTGGTTAGTCATTTAGATAACTTTAAAGAAACAATCAAGAAATGTGAAAGTCTTGGTATGAGTGTTGAGGGAGTAAGCATAGATAAAACACTTCTTAATGCACTTCCTAGTGTATATGTGGTTATTTCTTGTGCTGAAGCAACAAGTAATATGTCTAACTTAACCGGTATAGCATTTGGGCCTAGAGGTAAAGGAGAAACTCCTTTTGAAATGATGACTGACCATAGAACTCATGGATTTAGTCCTTTAATTAAAAGAAGATTTGTAATAGGGTCTTATGTATTACAAAGTGAAAATCAAGAAAAATACTTCTTAAATGCTAAAAGAGTTAGAAGAATGATAGTAGATAAAATGAACTCTTTATTTGAAGAGTATGATGCTATGATTGCTCCAGTTGGAGTAGGACCTGCTAAATATTTAGATAATGATAAAAATATGTTAAGTGATGATACTAGTGTTCTTGATGAATTGCTACAAATAGGTAACTATGGAGGATATCCAAGTATAACAATACCAAATGGATTTATTGATAAGTTGCCTGTAGGGGTAAATATAACTGGTAAAGTTAAGGATGATGAAAATGTACTTAATATAGCTTATAGTTTAGAGGGTACTATGAATTATAAGAATCAAATAGCAAAGGAGGTTAAATAATGGCATACAAAGCAGTTATTGGACTGGAATTTCACTGTGAAATGAAGTCACATACAAAAGTGTTCTCTGATGCTATTAATGGTTATTCTAAAAAGTCTAATGAAAATGTTAGGCCATTAGATTTAGGATTCCCTGGGACACTTCCTATGGTTAATAAAGAATGTGTTAGAAAAGCTGTTGAAGCAGCAATGATATTAAATTGTAAAATACCAGATTATATGGAATTTGATAGAAAAAATTATTTCTATCCAGATTTACCAAAAGGATTCCAAATAACACAATTCTTTAATCCGGTAGGTACTAAAGGAAAATTGGTAATTGATGTTAACGGTAAAGAAAAAGAAGTATTAATTCATGATATACATTTAGAAGAGGATGCTGCATCTTTAGATCATTATTATAATACTTCAACAATTGATTATAATAGAGCAGGAGTTCCATTACTAGAATTAGTAACTGAACCATGTTTAAACTCTGCCGATGAAGCACTTGCTTTTTTAGAAGCAATGAGAAGTATATATCAATATACTGATATATCTGATTGTGATACAAAAAGAGGTCAAATAAGAGCAGATGTTAATGTTTCTATAATGGATGAAAATGATACAGAACTTGGTACAAAAGTAGAAACTAAGAATGTTAATAGTTTTGATGCTATTAGAAAAACTATTGAATATGAAATAAAAAGACAAAGTGAATTAAAAGAATCTGGTAGATATGATGAAGTAGTTCAAGAAACAAGAAGATGGGATGATGAAAGTGGAACTACTATTCGTATGAGAAGTAAAGCAGATGCTATTGATTATAAATATTTTACTGAACCAAATATACCTAGATATAGAATAACAGAAGAATTTAAAGAATCAATAAGAAAAAGTATTCCAATGTTAGCACCACAAAGGAAAGAAAAATATATTAAAGAATATAATTTGAGTGAATATGATGCAGGAGTACTTGTTAAAAGTAAAAAAATATCAGATTATTTTGAGGAATGTGTAAGTTTAGGATGTGATCCTAAAAGTGCATGTAACTGGATTACTACTAAAGTATTGGCTGAAGTTAATAAGAGTGAAGATACAACAATAGATGATGTATTTATTAGACCAAATATGATATATGAATTAGTTAAACTAATTGAAGATAAAAAAATAACTAATAATCAAGGAAAAGAAGTTTTTGCTAAAATGTTAGAAGAACATTTAACTCCAAAAGAGATAGTTAAGAAGTATGAAATGGAAGTTATTGAAGATGCAGGACTTATTGATTCTTTAGTTGATGAAGTAATTAGTGAAAACTCAAAAGCAATTGAAGATTATCATAATGGTAGAACTAATATGTTAGATTATTTAGTTGGTCAAGTAATGAAAAAATCAAAAGGAAAAGCAAATCCTGTAGAGGCGAAACAAAAGATGATAGAAAAGATTAGTTAACTCTAATCTTTTTATTTGCATACATGTTAATAATATTGTAAAATAAAAGTGTAAATAATTAACAAAGGAAGAATGCTATATGAAAGATATCAATCCAATTTTATATAAAGATACTTTGAAAGGCGAAGCAGCCATAGTTCAAAAAATTGCTAGGGTAAGAGCATTTAACAAAACAAAAAAATGTATTGAAATGTATTGTGCTATGGAAAAATCTCATGGTGGACTATATATTAATTCGGATTTATTTAAAGAAATATTTCCAGAATTTAGTCGTAATAAAGAAACAAGAAAAAAATTTGATTTAGCAGTTCATAATTCAAGTGCTTGGCTTGCTCAAAAATTATTTGAGGAAAAAATAAAGGATCCTAGTGTTAAAGAATGTATTTTTTTAACTGGTGTTCCAGGAGCAGGGAAATCATTTTATATTCAATCATTATTTGAAGAACATAAGATTTCAGACGGAACTATTATATTTGAAGGTAGTTTATGTAATCTCGAGGCAGCAATAGCGAAATTTAAAATGTTAGAAGAAAGAGGTATTAAGATAAGAATTCAAATAATACATGCCGATCCTGTGCTTATTTATCAAAATGTTTTACAAAGAGAAAATGAAAATGGAAGAGGAGCTACACTTGCAACACTTGCATACATTACTTCAGAGTTAAGAGGAGCAGTTACGAAATTAAATGAATTATTTGATATATCTGAAATTGGTTTGTTTAGTAAAGTTGGAAACAATGATAATGTAACACTTTATGAGGGAGAAGAAGCAATTAAAATGCTACCTATTTGTACTCGTGCTGAAGCAAGAGCAACTTATGAAGCTATAATTGCTGCTAATGAAGGGATGGCGTTAAAATGAGTGATAAATTTATAGATAAAAAAGAAAAAGAAGAAAAGAAAAAAATTCTTTTAAAGATGATGGAAGAAGGAAAAAAAATTAGTATAGAAGCTAAAAAGAATCCAGCAAAATATAGAAGAATAAAAAAATTATCTAACTATTAATTATAATGTTGAATTCTAAAATTAATAATGGTAGAATATTATATAGAATAAGGAGGCTATAAAAATGGATAGTGTATTAAACTTTCTAGCAGATTATTATTATATATTTTTAGGAGTAAGTGTTGTTTTATTGATAGCATTAATAGGTTTTATTGCAGGGAGTAGAAAGAAAAAACCAGAAGTTCAAACTGCAAGTGAAACTGCTCAACCAAACATGACACAAACTGAACCAATGGGAGTTCAAGTGGATACATATGCTCCAGTGACACCGGAAGTGACACCTCAAGCTGTACCAGAACCAGCAACTCTAGGACCAACTATGCCTATAGGAAATGAAGTGGCAGCGCAACCAGCAACTCAACCAATGGTAAACGATATAAATGTAGGTATGCAATTACCACCAGAGGAACCAGTTAGATCTGATGAACCAACATTAATTATTGAGGATCCAAGTGCCACATCAACTCCAAGTGAACCAGCAACTCCAGTGACACCAGAACCAGTAGCGCCAGTTCAAAGTGAACCAGTTGCTCCTACAGCTGGACAAAGCATATTTGAAGGTACAAATACTACAAATCAACCTATGTAATATAATAACTAGTTTAACTAGTTATTTTTTTTACTTGAAATTTTTTAAATTATTTGATAGAATTTATTTCATTGAGAGATGAGTAGAATAATTTTTTATTCATAGAGAGTTAGTGTTTGGTGGAAACTAATATAAAAATTATTTGAAGCTACTTTCATTATTTGAGTTAATCACTCACGAGTTGTTCTCGTTATAAAACAAATAAGTTAAATAAAGGATGGTACCGTCATTAAGACTCCTTATGTACTATTCTTTTTATTTTGGAGGATATATGAAAAAGTTAACAAGAAAAGAATTAATTAATATGTATTTTGATTTTTTTAAGAGTAAGGGGCATAGTGTTATACCTAGTGCTAGTTTAATACCTGAAAATGATGGAACTGTTTTATTTACAACTGCTGGAATGCATCCATTAGTACCTTATTTACTTGGCGAAAAACATCCATCTGGCAAAAGACTTGTAGATGTACAAAAATGTATTAGAACATCTGATATTGAAAGTGTAGGAGATTCATCACACTTAACATTCTTTGAAATGTTAGGTAATTGGTCACTTGGAGATTATTTTAAAGAAGAAATGATTCCTTGGTCTTATGAATTTTTAACAAGCGAAAAGTATTTAAACATACCAAAAGATAAACTATCATTTTCAGTATTTGCTGGTAATGATGATGCACAAAAAGATGAAGTAAGTTTTAACGCTTGGAAAAATTGTGGGGTAAAAGAAGAGAATATATTCTATTTACCAAAAGAAAATAATTGGTGGGAACTTGGAAGTGGTAGTGGACCTTGCGGACCAGATACTGAAATGTTCTATGATACTGGTAAAGAAAAATGCGGTAAAGATTGTAGTCCTGCTTGCGATTGTGGTAAATATTTAGAAATATGGAATGATGTATTTATGCAATATAAAGCAGAAAACGGAAGTTATTCTCCATTAGAACATAAGAATGTTGATACAGGTATGGGAGTTGAAAGAACACTTGTCGTTTATAATGGACTTAAGAGTGTTTATGATATTGAAATATTTGTATTGTTAAGAAAAGAAATAGAAAAATTAACTGGTAAAAAATATGAAGATAATTTAAAAGCATTTAGAATAATTCTAGATCATATTAGAACTAGTGTATTTATATTAGGAGATGATCATGCGTTACTTCCATCTAATGTAGGAGCAGGTTATATACTTAGAAGAGTTATTAGAAGAATGATTAGATATATAAAGAATCTTGGAGTAGAAGATTCAATATTAGAAAATCTTGCTAATATAGTAATTGAATATTATAAAGAAGATTATAGTGAATTATATAAGAATAGAGATTTTATTATTAAAGGCCTAATAGATGAAGAAAATAAATTTAATAAAACTTTAAAGAGTGGATATAAAATGTTTAATAAAGCAATATCTACTTTAGAAGGAGATACTATTAATGGTGAAACTGCATTTAAACTATTTGATACATTTGGATTCCCACTTGAGTTTACTATTGAAATGGCTGAAGAAAACAACTTAAAAGTAGATGTTGATGGATTTAATAAGAAATTTAAAGAACATCAAGAATTATCTAGAACAGCATCAGCTGGTGAATTTAAGGGAGGACTAGCTGATACTGGTGAAATGAGTACAAAATATCATACTATATGTCATTTAACATTAGCTGCTTTAAAGCAAATATTTGGTAAGGGTGTATATCAAAAAGGAAGCAATATTACACCTGAAAGATTGAGATTTGATTTTCCATTAGACCATAAAATGACTGAAGAAGAAAAAAGAGAAGTAGAAGACATTGTTAATAAACATATTGATGAACATTTAGATGTGGTAAAAGAAGAAATGAATAAAGAAGACGCTATTAAGAGTGGTGCTGAAGGAACATTTATTGAAAAATACGGTGATAAAGTATTTGTATATACTATAGGTGATAATATTAGTAAAGAAATATGTGGGGGGCCACATGTTAAGAATACAAGTGAATTAAATCATATTAAGATAGTTAAAGAAGAATCATCTTCTGCTGGTGTAAGAAGAATAAAAGTTGTAATGGAAGAGAAATAATCTCTTCTTTTTATTTACAAATATTTTTGTTTGATATATAATATATCTTAATTTATTTAGGAGGTTTAATAATGGAAAGTAATAATTTGATTTTAGGAAGAATACCAACAAATGGTGGTGGAATATGTAAAACATATCCAGAAAGTATTATAAGATATATAGATAATGATAATTCTCATATGATTAAGTTTCCACTACATAATAATGCTGTAATGAGAGAAAAACTATATATTGATAAAAACAGTAATGAAATTGTTATTGAAAGTAGTTTAAATGAAGAAGATAAAAACGCTTCTGATTATAGAGAAGCAGAAATATTAAGTGTATACCCATTAATGTTTACATCACAATATGGGACTCATTATGAATATTTTATAGAGGTAATTGAAAAAGAAGTATTATTAAATCATTTAAGAGATGAAAGAATGTTAATGGAAGATATAAGAAATGGTGCTTTATCATTAACATTAAAATAGGAGAATTTTATGAAAGCAAACTTAATAGATAATAGTAATAAGTGTATAAATAAGAGAATGAATGTTAACGATTTAGAATATATTTATAGACTCTATAAAAAAGGTTATGATGATTTAACAAAACTATTAAATGAAAACATTAGTGTAGATGTTTTTTGGAATATAATAGGTGAATATTATGATATGGAAATATTTGAAGATGAGCATTCAACTATCTCTGATTGTAGATTATTAGGTATTAAGCCAAAACGATTAAATACAAATTTTATATTATATGAAAAAGATATTCATGCTGCTAAGTTTTATTTTGAAGATTGGATTGTAATGGAACAAAATGAAGGATTTGATGCTAGAAGAATATATAATAAAAGACAAATTGATAATTTAATTGATTCAGAAAGAATCGTACCATTATATATTTTTGCATCTAGGCCTGCATCTAAAAGAATAGAACATAGATTAAATGATTATGGTGAATATGATTTATACTATAATGGAAAATATGTAACAGATGAAAGTAATTTAGATTATACAGGTGGACAACAAGAATATGTTACTAGTTATCCAGACTGGATGGATATTGATTTTAATGTTTATAATCATCCTGATATTCAAAAAAGAATTATAGAAAAAGTATTTACAAAGGATAAAATAATGAATGATATTGCTTATTATAGATTTAAAGCTTTAGAATATTTAAAATTATTAAGACAAAAAGCAATAATAAATGATAGATTTAATGATGCAATTGAATGTGAAAGAGATTTATTAATTAGAAAATTAGATTAAACATAGATTATTCTATGTTTTTTTATGTTATAATTATTTTGGTGGAACAAATGAATATTTATGAATATACATTAAAAGAATTAGAAAACTATTTAGTAGAAAATGGATTTAAAAAATATAATGCTACTCAAATAATTGAATGGATGTATGAAAAGAAAGTTTATGATTTTAATAAAATGACTAATTTAAGTAAAAAACTTATTTCTTTTTTGAATGAAAATATAGTTATAGAAGATTTAAAAGTTATTGAAGTAGAAAAGAGTAAATTAGCTAATAAATATTTATTGAAGTTAAAAGATAATAATAAGATAGAATGTGTATTAATGAATCATGATTATGGATATTCTCTATGTGTATCTAGTCAAGTTGGATGTAATATGGGATGCGCATTTTGTGAAAGTGGAAGACTTAAAAAAGTTAGAGATTTAACTTTAGGAGAAATTGTTGGAGAAGTGATTTGTGTTAGCAAATATGAGAACATTAGAATAGATAGTATTGTTGTAATGGGAATAGGTGAACCTTTTGATAATTTTAATAATATTAAAAGGTTTATTGAAGTGGTTACAAATAATAAGATGATTAATATTGGGCAAAGACATTTAACTATATCTACTTGCGGATTAGTTCCTAAAATATATGAATTTGCAGATCTTGAAACAGGAGTTAATTTAGCTATTAGTTTACATGCTCCGAATAATGAAATTAGAGATAAGATTATGAAAGTTAATCATGCATATAAGATAGAAAAAGTTATGGAAGCATTGGATTATTATATTTCTAAAACTAATAGAAGGGTAACAATTGAATACATAATGCTTGAAGGAATTAATGATAGTGATAAGTGTGCAAAAGAATTAGCTTCTTTAGTTAAAGGTAAGCTTATGTATGTTAATTTGATACCTTATAATGAGACATCAAATTTTGATTTGAAAAGAAGTAATGACTTTAAAATCAAAAGTTTTTATGATATACTTAAATCGAATAATGTAAATGTAACAATAAGAAAAGAAATGGGCGGAAATTTATCTGCTGCTTGCGGACAGTTGCGTGCTAATGCAGAAAGGTTGTGAAATATGGTTGCGTATTATCAAACAGATCCTGGCAAAGTAAGAAGTCACAATGAAGATTCAGTAAACATAGTTGAAAATGTTAAGGGTGAAAGACTAGTTGTAGTTGCTGATGGAATGGGTGGTCATAAAGCTGGAGAAGTTGCAAGTTCTCTAGTTGTAAACGAACTATCTAGAAGATTTAGTGAATTATCAAGCATAGGAACAAAAGAAGAAGCAGTAATTTGGTTGAAAGAAATTATTGATGAGATTAATATTAAGATATTAAAGTATGCTGAGGAACATATAGATGCTAGTGGACTTGGAACTACTTGTGTATGTTCAATAATAACAGATGAATTCCTGTTATTTGGTAACATTGGTGATTCAAGTGGTTTTGTATACAAAAAAGGTAAATTATACAAAGTAACTAAAGATCATACTTTAGTAAATATATTGCTTGAAAATGGAGAATTATCTGAGAGTGCTGCTAAAGTACATCCTCAAAAGAATGTTTTAATGAAAGCACTTGGTGCTGCTGAAAAAATTGAAATGGATATTTTTGATGTAGAAAGAGATGTTGATGGTGTTTTCTTATGCAGTGATGGACTAACAAATATGATGACTCCAGAACAAATAGAAAAAATATTAAATGATGGGGATTTGGATTTAGAAGATCAAGTAGGAAAAATGATTATGAAAGCAAACATGCGTGGGGGGACTGATAATATAACAGTAGCATGTATTAGATTCGGTGGTGAATAGTGTGATAGTTAAAGGGTCAAAAATAAATGATAGATATCAAATTATTAAGACATTAGGAGAAGGTGGAATGGCTAATGTTTATTTAGCACATGACACTATTCTTGATAGAAATGTAGCTGTTAAAGTATTAAGAGGAGACCTTGCAAATGATGAAAAGTTTGTTAGAAGATTTCAAAGAGAAGCTTTATCAGCATCAAGTTTATCACATCCTAATATTGTTGAAATGTATGATGTTGGAGAAGATGATGGACAATATTATATAGTAATGGAATATGTAGATGGAAAAACTTTAAAACAAGTTTTAAAATCTCGTGGGCATTTATCTATTACTGAAGTTGTTGATATTATGTTACAACTAACTGATGGACTTGCTCATGCACATGATGCATATATAATTCATAGAGATATTAAACCTCAAAATATAATGATACTTTCTAATGGAATGATAAAGATAACTGATTTTGGTGTAGCAACAGCTCTTAATTCAACTCAACTTACACAAACTAATTCAGTTATGGGGACAGTTCATTATTTACCTCCAGAACAAGCACAAGGTAAAGGTTCAACTATTAGAAGTGATATTTATTCTATGGGAATTATGATGTATGAATTATTAACAGGACTTGTTCCATATAAAGGAGATAATGCAGTAGAAATTGCTTTAAAGCACTTAAAGGAACCACTTCCAAGTGTTAGAAAAGCAAATCCTTCTATTCCACAATCAATAGAAAATATTATTATTAAAGCTACAGCAAAGAATCCTAAAAATAGATATACAGATGCAAGAGCGATGCATGATGATTTGAAGACGGCTTTAGATGAATCAAGAAAAGATGAAAAAAGATATGTATATAAATATCCTGAGAACGATTCTGAAAATACAAAAGATTTAAGTAATGAACTTGCGTCTTTAAAGAAAACAGAAGAAAGCAAAAAGAAAGTAGAGGAAGCACCTAAAAAAGTAGTAAAAAAAGCATCTGTAGCAAAACTTGAAGAGGTAGATGAAGATGATGAACGCGGCGGAAGAAAAAGAACATTAATAGTGTTCTTAGGAATATTTACAGCTTTAATTTTGGTAACTACAATAGTTGCTACTATGTTCTTTGAAAAAGAAGGAAAAGTAGAAAACAAAATAATACCAGATGTATCAGGTAAAAATATAGTAGATGCTACAAATGAACTTGTTGATGCTGGATTTGATGTATCAACAGAATATAAGTATGTGGCTAGTGATACAGTCGAAGAAGAATTAGTTGTTAAAACCAGTCCAGAAATTGGTACAAAGAGAAAAACAGGATCAACAATTATTCTTTATGTTTCTTCTGGAGAAGGGACATATATCGTAGAAGATTTTACTGGTCAAAACTATTTAGAAGCAAAAGGTAAGATTGAAGCACAATGTGAATGTAATGTAATGGTTGAACAAGTAAAAGTTAGCGAAAAAGATAAAAAGAAAGAAGATACTGTAATTAAGACAGAACCAGCTGCGGGAGAATCAAGTAAGCTAGGAAGTCAAATTACTATTTATATTCCTAAAGTAGAATATAAATATCCAGATTTTACTAAAGGTTATACTATTGCTAAAATAGAAAAATACTGTAAAGAAAAAGAACTAAAATTAGAATATAGATATCAAACAAGTTCTACAGTTCCAGCTGGAACAATATTAAAACAAAGTAGAGCTGCAGGTTCAGTAGTAACACCAGGAGCGACATTAATAATAACAATATCAACAGAGCCTGAAAAAGAAGAATCAATGGAAGAAGATCCAGATATTTCACAAACAGATACAACAGGGGAGTAATATGAATGGAAAAATAATATGCATTAATGCCGCTATTCATAAAGTATTATTGGAAAACAATACTATAATTGATACAAAAGTTAGAGGTAAGCTTAGAAATGATAAAGTTGAACCAGTAGTAGGAGATAATGTAGTAGTTGATATTAATACAAAAACACTCGAAAAAGTATTGCCAAGAAAGAACTATTTAAAAAGACCATTAATATCAAATATAGATAAATTATTAATTGTAATGAGTACTTCTATTCCTGCTTTTTCCTCATATTTAATTGATAAATTTTTATTAATTGCTTATTCAAATAATATAGAACCAATAATAGTTATTACTAAAACAGATATGATTTCTATGAAAGAAAAAAGTGAAATAAAAAAATATATTTCTTACTATAGAAAAATTGGTATTAAAGTTTATATTAATACTAGTGTAAGTAAAATTAAAAAAGAATTCTCTGGTTCTGTAGTGGCTCTAGCTGGTCAAACTGGTAGTGGTAAATCTAGTTTATTAAATAGAATAGATGTTTCACTATCTTTAAAGACTGGTGAAGTTTCTGAATCATTAGGAAGAGGGAAACATACTACTAGACTTGTTGAACTATTAGAAGTAAATGGTGGATTAATCGCAGATACTCCAGGGTTTAGTTCTCTTGAAGTAGACATGGATAAAAAAGAAATAAAAAATTATTATTATGATTTTAATAAACCATGTAAGTATAGAACGTGTCTTCATATAAAAGAAGATGGATGTTCTATAATAGAACTTGTTAATAAAAATAAAATACCTAGATGGAGATATGATAATTATTTAAAATTTATAGAAGAAGTAAGTAACAAATAACTTATTTCTTTTTTTATTTATTAAAATGTATTATAATTATTATAGTAGAAGAGGTATAATTATGAATTTTGATGTTGAAGATATTGATTATGATGAATTAGCAAGTAAACATTTACAAGAGTATATTGAAACAAAAAATAGAGAAGAACTTATCGATTTCATTAGGATTTTAACTACTCAAGATATTAGTAATATATTTACGAAAGTAGATGAGAATACATATATTGGTTTTTTTTATGAAACAATTGGTGGTAATTCTTCAATTTTGGAATTTATAATTGATAAAGATATAAATCTATCATATTCTTTAAAACGTGAAATAAAAAAACATGGAGATTTGTTAAAAGTTTTTATTGATAAAGGTCAAATTAGTATATTAGATTATGCTGATACAGATATTCTTTCACAAAAAATTGGAAACATTACTGTTTTAGAATATCTTTTTATGAAAAATAGAGTTAAATCAAATCATTTAAACTTTTATATATTAGAAGATGCATTAGAGTATTGTAAAAAATATAATAGATTAGATTTACTTCCAGAATTATATAGTAAATTGTTTTACTTAGATTTAGATGGTAATGATAAAGTAATTGATTATTTGTTTAAAAACAATCTTGTTACCCCTGAATTTATTAAGGATAAGTGTAATGAATCAATTATTATTGATTATTGCATTAAATATAATAGATTAGATTTATTAGAACATTTAAACGAAACAGTTTTGTTAAGTAAAAGCAAAGATGGGAAAAGTTTTTTAGAAATATTTATAGATAATAATACAAAAATAAACGCAAAACTCTACAGTTTTAATTCTATAAGAATTATTTTGGAAAAGGGTAGATATGATTTATTAAAAAATATATGTACTAGCACTATGCTAAAAAAATATGATTCTCAAAAATATGTGTATGAGATAGTGTTAGAGCATGATGGGGGATATGATTTTAGAGAATTGATTGAATCACTTTATTTTGAAAATGCTGAAGAAGTAAAAAGACTTGTAATTGCTTTATATAGTCATGGAAAAATTGAAACATTATTGAATATTAATAAAAAGTATTACAATCTTGAAATAGTTGATGGAAAGACAATACTTGATATTTTATTAGATAATAATTTTATTCCAGACATTACTAACATAAGCAATCTTTCAATAGCAGAGGCATTTATTAGACATGGTATATATGATAAGTTCAAAAATTCCCATAATGTTGACAATGAAGTATATAAAATGAAAGTTGATGATAATAGTACATTGCTCGATTTTCTATTACAAAATGGTTATGATCCTATGCGTTATATTGATGATATAGAAATAGCAAAAATATATATAAAACATGGATTATATAGTTGTCTGGATAGATGTAGTTCAAAAGTTCTTACAACTAAGTTAGAAAATGGAAAAACAGTTTTAGAAGAATTCTATGATAGAGGTGGTTCTTTAAAAAAGATAAAAACTGATACTTCTAAAAAAATGGCTAAGACAATTATAAAATATAAAAAATATAAAGATTTAGCTTATCTTGATATAGATACATTATTATCTTTAGCTGATTTAAATAATACATATCTTGATATATTATTGAGTGAGTACAAGAAAGATGAAACTATTGATATAGTTATTGATACTTTTGGGTTAGATTTTGATCAAAAAGTGAAAATATATATGAAATATGCTCAATATGATGCAGTAGTATATTTAAGACGTTTAGAAAAAGAGGATTTATTAAAAGAAAAAAAAGGAAAAAGATTTATTGATGTTTTACTAGAATATGCAACTGAAGAAGATGTTAATAAAATAATTCCCGCAAGATTAAGAGAAGATTTTGAAATAGCTATGATATTAAGACTTCATGGTTTTGAACAAAAAGAAATAAAGTTAGAATCTATTACTAGAGATTTTATAAAAGAGTATTTTGATGAATACTATAGCGATTATGAAAATGTTGAATTAGATTCTGAATCAGAAGGTCTTATAAAACAATATAGAAATCTTATGAATGACGGAAATAGCGATATGGAACTTGTTGAAACAGTGATAAGAGCATATAAGTATTTGATAAAAACTAATAGTAAATATAAAGAAGAATTGAAACATATTATTATGCTGAAAATTAAAGCGAATCAAGAAGATAAAGAATATGGAATAAGGCGTACAGATAATGGTGCTTACTACCAACCAGGTTCTAATTCAATTTTTTTAGATAGTGTATTAGTTGATACTCTTAATCATGAAATGGGGCATTCTTTATATCACAATATGCCTGAAACTAAAATAGACGATGAAATGTTATCACAAATGTTTATGAAAATGAGAACAAGTAGTGAGTTTTTAGAAAAAGTAAAAGCATATTCAGAAGAATATTTAAGAAGAAAAGATGAAGTAGAAAAATATGTTGAAGAAACATTTATGAAAGAGTATGATAAAAGTATTATAGATGAACAAAGAAAAAGAATAGAAGAATATTTAGTTAAGACTAAAGAAGAAAAGAAAAAGATTTATCTAGATAAAGGATATTCAGAAGAAGTGTTAGATGTTATTTTAAATCGCACCTTCACAGTTGATGAATATATTGAACAAGATAGAAGAGTTAAGAAAAGAGAATTAGTTGATGCTATATTAAGAACACAACATTCATCATTCATAGCAATAGGTGATTTCTTTGATGGTATATATGAGGGTAGATTTAGAGATAATTTATTAAAAGATAGTGAAGGAAATGTAATCATGCATGCTTATGGACATGGAGTTAATTATTATTCTAGAGGAATATCAAATGTAATAGATGAAATGATAGCTAATTATTCTGAAATAGTTAAATCTAGAAATCCTAAAGAAGGATTAAGATTATTAAGAGAATATATGGGAGATGAACTAGTTGATTATCTTGCTAGTTATTATGAGAATAATATTCTTAATTCAAATAAATTAAAAGAGGTAGAAAGTGGGTTAACACTATAGGGAGGTTAATATGAAGGTAAGTGTATCAATACTATCTAGTTCAATTAAAGGGCAAGATATTACTAAAAAATTAGATAATACAAAAGCTGATTATATACATGTTGATATAATGGATGGAAAGTTTGTAGAAAATAAAACGTGGACATATGGTGAAGTTAAGAAAATTGTTAGTTATTCAAAATTACCTTTAGATGTTCATTTAATGGTAGAAAAACCAGAAAGATATATAGAAGATTATGCAATGTTGAATACTAGTTATTTAACATTTCATATTGAGGCTGTACAAGATATTAATCAAATGATAGAAAGTATTAAAGATTATGGATTAAAAGTTGGAATAGCAATTAATCCAGAAACGCCAGTAGATAAATTGTTTCCATATTTAAAATATATAGATCAGGTATTAGTGATGGGTGTTCATCCAGGTAAGAGTGGTCAATCATTTATTGAAAATACACCAGATAGAATAAAGAAAATAAAAGATGAAATTATTAATCAAGGAATTAATACAATTGTTTCTGTTGATGGTGGAGTAAATAATGAAACAGGTCTATTATGTAAAGAGGCTGGTGTAGATATGTTAGTATCAGCCACATATTTACATAATGATTTGATTAATAATATTAATATATTAAAAAGCTTATAGGAGGTAAATTATGGATAAGGAAGACTATGAATTATATTTATTAGCTGAAATGTGTTATATACAAGACCATAGTGATATAGATAAAGAAGAATTGTTTGATGATGAATGGTATTCAAATAAAAACTATAAATTAAAAACGGAAATATTGGCGGAAGCAATAAAGAATAAAATAGATATTAAAGATACTTCAAAATATCAAAACATACAAGAAGGTGTTAAAATTAGAAATTCACATTAAAATGTGAATTTTTTAATTATAAAAAGAAGTGTTTTCTTTTTTTATGGCTTATAACAATTATAGGGAGGAAGATAATATGAATGTTATAAAGCAAAGGTCTTCTAACGATTGTGCTACTGCTTGTTTGTTATCGATTATGAATTATTATGGTTGTGAAGCTATATATGAAGAACTGTCAATACAACTTAAAATTAATAATAATGGAACTAATGCTTATAACATAATTAATATATCAAGGTGTTATGGTTTTGATGGATATGGTATTCATTATACATATGATGAAATCGTTAATAACAAGATTTCTTTTCCAATAATATGTCATGTTATAAAA
The DNA here is from genome assembly GCA_017544525.1 of Bacilli bacterium. The sequence continues at coordinate 23,281 of JAFYEA010000027.1, read as the reverse complement.
AATAATATGTATCATTTTATAGTTGTATATTCTATTAGTAAAAAATATTTAATAATTAATGATCCCTCATCAAATATGGATAAAATAACAAAAGAAGAATTTAGAAAAATATATTTAAATACATCATTGGTTTTATATCCTATTAAAAAGATTAATAATATATCTAAGATTAAAAGTTATTTTGATTTTATATTTGATTATCTAAAAATAGAAAAAAGAACAATTATTAAAATGATAATAATATCAATGATAACAATATTACTGGGTATATTAACTAATTATTATATGCTTATTTTAATTGATATTATATTGCCTAAATATGATTATATATTTTTATGCTTTATGACAATTCTTTTCGTATTTGTTTATATTAACAAGAATATATTTGAATATATCAAAAATAAATTAATAATATATTTAAACAATAAAATCTTTTCATCAATGAGTATAAATACATTAAGAGTATTATTTAATCTCCCTTATCTCTTTTTCAAAAACAAATCTACTGGAGAAGTAATGTCAAGAATAAATGATTTAGACGCATTTAAAGACCTATTAAGCAACATTTTGATTACTTTAATAACGAATACTATATTAATACTTTTTTGCAGTATTATACTAATTAAAATCAATATAAAATTATTTCTTATTAATTCTATCCAAATAATAATTTATGTTTTTTTAATTGTTATATATAGGAATGTCTTTACAAAAAAAACAGATGAATTGTTATTATCATATGGAAGTTATAATAAAACATTAAATGAAAATATCAACGGTTATGAAAATAATAAAAATCTAAATCTAATAGATAATAAAACAAAAGAAATAGAAGTAAAGCATTTAATATATATTAATAGTCTTAAGAGATATGAAGAATTAATAAATAAACAGGCATTTATTAAGAATTTTTTGGTTGATATTATTAATCTAATAATTATTTTTATTAGTATTACTTATATTCATAATGGATATATAACACTGGGGGAATTAATTTTGTTTAATACGATTCTTTACTATTTTAATGAACCTTTTAAAAACATAATTGATCTAAGTTATAAAAATATATATTTGAAAGATATTTATTATAGGATTAGAGATTTGTTATTAATGAAAAAGGAGAGTGATGAAATAAAAGAGTTAAAGTTAAGGGAAGATATATCTATAAAAAATCTAAAATATTCTTATAATGGAATTGATAATGTTTTTAGTAATATTAATTTAAATATCCCATACAAATCTAAATTGTTAATATATTCTAAAAGTGGATATGGTAAAAGTACATTAATGAAAATACTAATGAAGTATATAGATGACTATAATGGTGAAATATATATTGGTAATTATAATTTAAAAGATATTAGTTCTTATGTAATAAGTGATAATTTTACATATGTATCTCAGAATAGTTATATTAATAATGATACTTTAAAAAACAATATTATATATGGTAGGAATATAAGCGATAATGATTATGAGGCGGTAATTAATATTTGTAATTTAAATAAATTAAGAGATAACAGTAAACTAAGAAATAGTTTTATGATTGAAGATAATGGATTTAATATATCAGGAGGAGAAAGGCAAAAAATAATACTAGCTAGAAGTTTACTTAAAAAAAGTAATTATATTATTCTTGATGAAGCATTAAGTGAAATAAGTGTCAAAGAAGAAAAAGAGATAATTGATAAAATTATGAATATTTATCATGATAAAACAATTATTTATATTTCACATAAAAAAGAAATTATATCTATGTTTAATGATAAGTATGAATTAGAAAGGAGTGAGGTTTATAACAATTGATAATGAGGAATTAAAAACTATTGTTGGTGGAAGTAAATATTTAGTTGTTGGAATAATAGTTGGAATAATTACGTTTTTTATTGGTGTTTATGATGGGTATATGAGACCTCTTAGTTGCCGTGAGTGATAGTGAATTGTTGGAAGTAAGAGGTGGAATTGGTTTTAGTGCTACGGTTATGAATGCCATGATAAGAGGCGTAACATTTACATTGGAACTTGGAAGAACTCTAGGAACCATTATAAGAAGAAAACTTGATAATAGAATGTGTTAAAGATTAACTGAAAAGTTAATCTTTTTTTTATAGAACGGAAAAAATATGAGTAAATTATAAAAAAAGTTAAGTTATCTTGCCATAATAGTGGAAATGATATATTGGACCATTTTGTCTATGGTTACAAAATGGTAGATATTGCTTCAAAAGCAAAGAATCTAATGATTATATATTATCTAGATATGTATGCTGTCTTATAACTCAAAATTGGGGTTCGAGAAAAATTTATATCAAAGAAATCTAACTAGAAAACATTAAGAGAATGAATTAAACGCTTGAATTCTTAATATAAATAATTGATAATATATGTGAAAGGTGGGTATATTTATGAGGGCAAAATACCAAGTACTAATTATTCCGTTTAGAAGAGAAAAAGATATTATTAAATATGGAATATTTAAAAGAACTGATTGGAAAGTATATCAAGCTATATCTGGTGGTGGAGAAGATGGCGAAATAATTTTAGAATCAGCTAAAAGAGAGTTCTTTGAAGAAACAGGATTAAAAAAAGATAATTTTATAAAACTAGATTCTATGTGTACTATTCCTGCCAATTGCTTTTCTGATTTTAAGTATTGGGGACAAAAAACTTATGTAGTACCTGAACACGCTTTTGGAATAGAACTAGATAAAAAAGATAAAATTAATTTATCACATGAACATACATCCTACAAATTTGTTAGTTATGAAGAAGCAAGAAAAAAACTTAAATATGATAGTAATAAAACTGCATTATATGAATTAAATGAAAGAATTAAAAATAATGATTTATAATTAATGGTTCTAATAATTAGAACTATTTTTTTTATTAAATATGTGTTAAAATTATACAAGTGTAAATAAAATGAAGAGAGAGGTTAATATATGATTAAAAGGCTATCTAAAAGTGTAAGAGAATATAAAAAAGAATCTATATTATCTGCTTTATTTATAACAATAGAAGTAGTAATGGAAGTGTTGATGCCACTTATTATGGCTTTTTTAATAGATAAAGGTATTAATGCATCAAATGCTACTGTTGTATGGCAAAGTAGTGGGTTGCTACTATTAGTAGCTATTATTTCACTAATTAGTGGAATTTTATCTAGCAAGTATTCTTCAATAGCAAGTTGTGGATTTGCTAAGAATTTAAGAAAAGATATGTATTATAAAATACAAGAGTTTTCTTTTTCAAATATAGATAAATTTTCATCTTCTAGTTTAGTTACTAGATTAACTACAGATGTTTCATATGTACAAAATGCGTATATGATGGTTATAAGAATAGCTCTTAGAAGTCCATTTATGTTAATATTTTCTTTAATAAGTGCCTTTTATATTAATAAGAAAATATCATTAATATTTTTAGGTATAATACCAATATTAGGATTTGCATTATTCTTAATAGCGACTTTAGCACACCCATTATTTAAAAGAGTATTTGAAACATATGATAAACTAAATACTGATGTACAAGAGAATGTTAGAGGAATAAGAGTAGTTAAATCTTATGTTAAGGAAGAACATGAAAAAGTAAAGTTTTCACGTATATCTAAATTAATATATGATAGATTTACAAAAGCAGAAAAATTAGTAGCATGGAATATGCCAGTTATGCAATTTAGTATGACAGTATGTAGATTATTAATTGCTTGGTTTGCTGCTAAATTAATTGTAGTAGGTTCTATGACTACTGGAGAATTAACAAGTTTACTTTCATACGCAGGACAAATACTTTCAAGTTTAATGATGCTATCTATGATATATGTTATGACTATAATATCTGCTACTTCTGCTGAAAGAATTATGGAAGTATTAAATGAAGAACCGGATATTCATAATAATAAAAATAATATTAAAGTTGTTAAAGATGGAAGTATTGAATTTAAAAATGTTAACTTTGGTTATACAAAGAGCGAAGAAAAGTATGTGCTTAAGAATATAAATCTTAATATTAAATCTGGAGAAGTAATTGGAATAATTGGTGGTACTGGATCTTCTAAATCAACATTAATTAGTTTGATTAATAGATTATATGATGCAACAAAAGGAGAAGTATTACTTGGTGGAGTAAATGTTAGAGATTATAATTTAGAAGTATTAAGAGATAATGTGTCTGTTGTTCTTCAAAAGAATGTATTGTTTTCTGGAACCATTATTGATAATTTAAGATGGGGTAAAGAAGATGCTACACTTGATGAAATAAAACATGTATGTCATTTAGCATGTGCTGATACATTTATAGAAGAATTCAAAGATAAATATGAATATAAATTAGATCAAAGTGGTACTAATGTATCTGGTGGTCAAAAACAAAGATTATGTATAGCAAGAGCCCTTCTTAAGAATCCTAAAGTTTTAATACTTGATGATTCCACAAGTGCTGTTGATACTAGAACTGATGCTACTATAAGAGCAAACTTAAAAGAATATTTACCAGATGTTACTAAACTAATAATTGCTCAAAGAATAGCTAGTGTTGAAACTGCTGATAGAGTTATTGTTATGGATAAAGGTAGAGTAGTAGCATTTGATACTCCTAAAAATTTACTTAAGAATAATAAGATATATCAAGAAGTATATAATTCTCAAAAGAAGGGGGTGGAATAAATGCACGGTAAAAGTTTTGATCCAAACTCTAAATTTGATATGAAAGTATTTAAAAGAATACTTAAATATATGGCTAAATACAAATATAGATATATGTTTATATTCTTGTGTATTATTATATCTGCTGGAGTACAAGCAATAGGCCAATTGTTTTTAAAAACATTAATTGATGATTATATTACACCTTTAATAGGAGATCCTAATCCTGTATATTTTGGTTTATTGAAGTTTTTAGGATTTGTTTCTTTGGTATATTTAATAGGATTAATTTGTACATTCTTATACAACAGAATAATGGTTAATGTTGCTCAAGGAGTACTTAAAGATATAAGAGATGATTTATTTAATCATATGCAAACATTACCAATATCATATTTTGATAAGAACTCTTATGGAGACATAATGAGTAGATATACAAATGATACTGATACTTTAGAACAAATGGTATCTCAAAGTATGGGTGCTGTTGTAAGTAGTGTTATAACAATAATAACTGTATTTGTATCAATGTTAATATTAAATATTCCACTTACTTTAGTAGTAGTTGGTGGATTAATAGCAATGACTAGTGTTACAAAAGGAGTTGTTAAAAAATCAGGCTCTTACTTTGGAGGTCAACAAAAGTCTCTTGGTGAATTAAATGGATTTATAGAAGAGATGATTGATGGTCAAAAAGTAATAAAAGTATTTACTCATGAAGAAAAAGCAAAAGAAGATTTTGTTAAGTTAAATGAAGAATGGTTTATTAATAGTTCTAATGCTAATGCATATGGTAATATGATTGGACCAATTACTAATAATATAGGACATATAATATATGTTATAATTGCATTAATAGGTGGACTAATAGCAATACACACTAATACATTTACATTAGGAGCTATAGCGTCATTCCTATTCTTAACTAATAGTTTTACTAGACCAATAATGCAAATAACTGGACAATTTAATATGATTATTAGATCTATGGCAGGAGCAGGCCGTATATTTGAATTAATGGATGAACCAGAAGAAGAAAATACTGGTACTGTGAGATTAGTTAATGTAAGAAAAGAAAATGATAAATTAATAGAAGAAAATTATTATACTGGTTTATGGGCATGGAAAAAAGATGGTGAATTAATACTATTACAAGGTGATATAAGACTATATAATGTATCATTTGGATACAATAAGAATAAAGAAGTTATTCATGATATATCGCTTTATGCTAAACCAGGTCAAAAAATAGCGTTCGTAGGTTCAACTGGCGCTGGTAAGACGACTGTATCAAATTTATTAAACAGATTCTATGATATAGATAAAGGTACAATTACTTATGATGGTATTGATATAAAAGAGATAAATAAAAAAGATTTAAGAAGATCACTTGGAATGGTTCTACAAGATACTAATTTATTTACTGGTACTATTATGGATAACATTAGATATGGTAATTTACATGCTAGTGATGAAGAATGTATAAATGCTGCTAAACTAGCAAATGCAGATGACTTTATTAGATTACTTCCAGATGGATATAATACAGTAATATCTGGTAATGGTTCTAATCTATCACAAGGTGAAAGACAATTACTTGCAATAGCTAGATGTGCAGTAGCTAATCCACCGGCAATGATTCTAGATGAAGCAACATCTTCAATAGATACTAGAACTGAAAAAATAGTACAAGATGGTATGGATAAACTAATGAAAGGTAGAACCGTATTTGTAATAGCTCATAGACTTTCAACAATTCAAAATTCTAAAGCAATACTTGTTATGGAAAATGGAAGAATTATTGAAAGAGGAGGACATGAAGAACTAATTAAAGAACATGGTAGATACTATGAACTATATACAGGAAAAGTAGAATTAGATTAATTTAAATATGTATCATATATGTTACAAGTATTGTAAAAAGTGTGTCACTTTTGATATACACCAATTGCAATACTTTTTTTAGTATGATAAATTAAATAATAGTACAAACAAAAGAATTAAGGATAGGGTGATATTATGAATGATAAGAATATTTTATTAGAAAATGGTGTTGATCTAGAAAAGAGTTTAGAATTACTAGATGATATGAGTACATATGATGAAATAATGGCTGCTTTTTTAAAGAATGTTGATAGTAAAGTTGAAGACATCAAAAAGAATTGTGAGGCAGGAGATTTAGAAGCTTATGGTAGAAGTGCTCACTCATTAAAAAGCGATGCTAGATATTTAGGATTTACTAAAGTAGCAGAAATGGCTATTCAACAAGAAATGGAAGCTAAAGATGGTAATACTGAATATATTCATGAACATATAGATGATTTTATTTCTGCTGTTTACAATATGGTAGATATATGTAAAAAATATTTAGTTGTTAAACCAGTCGGAGAAGAAACAGATACTACACCAAAAGAAAAATCAATCCTAGCAGTAGATGATTCTGATTTAATAAGAGCTTACATTCATTCTATTTTTAATACAGAATACAATGTAATAGTTGCATCTGATGGAGCAGAAGCAATTAAGATTATAGACAATGATAAAGATAGAACTATAAAAGCAGTTTTACTTGACTTAAATATGCCAAATGTAGATGGATTTGGAGTTTTAGAACACTTTAGAGAAAATAATCTATTTAGTAAATATCCAGTATCAGTTATAACTGGTATAGATGATAAAGAATTAATTAATAAAGCCTTTACATATAACATAATAGATATGTTACAAAAACCATTTACAGAAAAAGATGTTAAAAGAATACTTGAAACAACTTTAAGTAGAGGTGGAATGTAAAACAATATATTCATTATATTGTTTTTTAATAAGGAGGTAATATGAAAACTGTAATTGTTTTAACAGGGATACTAAATGATAATGATGAATATTTGGTAGTTAAAAGAAGTGAAGATGATATGCTATATCCTGGAAGTTGGGAATTCCCAGGAGGCCATTTGGAATATGGTGAAACTATAATAGAAGGATTAAAAAGAGAATTAAATGAAGAAATAGGATATAAAGCAAATTCTAAACCTCAAATAATTAGTTATAATGATGAATTTGAAAATGATATATATCATATAGAAATAAATTTCTTAATTAAAGTTAACAAAGAAAAAGTAAATGTAAAGCTTAGTGAAGAGCATACAGAATATAGATGGGTTAAGAAAAACTCTAAGTTACTAGATGATTATATAAGATCAAAAATAGAAAATATATAATATAATTGTGTATCAAACATGTTACAAGCATTGTAAACTGTGTATCAATTATGTTACATAGCAATTGCAATGCTTTTTTATGTATGGTAAAGTCATTAACAGTAACCCAAAACTAAAATATTTGATTATTTGGCTGTTTTGTGTTATAATATACAGCCAACAAAGGGGAGAAAGATGACAAAAGAAGAATTAAAAGAATTAAAAAAGGAAATATCTCAATTATCTGAAATTGAAAAGAAAGAGAGAGATGTATATTTAAGAGATTTGGCTCTTGGAAAATTACAAGGACCTCCAACTGGATATCCCGAAATTGATAAACCGTGGTTAAAATATTTTGATAATGTTTATTCTAAACCAGTTTTGAACAAAACAGTATATCAAGAAGTTCATGATAATAATCTGGATCAACCTAGAACGATCGCTTTAGAATTTTTTGGTTCTAAAATTTCATTTGGTAAATTAGATAAGAATATTGAAGCTGCAGCAAAATCTTTTGAAATGTTAGGGGTTAAAAAGGGAGATTTTGTTACAATTATATCTGCAGGAATACCTGAAACAGTTTATTCTTTTTATGCATTATCTAAATTAGGGGCAATTTCTAATATGATGGCATATTATTTTGATGATATTGGTTTGACTGAAAGAATAAATGATTGTAATAGCACTATATTATTAGTTATGGATAAATTTTTACCTGCTGTGAAAAAAGCGATTGATAAGTCAACTATTAAAAAAATAATCGTTATTCCGACTTTGAATTCATCAGTATTAAAAGTTTTAAAACCTTATAGAAAAGATAACAAGGAATTAATAACTTGGAATGAATTTATCAAAAATGGAAAGAATAGACCTAAATCAACAACAGTTCCATATGAAAAGAACCTACCTTTAACTATGGTATATTCAAGTGGAACAACAGGTGCATCTAAAGGCATTTTATTGTCAAACGATAGTTTTCAAGAATCAGTATATGCTTATAGAGAATCTGGAGTTGAAGTTGGAAGAGGTTTTAAATTCTATCAAATAATTCCTCCATGGTACTCAACAGGTTTAAGCACTTCAATTCATTTACCATTAGCATGTGGATCTGCTGTGTTTATGGACCCTAGATTTGAAAGAGATGTCTTTATAAAGAATATTATTAAGTATAAACCAAATTATTCTGTAGCTCCTACAAGTATGTATGAAGGTTTTCTAGATGATAAACTTGTTAAAAAAAGTGATTTATCACATTTCAAGTATCCTTTTGAAGGTGGAGAACCTTTAAGAAGAGAAGTTTCTGATAAGATTGAAGAAGTATTTAAAAAACATAATAATAACTCAAAACTACTTGTCGGTTATGGTCAATGTGAATGTGGAGCGACAATTACCTCTGAAACAACAAAAACAAATCATATAGATGGAACTGTTGGAATCCCACTTCCAGGATTAAACATTGCAATTGTGGATGATGAATTAAACTCGTTAACATATAATAAAAGAGGACAAATATTAGTAGATACTCCTTGCGGAATGATGCATTATTTTAACAACGAAACTGCTACAAATGAGTTTTTTTACATAGACGATGCCGGTACAAAATGGTTTTGCACTGGGGATATAGGGTATATAGATTCTGATGGTAACTTATTTATTGAAGGAAGATCAAATGACATTTCATATATAAATGGTAATAAAGTATATAATTTTGATGTTGAAAATGTAATTGCGAAAAATAAGTTTGTTAAATTATGTGATGTAATTATGAACAATGGAAAATTGGCTGTACACATAGTTTTGGATGAATCGTTTTGGGCATCTGGAATCGAACTTGAAACTTTTGAAAGGCAAATACAAGAAGATATATATCAAACATATAATGATATGAATTACGTTCCTATATTGTTTAAAATAAGAGAATCATTTCCATATGCAAAATCTGGAAAAAGAAATGTGTTAGAAATGCTGAAAGAAACAGATGGATTTACTGAAATCATTCCAAATGTGACAAAAGAAAAAAAACTATTGAGACAATAGTTTTTTTATTGTAAATCATTGTTAATTATGATATCATTTATAATAGTAGAGGTGTTTAAAATGATAATATCAAATCTAACAGTATTACTATTTTTTAGTTTAATATACTCAATAGGTTTATGTGTTATTTATTTTTCAAAAGAAAGAACACAAAATAGAGAAAATAGAATTTATAAGTATCTATTAATACTAAATGTATTTGGACTTATTTTACAGTTGGGATGTGATTATGTTTCTGCATATTATGATGTTATACCAGTTGTAATAAGTGATGTTGTTTTTAGACTATTTCTTGCATATTTTATTGGATGGATTAACACAATGTTAGATTATCTATTGGCAATAGTTTATCCTGAAAACAAAAAATTAGTGGTTGTAAATATATTTTTGACTATTGTTGAAATATTTGCTGTAGTCGTTTTGCCGTACAATTTGTTTAGAGATACAATAAATAGAGTCTATTATACATATGGTACTGCAATTTCGGCTTCCTTCTTTATTTCTGCAGCAATTATGACATTTTTATTTATATTCACATTGATACATGTAAAAAAATTAACAAGGCAAAAAATATTGCCTATAATTACATTCTTAATTCTAGGTTCAATATCGGCTCTTATACAAAGGCAAAATCCTTCTATTATAATAATTGTTGCCGCGGAAACCTTTATTTGTTCTTTGATGTATTTTACAATTGAGAATCCAGATGCAAAAATAGCCGAATATGAAAAGGCTGAAAAAGAGAGGGCAGAAGCTGCATCATTAGCTAAGAGCGAATTCTTAAGTAATATGTCACACGAACTAAGAACTCCACTTAATGCTATTGTTGGTTTAAGTGAAGATATTGAATCATTTAAAGAACAATTACCTAAAGATGTACAAGAAGACTGCAAAGATATTATTAATGCTTCTAATACATTGTTAGAAATAATTGGTGGTATCTTAGATATTAGTAAGATTGAAAGTGGTAAATTAGATATAGTTGATTGTGACTATGATCCTAGAGAAGAATTTGAAAGCCTTGCTAAGATTAATAGGACTAAGTTTAGTGAAAAGAATTTAGAATTTAATGTAAGTATTGGTGAAACAATACCAAAAGTATTATATGGTGATAAGTTAAGAATTAAACAAATAGTTAATAATTTGCTTTCAAATGCTTATAAATATACTGACAGTGGTAGAGTAAACTTTACTGTTACTTGGTTAGCGGCATCTCAAAGCTTAAGAATTGTTGTTAGTGATACTGGTAGAGGTGTTAAGAAAGAAGATTTAGAAAAGTTATTTGCTAAGTATGATAGATTAGGTGTTGAAAAACAAAGTTCTGTTCAAGGAACAGGATTAGGTTTAAATATTACTAAGACATTAGTTGAATTAATGGGTGGTAATATAAGTGTAGATAGTGAATATCTAGTAGGTACTACATTTACAATTGTTCTTCCACAAACTATTGGTAGTGAAGAAGAACTTGAAAGATTAAAAAGAGAAAGTGAATATAAGATTGAAAATCTTGACTTTACTGGTAAGAGACTTCTTGTTGTTGATGACAACCTATTAAATATTAAAGTTCTTAAGAAAGCTGTTAAGAGTATGAACTTTGAAGTAGAAGAATGTTACAATGGTAAAGAAGCTCTAGCAAAAGTAGAATTAAATAATAATTATGATGTTATACTTCTTGATATAAGAATGCCTGTTATGGATGGAGAAGAAGCAATTAAGTATTTAAAAAGTATGCCTAATTTTAAATCTCCTGTAATTGCTTTAACAGCTGACGCTATAGCTGGTGCTAAAGAAAGATATGTTAAAATGGGATTTGATGATTATCTATCTAAACCTTTCTCTAGGGAAATGGTTGCTAAGAAATTATCTATTGTTTTAAATAAAAAAGAAGAACCAAAAGAAGAAATCAAAGAAGAAACTCATGATGTTAACGAAGAATCTAAGGTAGAAGAAAAAACTGAAGAAGTTATAGAAGAACCAAAAGAAGATAATAAAGAAGAATAAAATACGATATGATATATCGTATTTTTTTATTTTTTATTAATATTATTTAATATGATTAAGAATATATTAAATAATAAGTGTTTTGAGATAGATTTAAAAGAGAATTGTTTACATTTGATAAATTATATTAATGTGATTGATATTTCGCCTAATAAGATGCATATACTACTTAATAATAGGTCTTTAGTAGTTAATGGATCTAATTTAATAATATGTGCTTTAGATGAAAATGAATTATTAATTAAAGGGAATATTAAAGGAATAGAATTTATTGATGAATAAAGTTAAGATATGTGTATATAGTGACTCTTATAAATTTATTAATTATTTAATATATAACAAGATTAATTATAATTCTTTATGTAAAAATAAAGATTCTTTTATATTGGTTGTTGATTATGAAGATTATAAAAGAATTAGATTAAGATATAAATGTAATATTATTAAATATTATGGTAAGAATGGTATTAAGAATTTTATTATGATAAATAAATATATGATTATATCTGTTATTATTAGTTTATTAGTACTTAAATTATTAACTATGACTATATTTGATATTAAGATTAATACTTCTGATGGTGAATTAAAAAGTAAAATAATGGTTAGTTTAAGTGATAATGGTATAAGTAAATATAAAAGAAAGAAAAGTTTTAATGAATTATTGATTATTAAGGATAAAATATTAGAATCAAATAAAGATGATTTAGAATGGATAGAGATTAATGAGCATGGATGTGTATATGAGATTAATTTAACTAAAAGAGTAAAAAAGAAAGAAATAAAAGAAGAATACAAGGAAAGCAGCATATATGCAAGTATGGATGGGGTAATTAAGAAAATAGTAGTATATAGTGGTACTAAAAAGAAGGATGTGAATGATTATGTTAAAAAAGGAGAAGTATTAATTAGTGGGAATATATATAAAAATGATGAAGTAGTAGGTGTGGGAAATGCCAAGGGAGAAGTATATGCTGAAACATGGTACTATGTTACTGCTAGTATCCCTTTTGAATATGAAGAAAAAGTTTTTACTGGAAGAATTATTAATCATTATTATTTAGATATATTTGGTAATAAGTTTACTTTAATAGGAAAATATTCTAGTGATAATACTGAAAATAATATTAAATTAATACTTGATAAGTCTTATTTACCATTTAAATTATATAGAGAAAGTAAGAAAGTGTATCAAAATAAAAAACATACTATTAATAGAGATGAAGCATATGAAATGGGGCTTAAATTAAGTGATTTAAGAATTAATAATATGTTAGATGATGATGAATATATTATTTCTAAAAAAGTTTTGAAAAAAGAAGCAAATAGTAGTAAAATGAATATAGAAGTATTTTATAAAGTTTATAAGAATATTGGATATACTTCTAATATAGATAAAGAAGAAAAGGAAAAAGCAAATGGAAGCAGCAATTAAAAGTGTAATTATTGATGCATGGCCTAGTTTAGCAGTTTTATTGTCTATTGTTATTATTATGAGAATAACTAGATTAATGAAAGGTGAAGGGGAAAAATGGCCTATTCATATGGAAATATTTAATCTATTTTTTATAGCTTATATGTTACTTTTGTTCCGTCTTGTTACAAGTCAAGATTTAACAGCTATTCATTCAACAAATTTTATGCCATTTAGAGAAATATTAAGATATGAACTTGGTAGTGATGCTTTCTATAAACAAGTAATTGGTAATATAGTTTTATTTATACCTTTTGGGTATTTTGTAACTAGTTATTGTAATATAAAGAAAATATGGACTATTTTTATTGTATCTGGACTTTCTAGTTTAGTAATAGAAGTTGTCCAACATTTTATAGGTAGAAGTTTTGATGTAGATGATATTATATTAAATATAGTTGGTGGAATAATAGGATATTTATTATATACTGCATTAAATGCTATTAGGAATCATTTACCAAAACCTTTAAGAAAAGATTGGTTCTTAAATATAATAAGTATTGCTATATTAGTACTAGTAGCATTATATTTAATTAAGATATTCTAATGGGGGATTTATGAAGGATTATATATTTAATACAACTGATAAACAGATAGACACTAGTGAAATAGCAGATATTCTCACATTTGCATGTAAGCATTTAAAAGTAGAAAATCCACTATTAAATGTAATTATTGTTGATAATGAAAGAATTAGAGAAATAAATAGAGATTATAGAAATAAAGATGCTGTTACTGATGTTATATCTTTTGCATTTGAAGAAGTAAATGATGTTAATTATGAAAATGTTAGATTTTTGGGTGAAATTTATATTTCCTATGAAAGATGTGAAGAACAAGCTAAAGAATATGGGCATAGTGTAAGAAGAGAATTTAGTTATTTAGCTGTTCACGGACTACTTCATTTACTTGGGTATGATCATATGAATGAAGAAGATAAGAAAGTAATGAGAGCTCTTGAGGAGGAAATATTAAATGAATATGATATCAAGAGATGAAAGAAAAAAACAAAAAGGTATTAAGAAATTATTAAATAGTTTTACATATCCTATTAAAGGACTAAAATACGCTTATAGAAATGAACAAAATTTAGCTGTTGATGTTGGTATAGCAGCATTGGTTGTTATTTTTGGATTTATTTTTAATATTAATAAATATGAATGGGCAATTGTTATGTTAACAATAGGTCTTGTTATATCTTGTGAATTAATAAACACTGCGATTGAAGCTACGGTTGACTTAGTAACTGAGGAATATCATCCTCTTGCTAAAGTGGCTAAAGATACAAGTGCAGCTGCTGTATTTGTATTTGCAATAGTTGCTGTAATAGTGGGACTTATTATATTCTTGCCTAAGATTGTAAATATGATATTTTAAGGAGTAAAAATGGAAGAGCAATTAAGAAATATTTTAAAGAATGCATATGCACCATATTCTAACTATAAAGTAGGTGCATTACTAATAACGAAAGATGGAAAACAATATACTGGTGTTAATGTAGAAAACGCTTCATATGGTGCTACTATATGTGCTGAGAGAACAGCTATATTAAAAGCAGTATCTGAAGGATATAGAAAAGGTGACTTTAAAAGCTTATATATCATGAATAGTAGTAATGGTATAGGTTCTCCTTGTATGTTATGTAGACAAGTATTTGTTGAATTCTTTGAGAATGATATGGAAGTAACATGCTATAGTTTTGATGGAAAAAGTAGAACTAATAAAGTAAGTGAACTTTGTACTATTCCATTTAGTGAAGAGGATTTAAAATGAAAAGTGGTTTTGTAGCTATAATTGGTAGACCTAATACAGGTAAAAGTACATTACTTAATTCAATAATCAAAGAGAAAGTCGCTATTATATCATCTAAACCTCAAACAACCAGAAACTTAATTCAAGGTATTTATAATGAGAAAGATACTCAAATAGTATTTGTGGATACTCCTGGAATACATAAACCAGTAGATAGACTTGGAATGGCACTAAATGATCAAGCATATTATTCAATTAATGATGTTGATATAGTATTACTTGTAGTTGATGCTTCAGTTCCTTATGGCAAAGGTGATAAATTTATATTAGATAAAATAGTTGATTTAAAGAAACCAGTATTTCTAATATTAAATAAGATTGATAAATTAAGTGAAGAAGAAATTTTGTTAAAGATAGATGAATATAAAGATTTATATGAATTTGCTGAAATCATTCCAGTATCTGCACTAAAGAATGATAATGTTGATAGAATAATAAAAGTATTAAAAGATTATTTACCTGATAATGTTAAATACTTTATGGATGGTGAAACAACTACTAGTGAACTTGATTTTAGATTATCTGAAATAGTAAGAGAAAAGATATTTATTCATACTGAAGATGAAGTCCCTCATTCAATATCTTGTAAATTAATAAACTATGAAGAATCAAAAGATTTAGTTAAAATATATGTTGATATTATTGTAGATAGAGATTCACTTCGTAAGATAATAGTTGGCCATAATGGCAATATGATTAAACAAATTGGTTCTGAAGCTAGAATGGAAATGGAAGAATTATTAGATAAGAAAGTATATCTAGAACTATATTGTAAAACCATTAAAAAATGGAGAGAAAAAGAGAAATATATTAAAGATTTAGGTTATTTAATTAAAACAGATGAATAATATTTTATTAATTCCTGCAATATAATATTGTAAGGAGAAAGATATGAACAAAAAAGATGCTTGGAATAAATTTAAAGAAACAGGTAAAATAGAATATTATCTAGAATATAAGAAAGGAAAATAAGCATAAAGAAAAACTTTATGCTTTTATGTACATATGGAAATAATAAGTGTGGAAGGAATTGTTGTTAGTACTACGCCTTTTAAAGAAAATAGTAAAATATTAAACATTTTTACTAAAGAAAAAGGTTTAATAGGATGTATGTCAAAGGGTTGCAAGAGTTTAAAAAGTAAGTTAAGACTACCAAGTGAGAAGTTTGCTTATGGTACTTTTCATATGTATTATAAAGAAAAAGGATTATCTACTTTAATTGATGGAGATATTAAAGATTATTTTATTAATATAAAGAGTGATATTATAAAAATAAGTTATTTAACTTATATATGTGAACTATCAATGAATGTATATAAAGAATGCGAAAATGAAGAAATATATCCATTAATGGAAAGTGCTATATTAAAAATAGAAGAAGGACATGATCCTAAAGTGATTACTAATATATTAGAACTTCAATATTTAACATATTTAGGTATCAATTTGAATTTAGACAATTGTGTTAAATGTGGTAACACTAAAGTAGTAACATTATCTTTATCTAAAGGTGGTTATATATGTTCTAAATGCAGAACTAATGAACCATTAGTAGATGAAAAAGTAATGAAATTATTAAGATTATATTATTATGTAGATATATCTAAGATTAGTAATTTAGATATAGATAAAAAAGTTAGTGATGAAATAAATCATATATTAGAAGAATATTATGATGAATATTCTGGTGTATATGTTAAAAGTAAAAAAATGTTAAAAGACTTAGAAAAATAATTCTAAGTTTTTTATTTTAAATGATAATTAATTATGATAAAATTATATTGTAAATAATTCAGATGGAGGAAGATATGAAAAGAATTATTAAAGGACTATTTATTGTATTTGTGTTGTTTGCTTTTTTTAATATTGTAAAAGCAGATGATAATAGAACTGTTGTTACTAGAGTAGAATTAACTTCTAATATGCCTATACCTACATATGGCGGAGAAGCTAAAACTCTTTATTCTTATGAAACAACAGTTGGAGAACCAGCTTATATGACAGAACATATGGGTTCTTGGTATATTAGGAATGGAGAAACATGGAAAAGATATGATAGTAGTGTATTTAGAGAAGGAACATATCAATATCATAATCAAGTAAGAATAGATGATGGTAGTGAAACTTATAAATTAAGTGAAACTACAAGAGTATTTATTGATGGAAGTGAATGGACAATAAGTCCAGGATCTATAACTGTTGAGCCAACATATTCAATGAGCTATTATGTTTCACCAAATTATGTTGTAACTAAAATTGATGATTATGAATTAACATTTTATGGAAGCGATAGGTACAACATTGGAGCTAATTATATAGGAACACCAATAGAAGAATTCTCAGTTTCTGATGGAGTATTGGGTGGTGTTGGAAGCTATACATTTAGTAAAGATTCTGGACCTGCGTGGATTAATGTTTCAAGTGCAGGTGTAGTAAGTGGAACACCAACAGTAGTAGGATCAAACTCTAATTTAGTAGTAAGAGTCACAGATGAAGCATCTAATACTAAAACTATTTCTATAACTGTTCGAGAAACTTATAATGATCCAAATTTAAGAACAGTAGTAGAAAATGTAGTAATTACTTCTAATATGGAAGCACCAGTATATGGTGGAGAAGTAAAAACTTATTATACTTATGAAACAGTTTCTGGAGAACCAGCATATATGACACCTCATATGGGTGCTTGGTATAAAGAAAATGGTACTAAATATACTGAATCAACTTTTAAACCAGGGAGATATTATTACTTTAATCAAATAAGGGTAGATGGTAATGCAGGACACACACATATGTTAAGTAATTCTACAACACTTACTGTTGACGGGAATGTTTGGACAATATCTACAAGTGGAGCAACTGTTGAACCGACATATTCAATGGCTTATTATAAGTCTCCAATTTATGAAGTGCCAATGGTATCAATTAATGAAGTAAATGTTACTGGAATAGTTGCACCGGTAGGTGGAAAGACTCCAGATGTATCAGGAATTACTACTTCAACTCCAGGAGTAAGAGTTAGAGAAGCATCTTGGCATGAAGAAAACTGGGATGATGTTACAACATTTGTGGCGTCAAAAAGATATATGTTAATCGTTATATTTGAATTAGAAGAAGGATATATATTTGCTCCAGGATTTGATGAAAGTAATGTTAATCTAAATACTACAAATCAATTAATGAGTGAATTTGTTGGTGAAAATCCAGATATTAGAATATTCTATGAAGCAACTCAAAATCCTAAAATAACAAAGGCTCCAACTGTTAAAGTGAAAAATGCTAATAATAATTCAGTATTAATTAGTTGGAATGAAGTACAATATGCTAATAAATATGAAGTATATAGAAGTGAAAACAAAAAGAAATGGACTAAGGTTAAAACTACAACTGATTTATCATTTACAAATACTGGATTAACATATGGAAAAACATATTATTATAAAGTCAAAGCAATTAATGCTATTAGTAATAAAACAAGTAGTGTAGTTAGTGGAAAAGCAACACCAAATAAGATGAATATTAGATTATATGGAGTTGGTACTAATAATATTAAAGTTGCTTGGGATAAAGTAAATGTTACAGGATATGAAATATATAGAAGTGAAGATAATAAAAAATGGACTAAAGTAACAACCATAACTAAAAATAGTACTTTGAATTATAATAATAAGAAATTAAAAGCAAATAAGAAGTATTATTATAAAGCAAGAGCATATAAAACTGTAAGTGGTAAAAAAGTATATGGATCATATAGTGATGTTGCATATACTAGAACCGCTCCAGTAACTCCTACACTTAAAGTAAGTATAAAAAATTATGACGCTATGAATGTTTCTATTGGAGAAGCAAAAGGAGCAGCAATTTATAGATTAGAAAAGAGTTTAGATGGAAGTACTTATACATTAGTTGAGGAATTTCCAAATAATGGAACTGTTGCACAAGATAGTCAAGAACTTGGAAAAACATATTACTTTAGATTAAGAGCGTGTAATTCATATGGTAAATGTAGTGCATGGGCCACTGCTAGTTTAAAGCAAACTACTAAGACACCAGGATTCACACTAAAGACAAGTTCTAAGAAAGTAACAGTTAATGTTAATAAAGTAAATGGAGCTGATGGATATGAAATCTATAGATCAACTAAAAAGAACGGAAAATATACATTAGTTAAAACAATTACAAGTGAAGAAGAAGTATTACAATATGTAGATAAGACTAAAAAAGGAAATTATTATTACTATAAAGTAAGAAGTTATAGACTTAATGATGAATCTAAAAAAGTATTTAGTAAAATAAGTGGAATTAAATCTATTAGAAGTAAATAAAAGCACATTAAGTGCTTTTTTTGCTATAATACAAATGAGAGGTATTGATATGATTAGTTTAAAAAGAACTACAATTGATGATGTTGATTTATTATTAAAAATGGATAAACAAAAAGAGACTCAAATGTATTTAGGCGGTGTCAAAAATAAAAGTAGAGAAGAAAGAATAGAGTTTTTAAAGAAAAAAGAATTAAATTCTAATAATTATACAGTTTATTTAAATAATAGTATTAAAATAGGATTTATTGGATTAAAAAAAATACCTAATTATTATGAATTATCTTATATATTTGATAGTGATTATACTAATAAAGGTTATTGTAGTAAAGCAATAGAAATATTATTAAAAGATTATAAAGATATTAAGATAATTGCTAAGTTTAAAAAAGAAAACACAGCATCAATTAGAGTGTTAGAAAAGAACGGATTTATGTATAAAGATAAGGATGAAGATGACTTTTTAATATATGAAAAATAGAGTATAAAATATACTCTTTTTATTTTTTTTAATAATTAGCACTCATATATTGACATTGCTAGAATATAATATTATAATAGTACTAGCACTGAAGGAGTTAGAGTGCTAAAAAGGAGGTATATGATGATTGGAACTAGACAAAAAGAATTACTTAAGGAGATAGTTGAAGAGTATGTTAAAACAGCTAGACCTGTAGGTAGTAAAGCTTTATGCAAGAAATTTAAATGTTCAAGTGCGACTATTCGTAATGATATGGCTACTCTTGAAAATTTAGGTTATTTAGAGAAGACACATATATCTTCAGGAAGGATTCCATCAGAAGAAGGTTATAGATATTATGTTGATAATTTAATGGAACCTAAAAAGATAAGTGGAGAGGATATGCTTAAACTTCAAACTATATTTAACAATAAGGAATTAGAGTTAAGTGATGCAATAAGCAAAAGTTTGGAAATAATAAGTGATATTACTAATTACACTTCTGTTATTTTAGGTAAAGAATCAAGTGATAATAAACTACAAAAAGTAGAAGTTGTACCTATTACTGATAGACAATTAATAGCCTTAGTAATAACTGATACTGGACATGTAGAAAATAAAAACATTACACTTGAAGAAAATATACCTGCAATAGAAATATCTAAAACTACCGAGTTACTTAATAAGATGCTTGTTGGGACGCCAATAGATGAAGTCCCTAGTAAATTAGAATTTGAAATTAAACCTATAATTAAAAACTATGTTGAAAATTATGAGGTAGTTTATAATGCATTCTATAATGCATTATCTAATTTCACTAGTGATAGGGATGTTAAATTTACTGGTAAAGCTAATATATTAAAACAACCGGATTTTTCTACAGTCGATGATGTTAAAAACATTATAAGTAAGTTTGAAAGCAAAGATATGGTGAGTAAAATTGAAGAGACAGATGATGAGGTTAAGGTATATATTGGTAGCGAAAGCGAAATTGATGATAACGTTACAGTAGTTAAGACAAAGTATAAAGTGGGTGGACGTGAAGGATCAATAGCTATTATCGGACCTAAGAGAATGGAATATAAAAGAGTTATAAATATGCTTGAATATTTAAAAGAACATATTGAAGCACAAGGAAAGGACAAAGACAGTGAAAAAGAATAATAAAAAAGAAGATATAAAAGATGAAACTGTAAAAGAAAATGATTCTAATGTTACTGAAGAAACAGGATGCAGTCCAGATGGCTGCGCAAGTTGTGGTGGATGTGGAACTTCTATAGATCCAGAAACATTAATTCAAATTCTTGGAAGTAGGAATCAAGAATTAGAAGATAAATATATGCGTTTACAAGCAGAGTATTTAAATTTTAAAACGAGAACTCAAACTGAAGTAAGTAGAATGCTTCAATATGAAGGAGAAGACTTCATAAAAGAAATTTTAAATATAAAAGACAACTTAGAAAGAGCTATTATGATGGATGATAATGATTTATCTGATGAAGTTAGTAGATTTTTAAGTGGATTTAAAATGATTCTTGGAAATTTAACTGCATTATTAGATAAATTTGAAGTTCATGAAATAGAATGTTTAGGACTTGAATTTGATCCTAATGTTGCTGAAGCAGTATTAACTGAACATGATGATACTAAACCTGCTAATGTTGTTTTAGAGGTTTTAACTAAGGGATACAAATATAAAGATAAAGTTATTAGACATGCTATGGTAAAGGTGAATAAATAATGGATAAGTTGTTATTTCCTATATTTGCCGGTTCATATAATGATCCTGAATATTACAACTTAAGTAAAGAAGAAAGAGAATATATGGACTTTGTTGATAAATGTATTAATAGTAAAGACAAAAGAATAAGTGATGCTTCTTTTCAAACAATGTTAATGTTGTTGGAAATTAGTAATGACCCTGATAAATATGAACCCGAAGAGATTCAAGAAAGAAGAGATAAAATAGTTGTTGGTTTAAATGAAAAAGAAGTAGAAATGATGGATAAGTTTTTACTTGCATGCATTAATTCAATGGGTATATATAGTGAAGATGCAAAATATCAAAGACGTTTAAAAAAAGAAAGGAATGATTAATTATGTCAAAAGTAAATAAAGTTATTGGTATAGATTTAGGTACAACTAATAGTTGTGTATCTGTATTAGAAGGTGGGGAACCAAAAGTTATCCCAAATGCTGAAGGTAATAGAACTACTCCTTCAGTAGTAAGTTTTAAAGATGGAGAAGTTAGAGTTGGAGATGTAGCAAAAAGAGAAGCTCAAACTTCTACAAATGTAATTAGTTCTATTAAAAGATTAATGGGTACTAAAGAAAAGGTTGAAGCTGAAGGTAAAAAATATACTCCAGAAGAAATTAGTGCTAAAATCTTAATGAATTTAAAAGAAACTGCTGAAGCTTATCTAGGTGGAGAAGTTACTAAGGCAGTTATAACAGTTCCAGCATACTTTAATGATGCTCAAAGACAAGCAACTAAGAATGCAGGTAAGATTGCTGGATTAGAAGTAGAAAGAATCATTAATGAACCAACTGCAGCTGCTCTTGCCTATGGTCTTGATAAGCAAGATAAAGCGCAAACAATTCTTGTTTATGACTTAGGTGGTGGAACATTTGATGTTTCTGTATTAGAATTAGGTGATGGAGTTTTCGAAGTTAAAGCTACTAGTGGTAATAACCACTTAGGTGGAGATGACTTTGATAATCGTATCATTGAATATTTAGTAAAAGAATTTAAGAAAGAAAATGGAGTTGATTTATCAAAAGATAAATTAGCTATGCAAAGATTAAAAGAGGGAGCTGAAAAAGCTAAAAAAGATTTAAGTGGAGTTAAATCTACTCAAATTAGTTTACCATTTATTACTCAAGGTGAAAGTGGACCTCTACATTTAGATATGACATTAACTCGTGCTAAATTTGAAGAATTAATTAGTGATTTAGTTGAATCAACTAGAAAACCAGTAAGAGATGCACTAAAAGAAGCTAAATTAAAGAAAACTGATATTGATAAAGTATTATTAGTTGGTGGATCAACAAGAATTCCTTGCGTTCAAGAACTAG
This sequence comes from Bacilli bacterium, assembly GCA_017544525.1. Next base: position 257 of record JAFYEA010000027.1, on the reverse strand, counting down.
TTAAAGAAGAATTAGGACAAGAACCAAGTAAAGAAGTTAATCCTGATGAAGTAGTTGCTATGGGAGCTAGTATTCAAGGTGGAGTTTTAACAGGAGAAGTTAATGATTTAGTATTACTAGATGTTACACCTCTATCTTTAGGTATTGAAACATTGGGTGGTGTATTCACACGTCTTATTGACCGCAACACCACAATTCCAACCCGTAAATCGCAAGTTTTCTCGACTGCCGAAGACGGACAGACAGCCGTTACCATT
>JAFYEA010000026.1 GCA_017544525.1 Bacilli bacterium | reverse complement strand
TTCATCAAATACTTTTCTTAGTTCATTTCTGCCTTTTTCATCTATTAAATTGGAAGAATAACCTATTTTATACATATCATTTCTTGCTTCATTGTTTTTATTACAAGAACACATTAATATACAAATAATAAAAATTAAAAAAATCTTTTTCATAATTACCTCTAAAATAATGATAACATATTCAATTCAATAAAAAAAGTTGCATAAAGCAACTTATTTTTAAACTGGGGCGAGATGTGGGAATCGAACCCACGCATAACGGGACCACAATCCGCCGTGTTAACCACTTCACCAAACTCGCCATGTAACGTTTATAATATTAACATAAAAAGTTATCTAAGTCAATGAAGTAATTAAAAAAGAAGTATTTTATCAATACTTCTTATATTTTAAATTCTTCAAAGAAATCACTCATTGTTAATTGCTCTTTTACTTCTACTTTTTTAGGAGTTTCTTTTTTAGGTTTTTCTTCTTTCTTTACTTCAATTTTTTCAACTTCAATCATGTCTTCATCATTAACTATCTTAGTTGGCTCTTCAGTTATTATTTCGTTTGATTCTTCTTTTACTTCTTTTGATTGATTTGTTATATCAGTAAACTTAGTAACCACAAATATGTTTTCAACATTCTTTTTAGTATATGTAGTTCCTGTTGAAGATTTATCCATAATTGGAATATCACTTGATTTTAAATATCCTATTTCTTTATCTATTATTCCAAATATATGTTTACTTCCTGTATTAAATACTTTGGTAATAGTATATTTTTTAGACTTTGGACTCTTTAATATACAAGTGCCTTTTTTAGCTCTAGTAGTCTTTTCTATATCTTCTACTTTTATTCTTTTAGCAGTGTTTCTATCTGTGAATATACTTACATATTCTTTATTTTCACTTACTACAAATGCACTTACTACTTCTGATCCTGCATTTAATTTAATAAGTTTAACTCCACTTGCTTTTACTCCTAGTAATGGTATTTCATTTGTATTAAATCTTAATGCATATCCATCTTTAGTGACTACTAATGTGTCGGTATTGTTACATCTACTTACACTAACAAGTTCGTCTCCTTCTTTTAACTTCATACATGTAACAGGCTTAGAATAACGGCTAACCTCTAAATCTTTAAGTGGTACTCTTTTAACCATTCCATTCTTAGTAAATAATGTGATTGGTTCATCGTTAAACTTATTAACTGCAACTGTCTTAACTATCTTTTCTCCATCACTTACTTTAATTAAGTTAGAAATATGATTACCAATATCTTTAAACTTGACTTCAGCAATCTCTCTTACTGGTACAAATAAGTAATTACCCAAATTTGTAAACATTAGTATTGTATCTAAATTGTTTAATTTATAAAGACCTTCTATATAGTCCCCTTCTTTAACTCCAGGATATTCATTTTCATTAGCGGCAAATGCCTTTAATGAATGCTTTTTAACATATCCAGCTCCTGAAACAGTAACTACATAATTATCTTTACTTACCATATCAAGTTCATCTATTTTTATCTCAGTTATTTCATCTTTGATTTCAGTCTTACGAGGAACACCATATGTTTTCTTTATTTCACGAAGTTCATTCTTCATTACATTCTTTAGTTCATTTTCATCTTCCAATATATGTTCGCATTCTTTAATTAATTCTTGTAATGTTTTACTTCTTTCTTCTAATGTAACTATATCTGTATTAGTTAATTTATATAATTGTAACATTACAATTGCTTCTGCTTGTTCTTCAGTAAATTTGTATTTATCTACTAAATTATATTTAGCATCTATTTTATTTTTACTTGCTCTAATAGTTTTAATAACATCATCTAAAATAGATATTGCTTTTATTAACCCAGAAACAATATTAAATTCCTTTTTGTATGCAGCTAGATTAAATTCCGTTCTCTTAGTTATTACTTCCTTAAAATGATCAATATAAGCATCTAAAATAGGAATAATACCTAATGTTTTAGGAGTCCTATTAACAATAGCAACCATATTATAATTATATGAAACTTGTAAATCTGTATTTTTAAGTAAGTAGTTTAATACTAAATCTTTATTAGCTCCACTCTTTAAATCAATTACTATTCTAAGACCCTCTCTATCAGTCTCATCTCTAACTTCACTAATACCATCTATTTTCTTATCTATTCTTAATGCATCTATTCTTTGTACTAATAAAGCTTTATTTACTTCAAATGGTATTTCAGTAATAATAATTTGTTCTTTTCCCTTTTCTTTTTTAAATTCTATTTTACTTTTTACAATTACCTTTCCTCTACCATCAGTAAATGAATCTATAATTCCTTGCTTTCCTTCAACTATACCACCTGTTGGAAAATCAGGACCTTTAACTATTTCTAAAATAGTATCTAATCTACAATTAGGTGAATCTATTCTTTTAATAGTTGCATCTATTATTTCCCCTAAATTATGAGGAGGTATGTTTGTAGCATATCCAGCAGAAATACCATTAGTACCATTAACAAGTAAATTAGGAAATTTTGCTGGTAATACTGTTGGCTCTAAAAATCTATCATCAAAGTTAGGTGCCCACTTAACTGTATCTTTATCTAAATCACCAAGTAATTCTCCACTAATTTTAGCAAGTCTTGCTTCTGTATAACGATAAGCAGCAGCTGAATCACCATCTATTGATCCATTGTTACCTTGAATATCAACTAGTATTGCATTTTGTTTCCACCATTGACTCATTCTAACCATAGCATCATAAACACTAGAGTCACCATGTGGGTGGAATTTACCTAAAACGTCTCCTACTGTTGCTGCACATTTAATATATCCTTTATCCCATGTATTTCCTGCTTTATACATAGCATATAATATTCTTCTTTGAACAGGTTTTAAACCATCTCTTACATCTGGTATTGCTCTATCTAAAATAATTTCTTTGGCATATGATCCAAATCTATCACCCATTATTTCTTCTAAAGCATAATCCTGTATTCTTTTTAATATTTCACTACCATTATTCTTCATGTATCTTCACCCCTAGTTCCTATAATCGTCTTCCATAGTGAATTCTACATTTTCATTAATCCACTCTTTTCTTGGCTCAACTTTATCGCCCATTAAAACACTAACTCTTTTTTCTGCAAGAGCAGCATCTGTAATATTAACTCTAATTAAACTTCTTGAATCAGGATTCATTGTAGTTTCCCACAATTGATCTGCATTCATTTCTCCAAGACCTTTATATCTTTGTATAGTACATTTACCTTGATTATTTGTTTTTAATTCATTTAATTCTTCATCACTATAAGCATAATACTTTTTACCTTTACCATAATCTAATTTATATAAAGGTGGAAGTGCTATATAAAGTTTTCCTGCTTCGATTAATGGTCTCATATAATGATAGAAGAATGTAAGTAGCAATATTTGAATATGCGCTCCATCAACATCTGCATCTGTCATTATGATAATTTTATCATAATTTGAATCACTTACTTCAAAGCTTTGTCCTACTCCGGCACCTATTGTATATATCAATGTATTTAATTCTTCATTTTTATACACTTCATCCATATTTGCTTTGCTAGTATTTAACACTTTTCCTCTTAAAGGAAGTATAGCTTGAAATTTTCTATCTCTTCCACTTTTAGCGGAACCACCGGCAGAATCACCCTCAACTATAAATAATTCATTTATACTTGAATTTTTACTTTGAGCTGGTGCTAATTTACCAGATAAATTCTTTTCTACTTTTGATTTGTTTTTTCCGTTTCTTGCTTCTTCTCTTGCTTTTCTAGCAGCTTCACGAGCCATTTTACTTCTTAATGCCTTTTCCATTATCATTGAAGCGGCTTCCTTATTTTCTTCAAAAAAATAAGACAATTTATCATAAACTATATTTTCTACAACTGTTTTAGCTTGAGGAGTACCTAATTTACCTTTAGTTTGTCCTTCAAATTGTAATAAACTTTCAGGTATTTTTAAACTAATAATAGCGCTTAACCCTTCTCTTGTATCACTACCATCTAATACTCCACCTTTAAGTAAATTGTTCTTTTTAATATATTCATTAAATGCTTTTGTTAAACCACTTTTAAAACCAGCCTCATGGCTACCACCATCAACTGTTTTAACATTATTAACAAAGGATACTACTGTTTCATTAAATGAATCATTATATTGAAGAGCAATATCTACTACTATACCATTTTTTTCTCCATTTATATTAACTATTTTATGAAGAGGAGTATGATCTTTATTTAAGTTTTCAATATATGCTTCTAATCCATTTTCATAATAATATATATTCTTTTTATCATCTTCTTCATCTATTACTTCCATAGTTATACCACTAATTAGAAAAGCACTTTCTTGCATTCTTTCACATATAGTTGTATAACTAAATCTTGCATTTCCAAATATTTCACTATCAGGATAGAATTCAACAGTTGTACCTGTCGCTCTTGTTGTACCAATTTGTTTTAATGGTTCATCTACATGTCCACCATCTTTAAATGATATTTCATGTATTTTACCATCTCTACATATAGTTACTTTCATCCATTTTGATAAGGCATTAACTACAGAAGATCCAACACCATGCAAACCACCTGATACTTTATAACCAGAGTTTTCAAACTTCCCACCAGCATGTAATACAGTATATATTACTTCTGGTGTACTCTTACCTGATTCATGTTTTCCAGTTGGAACACCACGACCTTCATCTTTTACTATTACACTACCTTTTTTAGTAAGAGTTACAGTTATTTTATTACCATACCCATTTATAGCTTCATCAATAGCATTATCAACAATTTCCCATACTAAATGATGTAGTCCTCTCTTGTCAGTAGAACCTATATACATACCTGGTCTTTTTCTAACAGCTTCAAGACCTTCTAATATTTTAATAGATTTTTCATTATACTCTGCCATGCCTTCACCTTATCTCTATAATTCATTATACAAAAATAAATAAAAAGTGTAAACATTCACTTTACACTTTTATAAGTCAATTACTTCTAAATCATCCTTTTTTTCTTCGGATGTATTATTTGATTCTATTTGTTCTTCATGACTAGGTTCTGCCTTTATCTTAGGCTTAAATACATCTTCTTCTATCTCATCATCTTTAAGTCTTTCCAAACCAAATGCATCTATTCTTACGGCCTTATAAGGGGCTGCTTTTTCAGATACTTCAAACTTAGATTTAAATACAGAATCTACTTCTGATGTTTCTTCTTCTTCGATATCATTATTATCTATTGTTTCTGGCATTTCAGGTCTGTTTTCTGATAATTCCATCATAAGATTTCTTCTTTGATCTTTAGCATCTCCCATAGCTCTAAAATACTTTTCATCTGTTGCCTTGTATTTATAATCACCAAAAGCAAGTAATGGGAAAAACATAAAAGGAAGAACTGCCAATCCTATTTTGAACATACTGCCAACATTAAATACTTCTCCTGTTTTATAAAAAGTATACATTGATATAATAACATTAAAACCTGGGACAAATAACAAAATGCCTAAAAAAGTAGAGACATCAGATATTTCCATTAAGGTAAACAAGTTAATAATTGGATAAAATGCATTCTTTTCACTTACAGATGCTTTTTTGAATAATCTGCCACCACCAAACATAATAATAAGGGAATTAACCAAAGTTAATATCCAAATAATACCAACAATTTTAACCACTAATGCTGATGTTGTTATTGACATATTAATCCTCTCCTATTTTCATAAATAATAATACTATATTATTAATTATTTTTCAATTATTTCTTATAAATTGGCGATTTTTTTGAAAAAAGTGTTGCAAAATCACTAAAAGTATTATACAATTATGAGGACAGCCGCGATATGACTGTATAGTGGGCTTGTAGCTCAGCTGGTTAGAGCGTTCGTCTGATAAGCGAAAGGTCGATGGTTCAAGTCCATTCAGGCCCACCATATTATTGGCCCGTTGGTGAAACGGTTAACACACACGCCTTTCACGCGTGCATTTATGGGTTCAAATCCCGTACGGGTCACCATTTTATTAATTACGACTTTATAGTCGTTTTTATTTTACTAAAAAAGATATTTCATTTGAAATATCTTTATTTTTTTAAGAAATCTAACAGCATTCTAGTTGCTCTTCCTCTATGAGATACTTTATTCTTTTCTTCATCAGTTAAACAAGCAGTTGTAACTTTTTCATTTTCCCCTATAAATATTGGATCATAACCAAATCCATTTTTACCACTTTTTTTAGTATCTATTATTCCAGGCCATATTCCCTTAAATATGTTTCTATTTCCTTTTTCATCTATATAGCATATAGTGCAAACAAATCTAGCACTTCTATCTTTTTCGTTTTTTAATCTATTTAATACATAATCATTTCTTTCATCAGCTGTTTTTATTCCTTTATATCTAGCCGAATATACTCCTGGTTCGTTATTAAGTGCTTTTATCTCTAAACCACTATCATCTGCTAAAACACACTTATGTGTCAAATTATATATTGCTTCTGCTTTTAATATTGAATTTTCTTCAAATGTTGTTCCAGTCTCTTCAACTTCAAGTTCTATATTTGCTTCACTTTGACTTAAAACATTAAATCCTAATGGTTCTAATATTTCTTTGTATTCTTTAATCTTTCCTTTATTATTACTAGCAACAATCAAATCTTTCATATTAGCCTCCTATATATTAATAGATTTTTTTATTAATCTTCTAGAAACACCTTTTTCTTCTAACAATAGAATTCTAAGATTTATATCATCTATTTCATCTTTTATCGCTTGTTGTTTAGAATTAATTCTATTATTTTTCAAATCTTCATAATCTACATAGTAATCTGCATATTCTTCTTTAACTAATTTTAAATAATATAATATTTCCGGTCCGACATAATAACCACAAAGCAACATTCTATTTTTATATTTCAAATAATACTTATCCTCATCTTCTTCACATAAATAATTGCTTTTAACATAATTATCTATACTATGAAACAAGTCTTCTACTGCTGGAATATTTATACTTGAAGCATAACATAGTTTTTCATCCATTTTTTCTACTAATTCTTCTTCACTCATTTTTATCTACCTCTACCACTTAACAATTCTTCTTCATAATAACTATTTGGCATATAGTTCATAAATATTTTATCATTGTAACTTTTCTTAAATTCTTCTTCTATAAGGATTAACTTAGTTAATAATGATTTAAACTCGCTATCTAACATATATTCTCTATATTTGTTAATTACTATGCCTTTTAATCTATTAATTTCATCTAATACTAATCCAGTATCCTCTTCTGTAGTATCATCATCATTTAAAATACGCAACATAAATTTAATTATTTTATCTATTTTTCTATCTATTCTTTGTTTAATATAAGAATCTCTTAAATTAGAATCAATAAGAATAACTTTTTTTGCTTTAATGTTTAATCCTGGAACTTCATTTTTAGGAGTCACATTAAGACCAACAATATTAATATTATAATTTGCAAGTTTTTGCTTCTCATTATTTTTTTCAATTACGTATTTCATATTAAACCACCCTTATAATAAATCGTCTCTATATTCCTTTGTTATTCTTTTTCGTTCTTCTTCCCTATACTCATTTATTAATTTATGATTACCGCTTACTAGTACTTCAGGTACTTCCATACCTCTAAAATTTCTAGGTTTAGTATATACTGGATAATCTAATAAATTATCGTTAAAACTTTCATATTCTAAACTAGTACTAGTTATAACTCCATCAATAAGTCTAACAACTGAATCAGTAATCATCATTGATACTAATTCACCACCAGTTAATATAAAATTACCTATTGATACTAATTCATCGGCTAATGTATATATTCTTTCATCAAAGCCTTCATAATGTCCACATATAATTATTAAATGTTTTTTATCTTTTAATTCAAAAGCTTTTTGTTGATTATATGTTTTCCCTCTGGGGGTTAATAATATAACATGTGAGTCTTTTGTCCTGATACTTTCTACGGCATTAAATACAGGCTCACACATCATGATCATACCACCACCACCACCAAATTGGTAATCATCTACTTGATTGTTTTTATATGGCGTATAATCTCTAATATCAATTATATTAATTTCTACTTTTTCTGACTCTATTGCCCTTTTAATAATACTTTCTGTTTTAAAACCTTCAAACATATTAGGAAATAAAGTTAATATATCTATTTTCATAAAAACACCTCTATATCATGCATATATATTCTCTTATTAGCTTTATCTATTTTAGCAATAAAATCTTTATTATATGGAATGTATTTATCTTTTACTTTTAACATTTTATTTCCATTATCATTTCTAAATTCATCAATTTTGCCTATTAATTTATCTGATACATATATTTCCATTTTAATTAATTCTTCTTCAAGTATCTCATCTTCACTTAAATCTAATACTTCTTCATTAACATATACTGCATCACCTTTATATTTTAAAACATCTTGTATAGTATTTATATTAATGAATTTAACCATATCATATTGTTTATGTGGTCTATAAGTTTCTATTACTTCTTCTGTCTTAAATTGCCCCATATATAATTTAACACCTGGCTTAAATACCCTACTTTTATATTCAAAATTACTTAATATTCTAACTTCACCTTTTAATGCATGAGTATTTACTATTTTTCCAACATATACATATTTCATATTTTACCTCTAAACATATGATAAAGAATAATGCCACTAGATACTCCAACATTTAAACTTTCACATTTATCATTCATATCAATTCTAACTATTTCATCACACTTACTAAGAAATTTCTTCTTAACACCATTTCCTTCATTACCAAATATAATAGCATACTCATCCATCTTTATAATATTATCTAAAGATTTTGATTTATTTAATGATGTCCCAATTAATTTAATATGATTATTTTTAATTTCATTAATTATTTTATCTATATCATCAATAATAATATTTATGTTATATATCATCCCACCAGTACTTCTTAATACCTTTTCATTATAAGGACTAGCACTATTCTTAGATAGAATTATTGTATCAACATCAAAAGCAACACAATTTCTAATAATAGTTCCTACATTTCCTGGATCTTGTACATCATCTAATATAACTATCTTTTTACCCATTTTATTCTTATTTAAATATTTAGAAATACCAATTACTCTAGGAGTACTACTTAAATCACTTATGCTTTTCATAACTTCTAAAGTAACATAATTGCAATCAAAATTAAATCTATTTTCATTTCCGTCTAAAACATATAATTCAATTAATAAATTATTCTTTATTGCTTCTTCAATTAAATTTTCGCCTTCAATAACAAATAATCCTTCTTCTATAGAATTCTTTCTATTTAATAATTTTCTTATATGTTTTATTCTACTATTATCTTTAGAAGTTATTAGCATATTATTCCTCCTTCAAAATTTTTTGATTTTCTTTATAATTTGGTTTATATTTTTTTACTAATTTCCAAAATCTAGGTGAATGATTAAATTCAATAAAATGACATAACTCATGTATTATTACATAATCAATTTCATCTATACTATACTTAATTAAATCAAAATTTAGTTTTATTAATTTCTTAGTTTTACTATTATAACCCCATTTTCTAGTCATCTTTCCGATTAACACTTTTGGATAAGGAATATTTTCCTCAAATAAATTATAACATACTTTAACTCTTTCATTAAATAATCTGTCTGCTTCATTCTTTAAAAAAGTATTCAAATATGTTTTATTTTTAACAAAAACTCTATCATCATAAAATTCTATCTTAGGAACAGTGTTTAATATTATAACATCATATTTTTTACCAAGATAATAAAACTCTTCTTTCTTTTTTTCTTTTTTTTGAATTCTTTTATCATTTTCCAAAACACTATCTTCATTATTAGTTATAAAAGATAAAATCATTCCTTTTGTAACAAAATAATGACATGTAATATAAATACCATCAGGTTTAACTCTTAAGTACATATTTTTTATATTCTTACGAGTAATAAACACTTTAAATACTTTACCACCAAGTTCTATTTCCATAAGTATCCCTCTAAAAAATTATATCATTTTTTATTTCATAAAAAAAGAAGTTCTAATCAGAACTTCATTATTTATTCTTCATTTACCGGAGTTGTTTCAGGTTCTTCTTTTACTTCTTCTTTTTTCTCTTCTTTATGAACTACAGGTTTTTCTTTTTTCTCTTCTTTTTCTTTAACTACTTCTTCCTTCTTAACTTCTTCTTTAAATGGTTTTTCAACTACAACTTCAGTTGGTTCAGTAGTTACATGTTTTTCTTCTTTAGGTTCTTCTTTTACCTCTTCTTTTTGTGGTCCCTTAACCTCTTGTTTTTCTTCTTCAACAACTGGTTTTGGTTCCTCAACAGCTGGTGTTGGTTCTTCAACAACTGGTTTTTCTTCAACAACTGGTTTTTCTTCAACAACTACTAGTTCATCTTCAAAATTAGTTTCTTCAGTTTTTGGTTCTTCAACAGTTATTGTTTCTTCATCAACCATTTCAGTTTCACCAACTACTGGTTCATCCAATTTTTCCTCTTGTTCTTCTTCAGTTTCTAATGGTACTTCTTCAGTATTCATTAGACTTCTTCCTAACATTTGTTGTTCTTCGCTAACATCCGTTTCATCTTCATCTGTTGATGGTTGACTATCTCCAGTTGTAGGAACTACTACATCACTCTGTGTAAATCTGCCATATAAATTAATTGTTGTTCCATCAGCATAATTAATAATATCTTTATTTAATGATGTTACTTGTGTTCCACCTTCTTCTTCAGTAAACCATCCTTCAAATACACCAGATTCACCTTCAGGTGCTACTAAAGTAGTGTCTGGATCTTTTACATTATAATTTGTTGGATTACTACTTTGAGGACTATATGTAATTGTATAATTAATTACTGAACAACTCATATAGATTTCAGTTTCTCCTGTTACTGCTCCAAACTCATATTCTTCTGTAAAATCATTATTAGTATAATAACTACAATCTATATATCCATCTGGAACATAATGAGGGGCTTCGTCTCCTTTTGCTACATCTTCAGATGTTTCACCATCATCCCAATAAAATACAACAGTATATGTCTCTTCTTTATTAGTAGAAGAACTACTATTATTACTTGTTGATTTTTTAGTTTTCTTTGTTACTTTTCTAACAACAGGTAATGGTTTTTCTTTATTATATTCTTTTTCCTTATCATCTTTTTTATCTGGCTCTATTGGAATTACAATATCATCACCCTCTTGTTTCTCAGGCCCTTTTTCCTTTTCTTTTTGGCATCCTACTAGTAATCCAATTATAGTACCAACAATAATTAATATTGCTATTGCTATGAAAACAATTAATCTTTTATCGTCATCTTCCTCTAAGAATTTTTCTTCTACAGGTGCTGCTTTTACAGTTTTTACTTTGTTAGTATTCTTAGTGTTAGAAGGTTTTTTAGTTGTTTTCTTTTTAGCAGTAGTCTTTGTCTTACTTTCTTTCATATAAACCTCCCTTTAGTAAGTTTACCCTTACTACCTTAATAATAATTATAGTAGTGTTATTTTTATAAATCAATTAAATGTGTAAATAATTTGTCAAATTAAAAAATAATTGTAGACAAAAAAAATAATCATATTAATGATTATCTTTTTTATTAACAAATATTCTTAATTCTTTATAAAAACCATAACTACCTACAACAAATGAGATTAAACAAAGTATCAACAGTTTAAACATAAGTTCAATACTGGATAATTTAAATAGAAAATTTATTATAACTGTTAAAAATAATATTATAAAAAGTGAATAACATATAACAAAAATACATTTACCATAATATGTCTTATTAAATTCAATTAGTTTTTCACTAAATTTCTTCTTATCTAAATCATATATCATTTTTATCCTCCAAAAAAAGAGTTATTTCTAACTCTTAAAAATCCCTATTTCTTAAGAATGATGGGAGTTCTAATTCTTCATCTTCCCCTTCTTCAGGTACTTGTACTTTCTTTTCTCTTGGTTCTCTTTCTCCTTCAATTGAACGATACAAAGGTTCAGTTGAATCTTCAAATCCAGTAGCTATTACCGTAACAACAATTTCATCAGTCAATGCTTCATTAATTACAGCACCAAATATAATGTTAACATCTGTATTGGCTGCTGCTCTTACAACTTCAACAGCATCTTCTGCTTCAAATAATGTCATTGATGTACCACCAGTAATATTAACAATACAATCTGTAGCTCCGTTAATAGTTTGTTCTAATAATGGACTATTAACTGCTTGTTTAGCGGCTTCTACAGCTCTATTATCACCAAATCCAACACCAATACCAATTAATGCATCTCCCTTTTCTTCCATTATTGTTCTAACATCAGCAAAGTCTAAGTTTACAAGTCCAGGAACACTAATTAAATCAGATATTGATTGAACACCTAATCTAAGTACATTATCAACTTCTTGGAATGCTGCATTTAATGGTGTAGATCTATCAATTAAATCTCTTAATCTATCATTTGGAATAACAACTATTGTATCAACATGCTTTCTTAATTCATCTAATCCAACTAAAGCATAATCCATTCTCTTCTTACCTTCAAATTTAAATGGCTTAGTTACAATAGCAACTGTTAAGCAACCTAAGTTTTGTGCTATTTCTGCTACTACTGGTGCAGCCCCTGTCCCAGTTCCACCACCAAGTCCACAAGTAACAAATACCATATCTGCTCCTCTTAGGGCATCTTCAATTTGTTCTTTTGCTTCTAAAGCAGCTTCTCTACCTACTTCAGGTCTTGTTCCAGCTCCTCTTCCTTTTGTAATAGTTTCACCAAGTTGAATCTTATGTTCAGCATGAGAAACATTTAATACTTGTTGATCAGTATTGGCAACTATGAATTCTACTCCTCTAAGACCAGAATCTATCATTCTATTAACAGCGTTACATCCGCCACCACCAATACCAATAACTTTAATATCAGCTATTTGATCCATTTCTAATTTGTTATTCATATATTCACTCCTTAATTATTGAAAAAATATCCATATATTTTTCCGAGCATTGAACTACTATTTGATTTCTTAGTATTAATTAACTCATTTTGTGATTCTTCATCAACAGTATAGGCAAGTTTATTTCTAAATGATAACTTAGCATAATAGTATTTAATAAATCCTAGAACACTAGAATATTTGTTATGTCTACAGCCTATTTCTTTTACCTTATAACTTTCAGTTTCATTTCCAAATATCTCTTCTACTATTAAATTAAAATCATTTAATTCAGTTATTCCCCCTGTAACTATTATATTACTTATTTCAAGTTTTGTTAAGAGGTTTATTTGTTTTTTAGATAACTCCAATATCTCCCTTATCCTTGAATAAATAATTTCACTAATTTCATATTGATTTATTTTATTATTTTCACCTTGGTTTGTCAACACATCTTCACTCCAAGAGGTAGATGCATTTCTCTTGTGAGCTAAAGCAAATTTCTCTTTTAATTCCTTTGCTTTACTTCTACCAATATCATATATATAACATATATCTCTATCTATATTTTTACTACCAAGTTCTATATTTTCTGTTTCTACTAATATGCCTTTTTTAAATACACTAACTTCAGTTTTATCTTCACCTATATTAATAACTGCTGTATTCTTTTTATCCATTTCTGATGTCTTAAATTCATAGTAATCACATACACTACCGAAATTTATATCTACTACTCCAACACCAATATTTTCAAGTAATGAAACTGCTGTATAAACGTTCTTTTTAGGTGCTAAACTCATTACTGCTTTGCATTTTAATTTGTTTGCCTTCATTCCTTTAGGATCTTTTGTTTTCTTTTCTTCATCTATCACAAATTCTATTGGTGTTATTGATACAAATTCTTTATTATTAGGAACTTTATTATATATGCATGCTTGATATGTTCTAACAATATCTCTACTATCAACAACTCCTTCAGGATTTGTTATTGTTGTTAATCCTTCAGTAACTACAAATTCTGCAAAATATGATGGTATTATAAGAATAACTTTATCTATTTTTATGTTTAACATATCTTCGCTTCTAGAAAATAATTCTTTAAGTGAAACTAGTGTTTCCTCAGGATTTACAATTATACCTTTCTTAACTCCCTTAGATTTAACTTCGGATACAGATAAAACATTCACTTCATCATTATAAACTTCACCTACAACTAATTTAACTGTAGATGAACCAATATCTAAACTTGATATTATTTCTTTCATGTATCCTCCTTTTAATCTATAAAATATTATATCATATTTTCTATATTTTTACTTCATTAAACACATAATTAATATTGAAATTAATATATGGTGTTATATTTTTATCATTACCATTATACTTTACTTTAATATTTATTTTTTTACTTTCAGATCCTTTTAACACATCTTCTTTTATTAAAGAAGCACTAATATCCACTTTAGAGTTATCAACATTACTAATTATATTACTAATAGAATAGTTATCAACAACAACATCTATATTTCCAATATTTGTAGCATCAATATATATATCAAATTCTTTTCTCTCTTTTAAATTAGGTATTTCTATATGTATCGAATCATTATCACTATTTGTTTTCACTGATATTTGACTATCGTAATCTATAGTTGTGTTATTAAACATAACATCATAATATTTTTTTATAGTATTAATAGTTCCTTTTTCACTATATTTAATATATAAATGTGTAATTGTAATACTAAATACAAGAACAATGAACAAAATAATTATTGCAATATAGTTATGTATATTTTTCATTTTGATACCCTTTCTACCTTAATAAAATAATACCATAAAAAACAAAAAAAAGCATTAGTTTTTGACTAATACTTATTTTGTTAATGAGACAGCAGATGTTGAAGCGGCTACTTTAAGCATTTCTTCATTAGATAAATTATTTCCAATAATATAATAATCTTTTCCATTCATAGTCCAATTTAAAGATTGATTATTTAAATTTCCTAGTACATTTTCATAGAAAACTAATTCTCCTGATGTAGTAGTTACTTCAAAGTTTTCTGGGCTTTTAGATGCTTCCTCAATTAATATAAATGATTTATCGCCAGTAAATGTTAAAATTACTCTTTCAGAATCCTTTGTTTTAACTGTCTCTTCACTTTTAAACTTAGTCCCTATTGGTAAATACATTGGATAAACTATTTCGTTTATTTTACCAGTTGTTTCACAACACTCTTCATTAGCGCTTTCTTCTACTTCAAAATATGATTCATCTAAGTCACTACCAAATTCAATTTTAGATATCTTAAATGTTATACTCTCATTACCATTCTTATCAAATACTTCTACAAGTTCAGGAATCATTTCTTTGTTGAATGTTACTTTTTGACTCACAAGAGAAGTATTATTAGGATAATTAACTGTAGAAGTTAAATAGTATTTTTCATCTTTTTCTTCAAATAATATATTTGAATCATTTTCAAAATCTTTTAATAATGATTCTAAAATATACGCTTGACTGCTGTTAAATGGCCAATCACTTTGAAATTTAAAACTTTTATTTAAACTTGGAGTAACAATATATACCCCATTTTTATTTTTAAGTATTATTTGTTCATGCCCACTTTCTTTGTTTTTTAAAGATGCTTTATAATTATCTTCTTTCTTGTGGTCTACTACCACATTATATTGATATAATTCTTCATTACTAATTATATCCATTTGCCCTGTTAATGTATAAGTTTCTTTACTTTCAATATTCTTTTTAAACTTATTAATAGCAGCTTTACTATCCATTTTATTACATCCAAATAACATAAAACATGATAAGAATAATAGTAATAGTTTTTTTATATAAATTCCCCCTTCACAATAAATTATATTTTCAACTATATTTTTTATGAATAATTATTAAAATAACGTTCAAAATAATAATAAAGTGAGGAGGAAATAATGAATACATTATACAAAATATGCTTAGCAATAGTTATTATTGGCGCTATTAACTGGGGCATGGTAGGATTATTTGATGTTAATATAGTGGAATTACTATTTGGTAAAGAATCTGTTCTTACAAATATTACATATGCCCTAGTAGGTATCAGTGGACTAATATGTACAGGACTTTTATTAAAACCTTTTGATGAATATGATCATCACAAATAAAAAAGAAATCAAATTTAATGATTTCTTTTTATTTGTTAATTATAATCCTAATGAATTTTTATCTAATTTAATTCCAGGACTCATAGTTGATGATAAACTTACATTTTTAATAAATGTACCTTTAACACCAGTAGGCTTATTTTTAACGATTTCAGCAATAATTGCTCTTAAGTTTTCTTCAAGTTTATCTTCTTTGAATGATAACTTGCCTATTGAAACATGAACGTTTCCATAAGAATCGTTTTTATATTCAACCATACCTTTTTTAATATTAGTAATTGCATCTGCTACATTAGTTGTAACTGTACCTAATTTTGGGTTTGGCATTAATCCTTTTGGACCTAATACTTTACCAAGTTTTCCTAATGCAGGCATCATTTCTGGAGTTGCTACAATAGTATCAAAATCAAACCAATTTTCTTTTTCGATTTTTTCTAACATATCTTCAGCACCAACATATTCTGCATCTTTTGCTTCAGCAGCTTTAGTTTTAGTAATTACTAATACTCTCTTAGTCTTACCAGTTCCATTTGGTAGAACGAAGCTTCCTCTTACGTTCATATCTGTTTTCTTAGCATCAATATTTAATTTTAATGCTAAATCTACAGTTTCATCAAATTTTCTAGTCTTAAGACTTTTAAGTAACTTGATCGCTTCAGTAACATCGTATTCTTTATTCTTCTCAACATTACCTAATGCTTCCACATACATCTTACTATGTCTCTTCATAAACTTACCTCCTTATGTGGTTTTTGGATTATCTATTTTCTCACGATTAATAATTAATTTTATTCTTCGCTTTCTTTTTCTTCAGTTTCTTCTTCTGTTTCTTTATCTTGTTGTGTTGATTCTACCTCAACATTAGCACCTTCAGCCATTGCTTTTGCACTTTCTTCAGCTGCTTCTAATTCAGCTTCTAATTTAGCTGCTTGTGCTTCAGCTCTTTCAGCTTCTTTTTCTTGTTCCATTAACTCAGCATCATTAAGACCTTTAACAGCAACACCCATATTTCTAGCAGTACCTGCTACAATTTTAATAGCAGATTCAATATCATATGCATTTAAATCAGGCATTTTAATTTCAGCTATTTTCTTAATTTCATCTTTAGTTAAAGTTGCAACAATATGATTTGCTCCTTTTGTACTACCTTTTTCAATACCAGCAGCTTTTAAAATTAATGATGCTGTTGGTGGAGTTTTTAGTATAAAATCGAATGTTCTATCTTCATAAATAGAAATCTCAACTGGAACTATATCTCCCATTTTATCTCTAGTTGCTTCATTATACTTAGTACAAAATTCTTGTAAATTGATTCCTGCAGGACCTAACACTGTTCCAACTGGTGGAGCTGGTGTAGCTTTACCTGCTTGAATTTGTAATTTAATTTTCTTTACAACATTCTTTGCCACGAAAAACACCTCCTATAAATTTTAGATAATTTTTTGTTTCCGCGAGTGGTTCGCGATAATCCATTTAATCTCCCACTTCTAATTTATATTCAAAATATAAATCGACTAGTCAATAATAACACACAAAGCCCTTAAAATCAAGTAAAAATCATTAATTTTTATATTCTTTTAAAAAAAGCAAAAACACTTTTTGCTTTTTTAATTTAAACTCATTAATTTACGCTTAGACCATACCAAATATATTACACTCATTAACATAAGAATTATCATTGTTGTATATGGTATTGTTTGCCCAGTTTTTGGATTTATTAATTCATAACTAAATATTGCTTCAATTGTTACATCTTCAGCTGGCATTGTAAAACTATTAATACTTACTGTTCCATCACCATTTTCAACTATATCATCTTCAGTAAATGTTATTACTTCACCTGTCTTCGTTGTAACTTTGATTTTGGATATCTTATAACCTGTTTTTGGTGTTACTCTAAATGTTATTACATCATTTTCATATGCAAGATTAGCAACATCAATACTACCATTACCATCAGTTTCTGTAGTTATTGAAAAAGGATCAATAATATTAGATGATGCAATAGTTATCATAGGTCTTACTCCATTACCAATAGGATATACAAAAACAATGCATTCACCTCTACCTAAAGCACATAACATACCTTCATTAGAAATATAATAATCTCTATATTTTACTAAAGAATCATTATCTGTATAACCACTTCCTAACCAATATGTTACACTATAAATCCAACTATACTGTTCACTAATATATTCCTTTATATCCATTTTTCCACTATACTGTTCTTCGTTAGAAACTTCAATACCATCATCAGCAATTTCAGGAAAGAACATATTATATTCAACCGTTCTTCCACTAATTGTTTCTAAAATATTTATTATTCTATTAAGAGTAACAAAAGAAACACTTTCTACTCCTATTCCTTGTCTTTCAAGTTCCGATTTATAACCATTTAGATAGCCCTCAAATGGAGTCCCTTCTACAACTAAATCACCAGAAGCACCACCAGAATATGACATAGTAGGTATATTGTTATTAACTTTTGATTCATATCCCCATCTTGGTTCCATATATGTAATACCATATAATGGTAATACTGATTTACCATCTACTATTCTTGTTCCAATAGCTCTTGGATCTTGACGAACATATTCTTCATTCATTCTTTCATAAACTCTACAACCCTTTAAACCAATCATTCCATTTTCTAATTCTTTAGGCATTGGATAAGTATAATAAGGATTATATCCTTTTGAAATAGCCAAATTACGGCAATTATCGCTTTCCCCACCAATCAAACTATTGATATTAACATATTCAAGAGCATTATCTTCAACATCAAAGTAATCTATTTTATCTCCAACATTTAAATTGTACTTAGCTAATAAATATGTTTGATTATCTTTATTTTCAAGTACATAAAAATGTTCTGTACCACAAGATATCTCATCACCAAATTGTTTTCCAGTACCACTTACAACTCTACATTGTTCAGCATATACAGGTATTATAAATAAAAAACAAAATAATAAAGTAAATATAATTTTTTTCATATTACCACCTACTATAATAGAATTATAGCATAAAAAAAGGATATTACAAAATTAATATCCTTTATTTTCTTTTATTTGGATTAATTAAAATCTTAACTGCAGAATCTGTTCCACTTGTTAATCTTTCAAATGATGCTTGTATTTCATCAAGAGTTACAATATCATCAATAAACTTTTCTAAATTAATCTTTTTATTTTTTAATAATCTTATTACTTCATCAAATTCATGAGGTTTATAAGCTATTGAACCTTTCATATTGATTTCTTTTAATGTAGCACTAACTAGAGGTACACTAACTGGTCCTAATGATATACCAACCATTACTAAATTACCATTTGGTTTAGTATACATAATAGCACTACTTAATGCAGGAGAATTTCCAACACAATCACATACAACATCAAATCCATTACCTGTCTTTGTTTTTGCCATTAATTTTTCTGTTAGCTTTGGATCTAATGCATTAAACCATTCATCAGCTACTCCTAACTTAACTGATTTTTCTCCTCTTGCTGGATTAGTTTCAGTTAAACATATATATGACGCACCTTTAAGTCTTAAGAACATTGCTGTTAATAAACCAATTATTCCTCCACCAATTACAAGTGCTCTATCTCCTTTTTTAATTCCACTTATGTTAGCTGCTCTATATCCAACTGCTGCTGGTTCTACCATAGCTCCACTTTCATATGTAACATTATCTGGTAAATGTCTAACCATACTTTCTTTAACTAAAACTCTTCCACCAAATCCACCTGGATTATCCATACTAAGTCCAATTGCTTCATCCCAAGTTTTAGTACAAATTTGAACATTTCCACTTTTACATTCTCTACATTTCATACATGGAGAAATTGGTAATGCAGTAACTCTATCTCCTTCTTTAAACTTTTTACTTCCTCCATTATCGATTACAATTCCACTAAATTCATGTCCCATTACAAGACCTTTAGGCTCACCGCTAACCCAATAATGAATATCAGAACCACAAATTCCTACTTTAATTACATCAATTAAAATATATCCTTTTTTCCCTTCTTTTGGTTCCCTATCTTCTACAACCATTTTTCTAGGCCCAGATATCGCAACACATTTCATATACTCACCCTCTATTCTTTAATTATTATACCATTATATTTCATTTTGTTCTATATGTTTATTTGGTCTATACATAATCATTGGCGCTAACTTATTAGTAGTTTCTTTATGTATCATTTGAGTCACATATCTAATAATATTTGGATTCAATTTATCATTAATTAAAACATCTATTTCTTTTTCTTTTAATATATTGAATACTTTTATAACATATTTGTTATTGTAGCAAAATATTGTTCCATCTATATATTCTATTTTATCTTCTTCTAAACCATTATCAAGTAAAGCATTATATATTTCTTTATTATTAACTGCATCTAACATTATAGGTATTTTACTTAATATATCAGTATCTTCATTAAACATTTTAATATTTGAAATAACATTTTCTATAATATCATCACAGCTTAATTTTTCATTTTTTCTTAAATACTTATCAAGATTATCATATATTTTTAATTGCTCAAAATCTAAATTTTCTAATATTTCAAATAATCCATTGACCTCTTCTTTTTGAAATAATGTAATAAATGCACTAAAGTATTCTTCATAGTTTTTATTATCAAACAGTTTCATTAATTCTTTCTTTTTATTTAAAAAATAATTACTAACATTATCATCAATTCCATTTATAATTGGTATTTTTAAATATGGTAATAAATCAAATCTATTTTCATTTACTTTATAATTATCATATTCATTGCCATTTAATGTAACTATTTTTATTACTTCATCAATACTAAAACCTTTTTCTCTTAATTTACTATATGTATCAAAAGAAACATTGTTAACAAACATAAATTCTAAATCTTTATTATTTAATTCATCTAATTTAGAATAGCCAAATATATCATCTGCACTAATACTACTTTGAAATAAGTATGATGATAGCAATGTATCTTTTCTATATTTAGTAATTGATTTAATTAATCTTATTTCTTCTTCACTTCTATTAATTAAAGATTTCATTTTATCAACATTTTCCCAATAAAATGTCTCTATATAATTAAAATTAAAATCATCATTATTATTATGAATATATTTACAATACTTATTCAAAACTAAAACTAGAGAAAATAGATCTTCTACCTCATAACCATATATATCTGTTTTAGGATTGCTTAAATTTCCTGCAAACATTCTATATCTATCTTGAATGCCTGTTCTTTTATTTTTTACTTCAGATACTAATGCTTTATATTCTCCCTTTCCTTCTTCATTTAATAGTTCCTTTAAATTAACTTTATTAAAACTATTAGTTATAAGCATAAATCTATCATAAATGTTCATATCTTCATTATCTAAATATTTCTTCTTGCCAAGAGAAGTGGCTATTTGATTTTTTAATGTCTTATATATAATATCAAATGTGTTTTCATAAAACATTAAATCTATTAGTTTATATAAAAATGCATATTTAGATAGATTAAAATCTTCAAATTCTCCTTCATTATATTTTTTTAAATCTTCATGCATTTTAGGAGTTATTATTTCTTTTTCTAGTAATTCATCTATTTCCTCATAATCATATAAATGTCCTTTTAATTTACCATTATATTCTCTAAACTGATGCAATGTAATAATATATTTTAATAGATTTTCAACTATATCACCTATTTGTTTATATCTTATTTCATCATCATCTTCACTTGATTCTATATATTCTTTTATTAATTCTTGAGCATGATTAAAAAAAGATACTGCATCTTCTAAATTTAATTCAAGAAATGTTTCTCCCTTTTTAGCCATTTTCCTTTTTACTCCTATTATAAGAATTATAACATATTTGATTTCAAATTAAAATCTCTAGAATTAACTAGAGATTATTTTATAAATAATTATCTGCTTTTACTTCCATAAAGCTTTGTGGGTGATTACATACAGGACACACCTTTAATGCTTTCTTTCCTTTATAAACATGTCCACAATTTCTGCATATCCAAATTTTTTCTTCACCTTTTTCAAATACTAGATTATTCTCAATATTATCAACAAGTTTCATAAATCTTTCTTCATGATGCTTTTCAATTTCTGCTACTTGTTCAAATAATAAAGCAATTTGTTTAAATCCTTCTTCTTTAGCTACTTTAGCAAATTCTTTATACATTTCTGTCCATTCATAGTTTTCACCACTAGCAGCATCTTTTAAATTTGTTAATGTTTCTGGAACATCTCCATTATGTAATTGTTTAAACCATAATTTAGCATGTTCTTTTTCATTATTTGCAGTTTCTTCAAATATAGCTGCTATTTGTTCATAACCTTCTTTTTTAGCTTTAGAAGCATAATAAGTATACTTATTTCTTGCTTGACTCTCACCTGCGAAAGCAGCCATTAAATTTTGCTCAGTTTTACTTCCTTTTAATTCCATAACTAGACCTCTTTTCTTTATATAAAAATTATAGCATATTTTGTATTTAAATGATATAATATTTTTATAATAAGGAGTTGATAAAATGAGTGATGATGAAAAAGATAAAGAATTAGAAGAACTTGCTGAAATTGTTAATGATGATGAAGTAACAGAAGAAACTAATGAACCAACTGAAGAAGATACTGTAGAAGAAGAAACCGTTGAAGAAGACAATACAACTGAAGAAGAAATGGTTGTAGAAGACGACACAGTTGAAGAAAAAGTTAGTGAATCAAATGAGGAAGAAAAAAAGGATAAGGGAAAAACAGCTATCATTATAATTGAAGTTGTTGTAATACTAGCATTAATTGGTTTAATACTTTATTACTTTGTGTTTAAAGATAAAAACAAACCAACTAATGAGGTAACTGAACCTACTACTAATGAAATTGCAAGACCTTCTGCTGATATAGAATATGTTCCTGTTAAACAAAGCACATTTGAACTTGTATGTAATAAAACAAAAGATGGAGAAAAAATAAAAACTCTTAAAAAAGGAATGATTATTGAATGTGTATTTGAATTTGAAACACCTCAAAGAGTTAGTGAATTATATTTTGATTTGTCAGCATCTAAAAATTTGAAATTCTCAAGTTATACAAATGATAGTGGTTATACAATTGAAAGTGATGGTAAAACATATAAATTATCAACATATGAACCACTTCAAAAGATGGAAAAAGGAATTAATTTCTATTATGAAATAACTGATGAAAATGAAAAAACTGGATATATTGAATTAAAAGATATAGTATTCAAAGATGATAATAATAAATACTATAAATCAATAAATGGTTTAACAACATTCCCAGTTGAATATGATGATAAAATATATATTTTTAAAGATAATTATGAAGATGAAACTTACTACTTTGCTAGAAAAACATTAAAAGAAACATATGAATGTGATAATGAGGAATGTGAAGAAGATGATACTTCTGAGTTAATAGATACATTTCAATGTGAAGATGAATCTTGTGATGTACTTGCTCATGTTAGTAAATATTTCTTAATAAATGATAAACAACTAATTGTATATGATCCTTTAAAGAAAACAACAAGAAAAATTAAACTTGATGATGATATAAAAATTGATGACTATGATTATGAATTAATAGTTGGAAGTAATAATAATATAATGGGAGTTCTATTCCAAAAAGATTATGTTGATAATTATGAATGTGGATCTAATGGATGCTTTGACAATGGTATTTCAGGATATAAAGTTGGTTATTATTCATTTAATTCAAATACATTTACAATAGCACTTGATTATGGTTGGGTTGGTAATCCAGAATATAGTGAATATGATAGAGTTTTACTTTTACAAAAAGATAACAAAATTGGGGCATTCTCATATGAAGATGATGAAATGGCTCTAGAAGCATCTGAAGATTATATCTCAGCATACTATGATGAAGACTTAAATGCAATAGCATTAGAAGTAAAAGATGGTTCATCATATTATTATAAATACTTTGATTTAGACACTAAATCATTTAAATTAAATACTAAGAGATTACAAAAATTTGAAGATGGAAATTTATTCTATACTCTTAAAACAAATAGATTAGGATTTACACTTGCTATGTTATTCAATAGTAAAGGTGAAAGTCTTAAAAAACTTCCATATTTAAACAACGCTATTATAAAATCAGTTGATGAAAGAATTACAACATATGCTGATAAATATTATACTTATTACAAATTAGATGGTACATATATCTATAGAAGTTCATTTACTGAAGATAAAATAATAGATCGTATAAGCGTTCCAGTAAGTGTTTCAGAATCAAATGATAGCGTTAAAATTTTAGATATAGATGGAAAATATGCAATTGAATCTGATGCTGAAAAATATATTGTTATATGTGATAACACTGAAACTAATCAATATGTAAGTGCTACTCTTGATTTTGATAATAACAAAATAGAAGTATATGTTAAAGATTCAAGTGTTACAGATGAAGGTATGAATGGTTATAAATATGTATTAACTGAAGATGAACAAACTGGTCAAACAATAGTAACTCCTGAAGTAACATTTATAAAATAAAACAAATAAAAAAGTGTTTCAATAAAGAAACACTTTTTATTTTGATTACATTTTTGTTACTTGAATTAAATCTACTTCTACTGGAGTTTCTTGTCCAAACAAATCAATAAGAACAGTAAGTTTTTCATTCTCTTTATCTTGGCTTTCAATCTTACCTGACATTCCATTAAATGGTCCATCAATAATAGATACCATATCTCCTACTTCAACATCAGTATTAATTGGTTTAGCTTTAACTTCTCCATCACCAATAAATTTCTTAACTTCTTCAGGTGATAGTGGAATTGGTTTAGCACCCTTTCCTGAAGAACCAATAAATCCTGTTACTCCTGGAGTATTACGTACAACATACCAAGCCTCGTCACTCATAATCATTTCAATTAAAACGTAACCTGGAAACATTTTACGAACTTTTTCTTTTTTAACGCCATCTTTTATTTCGACTTCAGTTCTTTCAGGAATAATAACTCTAAATATATTGTTTTCCATTCCCATACTTTCACGTCTTGATTCTAGATAATCTTTTACTTTTTGTTCATGTCCACTGTATGCATTAACAACATACCATAATTTTTGTTCTTCCATTACATTAACCCCCTTATCAATGAGAATAATGCATCAAGTCCATAAAAGAATAATCCAAAGAATACAAGCATAATTATAGTAATGCATGAATACTTAACTAATCCTTTACCATCTGGCCATCTTACTGTCTTTGCTTCTTTTTTAACTCCCTTAAAAAAGGCTTTTATTTTCTTCACAAAAATCCCTCCAAAAAAAAACACTTCTTTGTGTAATTAAATATTATCATAATATTTTAATTATTTCAAGTGTTTTTTAATATATTTCTAGTATATTATCTATATATATCTTTTCACCATCAATAGTAAGTAAATAATCATAGCTTTTAGAAATAATATCATAATCCCCTTCCCCATATTTGGTTTTAATATGAAACCTTTTTTTATATATAAAATCACTAGATCTAAATAACTCATCTATTCTATTTTGCATTTCATATATTGATGGTACTATTTCTTCATTTATTTCCATATCACTATTATCTTTATATGAATAATACACTTCCTCATTGTTATTAATCTTATCTATCTTATTAACATATATTTTAGGTAGTTCCTTTTTCATATAATATTATATGTTTTTAAAAAAAGAATATGTTAATATCTAACATATTCATTTCTTTTAATATCTTTTTCTTTTAGTGCTTCTCTTTTATCATACAACTTTTTACCTTGACATATACCAAGTTCTATTTTAACTTTATTCTTTTTAAAATATAGTTTTAATGGAATTAATGTATATCTATTAGTATTTATTTCATGATCTATTTTTAATATTTCTTTTTTATGTAATAAAAGTTTTCTTTCTCTTCTTTCATCATGATTAAATATATTACCCTCTTCATATTTAGCAATATACATATTAGTTAAGAATATTTCACCATTTTTAACTCTAGCATACGAATCATTTATATTAGCTGAACCTTTTCTAATACTTTTAATTTCTGTTCCTTTTAATTCTATACCAGTTTCATATGTATCTTTAATAAAATAATCATGATGTGCTTTTCTATTAACTATTTCCATATTATAACTTCCTTACTAAGGTAAAATCTATTTCTCTTCTATCTGGATATGCTCCAGTACAACAAACCATTACTTTATCTCCAAATCTTAAATACATTCTTCCATTTCTAGAATAACCATATAGTTTTTCATTGTAATCATAAAATCCACTAAATACTTTTTTATGTTCTTCAACATATGCATATATTTCTTCAGGATCACTTAGATTCATTACTTCTTTAGCATCTTCTTCGCTTAAGAAGAAATCTACTCTACCTTCTATATATTTATCATTTGTTCTAACAAAGAAACTTCCAGGAAATATTTCATCAACTGTTGCTTCACTTAAAGTACCAAGTTTATCTTCCATTATATATGCGTTATATAAATCATCAGAGGCATATTCAAGTTTTTCAGAATCAACTTCACACATAGAAATCTTTTCACAGATATTATCTAAATAACTACCCCAGAATTTTAATGTATTTGAGTCATAATTTTTATTAACAATAAATACTTTAAATATAGTATGAACAAGTAAATCTGCCATTCTTCTAATAGGAGAAGTAAAATGGCAATATAAATCACTTCCAATAGCAAAATGTCCATAATTTTCAGGAGTATATCTTGCTTTTTGCATACATCTTAATAATTTATCACTAAATGCACTATAACTATCTTTATCCTTTAAGTATTCAAGTATTTGTTGTACTTGTTTACTAGAAATATTTTCAGGATCTATATTAAATGGTAATTGAATACCATATACAGTTAACATATTTAAGAATTCTTCTATCTTCTTAGGGTTTGGTTCACCATGCGTTCTAAATACAAATGGTACCATTCCACTAGTTATTTCAGATAATTTATTAACCATAAATGTTGCGAATGCTTCATTAGCATATATCATATGGTTTTCAATTAATCTTTCTGATTCTCTTTGAACTCTAGGTATACAATCTATAGCTCTATCATTTTCATCAAATATATGCTTAACTTCTCTACTTTCAAAGTCAGTTTTACCTCTTCTTCTTAAAGCATCTCCGATTATCTTAGAAGAAACATAATAATTCTTGATTACACTTCTAGTTGGAATATTAACTTCATTTCCACTCTTAAAGTCTTCTTTTTTATTATATTTTAATAAATCTTCTTCAGTAATAGCATATTTAAATGCAATATCACTAATTGTTTCTTTATCTTTAACAGTATATTTTAATGTTACATAATCTTTAGTATCTTCTGTTTCTTTATTATCAATAATATCTTGTACAGCATCATAATTCATCTTTTGTTTAGATTTAATTACCGACATAAATACATTAGGATTAATAACATTACCAGAATGATCTAATTCATATTCTACTGACACTGCAAATCTATCTTCATTTGGATTCAATGAACAAATACCATTAGATAATACTACAGGTAACATTGGACCTACTTTATTGCCTAAATAATCAGAGTTTCCTTTTTCTTCTGCATATTTCCATATAGCACTACCCATTTTAACATAGTGACTAACATCCGCTATCGCCACTGTTACTTTATAATTTCCATTAGGAAGAACAACTACATTAATCGCATCATCTATATCTTTAGTATCTTTACCATCTATAGTAGTTATAGTTTCTCCTCTTAAGTCTACTCTTCCTTCTTTTAAACCTTCTTCTACTTCTTCTTTAGTTAAATTTGATTTAAATTGTTTAGCTTCTTCTTCTACTTCTTTAGGAAAATCTAATCTTCTACCAAATTCACTAGCTAAAATAGCAAGTTCCGTACTATTACCTGCTGCATTTTTATGCCCTAAAGCATAATCTATATTAGCAAGTACTTTTCTTTTACTAAGATCTCTAACATATTCTAGATGAACTATTAATCCATCAACTAACTCTATTTCATTTGGGTTTTCTACTTCTACTTCATAAGGTAAACTATCATCTAATACTTTTACATAAACTCTTCCGTTTTCATTTACTACTTCACCAATTGATTTACCAAGAGATCTTTTTAATATATTAACAATCTTTCCTTCATTATTATATTCATCAGTTATTTCAATCGCTACAGTATCTTTATCTCTAGCTCCCTTCATCATATCTCTTCTAATAAATACATCATTTGGTCGACCAGGTATTCTAATATGAGCGTTTCCCTTTTCATGAAAATCAACTACTCCAACTAATAAGTCATTAAAAAAATATGTGTTCCCAGAACCACATCTAAGTATTCCATCCCTACACATTAAATCTAACTCATGAATTAATTCTCTTAATTCTTCTCTAGAACTATTCTCTTTTATTTTATCCATTATTTCTATTGGATTTAATTTCCTGTTTTCTTCTTTAATTATTTCAATTATTTTATCTCTCATAGTATACCTCATATTCATTTTATCACATAAATAAAAAAGTTCATATAATTATGAACTTTATTTTTTATTATATTGATAATATAAATGCAATAACTATGAATGCAAATCCTAACGCATAAGTTAGTCTAGTTATAAACTTTTCTGCTCCTCTTTCTTTTGTCTTACCAAGTAACATTGCATTTCCACCAGTAATTATTTGACTAGCATCACTTGCTTTGCTACTTTGAAGTAACACAATTACTATTAATATTACAGAAATTACCATTAATGCTGTTTCCATATTTCATCCCTCGCTTTGTAATTATACTATACTATACCATAAAAAGTCAAACATTAAAGATTTTTTTGTTCTTGAACAATCCCTTTTTCTTCTTGATATCTTTGTTCAAATTTCTTTTCTAACTCAACAGCATAACTAACATGACTAATATTAGGATCACCTTCAGAAAAAATAAAATCAGCATCTAGTATAACATAATCATCCTTTTTTAATGTTTTAGGTTCACCCCTAAATTTAGTTAATCCCAATGTTTCATCACTTGGTTTTATATTTTCTTTCCAATATATTTCATTATCTTTTTTTAATCTGCCAACATTCTTTTTAGCAATATCAGTCCATACAAGACCAAGTTCTCTTAACCCTTTATATAACTGATATAAATCTTCTTCTGTAATTGAACTAACATTAGCTTCTACCTTTTCTGTTACTTCAACAAATATCTTATCATCACCAAACTGTGCTTCTTGTCTTAATAAAGGTTTAATAATATATGGATTATTTGGGAAAACTGGTGTTTTTCTTTCTTTTCCTATTTTTATTACTTTATCTCCGACAAATAGTATTACAGAATAACCACCAGATGCATTATCTCTTATATCACAATAATCAATATTTTCACTATCTGCAACGTCTTTTACTAAATAATATATAAAAGATCTTAAATCTTTATTATCAGTGTTTAAATAACATATATCTTCCATTATTGAATCAATAACTCTATCATAGTTATTATTCATATATTCGTTTATCTTTTTTAAAGCATCCGGAAAACTTTCAACAATTCCTTTTAGTAAAAATAAGTTCTCACAAGTATCAACAAAATCATCATAATGACTTATAACAAATTCTACTTCTTTCTGATTTAATCCATAAGTTATTTTTATTGGTCTTTTCTTTTCATAAAGTGCTTGTAAGAACAGCATTCTTTGTTCTTCATTCATAAAATTAAAAATGCTTGTAAATACAAATTGATTCAAATCAAGATTGGTTAATGCTTCTATCATTTCTTTTGTAAAAAGATTTCCTTTATATACACAATTTAAAAAAGCAAACAAATCATCTAATACTTCCGGATATCTAAAACTTGAAATATTCTTAGCTAATTGTGAGATAAAATGTGATTGATCATGTATATCATCAATATATATCCAATCTTCATTAGTTCTATTTGTGTATGACAAAATAATATCAAGATTATCAACTAATTCTTTACAATTTCTTTTTTTAAAAATAGATCTTGTAGCTTTTTTTATATATTTCGCCATATCTGAATAATCAGAATAATAATAATCATGCTTAGAGTTCTTTTTATCAATACTTTTTGATATTTTTAATAATTCTTCTCTCATAATAGCTCTTCTTCTATTTTTAATAATCTATTAAATTTACAAATTCTTTCTCCTCTTGATACAGAACCTGTTTTAATAAATGGTATATTAAGCGCTACTGCTACATCAACAATGAATGTATCTGTAGTTTCTCCACTTCTATGTGACATTATAGGAGTATAATGATTCTTTTTAGCAAGTATAACAGTTTCTAACATCTCATAGAAAGTTCCTATTTGATTAGGTTTTATTAATATTGAATTACATAGTTTATTATCTATTCCTTTTTGTAATTCTTCTTTGTTAGTTACAAATAAATCATCACCAACTATATTTAAACCTTTACCTAACTTTTCAGTGATTAATTTAAATCCTTCAACATCATTTTCATCAAAAGGATCCTCTATTGATATAATAGGATAACTTTTTAATAAATCTAAATAATAGTCTAACAATTCTTCTCTGGTTTTAAAACCATCTTCTATTTTATACTTATCTTGGCTTTCATTATAAAATGAAGAAGCTGCTACATCAAGAGCAATAAATACATCTTTTCCTGGTTTATATCCAGCACTTTCAATTGCTTTAATAATATAATTTAATGCACTTTTATTGTTTTCTAAATTAGGCGCAAATCCACCCTCATCACCAACAGATGTAACCATACCATCATCTTCTAGTAATTGTTTTAAAGCATGAAATACTTCGCTAGCACATCTAAGTCCTTCTTTAAATGATTCCCTTTTAGGAAGAATCATAAATTCTTGAATATCTAAATTGTTTTTAGCATGCATTCCACCATTAATAATATTAAACATCACTTTTGGTATTTTCTTTTCTCTTGGATTTAAATATTCATATATTGGTTTTTTTGCTTCTAATGCTGCTGCTTTTATACAAGCTATACTAACACCTAATATTGCGTTAGCCCCTAAGTTACTTTTATTACTCGTTCCATCTAATTCTATCATTTTAGAATCTATTTCTTTTTGATGAAATACTTCCATTCCTATAATATTATCTTTTATTATCGTATTTACATTTTCTACTGCTTTTTGTACTCCTTTTCCAAAGTATCTTTCATCATTATCTCTTAATTCTAATGCTTCTCTAGTACCAGTAGATGCTCCTGAAGGTACAGAGGCAACTCCTATAAATCCTTTTTCTGTTTTTACTTCAACTTCTACAGTAGGATACCCTCTTGAATCTAATATTTCGCGCGCTTTTATATCGATTATTTTACTCATAATAATTGCCTCCAATATTTTCTAATTTCATTATACTATTTTTTTAATAAATATGCTATAATATTGATAGAATTGGAGGACTTAATATGACAGTACGAGAAATAGATGGCGAAACATTTAATGAATTTGCTAATAATCATCCACTTAAAAACTTTTATCAAACTAAAGAATATGGAGATTTAATGATTCATAGTGACTTTTCTGTAATGTTTGTTGGTGGTTTCGAAGATGATTCATTAGTCGCTGCCAGTTTAATACTATATAAAACAATATGTCCTAGTATGAAATATGGTTATGCTCCAAGAGGATTTTTAGTAGATTACTATAATTCTGATACATTAAAGAAATTTACAAAAGCAATAAAAGATTACTTTTTTAAAAAAAGTTTTGCATTCATAAAAATAAATCCAGAAATAACATATTCTACAATTGATTTTAATAATAAAAGTAAATTAATTAATTCAAAAAACAAAAAACTAGTTGAAGAAATGAAAAAAATGGGTTATGACAAATTAAAAGATAACTTATATTTTGAATCAATGTTGCCTAAATATACTCCTGTTATTTATTTACCAAAGTATAATTTTGAAGAATTAGATTCAAAAATAATTAATAACGCAAGAAATGGTGAACTTAGTGGTATAAGATTAGTTACAGGTAATGAAACTGATATTCCAACTCTATATTCATTTGTTCAAAACAAAGGAAATAAAACTGAAGTTTTTTATAAAGTGTTCTATGACATATTTAAGAAAAGTGAAATGGTCGATTTACTACTTGTAGAATTAAATTATCAAACATATGTAAAATTTTTACAAAAACAGTACGCTTTTGAACAGGAAAACAACGATCGAGTAAATAAAGAATTCGAAGAAAACACTTCAAATATGGACATATATAACAAGAAGATGAAATCTGATCAAACAATGTCTAGAATTCAATCAGAAATAGTAATTGCTAATCAAAAAATGCAAGAAAATAGATTTAGGCAAATATTAGGAGCAGCTTTTGTAATTAAACATCAAGGTAGAATTACGGTATATATAAGTGGTCAATCAGATCAATTCCAAGGAATTGATATTAAATCATTTATGTACTACAAAATAATTGAAGGATATAAAAAAGCAGGTTACTTATTCTTAGACTTATACGGAATAACTGCTGACTTTAGTGATACTAATCCATATAAAAAATTAAATGATTTTAAATTATCATTTAAGCCAAACGTTTATGAGTACATTGGGGAACTTGATTTAATTGTTAATAAACCATTCCATCAATTATTATGGGCGACGAACAAAATACAACATGAATTCTATAAACCAGCAATTAAAAAGTAGTTAACAAACTACTTTTTTTATACATATTTTTCTATATCCTTAGGAACCTTATCATTAACAATCATATCAATTATTTTTTGCTCTTTTTCTTCGCTAACATTTCTTCCAGTAATATGAGATAATTCATGAATTATTTCTCTTAATGTACTTTCATTTTTATAATTACCAGATTGTAGTTTTGAAGCTAAATTCATAATAGTATCTCTATCTACATTGGTTTTTTCTTCTATTCTATCTAATATATTACCTTTCATATAAATCACCTATTTTATTATATGAAAGAGTTTTTATTATGTCCTAAAAATTAAACATCAACCATTCTGGTTTATATATCATTAAAATACCAATTAATAACATTATAAGTCCCCCTATTAAATGAGAATACTTACCAAACTTATTTGATATCGCTTTTATTTCTAAAGTCTTCATAGCTATTATAAATATAATAATATCATCTATTAAGAAGAAGAATACATATACTAATGAATATATAATTCTTGATATTTTTGGTACCTCATTTAAAGCAAGTATTTCACTAAACATAACAGGTAAGCCTAGTGAACACAATAATTCAATTACATTAACTGATACTGCTAATAGTACAACTCCAAGTAAAGCCAAAATAAACGATTTTTCTTTAACTATTTTCTTTATAGAATTAATAATTCTTCTTCTATTTTTTGAGTCAACCACTTCACAACCGTCATCTTTCTTTCTATTTAAGAATCTAACTATTGAAACTGTTCCAAATATTATAGCAATCATAGCAATTGCTAATCTTATATAAATAATCTTATTTAAAAATACTGCTAAATCCAACCATGCAAGTAAGAATAAGAAATAAACAAGTGCAGATGCTACTAAAAATGTTATTCCTAATGTTAATCTTCTTTTCTTATCTTTCATTCCAAGTAACATCGATATTAAAAACAATAATATCCACATTGCACATGGATTAAACCCATCAACAAGACCAATTACAATACTTGATAATAATATAGATACATCTTTTATTCTCTTTTTACCTATAATTGGAATATCTATTTCATCATTTTTATATTTTTCACTGTCATCTTCTTCACCATTATCTTCAACCACTCCAAGGTATATTCCTACTTCATCCTTAAACTTAACATTTCTATAATAATTAACTGTTTCTTTAATTCTATCAGGCGTATATTTTTCATTATATCCACTAACACTAGATTTACCTATAATTAAATATGGTATTGAATTACTTGTTTCACCCAATATTTTATTTATTTCATCATATTTTTTAACATTATCATCATTATGCCATACTTCATATTTATATAAATGCAAGTCTTTGTTTTCATTCAAATAAACATCTAGAAATTTTTCTAAAGCGGCACAGTGAGGGCACTCTGCTCCATAGAATAAATACAAATTTAATTCTTTTTCTTCAGCCAATAAATTAGGAATAAATAAAAATATAAATAATACTAATATTAATAGTTTTTTTATCTTATTCATTTTCTAATATCCTTTCAAAATCTTCTTCTTTCTTTTCTCCACATAATCTAGCTATTTCTTTATTATTTTTATAGAAAATATATACAGGCATAATATTACCAGCATTGTACTTTTCTATATCATCAAAATCATAATCATATTCTTCTAATTCAAATTTATATTTTTCTTTTATTTTATTAAATACTTTATTCATAATAATACATGATGGACATCCTAGAGACGATATTCTAACAATCTTCATATATTCACCTACTTTGTTTTCTTTTCCTGAATATTATAAATGATTTTTAATAACATTTTTCTTGGTACAAATCTACCAAAAAATATAGCTAATTTCATTTTAAATCCTGGTATGATTAATAACTTATTTCTTTTAAGTTTTTTCAATGTATAACTGGTTACGTAATCACTAGTTAATGACTTAACGCCAAACTTAACTTTAGCTCTATCATTAAATCCTGTAGCAACTGGTCCAGGACATAATACACTAATCTTAACATTACTTTTTTCTCTTCTTAGTTCTTCATAAATAGCCATTGTTAAATTATAAACATATGATTTAGTAGCATAATAAGTAGCCATTAAAGGTCCAGGTTGAAAAGCAGCACTACTAGCTACATTTAAAATTTGACCTTTATCCTCTCTTACAAAATCATGTAAAAATAGTTTGGTTAATAAATGACATGTTACAACATTTAAATCAATCATATTTAATTCATTATCTAAATCAGTTTGAGTAAATAAACCACAAGCACCAAAACCTGCATTATTAATTAATAAATCTACTTGTCCTTTATACTTCTCATATAACTTATAAACATTCTTTTTTATACTTAAATCCATTACTACAGTTTCTACTTCAACTTTATTTTTAAGTTCATTTTGTAAATGATCTAATTTATCTTCACTTCTAGCAACTAATATTAAATTATATCCCATATCTGCTAGTTTCTTAGCAAAATCTTTTCCTAAACCATTAGAAGCACCTGTTATTAATGCTTTCACACTCATCACCAATTAATATTTTAACATAAAAAAGAAAGTATTACTACTTTCTCTAAAATTGATTTATATTCTTCTACCTTTATTTCCACCCATTCTTAATTTCATTTCAACAGGTAGATCTTTTTCAACATTTGTACTTAATGCTGTTGAGTTAGCAAGTTCTTTTAAAGATGATGTAACACCTTCAATTCTTTTAACTGTTTGACCTCTTCCTTTCATGTCTAAAGCATATGTTTCTAATTCTTCTTTTTGAATTGCAAGTATTCCTAACATTAAATCAACAATTGCTTTTTCTTCTGGAATTCTAATAGTGTGTTGTTTAGGTAAAACTTCTTGCCATGACTTAGTAAAATCATCTCTAAAATTTCTTCCACAATATTTATTTAACATTACAAATACATTATTATTGAATGCTTTATTTAGTTTTGGCCATGGATTATAATCTTCTTTACATTCAATTCCAAGATTCTTACATTCATCTTTAGATACTGTTTTATTCACAGATTCATCTGCTATAAAGAATACAATTGGTTTAGCATCTTTTTTGAATTCACAATTGTTTGCTAGATAATGAGCCATAATTTCATATGATTCATAATCATTTCCTCCACCACCAGATTCAAGAACTATTTTTTCTAACCAAGAATCAATTTCTATTCCCTTAGCTGGTGTCCCAATTTGAATTGGATAATCATCATATTTAGCATCTCCAACTGCACATATACAAATATCAAAATCTTCTAAATATTTCTTTTGTTCTATTTCTCCATAAAACATTGGTAATTTATCGTAAACAAGTCTAGCAAAATCAATGTTACTACCTGTTACATCTAAAGCAATAATTATTGGATTTTTACTGTTACTAACTATTTTTTTCCCTTCTGGTTTTAAATCATTATGTATTTCTGTTCTATTGAACTTTGTTGCGGAATAACTACTTGCCCCCCAACTATCATAACTACTACTACTATAAACATCTCTATCATAACTATAACTTCCCATTTTCTTCACTCACTTTCTTTTTGATAATTTTTTAAATCTTTCGTTTCCATAGACTTCTGTTCTTATTCCCCTTAATTCATCCCATAATTTCCAAGCATCTTGCTCGTTTCCACTAATAAGTTTTCTAATAAAACTCCTCATCCTATAGTCACAGCTTATTGGCAATGTAACTCTATCAATATCACCTCCTAATAGATCTACTGCAATTTTGCCTACTGCATATATATCTGTATTGGGAACAACCCTTGCATCTTTGGTTACATAACTCGGTGTAAAATGATCATTTATAATCTTATATTTACTATCAGGATTATCAGCATCACTAATACATAATGAATAATCTATTAATATTACATTATGATTTTCTGGATCTATAAGAACATTTTCTTCTTTAATATTTCCATGAACTATTTTTTTAGAATGTAAATAACCAATCACTGATAATAATCTTTCTAAAATCCAACTAACGTGACTTCCATTAATTAAACCATATGTCTTTTTAAAATCTTTTATATTTAATGCATTTGGTTTTTCGTATATAAGAGCAACTTTATCATTTATTTTTAATTTCTTTAACGGTTTTATAATTGAATAATGATCTAGTTCTTTAACAACACTATATTCATTTTCAACCAATTCATTATCATTTTCATCCATAGCTATTTTTAATAGTACAACTTTCTCATCACAAGTTCCTTCATATATATCACATACATCATCACTTGCTAAGTACTTATATATTTGATACTTTTTACCTCTTATCTCAAAATCAAATAACATTTCATTTGTTTCTAATATTTCTTTTTCATCAGTAATATTATAGATCCCATTTTCAAATTCTTTTAATGCTCTTTCGTAATAATCATTTAATAATATCATTAGTTTTGATGCCATATCCTTTTTATCATTTGAAAATAAATCGGGATGGCATTTTTTTACCATAAGTTTATATTTCTTTTTCACTTCTTCCAAACTTAAATCGCCAAATACATCTATTGGTCTATTAGCATTTAACAATATGTTTGAAATCTCTTCAGTAGACATTTTTTATCTTCCTCCTTTCTAACAACTATATCTGCTAAATCCCTTTGATGTTCAATATATTCTTTATATATTGGAATAATTATTTCATAGAAATATTTTCTAATTAATCTTTCATCTATTTTATATAACAATGTATCTCTTTTAATTCTTCTTTCAAGACAAGTTTCAATATCAGTATCCAGAAATACTTTTATTGATTCACTTAAATCTTTTAAGGCACTTATTACATGTAATCCTTCAAATACGTTAATATTACTTCTGGTTTTTGTTTCATTTTTATTTAATCTAGCATTTCTACTAAAATCATATTGTGGATAATATGTATATCCAAGCGTTAATAAGTTGTTAATATCATTTACATATTCATCTATATTATATGCACTTGGTAAATCCATTAAATAATACTTTCCATTATTAGGAATATTAACTCTATCCTTCATATAATCATCTTCTCTTAATATAGAAGCATTAGGTATTTCATTTGATAAAGTTGTTTTGCCACTACAAGTTAAACCGGAAATAATTATATTCATTTCAATCTCCTCTCTAGTTTTTGACTTCTATCTGGACCAATTCCAACAATGTTTATATCTATATTACATAACATTTCAATCAAATTTATATAATCTATAACTGAATAAGGTAAATCATAAAAATCATTAATTCTATTAAAATCAATATCAAAACCTTTTAATTCAATATAATCAGGAATACACTTTAACAAATACTTTTTTAAATTGTCACTATTCTTTTTAATATCATGAACAAAAATAGTATTATCATCATAATAATAATCGAACAATTCATTAAATTCATCATCAATTTCACCATAATATTTATATCTTTGACATATCTTAATAGTTTCAAATTTATTTAATCTATCTATTCCTGACAAAAAGTAATAATTATTAGGATTCACTCTTGTAGAATATCTAAATAGTACAGCATCAAACCAGCCATATCTAGGGGACCCTTGAAAATAGTTTTCCAATTGGTTTTCATCATGTATTAAACTATCTAAATATTTGTCATGAGTAATAAGTACTCCTTTTCCATGTCTACTTGTAAGAATTGAAGTACATCCAATAGAATGAACATTTGTATTAATAGCATTTGCTAGTTTAATTCCATTATGATTAGTTGTATCAAGAGAAGTAGTGTTTGGTTTTATTCCATACTCTCTATCTATTAACAATCCTTGTGAACCTTCAAATAATACATTACAATCTTTATGAAATTCATTAATACCACTTACTATATTAAATAAATTACTCTTTAAAAGATTTGCATAGCACATCTTCATATAGCCTCTATTAATAGGAGTAGTTAAATAATAGATGTCTTTTTCATTAATTAATGATTCAAAATCTTCATCACTTATCAACTCTCTTTTTGATTTATAATATTCAGATGTATATCTAAATAAATCAGATAATATTTGATCAGATTTACCACTTATTAAATCTTTTACTTTTAAATCTAAACCAGTTAACTCTTTAACTTTATATACTTCACTAACTCCAGTACCAACACTTCCTAATGAATTTTCTTTTAATGATAATTCTCTTATTTGATTAATTAGTGCATGATATGGAGTCACTATGCTTGCATTTTCATCTATGTAGATATTCTTTAATATATCTTCAAAACTTCTACCAGTTATTCTTCTTAACTCTTTTGCTTCAGTAATAATATTAAATGGATTAATAATTGTATTATCAGATAAATAAGTCCTTGTCTCATTTAACATACCACTTCCTAGTTGACTAAACTTATGTTTTTTATCATCAACAATTACAGTATGACTAGCTTGACTTCCACCATTATATCTAACAGTTTCCTTTAAGTTATATTTATGTGCTAGATAATCACAAAGTGTTCCCTTTCCTTCATCTCCAAACATTGAACCACTAACTATATAACTATCATTCATTAATAAACTCCTTCCATGCTCCCATGGCTTTGACTAACTTAGGACCCCTTATATCATCACCAAGCATATAGTTTTTATATCCATAAGAATACATTAGTTCTAAATCTTCATAATCACTTAAACTAACATAATCTTGTTTATTTAATGATGAAAATAATCTTGAAGCACATATAGCATTTGGATCTTTTTTTATAATATCTCTTAAATGTTTTAACATGTTAATGTTTCTAGATGTTTCAGTATATAAATCATCTCTAGCAGCCATTAAATTAAGTTTTAAATCAGTATTATTAATAAAAGCCATTCCCTTTTGAGATTCTATTTTACAAATAATACTTGCATCTTTATTTAATTTATATATTTCTATTAAATCATCTATGTTTTCAACAAAAGATGCCATATAATTATTCATTCCAAATTCCTTAGATATTTTTAATAGTTCTACATCAAGAGGTGTTAAGAAACCTTTAATATTTAAACTCTTTGCAATAATAT
This sequence comes from Bacilli bacterium, assembly GCA_017544525.1. The sequence goes on along the minus strand of JAFYEA010000026.1, from coordinate 22,499 downwards.
TAACTGATTGTCCTTTACCAACTGCTCTTTCAGGAGGATTATCAAGTACTATTCTATTTCCTCTAGTATGAATAATATTAGAAGCATTTGATCCTCTAAATATTATCCTAGCAGGATATTCTATTTCAATTTCATGATTTAATTCAACTGCTTCATAACTTGGATCAGCCCAAGCATTTACTCTTAACTGTCTACCTTTTAAATCAATCCAAACTTTCTTTTTATACATAGTTTCAATTGTTTTAATTCTTTCTAATGTTTCTTCTGGTGTTAATAAATCATTAACTCCAGTATTTAATCTTACTTCGCTTATAAATGGACAATTCATCATTTCATCTACACATTTTTTATCATGTAAACTTGGTAATGTTCCTATTAATTTACAGTCTTTCATACATATCTCCTTTGGTTTTAAATTTTATTATATCACTTATAATAATTTGCACAATAAACTTTTTATTTTAATTGAAGTGTATGACATTCTTGAACAATTGATTCACTGTCTTTCCAATAATAATATAAACGACTATTATCCTTTTTTTCAGATTGTATTTTTTTTATTTCATCCATTATTTTTTCACAATCTGCTTTAACAATTTCAAGTTTTCTTAATGATTCATAATACTTATAATATTGATCAGCAACATTTGCATACTTTTTCATAAGTCTCAATTTCATGTCAGGTGGTATTATTTCCTTATCAGTACTTGTACACTCCTCAAAAACATTTAAGAATCTACATTTAGGGCACATTGCATAAAATAATAAATACTCATCCATGAAATAATCAGTACCAACACCGGGTATTAAGTTTTCTTCTCCTATCTCATATTCTTTTTTACATTCATGACAATAATACTTCATAAAACCCTCCTTTGCGTATTTTATACACATATAATTATTTTTTTAAAAGCATTAAATAATGCTTTTATTTTTTATTTTATTATTAAGTCTATATAACTTAGCAGGCTTTTTGCCTTTATAATTAATAGTCTTATTAGTATCAATAATATAATTACTATTAATCATCTTTTTTCTAAAATTTCTTCTATCAATTTTTATGTTCAATATTGATTCGAAAACTTGATGTAATTCAGGCAATGTAAATTCGTTTGGAAATAAAGCCTTTAATATATCTGTCGACTGAATCATTGATTTTAACTCTTCAATAGCACCATCTAATATTTCATTATAATCATAAGCAAGTTCAGGTATTAGTTTAATATCTAGCCAATCACAACATGATGTTTTATTTGTTTCTTTTATTAATTGTGCTTTGTTTTTATCAACCACTCCTATAAATGCTATAGCTATCATCCTTTTAATTGGTGATCTATCGACTCTATCAAATATTTTATACATTTTTAAATCAACATCAGTTATACCAGTTTTTTCTTTTAATTCTCTTTTAGCGCCGTCAATAACAAGTTCATTATTATATAATCCCCCACCAGGTAAAGCCCAATAACCATAATAAGGTTCATTTGTTCTTTGAATTAATAGAACTTTCATAATCCCTTTATCTACAGTAAATATAGAACTAACAACATGAATCCCAATATTTTTATATAATGGATTATTTAATTGCATACCTCTTTCCTCATTTCCAATTTAATTATATGTGTATTTTTTACACTTGTCAATACTTTTTATAAAAAAACCTAGATTTTTTATATCTAGGTTTCTATATTATAAAATACTTCTTTTACTCTTACCAAGTTTAGATGCTAACTTTAATACTCTTTCTTCGCCATTTACTCTGCTGTTACTTTCATTTAAATATGGATAAACATTTTCATTCATATAATTCATATGATATTCCTTAACCATATTATGTACTTCTGGACTTAGATCGGAATAAGCAACTTCCTTATCTACTAGTTTTTCTATTACTTCTTCAGATTCATAACTCATATCCATAAATTTATCTGCGATGATTTCCTCTAATTTTTCACCGCTCATTATTTTTGCTGCTACATCTGCACTATTAAAGTCGTTTACTGTTATTCCTTCTTTTTTTACTATAGCAAATAGAGTTAAAAGTTTTAACATAGTATTTTTAGTTTTGTTATAATTATATGCAAATTCTAGAGGATTCTTACCATTTGATTGAACATATTCTAATAGTTTTTCATAACCATAGTTATTATCAATATCATTATAAATCTCATAAGAATAATGAGCACTATCAATAAAAGCAGGTAACATGCACTGAATAACATTAAATAAATCAGCTTCTATTGATTCAATAGATTTTCCATTCTTTTTCAACTTATTTACTCTTACTATAATTGAGATAAATTTAGGTAAAGCTAAATATATATCCTTATTATATTTTTTAATTCTACCATTAATGATATCATAAACATCTTTTTCTTTTTTCTCTTTTTTAAAAAATTCTAAATCTTCTAACATAATAATTCTCCTTCTTCCCCTTAAAGGGAAACGCGTTTTATTATATCATTTTTTACAATAAAAAGCAAGAAAAAAGAAGTTACTATTTAGCAACTTCTTCTGCTCTTGTTTCTCTAATTACTACCACTTTAATAGTACCAGGATATTGCATAGTTTCTTCAATCTTATCTTTAATTTCTCTAGCAACTTTATAACTTGTTAAATCATCTATTTGTTCTGGTTTAACAATTACTCTTAATTCTCTACCAGCTTGCATTGCAAATGTTTTATCAACACCTTCAATTTCATTTCCAATTTTTTCTAATTCTTCAAGTCTCTTAACATAATTCTCTAGCGAATCATTTCTTGCTCCTGGTCTAGCAGCACTTAATGTATCAGCTATTGCTACAAGTTCAGCTATAACATATTCCGCTTTTTTGTCACCATGATGAGATTCAATTGCGTTTAATACAACTTTATCTTCATGGAATTTCTTAGCTAAATCAGCACCTATTTCAACATGACTTCCATCAGTTTCAAAATCAATAGCTTTACCTATATCATGAAGAAGCCCTGCTCTTTTAGCAAGCATAACATTTTCTCCAAGTTCAGCAGCCATTAATCCTGCTAAATGTGCCACTTCAACACTATGTTGAAGAACATCTTGACCATAACTTGTTCTAAATGCAAGTTTACCAATTAATTCAACTAATTCAGGATCAACTTTACTTAAACCAAGTTCAAATAATGCTTCTTCTCCTTTTTCACGAATTAATTTTTTGTAATCTTCACAAACTTTATCATATAGTTCTTCAATTCTAGCTGGATGGATTCTTCCATCTTTAATTAATGTTTCAAGTGTTACTTTAGCAATTTGTCTTCTAAGTGGATCAAAAGAAGATAAAACAATAACTTCAGGAGTATCATCAATTATTAAATCAACTCCAGTAACAGCTTCTATTGTTCTAATATTTCTTCCTTCTCTACCAATTATTCTTCCTTTCATTTCGTCATTAGGAAGTTCCACTGTAGTAACTGTTTGTTCACTAGAAACATCATTTGAGTATCTTTGCATACTAGAAACTAATATATCTTTTGCTTTCTTATCAGCTTCTAATTTAGCTTCATCTTCTCTATCTTTCAAATAAATAGAGATTTCTTTACTCATTTCTTCTTCAACTTTCTTCATTACAAGTTCTCTAGCTTTTTCCTTAGAAAAACCAGATATTTTTTCTAAAAGAGCTATTTGCTCTTTTATGATACTCTCCATTTTTGCATCTTTTTCTTGAATTTCTTTTTGTTTTGCTAATAAATCTTTATCTTTAAGGTCTAAGTTCTTTTCCCTTTCAGTTAATAATTCATCACGTTTATCTAAGCTCTTTTCCCTATTGTCAATTCTTTGATTAAGATCATTTAATTCTTTCTTCTTTTCCTTAATCTCTTCATCAGTTTGTTTTTTTAATTTAAAACTTTCTTCTTTTAATTCTAAAATGCCATCTCTTTTAGCTTTTTCAGCTTCTTTTTTTGCATCTTGAATTAATTTATCAGCTTCCTTTTTAGCAGCGCTCACTTTATATTTGTTATAAACCATAACTCCAGTAGCGCCACCAAATAATCCAACGACTACAAGCAAAATGGAGAAAACTGTACTATTCATATTTTTTCCTCCATTATCTTTCTTTCTAGAGGTCTTAAACCTCTATTAATATTGTAAAATTTTCTCTACTTATTGTCAACTTATAAATTGCTTTTCTTTTTAATAATTATTGCTCTTAGTAGAATTATGAACAAAAGTAATAATGATACTATTAATATTATGTTATTTGTTAAAAATTCTAACAAATCAAAAGTCAAAACTCCATTATATATTAAATCAAAATTATCAATTTTATTACCTTTATAATACACTTCTACATTTCCTATTTTAGTTCCGTTTTTAGTAAAATAAGACACTTCATTTACACCATTATATTTAAATCCTATATCACTAATATTAAAATCATTTTTTAAATATTTTTCTTTTATTGCATTAGCAGTAATATCTATTTCATCTTCTTTAGAATATAGTGCTTTCAATGTAATTATTTTAGTATCTAAATCAACAATTTTTTTGTATCCATAATTATTAGCAAAATATTTATATGTTTTTATATGATCTTTAATATGACTTGTTTTATCATTAGTAAAAGCATTTAAAGTTACTAATAAATAACTAACATTATTTAATGTAGATGTAGATACTAAACAATACCCAGATTTTTTTATATATCCTGTTTTAGATCCAGTTATAAAAGAAGTGTTGTTGTTTGTTTTACTAGAATAATAATCTAATGTACTTTTTGTTTTTTTACCATTAGAATAAGTATATCTTTTTGTCTCAAATATACTTTTAAATTTAGGATTTTTGAGTGCATATTTTAAAATTTGTGCTACGTCATATGCACTACTATAATTATTAGGATTATAAAGTCCTACTACGTTTGCAAAATGAGTATGTTTTAGTCCCAATTCCTTTACTTTTTTATTCATTAACTCAACAAATTTATCTTTATCACTAGATACTAATATTGCTAGTGCATTAACTGCATCAGCACCACTTGGCAACATTGCTCCATATAACAAATCATTATATGTTAATTTATCTCCAACATTAAAACCAGCAATAGATACATCGCTGTCAATTCCATCAATCATTTTTTTTGTAATAGTTATTTTTTCTTCATAATTATTAATATTTTCAATCGCAACAATAACAGTCATTATTTTAGTTAAACTAGCAATACTTACTTCTTTGTTCGCATCTTTTTCCATTAATACTTCATTATCATTCATATTATATAAGATATATCTTTCACTAGTTAAATCTAATTCACTAGCAAAAACAATGTCAAATAATAATATAAAAAGCATTAATATCTTAATGACTCTTTGGTAAAGGTTCATAATGTCTTTTTTCTTTCATCATAAATTCAGTTATTGTTGTCTCAACTTCTACAGCAGCATCTGGATGAATATTAGATAAGTAAACATTTTCTTTTACAGTATCTATTTCTATATCACTCCATATTAAATTCTTTCTTACCTTTAAATCATTATATAAATCGGGTGTAATTGTTGTAAAAAAATAACCCCAAAACACTCTTTTTTGTCCAATCATTATTCTCTTATTAGTTAATGCTACTACACACGAATTAATAAACATATAAGATTGAGCATTTTTTTGACCACAAAAAGCATATAACACTTTTTCTCCAGGATTTAAATGCTTTTCTATTATTTTAGAATGCTTTTTAGTTCTAAAAGCAACAGTCCCTGGAAACCTTCTTTTAAATTCTTTAACTTGCTCATATACACTTTTCATATTGTTTTTCTCCTTTATATATTCCCTCTAACAAATATTTTATCATATATTTTTCTTCTTTAACACTAAAAATTAAAATCATACAACAGTATGATTTTGCTTCTACATATTCTTAATTATATTTTTAATAATATCGTTTATAGAACCTATAACATAATTATAATTATTTCTACTAAATTCTCCTAATATTTCTTTTACATCTAAATTAATTCTATCTATAACATCATCATTTAGTTTTTTATTATCATATACGTATATAATTGATTTGATAAATTCTATAAAATTATTAGCACATTCTACCTTAACTAATGATTTATTAGTCTTAGATATTTTATCTACAAAAGCCATTGTTGATTTTTTAATAATGTTAGTTTCTGTTTTGTTTGACACATAATCATATATTATCTTTTCATATTTTTCTAACATTCTTATATATTTTTCTATTATTTCTTCATTTGAATCTTTTAAATTGTTGATTAAATTTTCCTCAAGATTCTTCTTTATTATATTTTTATTCATGGGTATTTTATACTTATCAAATATATGAGATAATCTTATAATTAGTCTATTTTCAAAAGCATCAAACAAAAAATTATTATCTTCGATAATATTGTAACCACGTTCCATAATTTCTTTATTTATACTATTAGTCATAAAATCATTATAGCATAACAACTAAATCAATTATTTTATTTTGCAAATTAATTGTCGATTTATTTACAAAAAAAATTGATTAATAACTTAATCAACTTTATTAAAATATACTTTTACTTGTTCACCATCAATAAATCCAAGATTATCAATATGACCTATTTTTGAATATTTATCACTTGATTTAAAATCTTTATAAAATATAATTATTTCACTTTCTCCAGAAAGCATAATATCTCCAGCCTTTATTGCTTTTTGCTTTGCAGCGGCAGTAACATATTTTGTTACTACAAGTCCTTTTTTACTATAACTATCATTTGTATTCATAGATATGTTTAAAGGTAAACTATCAACAAAACTTTTAGCAGTCTTATTTGATTCCAATTTAGCATAATAAATATTACCATCAATGCTAACTTTAACTCTTGGTAATTCTCCTATTTCACTAGCTTCAGCAGCTAGTCTTTGTTCTTTTTTTTGATTAACACTATCTTTAATAAACATATAACCAACAAAGCATAATGCAATTACTACTATAGCTGCAAATGCCGTTGGAACACTTCCTTTATTCATACTATTCTCCTACTTTATAAAGTAATTATATCACATTTTTAATATTAGCAATTATTATAATATCAATATTTACATTATTTAGTTATACTATCTAATTTTCCATTATTAAATACATATGTGATTTTAACTAACTTATCTTCATAATCTAAAAGATTATTATTAAAGTTTTCTATTTCCTCTTTAGTTAAAGGATTATATAATTTGTTATCTTTTACAACACCTTCTACAGTTGTAATGCTAACAATTTTATCATTAACATTAATACTAATTATTTCCCTTTTAATGAATGAATTTGTATATTCTAATACACTAGTAGAAATATATGAATTTATAACACCTATATATCTAATAATATTACCATTATAATTGAAACTAGTATTAACATACTCACTATCAAATAATTCCTTGTATTTTTCAACAAAACTATATTCATTTATAATATTATAATCATCTTGCATTGTTAGTGAAGTAAAATCAAATTTATTTAATGCATAATAATTTTTAAGTTCATTTGTCAAATTTCCATTATATAAATCTTCTAAATAAATAGATTCGTCACTTATTACATAATTGTTTAGTAAATATGAATACTTAGTCTTTAATTCGTCCAATGTTGGTTCAACAATTTCTTCTTCTATTTCTTCACTTGATTTATTTACTTCTTCTTTCTTTTCACTATTCTGTTTTTCATCAATAGAAATATCAAAGTAATTAATATTGTAAAGAGTGTATACTAAAAAGCAACATATTCCAAGTAGTATTAATACTAAAAAATCTCTCCATATTATTTTAATGTTCTTTTCTTTAATCACTCTTTTATTAGCTCTTTCAATATTTTCAACTAATTCTGTTCTAATTTTATCGTCTACATAATCAGTCAATTCTTTTTTTATTTCTTCCAAATCAATTTTTTCTTCTTTTTTAACCACTTTAACTTCATCTGTTTTTTTATTTGCCATATAATACCTCCATTAAAATAATTCTATCATAAATATGTGCTTGATTCATCTATTTATTATAACATTAATAATACCTAATATAGCAATTATTAATGTCAATACTTTTACAATATTTAATCTAAACAATAATTGTCTTTTATAAGTTTCTACTTTTTTATTACTATTCTTTTTAAAAAATATATATGTTTCAATACATATTACAAATAAAACTATCACAAGTATTATTTCAATAATAAACAAATATTTCATTTAATTCACCTATTTTATTATAACAAAAAAAGCAGATATTTAGTATCTACTTTTAAAGTACACTCCATATTTTGGAAAATTAACGTAATTTCTCGGATTATAATATGTATATCCTTCCCATCCTTTTAAAAATCCAAAATGAAGATGCGGACCAGTGGAACATCCATCATAACTTTCTCCACCACCCACTGTACCAATTATTGTATTCAATGTGACTATGTCATCTACTTTAACTTTTATGCTATGTAGATGCATGTAAACTGTTCTATATTGTTTACCATTAACCGAATGTTGGATATACACCATATTACCACCACAACTAGATTTTTTTACTATTTTATTAACCCTACCAGGTGCTGATGGATAAACTTTCGTTCCTGTTGAATTTCCACCAATATCAACACCATTATGCATTGTATACACTTTTCTAGTAGGATGATATCTCATACCATATTCACTAGTTATTACACCTTTTACTAAAGGTCTAACAAAATTCGTTGATTTAGGCACTTTAACACATGCAGATAAATCAACCGTTTCCTTACATCCATTTTCCTTATATGTTTTTTCATATCCTTTAACTTCTAATTTTCTTGCTTTAATATCTGCTTCAATATCCCTTTTTTCTTCATCTAGGTCATTCATGTCTAGACCATATTCCTTAAGTAATTTTTCTAGCGTAGAAATGCTGTTTTCAGAATCTTTTATTTGTTTACTTAAATCTTTTTGTAATTGTTTATTTTGCTCTATCATTTTATACATATCATCTATTAACTCATTATTATATTTTGTAAGTTGCTCAACTATCGTTTGTCTATATAATAAGTCTGATAAAGATTTTGCTTGAAACACATACTCCATATATATATTATCTTCATTAGATATTTGAAAAAAAGATAATAAATTGTCTATTTCAACTTTTTTATTTGATATTTCAGTATTCAATATTTCAATATCCTCTTTTGATTTTTTTATTTTATCTTCATTTGAATTAATTTCAACCTCAAGATCTTTTAGTTTAGCATTCATACTATCTATTTTACCTTGAATTTCTTTGGATTTTCTAATTAATTCAGCTTTGTTTCTCTCATCACGAGCAAGTTCATCTTTTAATTGTTTAAGAGTTTTTGCTTTAGGAAAACTAATAAACATCAAAAAACAAATAATAATCAAAAATAATTTACCTATTTTCTTTAACATATAAACTCCTCTATGTATCATTAATAATATCATAAAAGTTTATATTTTTCTTTTGATTTACCAAAGTTTTACAAATGTAAATGTAAACAAAAAGTAAACTATGTTAAGTTCACTTTTCTATTCCAATAATATGCTGTTTTGAAATACATAATTAGTATTAATGATATTAGTATTCCACCAATTATGTCACTTATCCAATGAACACCCGAAATTGTCCTCAAAAGCAAAACTAGTGCCATTAAAATAATTGTAACAATATTAAATAATTTCAAATACTTTTTATTAATATACTTTTTACTAACTATTAATGAACTTAGACCAACGCATAATGAAAGCATAGTATGACTTGAAGGATATGATGCTTCTAATTCTCCTTCTATTATTATAGGTCTATAATTAATAACCACTTTTTCAAATAGCACATATACAATTAGCACTAAAACATAAAATATACCAAGCACTATTATTTCTCTATCTACTTTCTTTATACTTTTTTCTTTCAATAGTTGAATAATTCCTATTACCCCATAATATGCAACTATTAGTAACAAAATATAACCAAATAATTCACTTATTTTATACAATGTCATATTTGACCCTATTAGTTTATGAAACGCACCATTTATACCTGCAAATCCTACACTACTATTGTTTGGTCCAATTGGTTTAACATCAACAAATTTTACTAGAATAGTATATATAATAAACACAAAAGCTAAAAATGAGCTTATTATAATACTCCCTTTTTTACTCAAAACCTTTTTCGTCATTTAATCATCTACTTTCTATTACAGTATATCATATATATAATGTATTTAAAATATACTAATTAATCTTATATATATTAGATTCAACTTCTATTGTCTTATCAAATTTATGGAATATTGCTGTTATCAAATAATTCAATACTTTATATACATAGAATGAATCTAATACAAGAACAAATGATATTAATATACTTACTTTATCTAAAGGTAATATATTGAAAAATTCAGGTTGGAATATTAAGCAATATAAGAATCCTCCTGTCATAAATGTAAACAATGCTCCTCTGTATAAATTCAACGGATGACACACTTTAAATAAATAATATAGACCCGTTATTGTTGTCAATATAACGCAAATACTACTTTGTAATTCATATGATAAATTAAAGAGTTGAGAGAACAATGATACAAGAATTACATTAAATACGACTGTTATAGCTACAGGTAAACTCTTAGAGAATACTTTAAATAAGAAATTACCTTTTACTAATTCTTTGTTAGGTTCAAGAGCAAGAATAAATGAAGGCGCGCCTATTGTAAATGTTGTAATAAATGTTAATTGTATAGGAATAAAGAAATACTTTTGAACTGATAAAATACTATATACTATTAACATAATTGTATACAATGTCTTAACAAGTAAAAGTGAGGCACTCCTTTGTACATTGTTAATTGTTTGTCTTCCTTCAGCAACCACCTGTGGTAATGAATTAAAATCATCATTTAAAAGGATTAATTGTGAAACATTTCTAGCAGCATCACTACCAGATTTAACCGAAATGGCACAATCACTTTCTTTTAATGCTAATACATCATTTACCCCATCTCCTGTCATCGCTACAGTATGACCTTTAGATTTTAAGTATTTTATAATAGTTTTCTTTTGATTCGGTTTAGCCCTTCCAAATATTTGATATTCATCTATTTCTTTTATTAACTCTTCATCACTTAATTCACCAATATCAATACCTTTAATATCGTTAAGACCAACTTTTCTAGCAATAGACATAACTGTTTTAATATTATCTCCAGATATTATTTTTACTAAAACACCATTGTTTTTAAAGAAATCCAATGTTTCTTTAGCTGATGGTCTAATAACATCTTCGATTAGCACATAACCTACACATTCAACACCAATTAATTTTGGATCAAGTTTACCTTTTTTTATACCAAGAGCAAGGACTCTATAGTCTTCAACATAATCATTTATTATTGAATCAACTTTACCACTTAAAACAATATCTGGTGCCCCTAGATATAATGAATAATCATCAAATTCAATTGCTGAAAATTTTCTTTCTGAAGAAAAATCTATTTTATCTTTATACTCTTGTTTATATCCTTTATAGTATTCTTTTAAAGCAAGCATTGTTTGGTTTGCGTCTTCACTAGCAAGTGCGTATTTTTTCAAATATTCTTCTACTTGATTTTTACTATATTTTTTGCTTTCAAGAACATCTTTTACAGCCATTTTGCCTTCTGTTAGTGTTCCTGTTTTATCTAAACATATTGCATCTACTCTTGCTAACGTTTCTATTGCATATAATTGTTGCACTAAAACATGAACTCTATATAATTTGATAACTCCGACTGCCATAACAGAAGATGTTAATAATATCAAACCTTCAGGAATCATACCAATTAAAGATGCTACTGTTGTAAAAATACTTTCAGGAAAGTTCTTTGTAATAGAATATTGGCTAATCAACATTACTATTCCAATAGGTATAATCAAAATAGATAATACTTTTAACATTTTGGTAAAAGATTCCATTACAACAGAATTAACATCTTTTTTATACTTTGCTTCATTAGAAATCTTAGCCACATAATTATCTGATCCTACATGTATTACTTGTGCAATTGCATTACCTGACACTATATATGATCCAGACAATAACTCATCACCTTTTTTCTTTTTAATAGAATCACTTTCTCCTGTAACTAGACACTCATTAACTTCAATTTCCCCATCAAGAACAATACTATCAGTTGCTATTTGATGTCCTAGTGATAATTTAATAATATCGTCCATTACTATATCTTCAATATTTAATTCTACTTCTCTTCCATCTCTGATTGTAGTTACCTTAGTTTCAGACATAACAGATAATCTATCAATAATTCTTTTGGAAATTATTTCTTCAATAATACTAATTATAGAGTTAACTATAATAATTCCCATAAACAAACAATTCTTTAAAGAATTTAATATATTTCCGTTTATTACGCCAGCAACAAATACAGCGATTCCAAGAGCTAAGTTTAAAAAGTTAAAATATGTAAAAAAGTTATCTCTTATTATTTGCTTTATAGTTTTTGTTTTAGGAGTATCATTAAAATTAACTAAGCCTTCTTTTTTTCTATATTCAACATCTTTTTTAGTTAATCCAATTTTAATATTTACCTCTTCCATATATATCACTCCTATATATTACATTCATATTATAACATAAATTTAATTCATTTTTAACTTCTTAACGAATTCCTCAGGTATTTTATTGTTAGCAAGCATTATTAATTCTTCATCTATTCCATATATACTTTCGGCCAAACTCCCAACTATACAAGCATTTGTATCAGTATCTCCACCTAAATATATTGTTTTTCTAATTGCATCTTCAAAACTATTAGAATAATATAACACATATAAACAGTTTTGAATTGTATTATAACATGTAGTGTTAAACCTTTTAAATGCTTGATATTCAATTTTCAATTTTAATTTTTTATATACCTCTTCTTTAGATAAACCATTTCTAAAATAATATATCATTAAAGCAATTATTCTTGAACACTCAATTGCCTCTTTAGAATTGTGAGAGGGTATGGTTGCCAAATATGCATTTTCTATTACTTCATCTTCATTATTAAACAGATAACCAACTGGAGAAATTCTCATAATTGCCCCATTACCAATACTATTACCAACATTATTTCCGTTTGCCCATTTAATCATATTAGGCGAAAATGTTGATTTAAAATATGGCTCAAAATCAGGTTTATAATTTTTAAATTCATTAATATACTTTTTTAGATAAAAATCATAGTTTTTATCATTTTTTATTGCATCAAAAACAGCCATAGTTAATATAGTATCATCACTATAGAAAGAATTTGGTTCAATTATATTATTAACATAAACATTCTTAATATTCTTGGTTTGATCAAATTCATAAATGCTGCCCGAAAGATCTCCAATTATAGCTCCATACACAATAATCACCTTTTTAATAATTATAAACAAAATAAAAGAAGAAATAAACAAAATCTTCTTTAATTACTAAATAACACTTTAAAATATTTATATGTTTTAGGGCAATGCTTTTTCAAATCCTTTGGACTTCTTATATACATGTCAAAGGAAGAAGCAAAATATTCTTGAGGACTGTTGATGTTTGCCTTTATTTTACCCATTGGATATTTATAATAAGAAGTTTTTACTATTTTCTTTTTTTCTGCTTTATAAATCTTAACAAAATCATTTTTATGGCTTATTTTCCCTTTGCCGTAATCAAGAGCATGACCAAGTTCATGGATTAAAGTACTTTTAGCATAGTTAATACTTAAGTTTTTATTAGATAATTTAGGATAAACTCCTCTACGATTATAAAAGTCTCTTAACCACGAAACATTATATGATTCAATATAAATATTCCCATTATATAATCCAGCATAATTTGGGAAACGATTATAACCATATACTTTTATTTTTATATCATTGTCGTCAAATAATTCTCTAACTGATAAAGGTATTTTTTTATACTCCTTTACTAGTTCTGTTTTATACTTTGGTGATCTAATATAATTCCATTTAACTTCAGCATTTACATTACTACAAAATATACTAATCATTAATAATATAAATAAAAGTTTTATAAAATACTTCATAAATTTCATAAAAACCCCCATCCTTAAGTTCGATATTATACTATAATTAACTTTTATTTTCAAGAAAAAAGAACTTTTCAGTTCTTAATGTTATTATTTATCATATTCCCCATCTGTTTTACAATCATAAGTTTTAATACTTCTATCATTTAAGAATACACCCTCATAATTAATAAATGGTCTTGGCAAATTATTTAAATCTACCCATATTAATTCATCACATTTATCTTCTTCCATTATTTTAGGTATACCTTTATAATTTTCAATTTCAAAATAATAGTCAATATATGGCTCTAATTTTTTTCCATCAATTTTAAAATAATTTCTTCTTAGTACTACATAACTATTAATAATATCATTATCATCAAATTCAATACCCAATTCCTCCATAGCTTCTCTATGCAATGCATCATATTGATTTTCACCTGAATCTATATGTCCCGCTGGCAAAGCATAATACCCTGGCCATAATTTTGTTCCCTTTCTCTTTTGAACTAGGATTTTATCATCTTTAGTTATTATCATATGTATAGCGCCTTTAAACAATTCTTTCATTCTATTACCTCCTTTTTTATTTTAGCATATGCACTACAAAAACAAAACTTAATTGCCTGTTTTTTCCAAATATTTACACACTTTATTAAAGCAATCTATTTGGTCTTTATTTAATTCATTTATTTCTACCATATGTTTAAGTTCATCCATTGAAAACCACCTAACTTCGCTTAATTCTTCCTCTTGTATTTTTATATCTTTAATATCTAAGTCTTTATTAACAAAATACATTTTGTAACAATCTTTGCCATCACATCCGGAATCATATTCTATAAACTTTTCATTAGAAAAATCTAATCCTAATTCCTCTTTTACTTCAGTTACAATTCCTTCAATAGGAGTTTCTCCAGATTTTGGATGCCCACCAGTTACTCCCCAATCTCCACCTTTATTAAGCACTCTTTTTTGCATTAAAAATTCTCCTTTAGAATTTCTAATAACGACCATTACCACCATTGGATAATAACCTTTTGGTATCTTTTCTCCTTTGTGATATGTTTTTCCTGTTAAATTACTGTTTTTATCATAAAGATCTCTTAATTCTCCCATAATTACCTCCTATTAAATTGATTTACTATAATATTCTACTTCTACTTTAGTACCATCAGGATATGATTCACTAGCAGTTTTAATATAGTTAGTAAATCCATATTTAGTATATATTGCTTTATTCTTTAACTCACTCGGTTCAACTCCAAGAGTTACTCTTTTATATCCCCTGTTTTTTAAATCTTCAATCATATAGTTAAATAATATTGAAAAATATCCTTGATTTTGGTATTCATCTATTGTCCTAAAAGCTGTCAGATATGCTGTTTCGCCATCAACTAAACCATCTGAATTTTGAACAGCAATCGAATTAATAGCTGCAGTACATTCGCTTATTATTATTCCATCTAGCAATCCATAATATGGAATTATATATTTCTTCTTATATCTTTCTATATTCTCATTTTTCCATACTATCCAGTTATTTCTATCATCATTTGCATGTTCTATTTCATAATCCCATTTAATATTCATTTCTTCAAGTGATGGTATTTTACATATATATTTTTTCATATTATCACTCCATATTTATTATAGCATAAAAACAGTCCTAAGACTGTTTTATAATATGTGCTGTTATTATTGTATAACTATATGAATTAATTGTTACTCTAACATTATTAAATTCACAATAATAGTTTTTTCCATGTTTATAAATATAACATTTACAATTAGTTATCATTTTCTTGCAATAATCCACAACATCGCAATCATTTAGATCAAGGTTCTTTTTAATTCTATAAATTCCCATTTCGGTAGTATGAATCTTATTTACATTTAATAACAAATCATTCATATACTTATTCCTTTCTATTTGTTATCACTAACCATTCTTATTTTAAATACATAGATAGATATAACTAATGTAATTATCGTGTATATTAGGAATACTGCTATATTTTTAAATTCTACTATATTATTATTTAGTGTACATTTAATAATATTTAGCATACTTTCAAATGGTAGTATTTCACATATCTTAGCAAACACTTTACCGACTAAGTCTTTCGAAAAATACATTCCACTTGTAAAACATACCAACTGCACTATAACACTTCCTACTCCACCAACACCTTTTTCACTTACTAAACTTCCTATTAATATTCCTATAGTTATAAAAAATATTGATATTATTATTGATATAAACAAAGAATAAATAATATTAATATTAAAACTTAATCCCATAATAATAGCCACCATAAAAAATAATATGATTTGTATTAATACTATTGGTATTAATGATAAAATATATCCTAATATATAATCCTTTGGTTTCATTGGTGAAGTGCCAAGTCTAATTAATAAAGAAGATTCCCTATCTTTAGCTATTAATGACCCGGTAAATAATGTAATAAATGAAAAACCAAATATAATAATTCCAGGTGTAAAATTTTCCAATTTATATGCTTCTTCTGGTATGTTAAATTGTTGAAATATAATTAGCAAAAATATAGGTAACGCTATTTCAAATATTAAGTTTAATGGATCTCTTACTAACTCTTTAAAATTTCTTTTAGCAAAATTTAACATTCTCATTATAGGTCACCTCCAGTCGCTATCTTAACAAAAGCATCTTCAAAATTCTTTGATTTTGATTTTTTAATTAACTCCTTTGAAGAACCTATTTCAATCAAATCTCCATGAGCCATTATTCCAATTCTATCAGATAAACTTTCTGCTTCTTCCATATAATGAGTTGTTAAAACAATAGTTATTTTACCTTTCAATTCATTAATAATCTTCCATAATTCTTTTCTAGCAATAACATCTAATCCTAAGGTTGGTTCATCTAAAAATAATATCTTAGGATCATTTATTAAACTAATCGCAATAGATACTTTCCTTTGCCATCCTCCGGATAATTTTTTTGCCTTTTTATTTAAGACTTCATTTAACCTAAATAATTTAATTAATTCATTTATCTTTTTATCTTTATCTTTTATTTGATATACTCCAGCCATAAAGCCTAAATTTTCTTTAACAGTTAAATTAGGCGCTATCGCTGTTTCTTGAGGAGAAACATTTAATATTTCTTTAATTTTATAAACATCTTTTTTTATATCCATATTTTCAATATAAATATCTCCACTAGTTGGTAATATTAATCCTGATAACATTTTTATAGTTGTAGTTTTACCTGCTCCATTTACTCCCAATAATGCAAACAATTCACCTTTTTTGATTTGTAAATTAATTCCATTAACAGCTGTTAAATCTTTATATTTCTTTGTTAATTTTTTAGTTTCAATAGAATACATATTATTTACCCGGAATTATCTTATCCATAGCTTCTTCAATAGCCTCAGATTTTAATAATCCTATTCCTTTCTCTTTATCACATAAAACTATAATTGAGTCTCCAGGTTTGATACCAAACATTTCTCTTGCTTCCTTGGGTATTACTATTTGTCCTTTTTCTCCTACTTTAGCAATACCAACAAATTTATCTTTCATATTTCCTCCTAAGTATAACTGGTTATACTTTTCATACTTAATTATACACCTATTAAATAATTATTCAATATAAAAGATTGGTCAAAACCAATCTTATTTTAATACTTTTTTATGATATGACCATTTTTTACATTTAGGACATTTCATATATCTAGTTCTACCCATATGAGGAGCTAAAAATACACTCATATATTTAGGTACATATTTATTATGACATTCTTTGCATTCATAATACCCGGCAACTTGTTCAATCTTTAATCCAAATACCATTGCTATTAAGAATATTACACATCCTATAACAACTAACAATACTTTTATCCAGTCTGATGCAATAATAATATTTGATATATATATTAATAAAAACCATTGAATAATACCTAATATTCCAATTATCCATTCTAACTGCAACAATTGTTTATCTTTTTCTTCTTTTAGTTTTGTCATTTCTAATAAGTTTTCTTCTAACTTCTTTGTGCTATTTTTCATATCAACTACTTCTCCACTGAATAAATCATTAATTGGAATATTTAGTATATTACATAATTCAGGCATAGTTCCAACATCTGGTAAACAAATACCATTTTCCCATTTAGAAATAGTTCTATCAGTCACATTAAGTTTTTCTGCTAAATCACTTTGAGTTAAACTTTTTTCTTTTCTTGAATAAATTTTCCAATCTTTATTTGATCCATATGAAGCTCTCCTTTTGATATTCTTAATATACACTATTTAATTATAAAATAACATGAACTAAAAGTTGAGTCAAATAAAAAGCAGATTTATTATTCTGCTTATATTATTTCTTACCGCATGTACATTTTTTGCCTTCATGGCATCCACATGTACAATTTTTATCACAATTACATCCGCAATTGCAACCACATTTGCATTTTTTATCTTTACATGTACATTCTTTGCCTTCTTGACAACCACATGTACAATCTTTGGAGCAATTACATTTTTTCTTTTTCATTTCTTTTTCCTCCTATCTATATTATATCATATTTTTTAATGATTGTGGTGATGGTGATGTGAATGTTCTTTTAATTCAATATGGCATTCTTTATCATCACATACCTCTTCTTCAGTTTCTAATATTGAATGACAAATATTATGTTCTTCTAATTCTTCTCTTATCTCTTTCTTAACTTTAACCATATCTTTTGATTTGGATACAATATGCATAGTTGCATAATTGTTAAATCCATCAATGCTCCATACATGTATATGATGTATATCATCAACACCTTTTATTTTTAATAAATGCTCTTTAAGTTCATTTATATTTATATCATTTGGTGTTTTTTCTAAAAATATATCCACAACTTTTTTTAGGTTTCTCAATGAATGAACAAGTATAAATATAGCCACTCCTATACTCATAATTGGATCAATAATGCTAATGTCAGTAAACTTCATTATAATTGCTCCGATTAATACAACTACCCATCCAAGTGTATCTTCAAGCATATGAAGATTAACTGATTTTTGATAAAATTGACAGAAACATGATAAATTATTATATTAGTAATCACAAAATTTCTAATGTTGCTCATGAAGAATTAATGTCAATGGTTCACTCTGATAAAAATGTAGCAGAATTCTATTATAAAAGAGAATTAAAAATGACTAATTCTATAAAAGATTTATTAATAACCAATGGTTTTAATGATGATAACTTATATGAAAAAGTTCATATAATGATGGGACTAATTGATAATATATGCCATGAGGTAATATACCATAAACACATTGATATGAACTATGATATTATGATAAACCTAGTTGTTGATAGTATTAAAAATATGTTTAAAAAAGACTTAGTTTAATTACTAAGTCTTTTATTTTTCCAATACATTTTATTATCTTTAAAAATATATTCTATTCTATCATTATCATAAAGATATGATAAATAAGAACGAATTGTACTTCCGCCCAAAATATATTGATTAGGGTTTAATGCAAGATTATAACTATCAAATATTTTTTTCATTAAGTCTTCAAATGTAGTTTCATCACAACACAAATCATAAATCTTATTTGTTATTTCTTCTATTTTAGTTCTATTAATATCTATTAGTTTTGAAATATCATTAGTTGCTTCACAATGAGATGGTATAAATAATTTCCCTTTTAATGTTGATATGTAATCTAATGTATTTAAATATTCTTGTACATCATATATAAAGAACAAATGATATTTAGAGATTGTTTCTTCACTAAATAATGAATCAGCTAAGAAATAAACATCATCATCAGTTTTTATACCAATCATATCAAAAAAATGGCCTTTTAACTTTAATATCTCTAACTCATTTGGAAGATTATTTTCTATCTCTGTTACTTTAGATGCTTTTGCTAATAAGAATTTATTTCTTAAATCCTTAAATGGATAACCTCCATATAAGAAAGAAGTTTCTAGTATTGGATATTCAGTAAAACTTCTTTCAATTCCAAATGCATATATAGGACACCCTATTCTATCTTGAATGATACTATTACCACCAATATGATCTGCGTTTGAATGCGTACTAATTATTCCTTTAACATTCCATCCTTGTTCTTCTATAATCTTTAATATTTTTTTACCAGCTTCTTTATCATTACCAGAATCAATAATAAAAACATCATTATCATTTACTTTGTATATTCCTATATTAGTAGGATTCTTTATATAATATGTTTTTTCTCCAACTTTTATTAGTTCCATTTTTGCCTCCAAAATTACAAATCATATTTTCATTATATCAAAAATACTTTTTTTGTCATTTAATTTATTTTAAAAGTATATTTTAATTAATTGTTTATTACAATTATTTTGTTTACTCAATAAAAAAAGTCCTAGTTTCCTAGAACTTTATACACAATGGTCGGGAAGACAGGATTTGAACCTGCAACCCCTCGGTCCCAAACCGAATGCTCTACCAAGTTGAGCCACTTCCCGATAAAAATTACCTATACTTTCTCAATACAGGTATAATAATATCATACTTTTTTTGTTTTGTGAACACTTTTTTTACTTTTTTTCACTTTTTTTATTAATTCAGGATTTATTAATTCACTTGTAATATTTTTAATGTTTTCTTTTATTTTTGATATATGAATAGCATTAGGGAACGCATTAGCAATTCTCTTAAATATCCATGATTTAGATAATATTAAATCTTTTACTTTTTTTGTTATTTCTTCTGTATTATCTTTATCATATTTTTTAATGTCATTTTTTATTCTTCCTAATACATTAAATGATATAACCACATCAAATATAAATATTAAAAATAAAGAAATTGATAATATATTTAACAATGCATCATTCAATTTTGAATAAATGCCTATCAAAAAAGGATTTATTACATATATCATTAACATACCAAGTAATCCAAATGGTATCATAGTTTCTAAACATATTCTACCATTAATGTTGAATTTTCTATTAGTATAATCCCACCATCTAGCGTTGAATATTTTTTCCATAAAATAACTGGTATAATACTCCAATACTGAACAAATTATTATAGATAGCAAAAATAAAACGATTGGATCATTTGAATACTTTTGCAATAACAAAGTTATAAAAAGACCACCAAATCCATATATTGGTAAATATGGTCCAATTAAAAAACCTCTATTGACTGTCTTACCTGTAGTTATCATTTCATTTATTACTTCAACTACCCACCCTAAAAAGGCATAAGATAAAAATAATAAAAAATATATTTCTACATTGTGCATATATTTCACCTCGCACTTAGTAATTATAACACATTATATGCAATAAAAGAGTAAACTATACTAAAGTTTACTCTTCTTTTATAGGTAATTCTAAATATTCAAATTGATATGTGCATATCTCTTTTGTACCATTCATCATAGTGCTTTGCTTTGATGCTTTGTTATGAGCATGTATATGATATGCCACTTTATTTTTGTATAAATAATAAGTTATACCAAATAGTCCTTGATTTTCAGTATCCATTCTAGCATTTTGATTAAACCCATGATCATAACTTAATAATATGTTTACTTTTGGTTTATTAACAACAAATTCAATACTTTGCTTTTGGGTGAAAGAAGGAAATTCAGCATTACTATATTTGTATGTCCCTTCCATTCCCATCATAGTTACACCATTAACAGTAATCATTTTACCATTTAAATCTCTTATATTGTTATCTTGAAGATATGTTGAATCATAATTTCCTCTAATACCAAATATTTTCCTGTTATTAACATATTTTAATATTATTTCCATATCATTTTCTTTATGATTACCAAGCAATATACACACATCATAATCTTGATGTCTATAAATATAATCCGCAAACTTCAACTCATCAAGAATACCATTTGTATCACTAATGACCAATAATTTAACCGTGTTTGTTACTTTCTCACATTCTCCATATAGATCGAACAATTCTTTTTCTTTATCATTATATTTTTCATTATATTTGTCCGTTATATCTTCAAAAGTATTTAAAAGTTCATTTTCATACTTGGTAAATTCATCTTCAACTACTTCTTTTTTCTTAAAAAAGTCAAACATAAATCCTCCTTTTTATTAAAAAAACTAACTATTTCTAGTTAGCATTTATTCTACTCTCAACAAATGTTAGAGTTTCCAAATCAACGTGGTGCGCCCAAGAGGAGTCGGACCCCTAACCTTTTGATCCGTAGTCAAATGCTCTATCCAATTGAGCTATGAGCGCATGATCATAAAATGGCCACTAATACATCCTTTAAATTAAAAAGTGGTGGCTTCAGTTGGAATCGAACCAACGACACCAAGATTTTCAGTCTTGTGCTCTGCCAACTGAGCTATGAAGCCACATGGCGGTTCGTACGGGACTTGAACCCGTGATCTCTCGCGTGACAGGCGAGCGTGATAACCAC
>JAFYEA010000025.1 GCA_017544525.1 Bacilli bacterium | reverse complement strand
ATTTAATCATTTATTTATAATTTGATATAGAATCACATTATCTTGTTTTGAGAGAACAATTATGGTATAATACATTTAATTGGTGACGATAGCAAAGTGGATACACCTCTTCCCATACCGAACAGAGAAGTTAAGCACTTTTACGGCGAAAATAGTGTAAGCGAAGATAGCAAGTTGCCAATTTTTTTTTGTCTTTTTTTTTGACATTTTTTTCATTTTTAAAATGTTAATATATTTTAGGTGAAATTATGAAAAGAAGAATAAAAAGAAAAATTAGAAAATTATTTAGAATATGTTTATTATTAATTATTTTATTGTTAATTATTTATATAATTATTCATTTGATATGTAGATTGTTTAAAAAAAGTTATTCTAGTGATACTGTTAATGTTGTTAAAACTATTGAAGAAAAATATTTAGATTTTGATATAACTACTAAGAGTGAAAAAGATATTCAAAATATTGATTATTATTTTATGGAAGGTATGAAAACTAGTGATTTTAAAGAAATTTTAAGAGAAAAGAATAATTCTATTATTTCTAATGATAAATATAAGAAAATAAAATATAATTTTGAAAGAGTATTACATTATTTTGATATTGAAGAGATTTTGAAAGAATTAAATAATAGTGAATCAGTAAAATTAGAAATAATAGGTAAAAGTGTTGATAATAGAAATATATATGGTATAGAAATTGGGAGTGGAGAAGATGTTTTGTTTTTAGATGCTAATATTCATGCAGCAGAGGTATCTACTACATATATATTAATTAAGTTTCTAATTGATGTTGTTAATTTATATGAGAGAGGTAATACCGATGTTAATAACTTGTTAAATAATATTAAAATAGTGGCTATTCCTTGTATCAATCCTGATGGATATGAAGTATATAATTATGGCATTGATTCAATTAGAAATAAAGATTTATATATATACAAGAATAAAGATAAGATAGATTTTAATAATATTAAAAGTAATGCTAATGGTGTGGATTTAAATAGAAATTTTCCTACACAGAATTCGGGATTATTATATAAGGGAAAAAAATTAAAAAATAATACTTCAATTGATATTACAACGGAAAGAGGGAAGTATTTTAATGGATATAGTGTTGGTAGTGAACCAGAGGTAAAATCTGTTATATATTATATGCTTAAATATTATAAAAATATTTATGCTTATATTAATTTGCATAGTCAAGGAAGGGTTATATACTATGGCAAACCTAATTTATCTAAAGATTTTAATAAGGTAACTGAAAAGTTTGCGAGTAGGATATCATCTATTACATCATATAAGTTAAACGATTCATCATATGAAGAGGTAGGTGAAGGAAATGATGGTTCAGCCACTGATTTTATGAGTGAACTAGCAAATGGTTTTATATTTAGTGAAATAACAGGTAGGTTAAGTACTAATAAATATAAAAACAATAATTGTAAGTTAGTATATAATTATCCTGTCATTACTATGGAAGTAACTAAAGATTGGACTAGTAATCCTAGTTATTTTAAAAGTGAATATAATAATTATGTGAAAAAAGCATTATTTGAAATTTTAGAAAAATAATTTAATCTTATTTTAATATTTGGTATTATAATTAATAATAGAGGTGTGTGTGATGACAAAGAAAAAGATAGTTGAAGAAGAAATAAAAAAAGAAGAAAAAGTTAATGATAAAGAGGTAAAAGTTAAAGAAAAATCAGGTCATATATGGTTAGCTGTTATTATAACTGTTATAGTTTGTTTTGGCTTATTTTTTGCTTTTTATAAGTTTTATCTCAAGAATTTGGTAGTTGAAACTACTAAATTGGTTAAAGATGTTACTATAACTGATAAGGGTATTGCTGATGCTGTTGAGAAAGTATATGATTCAGTAGTTGTTGTTCAAACATATAGTAGAGGAAGAGAGTATGCTTCAGGAACTGGTTTTGTTTATAAAACAGATAATAAAAATGGATATATTATGACTAATTATCATGTTATAAGTAATTCTAGTGAAGTTAAAGTTAAGTTTTCTAATGAAAAGATGTATGATGCGACTGTTGTTGGATATGATGAATATGCCGATATAGCAATTTTATCAGTTGAAAAAGATGCAGTTATTAGTGTAGCTATTATTGGTAATAGTGAAGAATTAAGGGTTGGGGATACAACTTTTGCAGTAGGAGCTCCACTTGATTCAACAACATTCTCTTGGAGTGTAACTAGAGGAATTTTAAGTGGAAAAAATAGAATAGTTGAGACTGAAGATAGTGTTATAGAGGTTCTTCAAACCGATACGGCTATTAATTCTGGTAATAGTGGTGGTCCTTTATGTAATTCTAATGGAGAAGTTATAGGTATTACTAATATGAAACTTGCTAGTTCTTCAATCGAAGGTATGGGATTTGCTATTCCTATTGAAGAAGGAGTTAAATATGCTGATAGTATTATTAGTGGCAAAAAAATAGCTAGACCATATCTTGGTGTTAGTATATATGATTCATATAATATATTTAGTAGGAATGATAATAGTGGAGTGTTTATAGAATATGTTGAAAAAGGAAGTGCTGCTGATAAGGCTGGATTAAAGAGCGGAGATAAGATTCTTAAAGTAAATGATAGTGAAATAAAGAGTGCTTCATATTTTAAATATGAATTATTTAAGTATAATATTGGTGATAAAATTAATATTACTATTGAAAGAAATGGAAAAGAACAAGTTGTAAAAGCAACTTTGGGCACAAATAGTAACATGAATTGATAAAAAAAGAATAAAATATATAGATTTTACTATGATTTTATGGTAAAATCTTTTTTGTTAACAAAGAAGGAAAGAGAGAGAATACAAATTAATAGAGAGTTAGTGGTTGGTGGAAACTAATAAGGAGTATCTTGAAAATGGTTCTGGAGTTAAATCGTATTTCTACGTTACAGAATTAAGAGCATGTTTAAAGTCATGAATAAAGGTGGTACCGCGGGTTATCTCGTCCTTTTATTGATGACTTTTTTATTTTAGGAGGGATAAAAATGGAAAAGAAAAAATTTTATGTAACTACACCTATCTACTATCCAAGTGCTGAGTTTCATATTGGCCATTGTTACACAACAATAATAGCTGATGCTTTAGCAAGATATAAGAGATTATGTGGATATGATGTGTTCTTTCAAACTGGAACTGATGAACATGGACAAAAAATAGAAAAGAAAGCAGAGGAAAAGGGTGTTACACCAAAAGAATATGTAGATCCAATTATTGAGAATGCTAAAGACTTATGGGAAAAACTAGGAATATCATATGATTATTTTATTAGAACTACTGATGAAGATCACTGCAGAAGAGTTCAAGAAATATTCAAGAAGATGTATGATAAAGGGGATATTTACAAAGGAGAATATAAAGGATTATATTGTACGCCTTGTGAATCTTTTTGGACTGAGAGTCAATTAGATGAAAATGGTAATTGTCCTGATTGTCATAGAGAAGTACATGAAGTAAGCGAGGAAGCATATTTCTTTAAATTGTCTAAATATCAAGATCAATTAGTTAAGTATTATGAAGATAATCCTAAATTTATACAACCTGAAACACGTAAGAATGAAATGTTAAATAATTTTATTAAACCTGGATTAGAGGATTTATGTGTTTCTAGGACTAGTTTTAGTTGGGGGGTACCTGTTTCGTTTGATGAAAAGCATGTTGTATATGTATGGGTTGATGCATTATCTAACTATATTACATCATTAGGATACCCAGAAGAATTGGATGATAAGTTTAAAAAGTATTGGCCTGCTGATGTACATTTAGTAGGTAAAGAAATAGTTAGATTTCACACTATTATATGGCCTTGTATGTTAATGAGTTTAGGATTAGAACTTCCTAAACAAGTATTTGGACATGGATGGTTAATTATAGATGGTGGTAAGATATCTAAATCACTTGGCAATTATAAAGATCCAAGAGAATATATTAATGCTTATGGAGTAGATGCAGTTAGATATTATGCTTTAAGGGAAGTTCCATTTGGAAATGATGGCAATTTTAGTGAAGATTTATTAATAGCAAGAACTAATGCTGATTTAGTTAATACTTTGGGTAATTTAGTTAATAGAACTATTGCGATGAGTAAAAAGTACTTTAATTCTAAAGTAGAAAACCCTAAAGTATTAGAAGATGTTGATGATACATTAATTAGTTATGCTAAGATGTTACCTGGTTTAGTTGAAACTAAAATGAATGCATTAAAAGTAAATGAAGCATTAGAAGATATATTTGAGCTATTAAAGAGAAGTAATAAATATATTGATGATACTACTCCTTGGGTACTTGCTAAAGATGAAAGCAAAACTGATAGATTAAAAACTGTATTATATAACTTACTTGAAAGTATTAGAATCAGTGCTATTCTTTTAAGAGCATTTATTCCTAGTACTAGTGATAGAATATTTAAAATGTTAAATACTAAAAATATTGAATTTGATACTCTTGAATTTGGTAATTTAGAAACTGATATTACTTTGGGTGAAGCAGAAATTCTATTTAATAGAATAGATACAAAATAACTACTTATGTAGTTATTTTTTTATTGAACTAAAAAGTTTATTTTAATATAATAAATATATTATGAAACAAATGAAGAAGTATTTATCAGTTATCTTTATTTTTATAGTACTTATGTTAATAGTATTATTCTTTTTCTTGGATAAGTATTCTAATATACATTTAAAGAACAAAACAAGTGAAATGATAAAAGATATTACTAATTTAAAAGAAGGGCACTATACATTTAAAAATGGTGTTATTTTGAGTGAAAATGAGAATGTTATTAATAAAAAGTATTATTATGATGGTAATGGGAATATATACATAGATAAATATGGTAATATTAAGTTTTTAATTGAAAATGATAAATCATGTATTAGTAAGACTTCAATGGGAAATATTAATATATATAAAGGTAAATGTAATAAATTTAAAGAAATAAATGTTAGTATAAGTAAGAATAATTCTAAAGTATCATTTTCATCTAAAACTAAGAATCTATTATATAAAGTATCTAATAAAGATGATTTTAAGGGTGCTTGGTATAAAGAGGATTATGATGAAAACTTAATTCTTAGTTATTTTAGAGAAGGAACTAATTATATTTGGTTTAAAGATAGTGAAGGTAATATAAGTGATGTATATGAATTTAATATTGATTGTCTAAACACTACCAAAGCTAATTACGATAAGAATATTTTTTATTGTAGTGGTTCTACAGTAATAATAGATGATATTGAATGGATTGTTCTTGAAGATAATAATAAAAGTGTTAAATTAATGAAATTATTACCTATAGATGTTAAAATTGAACAATGTTTAAAAGAGGATAGTAAATTTTGTAATTATACTTCTAATAGTAAAAACATTTCTTATAGATGGAGCAATTCTTATTTGAATCATTACTTAAATTATGTATTTATTGATAATTTATCTAAAGAAACTAAAAATAGTATTATACCTAGTGTTATTTGCAATGATTTTAATAAAAAGAATTGCAATAATGAAGTATGTGGTGGATATTTAGAAGAAGAAATTGAATATTATGAATATGAATGTGAATACTATGTAGAGAGTAAGTTAAGAGTTATTACTTATGATGAATTTAATTATATATATAGTAAGGATAATAATAGGGATTTATTGAATGGTAATTATTGGGCTTTAAATTCATATGAATATGATAAAGGTTCATCTGTTCAATATAATTATGATTTTTATGTTTTAGAGGATTTAAATAGTAAGTTAGATGTTAGACCAGTAATGGTATTAAAGAAGTAAATACTTGAATTTTTTGGGATTTTAGGTTATTATTATCTTAGTAGGATAGGAGGATAAATTATGGATGAGATTAAAGGTCAATCAATATTCTTATCAATAATTGGTATTGCTACATTATTAGTTGCGATTATTGGTGCGACATTCGCATGGTTTAGTATTAGTGTAACTGGTAATGATAATCCATCTGATATTGTTATTACTTCCGGTAATTTAGGTCAAGTGAGTTTTGAAGATGGTAAAGCAATTGATATAAAAGGTTTAATGCCTGGATCTTTTACAACTAAAACATTTACTGTTAGTCAAACTGATCCATCAGCAACTGGAACTATATCATATAATATTGTATTGAATGTAAAAAGTAATACTTTAACTCCTAATGCTGATAAACAATTTGTTCATTCATTAAAGTCTAGTGGAAACACTAATGGAGGTACATTAGCTTCCATGGAAGCAACTCCAGTACCCGAACAAAGCATTATAATTGGCAGTGGTGTTATTGAAGGATATGAAGTTCATACTTATGAGTATACAATTGGACTTAATAATATAGATGCAGATCAAAATGCTGCTCAAGGAAAAGAATTTTCTGGATATTTATCAGTAGTTCTTACTGATGAAGGACTTAAGCAAGGCAAATAAAGTATTGTAAAATAAAAGTGAAGTAATTCACTTTTTTTATTACTTTGGTTGTACTTGTTTTTTAAATTTATTATAATAAAAATAGAATAGGGAGTCTAAGATATGAAGGAAGATAAGAAAAAAAAATTAAATATTACTTTGTACTTAGTTGTTTTTTTAGCGGTTATAGCTATGTTTGTAGGGACTTATTATGCATATCATATTAAAACTATAAAAGAAAAAGATAAGACTAGTGTAACTGTTAAGAATTTAGATATGCTTCTTATGTTTAATAATGGAAATCAAGTTAATGGTAAAAATATTAAACCAGGATGGGAAGAGTCTATAGAATTCTCTCTTGAAAATTTTAGTGAGGATACAATTGGTAAATATAAAATTGTTATTG
Organism: Bacilli bacterium; assembly: GCA_017544525.1. The sequence continues at coordinate 140,940 of JAFYEA010000025.1, read as the reverse complement.
AAATAATAACACCATTATCTAATATTAGTGATGAGGATTTTGTTTATACTGTAGAAGGTTCATCTGAAAGTAAAGATGATACTAATAGGGTAATTAGTTTAACTGAAACTCCTATTCCTGTTGTAACTAAAGATTTAACAAATGGTATTATTACACCTAAGAATATCCACAGTTACAAGATAACATTTAAATTGAAAAAAAATGCAAATGCTAAAAAGTATGCCAACAGTCTATTTTCAGCTAAGATTAGAATTGCAAATGATAATAACTAGGTGAATTATATGGAAGAAGATAAGACAATAAAGAGAAAGAAAAAACTTAAATCTATTTATCAAATAACTAGTTATACTTTTATAATAGTATTAATGGTTGTTGCCTCTTTTTTATTATTATATGTAGCAACAGGTAAGATAGCAGAAGAAAGAGGTGAAAATCCACCATTTGGATTGTATACTATTGTTAGTCCTAGTATGACTCCTAACATAAAAGTATATGATGTTGTATTTGTTAAAAAGATTAGTGCAAAAGATTTAAAAGTAAACGATGTAATAACTTTTTATTCAACTAATTCTTATTTTGGAAAAACACCTTTAACTCATAGAATAGTTGAAGTACTAGATGTTCCAGATATAGGAGTTGCATATAGAGTTAAAGGAGATGCTAATCAGAATCCTGATGATGAAAAGGTATTACCAAGTACTATAATAGGTAAAGTAATGTTTAAAATACCTCAATTAGGAAGATTACAATACTTTTTGGCATCAAGAAAAGGATGGATATTAGCAATAATAATACCTGCAATATTTATAGTTGTTTATGATATATTTAAATTAGTAAGATTAATATCTTTAAAAAATAAAATAACTGAATTGAGTCCTGATGAGGCAAAATAAAAAGATTCTTATTGAATCTTTTTTAATTGTTTAAGAAAAATGTTAGTACTTTTGAATCATATTTATCTTGATCATTATTATTCAAATTAACATTTGTTGTTGAATTTCTATTAATGCCTAAGTAATAGCATATATTATGGCAATCCCATTCGTTTCTCATTGATTCTAATGATCTATTCCATTTTGATGGATATGTTTCTTCATAATGTAACATTATATCTAACAATTCATCCATTTCTTTATTTGATGTTATTTTATATGAATTAATTATTTCCATATCACTATCTTTTGTGTCTCTAGTATCTACTATGTATACATCATTTTCATTTTGTTTTATTTCTTGTAATAAATCTTCATTTATGATATATACATCTCCATTACTATATGATGCATATGGAATAGTAGATTCATATACATAATCTTTATTATATGTTATTTCTTTTGAATTGTTTTTTAATTTAGGAACAAATAAAAAAATAAGATATGTAGAAATAAGTAGATATACTTTTTTAGCATTTTTATTTTTCATATGTCCCTCCTTAATTCTTTGTATTCTAACATAAATAATATTAATTTGTCACTTATTTACGTTAAATTATTAAAAAAAATAGACAAAAAAATAAATATGTTATATCATTAAAGTATATATAGGAGGATGATATGAAAAAATTTTTAGGAATGTTGTTAGTATTTGTTATGGTATTTGCTTTATCTACAAGAGTTAATGCTGCCAAGTTTACTAATTGCGACAATATATTAACTCAAACAGAATCATATGTAAAAAGTCAACATAATTTAACTGATGCTGTATTTGGAGGAAGCAATGGAAGTTATACTGTAACTTATCAAGGTGAAACTATACCTGTTACATGTAATAATAACGTTATAGAGTTTAATGCAGGTACTACTAATTATCAATATGCTACTTCAGTAATGCAATATTTAGTTGGAAGTATTGCGTATACTACTGGTGAAACATATATTACTTTTGATAATTTCTATTCAATTCTTGATGAAATATTTCCAATATCTTTAAACAAATCAGAATTTTGTAAAAGTAGTATTGCTGGAGAAATGAGTAGTGATGGAAGTAATATTTTAAAATTTAAAATTGACGCTAACAATGTAGGTACTAATACATGTAGTAGCAGTGGAACATCATCAAATACTACTAATAAAACAACTGAATCAAATCCAAAAACTGGTGTATTTGTTCCAGTAGTAGGAATTTCTGTATTAATCGTAGCAAGTGTTGTATGCTTATTATGGATTAGTAAGAAAAATATTTATAAAGGATTTTAATAAATAAAATAACGTGAGTAGTCACGTTTTTTTATTTTGTTTTAACGATATTAATTTATACATTATAAATGATATTATTAATAGAATAAATATACCACTCATAACCAAGTTTAAATTAAATACTTGTGAACCATAAAGTATTAGATATCCTATACCTGCTTTTGATGTTAAAAATTCACCTGTAATAACGCCTATTAAGCACATTGATATATTTATTTTAAAGGTATTAATAATTGTTGTTTTATTTGATGGAAGTACTAGATTAATTAGTATTTCTTTTTTATTTGCATTAAATGTTTTTAATAGTTTTATTTTTAATTCATCTGTTCTAGTAAAACCATTATATATTGTTTGAATACTAATTATTATTGATATTAATATTGAAATAGTTATTATACTTTTTATATTAGCTCCCATCCATATTATTATGATAGGACCTAGTGCTACTTTTGGAAGGGAATTTAATAGTGTTAGATATGGATCTAATACTTTTGATAAAAAGATATTGTAATATAGTATTATTGATATTATAAGTGATAAAGTTGATGTAATAGCAAATGATATGATTGTTTCTTTTATTGTTGTGTATATATGTATGAATAAATTGTTTTCTTTATATAAATTAATAATTGTTTTTATTATGTTTTTAGGAGAACTCATTATAAAAGAATTAATTATGTTTTTATCTGATAAATATTGCCATAAAAATAGTATTATGAATAATAATAGTATTTGTGTAGTTAATATTAATATTTTTACTTTTTTAATTTTAGTAACATATTTTTGATATGTCATTTGTCAATATCTCTCCATATTTGCTCATAATACTTTGAAAATAATATATCGTTTCTATTTTCTATGGGGGATTTCTTATTAGAAAGAGATATATTATATTCTGATTTTATTGTTGATGGTCTTTTACTTAAAACAAGTATCCTATCACACATAGATATTGCTTCACTTATATCGTGTGTAACTATAATAGATGAAATGTTTTCTTCTTTAATAATATTATAAACATCATTTGATACATTTAATCTTGTCTGATAGTCTAAAGCTGAGAATGGTTCATCTAATAATAATATATCTGGTTTAATAGCAAGTGTTCTAATTAATGCTACTCTTTGTCTCATTCCTCCGGATAATTCATTTGGATATTTGTCTTTAAAATCTATTAAATTATACTTTTTTAATAAATTTAATACATATTTTTTTGAATTTGTGTCTAATTTCTTTAATATTTTTAAACCAAGTATACAATTGTCATATATTGTTAACCATGGAAATAGGGCGTCATCTTGTAACATATATCCCACTTTAATATTTTCATTTGTGATTATATTACCTTGGTATTCTTTATCTAATGAAGAAATAATATTTAGTATTGAACTCTTACCACAACCTGATGGACCTATTATTCCTAAAAATTCATTTTTATTTAAAGTAAAAGAAATGTTATCTAACACTTTTGTTTCTTCTTTTATTGAGTAATATGATTTTGATAGGTTATTTATTTGTAATATATTATTTGTTGAATTCATTTGTTACTAGTGTTTCTACTGTGACTTTTTTATCTAGTGCTTTACCATATAACATAATATCTATTAATCTATAGTAATCTTTAATATTAACATATGTATTTTCGTACCAAGAATCTGCTTGTTTATATCTTTCAATTTGCATTGTTAGGTCTTCTAATTCAGTATCTGGGAATTCATTTTTTATTGTTTGGGCTATTGTTTTTGAGTCATTTTCTTTTACATATTTTAATCCTTTGTTAAGAGCATTATTAAATTTTTTGAATATATCTTTATGTTCATTAATATATTTTTCATCTGCATAGAATGCTGTATATGGGACTATTCCTGTTATATTACCTAAGGATGCTAGTACACAACCGTATTTTTCGTTTTCTAGTTTGCTTGCATTTGGTTCAAATAAGTTTACAAAGTCACCTTCTTTTGCTATATATGCTCCTGTTAAACCTGAAAACTCTACTGATTTATTAATTATTAATTCATCTTTTTTAATTCCACTTTCTTTTAATGCATATTCAAACATCATTAGTGGCATACCGGCACTTCTACCAGCTAGAACTGCCTTACCTATTAATGCTTCCATTTTAAACTTACCTTTATATTTGCAATCTCCAACTATAAATTGACCATCTCTTTTTGTTAGGGCTGCAAATGTTAATAATTTTTGTCTTGAATTGTTATAAACATAGATTGTTGCTTCTGGACCGGAAAAACCTATATTAGCATCTCCTGAAATAACAGCAGTGGCTACTTTATCTGCTCCTGGGGTTAATATTACTTCTAAATCTAATCCTTCGTTTTTGAAATAATTTTTTTGTATTGATACATACCAAGGTGCATAAAAAACTGAGTGTGTTACTTCTGCAACAACTATTTTGTTCTCATCTTTAATGGTATGTTTTTTAATAATCATTAAACTTAATATAATAATTGTAAATATAACTATTATAAATGTAATTAATTTTTTCATATATATTCCTCGCTTTCATAGTATTATATTCTTATAATCTATAAAAGTGATTTGGTGTAAAGTATATATATTTGATTAAACTATTTAGTAAAACAATGTTATAATTTTATTATGGAAAATATGAATTTTTGGATAGCACAATTTATTGGATTAATCGCACTAGTTCTATTAGTATTTAGTTATAGTAGAAAAAATACAAATAAAATACTAGCAGTACAAATAGTATCTGCTTTGCTTTATTGTATTCATTATTTTATGCTTGGTGCTTATAGTGGTTTTATAATATGTTTATTTGAAATGATGAGAGATTATTTATATTATAAGACTGATTTAGATGATTTTATATTTATAGTATCTATTCCAATATATATATTAATGGGGTATTTAACTTATCATGCATTCTTTGATTTATTACCTTTGTATGCTAGTACTGTGGATGGATTTGCATTAACTAAAAATAAAAGAGTAATTGTTTTCGGAGCTATTGTATCAGCTACAATATGGATTATATATGATATAAATGTCATGTCATATTCTGGTTTATTAACTAGTACGCTTGTTATAATTGCTAATTTATGTGTATTATTCTTTGATAAAAATTTATTTAAAGATAAAAATATTTCAATGCATATTGATTTAAAAAAATAGAATTTTAAAATTCTGTTTTTGTTTGCTATAAAAAATATTTTTATTTTGTTATAATATCTTTTAGAGGTAATAATTATGGCATTAAATGACAAACAATTAGAAGCAGTTAATCATAGGGAAGGACCTTGTTTAGTTTTGGCGGGAGCAGGATCTGGTAAAACCAAAGTATTAACGGAAAGAATTATAAGTTTAATTGATGATGGTGTCAGTCCATATAATATATTAGCAATTACTTTTACTAATAAAGCAGCCAAAGAAATGAGAGATAGGGTAGAATTAAAATTAGGTAGTCCAACGGATTCTATTTTTATTGGAACATTTCACTCTTTTGGTTTAAGAATATTAAGGGATAACTATAGGGATGCTGGATACACATCCAATATTACAATTCTTGATACTGATGATGTTAAGGCGTTAATTAAAAGAATACTTAAAGAGAATGATTTAGATCCTAAGGATTATGATATTAGACATATAGCAAGTAGAATTAGTAGTTCTAAGAATGATGGCGTTAGTCCTAGTGAATATAATAGATTATATTTAAGAGATGATGATAAAGTAATTGCGCTTGTGTATGAAAAATATAATAAACTATTGAAGGAAAATAATTCTGTTGATTTTGATGATTTATTATTAAAACCAGTTGAATTATTTAAAAAATATCCAGATATTTTAGAGAAATATCAAAATAGATTTCAATATATTTTAGTTGATGAATATCAAGATACTAATAGTATTCAATATGAGTTATGTAAATTATTATCTAGTAAATATAACAATATATTTGTAGTAGGGGATGCTAATCAATCTATTTATTCTTGGAGAAATGCTGATTATAGAAATATATTAAATTTTGAGCGTGATTATAAGAATGCTAAAGTAATTCTTCTTGAAGAAAATTATAGAAGTACTAATAATATATTAAGAGCGGCTAATTCAGTTATTCAAAATAATACTGAAGGAAAAAAACTTAATTTATGGACTTCTAGTGGTGATGGAGAAAAAATAGATTATATTAGAGCTGATGATGAAATAAAGGAAGCAAACTATGTTGTTGATAAGATTAAAGATCTAGTATCTTTGGGATATGAATATAGTGATTTTGCTGTTTTATATAGAACTAATGCACAAAGCCGTGTTTTGGAACAAACATGTACTAGTAATGGAATACCATATAATGTTATAGGTAGTTATAAATATTTAGATAGAAAGGAAATTAAAGATTTAGTTTCATATTTAAATCTTATTTATAATCCTAATGATTCAGTATGTTTGGAAAGAGTAATTAATGTTCCTAGAAGAGGTATTGGTTCTAAGACAATAGAGAATATTAGAAATAAAGCAATAGAAAAGAATTGTTCTATGTTTGATGCGATTGATTCAGGAAAGGAAATGGAATGGAAAAAGATTGTTCTTGAATTAATTGAAGAATCAAAAGAAGTAGGGCTTGTTGATATAATTGAATCTGTACTTGTAAAAAGTGGTATGAGAAGTGAATATGAGAATGATAAGTCTCCCGAAAGTGCAGGTAGATTAGAAACTTTAGAAGAATTTAAAAGTTTAGCAATAAATTTTGAAGATAATGGAATCTTTGATTTAGAAACATTTTTGGAAAATATTATGTTGGTTAGTGATACAGGACAATATAATAATGATGATAATCAAGTAACATTAATGACTTTGCATTCAGCTAAGGGATTAGAATTTAAAGTGGTATTTATTGTCGGAATGGAAGAAGGATTATTCCCACATAATAGAAGTTTTGAGAGTGAAAAAGAATTAGAAGAAGAAAGAAGATTATGTTATGTTGGGATTACTAGAGCTAAAACTAAATTATATTTATTAAGTGCTAAACAAAGAACTATTTATGGCAGTACTAGTGGAACTATTGAAAGCAGATTTATTAAAGAAATTGAACCGGATTTAATGAATATAACTGTTACTAAGAGGGAGTTTGAACCTAGAGTTGAAACTAAAACAAGGATAGTTCTTGATAATCATGATAGTGGATTTAAAGCTGGGGATAAAGTAATACATAATTTATATGGTGAGGGTGTAATAATAAGCATTAATAGTGGAATATCAACCATAGCATTTAACCATAAAGTAGGTATTAAACAAATAGCGGCTAATCCTAAATATTTAACAAAGAAGTAGTTATTACTCCTTTGTTTTTTATTTAGTAGTGTGATATAATTATTTTTAGAATAGGTTAAAAGAGGTTGGTTATGGGACTATTTAAAAAATTAAAAAGTAGACAAATAACTAAAAAAGCCCGTAGTTTCATTAAAACTTTAAAAAATAAAAGTGATAAAGAAATTGAATTGGCTTATTTAAGAAGTGAAGGTCTCGAAGATAACGAGATTGTTTTGAGTTACATTTTTTTTAATCATCATGATTTAATTAAAATTTTGCCTATTGATTTTCAAGTATCTAGAATTAATAGTAATCTTACTATGTTTGAATATGGATCAGATGAAGCAAAAAAGAAATTAATAAAAGAATGGCTTGATGAAAATAAGTTGTTTACTAATGCATTAGTTATTAATTTTAGTGAAGAAGAGTTGAATGAATATTTAAAATTATATTTTAAAGAACCTGATGGAATTGCTTTATTACATATGGAAGATTTAAGAAAAACAATTTCTGCTTTATCTAAACATGATTTAAAACAAACTGAAGAAATTATTAAAAAGATAAAAGATAAATTTACTGATAGACAATGGGAATTTATTGTAGAAGTTAATCCTAGATTTATTAAATATGCTAGTCAATCTGTTCAAGATAAATATTCTGATAATGAAGAATATAGTATGTATTTAAATGGTGAAGCAAAAGATAAGTATATTGAGAAGCAAGTTGAGAAGATAAAAGAAGATGTTAGTCTTTTGGATACTATGAGTGTAGAAGTACAAAAGGAATATGTATCTGCTTCTCCATATATGATTAATTATTTAAAAATAGAAACGTTAATAGAACTACTAAAATTTGATATTGATTTAATTAAGTATGTAGATTTAACTTCTGATGGTGATGATGATAGTAGAGTATCTGATATTATATGTGGAATACTTGATAGTATAAGTACTAAATCAAATAAAGAAATAGTAAATATATTAGTAAATAAATGTTTATTAAATGCTAAAGGAAAACTATATAGATTTGATTTTAACAGTAGTGATATTAGTTTTCAATATACTAAAAGGATTATTCATAAATTGCAAGGATTATCTATTGAACAAGTATTATTTTTAGTAAATGTTGATGTAAATTATATACTACCTTATGTAGTTCCTTTATATAAAGATGTTACTGAAAAAGAAGAAAAGTTAAGTCGAACTGAACATGCTAAAAAGAGATGTTTAGAAGCATTTAAAAAGTATTATAATGATGAAATATATAATTCTTATAATCAAACAATATGTAAGATTTATGATGAATATGCCAATAATATTGAAAGATATGATTTTACTAAAGATTATAGATGCATATTTGATTTTTTAAAAATATTATTCAATAAAAAAATAATAGAGAATAATACTTCTGAAAGAGTGAATACATTTATTTTAAGAAGTATTGAGAGTAAAAATGTTGAAGATACTAATATAAGAGTAGGTTTAGTTTCTCTTTTAAATGAATTATTAAATAATGCATATAATATTAATACTGATAATAACAGAGAAATATATAATATTAATTCTTTAGAGTTATTTGATTCTAAATTATCATTTATTAGTAAAGATCTTATTATTGATTATTCTAAGTTTAATTTTGTTAATGTTTCTAATTTATTATTAATTATTAAATCTAATATAGGGTATGAATTATTTAAAACATATTATGAACTATTATCATATATTTATGGCGAGAATAAGGAAACACTATATAGGGCAATAGAAAACTTTAATTATTATAAAGATATTATAAGCGATATAAAGGATAAGAGTTTAAATGAAAAAGAGCTTAATAATTTAACTTTATTATTAGCTACTTTTGGTAATAGAAGTAATATTAAATCTACTAATGAATTATCTAATTATGATTTAACAATGTTTAAACAATTAGTTAATGAAGTTGCTTCTGTAAAAGATGAAAAGATATATAAAAACTTATTATGTAATTATTTATTTAATAAGGGTTATGATGAAAAAGGCAATTCTGGTTGGTTAGAAGTTATAACAATTAAAAGTATTTGTGATTTATTCGAGGTTGATAGTTTAAACAATTTAATAATTGATGATAAAAAAGTATTTGATGATGATGAAGTTAATTTGTTTAGCATGACTAAATTATTATTTTCTAGTGATGACTTTGATTTAGTGTTATCATTTATAGAAAATATAATATCAAATAAGGTTGAAAGAAATATATTAAGTGTTTCAGAATTGTTTAATAAAATAAAGAAATATAGGGTTGAATTAATTAATCTTCAAATTGTTTCTTTAGATGAAATAAAAGAATTATATGAGGATAGACCTGATGTTGTTACGAGAAACTTTAGAGATGGTATAGAAATATTTACAATTGTAGGGCAAGATTTTAGAGTATTATATTCCACTAATGATGATGGAATACATTATTATTGTGATAATGTATCTGCTTTAGAAAAAAACTCTTATGGATATGATAGATTAGAAAGAAGTAGTAATATAAGATTCTCAATTGATAATGATAAAACAGTTATTAAGGCATATCAAAATTCAGATGATGAATCTAGTATGAGGGCTAATTATATAATTGTAGTAGGTAAAGTATCAGATGATTTAATTAATATTGCGAAGGAAAATAATTTAACTATTGTTGAAATACAAAGTTAGAGGTGAATTATGATAGAAAAAATTAAAAAGAAAATAGATGAAAATAAAAAAGATAGGGAAACTTATAAAAAATATATTAAATCATTTTGTAATACTGAAAAAGCAAAAGAGTTATTTAAAGATAATGATGAGTTTGAAAAATTGAAAAAAATATCAGGTGAAAAAGAAAAAGAAGAATATTAATTCTTCTTTTTTATTCTATTATTTCGTTATTATTAAATTTAACATCTAGAAATTTTCTACTTGCAATATAATCACATAAATGAACAAATCTTTGATATTTATCTTTTGGTGGTTCTAGGACTTCTTCTCCTTTATAATTAGTTGTCCAAGGACCCATATGGGTTTTTATACATCTACAAACTAAGTCTAATTCTTCTTCTGTTAATTCTAAATCATCTTTGTTATCTTGAATATAATTACTCATTAGTATTGGATGTTCAAATAATGTGTATTCACTTTTTTTAAGACCACTTTTAAGTCCATCATGTAATGTTAGAGCAAATATTAATAAATCTTTTTCATCATCAGTAAAATTATTTAATGATGGGTTGTTAAATAATTCTTTTGCTATTCTTACTGCTACTTTTGTATGTCTTAATAATCCTCCTTCTCCTAAAGAAAAACTTGGATGATATTTACCTGTACTACTAGCAGGGACTTCATAAAAGTAATTTGGTAGTTTATTTATCATTGCAATTAAACTTCTTTTTATTCTTTCATTTTTAATATAACTTAATTCTTTATTAAATGCATCTTTCATATAATACCTCTTGATAAATTATATAATAATTTTTACTTTTTTTCTACTTTGTATAGAAATATAGAAAAAAATTTTATATAATTATATTTGAGATAGTAGGTGAAAAAATGAAGAAAACTAATTTGTTTATTTTATCATTATTATTAATGGTTTCATTTAATATAGATTTAAAAGCAGATTGTAGAGATGAAGATTTAAATGAATGGGCTACTACTATCGAACCTGTATTTATTGAAAATAATGGAGAACATAAATATGATTATTTTTATTCATATTTTTTGTCTATTAGTAATATTAGAGACGATATTGTTATAAAAGTTATTGATAAGAATGGTGATAGTTCTTATGGTGAAAAATTTGAATTATTAAATCTATATGGTGTAGGTTGTTATACAAATTTAGAAGAAGAAACATATAGAATTGAAGTATATGGTGGGGAAAATAGTAAGTGCAAGAATGAATTACTTAGATCTTTAACATATACTGTAAAACCATATAATGATATGATTAAAACTGAGGAGTGTGAAAAGTATCCTAATCATGAATTATGTCAATCATTTACTGATAAAACACAAAATATGACTAGGGATGATTTTAATAAACAAATGCAACAATATGAAAAAAGCATAAAAAATTCAAGACCTTCATGGCAAACTTTATTTAGTACAATAAGAGAATATGGTGTATATGTTTTATTTCCATTTTTTCTAATTTCTTTAATATATATAATTAAGATTCATAATTACAAAAAGAAAGAGAGTAAAGAATAGTATGAAAAAGAATATTTTTAAAATTTTACTCATTTCATTATTATGCATTTGTTTTGTATCTAATATAAATGCATCTTTAAGTTGTGATACAAGAATAGACTATCAAGGCATTAAACCTGGAGGATTTGATGTAAAAGTTTATTATTGTAATTTTGAACCAACTGGAGATATGGCTCCAGTTGCAACTGCTGCTAGTTATTCTGATGCAGATGCAAAAAAAGATAGTTATACTTATTCGCAAATGGCATCAACTTCTTCAAAAGTAGGTGGAGGAGCGCCTGTTCCTTTGTGTAATTATAAAGGTAATGGATATGAGATAAGTGAGAGTTCAACATGTACTGCAACAAAAACAGTTGTTTTTTCATATGATCAAACAATTAAAGGAACATGTACTTGTAAAGAAGGAGTTTATACTCAAACGCCTACTCCTAAAAAAATGAAAGCGGAGTTAGAACCTGGAGGCTGTGATGGAACTTTGGTTTGTACGCAAGACACAACAATAAAACATTATAAGTGTCCAGATGGTTATACAGGATCATCGGATACAACAGATTCAGGTGAAGAATGTACTAAAAGCATTCCTTTTAGTGAGACAGTTACTGAAGATACTGCAAAAACTCAAGATGATTTAGTAAGCGATTGTAATTCAGATGAAGGTGTAAGCAATTGTACTTGTACTGCACCTGTGTTTACTTTGAAATGTCCTGAATTTAAATGTACAAGAAGATCTAAGGTTAATGGGGCATGTTATGAGCAGTTTAAAATAAAAAACGGACCAACTGCATATTGTATTAATCCTTCTGAGCATTTCCCAACTGAAACAGGAAATAATTATCAATATGATTATAGATTTGATGTTCAAAAATGTTCTTCAAGTCATAGTACTGTCGATTGTGGATATGCTAATATTATGATTGAAGGAGCCTATTATAATAAAAAATATCCAAGTAAAGCAATATCTGATAATTCAATTAGTTTAGCCTTAAGATTATGGGGCGCTCATTCTAGAACAAGTGGTTTTGGAAATGTTGGACTTGCTAACACAGAAAGTAATTGTAGTTCATTAATGATATATCATACTGATATGCCAAATGTTTATAAAACAACTATAGGGTATATAACATCAGCTTATTTTGATGCAGTATCTGGATACATTGCTGGTAATGATAATACTGTTAAAAACCTACTTGATAATAGTGATAGTCCTATAGGAGGAGGCTTTAAATATAAAGATTCTGAAGGTGTGGAACACACTTATATTACTTGCGATAGAATCGGTTTAGTTTGTGGTTCTTCACCAAAAGATAGAGTGTACAAAGCTGCCTTTGCATTGTATTTTAATACTGTACTAGGTAATAGTGATATGCTTTATCATTTACAAGAAATATTTGGTGGACCTACTGATACTACTCCTGAAGGAGCTACTCTTTTAGAGGAAGTTGTAAGTGAAGGAGAGGAAGTAAGAACATATTCATGGATAGAAGTTGAGTTTGAAGGTGGGACATCTATTGATATAATTGGAAGAGATGTAATTGTTGATTGTGACAAAGTCGAAAATGATCCAACCTATGAGTATTATAAAACTAAAGTTGATGGGGCTAAAATACTTCCTTTTTGTCAGGTAAAGGTAACACTTGTTGATATAGATGGAAATCCAATTTCTGAATCAAAAATAAAGGAATGTAACCTAAAGAACTTTAATTGTTATTCAAAAAAATTTAGATTTGCACTATGTGATTTCGTACAGGAAACAAACACTACACCATCGATTGTTGTTCATTATACTAAAACACAAAAGAGTTATAGTGTTAGAAAATATACAGTATGTGGAAGTACCACTGGATATCAAACAATGTTTGCATTTTATAATAATAGTGAAACAAGTAGGTTTTCAAAACCAGATCCGGGGAAAACAACATTTACTATACTACCTAGTTGTAGGTTGACTCCAGAGACATGTACAGATTTAGATATTAGAAAATCAGAAGGAAAATGTGAAAATAGTAAAGCAGATGAAACATCTTATAATGATACATTTGTAAGTTACGTTAAAGATCCACCACTAAACTGTATATTAAATGCTAGAGCTAATAGTGTTGAATATGATTATAGTGATGAGTTTGGTGTTAATAAAGAAGCATGTAGAATTTTCTGCAGTGATAGTGTTGAGTATATAATGGCAGATAAGATAAGAGTTAAATCAGGAAGAACTGTAAAATTTGATATTGAGATTCAAGCGACAAAAATGAGACAATCTAACAAGTTATTTACAAGTGTAATAAGAGAAAGAAGATCTTGTATTTCAAAAATATATGTTGGGAATAATAAGTATGATGGTGGATATGATTGGGAAAAGTTATATGGAATTACAAATACTGAGATTCTTAACATATTGAAAAAACCAAATATAGAGAATTTGACAGATTTATTAAGGATTTTGGAAGTAAAATCCGCAAGCGAAAACAATAGAAAAGAAAACATTGATAAATTATTATTTGATTTGTATAATTGTAATTTATATTCTAAGAATGATATACTTAGAAATGTTAAAGTTTCTAATGCTGAAAAGGTAAAATTTGTTTCTGAAGAGATTTATAGATCATATTCAGTTGATAATAATTTTGGATTATCAGATTGTAGTATATTTGATAGAAATGGTAATTATTATAACGATTGTGTTAAGATGGGTGGAACTACATTTGAAGGTGGTGCAGAATTAGCAAATAGTAATGCGCAAGGAAATGTTGTGTTAACAGGTAAAAAAGTTGGAGAGGCGCCTGGTGTAAGTATGTCTGCATACGCAACAAAAGACAAAAATAAAGATGATGATAATACGATAAGATTTTCAGTATCTAAAGTTAAGTATTGTGATAATACTGATTGTGTAAAATATGATAAATATTCAAGTAATCCTGATAATTATAATATATATAATGGAGGAAAATTTAAGACAGCTTCTAGTACAAGATCATATGATGGTAAAACAATTCCAAATAATGAATTTGCTATGTTTGAAATAACTACTGACTTTGGTTTCTATAATAATGATAAATATCAAGTTTACCCTGACAGTGGATACGTAAAAGATGTAACAAGTGGTGGGACTTTACCAGGACTTTTATCAATAGATAGTCATTCTTATCCATCTTCTAAGAATGCATATAATGCATGTAGTATAAAAGGCGTTAGAGATTCACATGGAAAAGTTGACGATTCATTTAATAGATGTGAAGTTACTTATAATTTAGATTATATTCATACGTATAAGCGAAATTATAAATCTAATAATTTCTTAAATGCTATTAATGAAATGAATCAATTTACTTGTTATATTGACTTTGAACCTCCACAAACTTGTCCAACTGATGATTGTAAGGGTGATAATGGTCTTAAAGATAATACGTTATATAGAAATATAGATACAACTAAGATGTTTAATGATTATCCTGAAGAAGACAGTAACTGGGCAACTCAAGAAGGTTTGATTGCGACAGCCAATATTGAGGCTTCATCAGATTTGTTAAAACAAACAGATGAGTATTTAGAGTATAGTATTACACTATCTCCAAATCAAATTAGAGCTATTAAATCTGATATAAATAGAACCAATGAAAATGGTGTTAATGCATATATGAATGAAGGAGTATATGGATGTAGTATCGAAGATAATACATATAGAAATTGTAAAAGTTACTTCTTAGATGAATTAAGAAAAGGAAGTGCTGAAGGCGGAAGCGCTTATGGAACTATAGATCCAGAGTATTCTTTTGGTGTATCAAAGCATAATAGTGGAGATTAATAAATGAAAGAGAACGATGTTCTCTTTTTTGTTTATATTTGTAATTAATTACATTGAAATTGTTTTTTTGTTTTGTTATAATGATATATAGAATAGAAGGTGAAATATGAAAAAACTATTTTTATTAATATTTAGTTTTGTTATTTTATTTTCATTTAATACTTTATTAAAGGCAGAATGTAATAATGAAGAATTAAATGAATGGGCAACAACTATAAAAGGAGAGTATGTTTTAAATGAGAAATCAGATTCACTTGCATTTCCATTTGCTTACTTTATTACAATTAATCCATTAAGGGATGATGTTAAAATTAAAGTAACAGATGCTTCTGGTGTAAGTGCTTTTGCTGAAAAATATGAAGGAAAAGAAACTAATGTATATGGAGTAGGGTGCTATACTAATTTAGAAAAAGAAACATATAAAATTCAAGTATATGGTAATAAAAATAGCGCCTGTCCTAATGAATTACTAAGAACTCTTGAGGTTACCGTTCCTAGATACAATGAAATGTCTAAAGCAGTTGCTTGTAAAGATAATAAAGATTATGAGTTATGTAAGACATTTACTGATTCAACTGAAAATATGACTGAAAAGGAATTTAAAGATAAAGTTGATGAGTATACTAGAAAAGATGTTAAAACTGATTCAACATTATACAAAATATTAAGTGTTATGAAAGAATATTTAATATATATAATTATTCCTTTTGTAATTGTAACAATAATTTATATTATTAGAGTTAAAAACTATAAAACCAAGAGGGGGGAAAAATAATATGAAATATAAAAGTAAATTATTAGTTTTATTAGCATTTACGTTATTTGTATTTATTCCTATTGTAAAAGCAGGTGTAGCAAGTAGTGATAACCTTGAATGTGATACTCATATTGATTTATATGAAATATCAACTGGTGATTTTGATGTTGATTTACCTGTTTGCAAATGGGATTTTGCAGATGATTATGATGGAAGAGGATCTGCATCAGATCATTATATTGATGCATGGAATCAAAGAAAAATAGAAGTAACAATAGTTGCTGCTAGTTTAAGCGGTAAAAGCGCTTCTGAAATAAAGGTTCCATTATGTAATGATGATTCACATGTTGATGCAACAGCAACATGTACAGCATATAAGACAGCAACAACAGTGGTTACTGATACTTATTGTAAAATTGATCCGGGAATAAACGAAGAAACAGGGAAGGCAAATCCTTGTCCTTCAGATCAAATAGGATATTATTATGGTTGTCCTGCAATTGAAGGATATACTGTTGAAGAAGAAAAAACAAAAAGTGGTGAAACATGTAAATATTCAAAACCTGCTTCAGTACCATTGGGAACTGTTACTAAAGATAAGACAAATGATGAAGCGGTTGCGGCTTGTATTTCAAAAGAAAAATCTTCTTCTTGTACATGTAGCGAAATTAGTTATCAATTAATGTGCCCTGTGTATACATGTACTAAAGTAACTGAACATTTAAATCCAGCATGTACTGATAAGTTTAGTATTGGAGATAACATAGCATACTGTGTTAATCCAAATGATAACTTCCCAGAATATACACCTGCTGGACAAAACAATTATATTTATGATAAGAGATTTGATCCTACTACTTGTTCAAGTAGTAATAGCACTATAGATTGTGGTTATGCAAATATTTTAATTGAAGGTGCTTGGAATCATCAACAAGGGTATGAGATTTCAAATACTTCTTTAGATTTTGCATTAAGATTATGGAGTGCTCACTCTGGTAGAAGAGGATTTGAATTAACTGGTCTTCCAAATGCAAAAGGAGGATCTTGTAATGAATTTGTATTCTTCTTACCTGGAGATGATGGAGAATATACAAATGTTTATAAAATAACTCTTGATTATATTACAAAAACTTATTTTGAAAAAATAACAGATTCTACAAAATATAAAGTACAAGAATTAAAACCATTCTTTGTTGAAGTCACTTGTGAAAGATGGGGACTTGCTTGTAATGGCGGAGATATGCTTAAGAATGCATTTGCATTATACTTTAATACTTTAATAGGTAATAAAGATATGCAAGCACACTTAGCTGAGTTATATGGTAGTCAATATGGAATACTACCAACTGGAGCTAATATTGAAGAAGTTACAACAGGAGTAATTACTGAAAGTAGAATTGTTATAAAGTATGATGAAGTTGTTCATTCACTTGAAAGTGATATAAAAGTAGATTGTATTAGAGTAGAGAATGATCCAACTTATGAGTATTATAAAACTAAAGTAGATGCAACTAAGATTCTTCCATATTGTAGAGTAACATTTACAATTGTAGATGAAGATGGAAATATATTAGTTGATGAAGATGGAAATGTATTAGATCAAATTAAAGTTGACGAATGTGACTTAAAGGGTTATGGATGTTATTCTAAGAAACTTAAATTTGCAATATGTGATATGCAAAGAGAAGGAATTACACCTATAGTTATAGTTCATTATGATAAAGTTATTTCTAGTAGAAGTGTTAGAAAATATATAGCATGTGCTAATCCTGATGAAAGTCAAATAATGTTTGCTTATTATGATAAGAATAAAACAGAGCATGAAACAACAATTGATAGAGGTGAAACTAGATTTAGGATAATTCCTAGATGTGGTGGAGGAACTTGTACAAACTTTGATACAAGAGTATCTAGCAATTTTGGTCAATGTTCTGAAAGTGGGGGATATAATCAAGTATATACTTCATACGTTAAAGATCCACCTCTAAACTGTATATTAAATTCTAAGAATAAGACATCATATTATGATTATAGTAATCAATTTGGTGTTAATACTAACTTATGTAGAGTTTATTGTAGTGATAGTGTTGAATATATTATGCCTGATAAAGTAAAAGCAACTTCTGGTAAATCATTTAAATATGATATTGAGTTTACTGCTAATAAACAAAGAAAGACAAACAAGTTATTAACAAACATAATAAAAGAAAAGAGAACTTGTGTATCTGAAATTTATTATAATAGTATTCCTAATGAAATTAATTGGCAAAGAATATATGGTATTACTGATGATGAAATAACAAAAGCAACTGGAAAAGATAAATTACAAAACTTCTATGATTTATTATCAGTTCTAGTATATAAATCAGCTGATGAAGGTTCAAGAAAAGAAGTTATTAATAAATTAGTATATGATTTATATAATTGTAACTTATATGCTAAGAATAAATTCCCAAGTAACTTAACTGTTCCAAAAGATATTGAAGTTAAGAATGTTTATGAAAATGTTACTAAGAATATATATAGTCTTGAAAAGAATTATGGTTTAAATGGATGCAGCATTGGATTTGATAATGAAGGTAACTTTGTAAATAATTGTGTTACCATGGAAAATGTTTCTTATCAAGGTGGAGCAGAGATTATTAATAAAGATGCTACTGTAGGTAAGAAGACAAGTAATTATGATTATACAATACCTCGAGTATCAGGAATTGATAAAGATGATGATAGAGAATCAACGATTCATTCATCAATATCAAAAGTTAAATATTGTAGCGGTACTTCATGTTTTGAATATAATGAAGCATTAAATGAATCTGGTGATAATACAAAAGCAGATGTTTATACTTTTGATCCAGCATTGTTTAGTACTAGATCTCATGAACTTGATTCTATTGAGATAACTAAGACTAGAGTAATAAATGGTAAAACAAAAAAATCAAAAATTAAATATAAAGTGCCAACTAATGATTATGCGGTATTTGAAACAACTGTTGAATTTGGATTCTATAATGATGATTTATTCCAAACTGAACCTGGTTCTGGAAAAGTTCAAAATGTTAATAAGGATGGAGAATTACCTGGATATATTTATTTAGATAAATACACTTATCCAATCTCTAAGAATGCATATAATGTATGTACAAGAATGTCTAGTGACTTAAGTCGTTGTAATGTTAGCCATAATGTACAAAATATAGCTACATTTAAGAGAAATTATCCTAGTGATGACTTCACATCAGTTGTAAATGATCATAAAGAATTTAGTTGTTATATTGATGTTGAAAAACCAACAACTATTGAACGTGAAGAAGGTACTATTTATAGAAATGTTGAATTATCTAGTTTATTTAATCCAACAGCACCTGAAGATAGTAACTGGGCAAGTAGTGAAGGTATAATTGCTACTGGAGCTATTCAAGAATCTTCAAGTACATTGCAAACATCAGATGATTATTTAGAATATAGTATTACATTATCTCCTGATCAAATAAGAAGTGTTAAGGGTGATTATAATAGAAATAATGGGGTATATTCTAATGAAAGAATATTCAATTGTACTGTTGTTGATGGAACATATAGGAATTGTACAAGTACATATCTAGATGAACTTAGAAAAGGAAGCGTGGAGAATGGTACTGATATTTATGGTACTATTAATCCGGATTATAGTGATGGTATTTCAAATCACACTAGAGGAATTGAAGAATAGAAAGATTTAAAAAGTCTTTCTTTTTCTTTGTTTGAAAATCATATAATTATATGATAGAATAAATATATGTTAATGGAGGATTTATGAGTATAATTAAAAACAATAGAGAAGTTCCTAGAAAGAATTATTACATAGTAATTGTTGTATCTATATTAGTTATTGTTTTAACTATTTACATCAGAAATATGTATTTGACTTATCAATATAGTGTATCTAATTCAAGTATATTTAATGATAAGACTATTTATCAAATTAATTCTGATAATTTTGATTTTGCATTATCTGAAATAACTGAGGGAATTATTTATGTTGGTTTTAATGATTCTTCCAAAGTAAAAAATATGGAAAAGAAATTATTTAGAGAGATTTCAAAAAACAATTTAAATGATTTAATTATTTATTGGGATATAACAAATATAGATAAAAAGATTGTTAGTGAGAAATTAATGTTAGAAGGTGAAGATGTTGTAGCACCAATGTTAGTATATGTTAAAAATGGAGAGGTTGTTGAAATAGTTGATAGTAAAGATAAAATGATAGATAATGACTCACTAGAATATCTGTTAACTAAATATGGAATTATATAGTTTCATATTTTTTTTTGCTTATTTTTATGATATTATATTTATAGGGTAGGAGATTATATGAAAGAGTATATAGTTTTATCCGTTAATGATAATACAATAGTCTTGGATTATAGAAATGTTTCTGATGAAGAAAAAGTATTTGTTAATAAAAACCGTTTCTATAAAGGCTTTCTTTTTTATACTCTAAAATATTTTAAAAATAATTGTTCTAATATATATGAAGTATTAAATACTAATAAGACAGTTGATTATGTTAATTTAAAAATAAAGAGATTAGTTACATTTAAATATGTAATACCTATGATTAACGGTTTTAAATTAAGTAATATAATATTAGATTTTTGTTCTACCTTAGATTTAAAAGATTATGATTTATTTTTAAATTGTAAGACTATTAAAAATATTTATTGTTATTATATGCCTGTAAGTGTTCAAGATAAATTTAAGGCAAAGGGTGTTAATATATATACATCTTCTATGAAGGAAATTACATGGAATTTCTTTAGTCAACAAGATGCTTTTGAGAAAGATACATTATATTATAAAAATGTTATTAAAATAACTGAGGAATATCCCGAATTAATTGAAGATTTAAGAGAGTTTTTAAAAATTAATTATAATTTAAAAGCTATTCATGTATATGTGTACTCTAAAGAATTGATTGAATCTATTGTAGATTTAGTTAAAAATGATGAATCTAGGAATGTTGTTGTATTCTTTCATCAAGGTTATGATAAAGGGAACTTTATTGTAAATAATTTTGCTTGGTTAAGAGAATTAAGTGAAAAATGTAAGGAAGATTATACTTGTGAATTTAGAATAATATATGCTAATTCTTTTTTAAGAAATAATTTATTTAAACAATTAACGTTTAATAATTTAAAACTTATTTCTATTTTATGTGTTTATGTATGTGTTGTATCTTTAATAATTGTAAAAGCATATGATTATATTGAAGAAATAAGTGTAGAACAATTAAGAAATCAAATAGCTAGTATTGATAATAGAACTATTGAATATTCTGATGATGAAGATGATGATGAATATGATGAATTACCTGATGAAGATATGCAATTTGATCAAAATTTAACTAAAGAGGAGATTAAATCTAAATATACATTTAGTAATTCATTTAAATCATTAAAGAAAATAAATAAAGAAACTAAAGGATATTTAATAGTTAAAAATACCGAAATATCATATCCAGTAGTACAACATTCAGATAACAATTATTATTTAAAAAATGATTTTTATAAAAAGAAAACTAGTATGGGTTGGATTTATATGGATTATAGAAATCATATAGATAATTTTGATGATAATACAATAATATATGGTCATAGTATGTTGAATGGTACTATGTTTGGAACATTAAAAAAAGTATTAAATACTACATGGAGAAAAAATGAAGATAATATGATAATTACTTTTGATACTGAAAAAGGTAATTATAAATTTAAAATATTCTCTGCATATAAAGTTGATTATACTACTGATTATTTAATTACTAATTTTGATTCTGTTGAAGAAAAGTTAGCATTTATTAAAATGATAAAAGGTAGAAGCAGTTTTAAGAGTAAAGAGGACTTAGATGAAAATGATAAAATATTAACATTATCTACTTGTGCTGGTGGTAATAATAGAAGACTTGTTGTTCATGCTGTATTAATAAGAGATAAGGAAGAAGAAACAGAGGAAAATATAGAAGAGAATGAGGAAGGGGAAAAGACAGAATGAAAAAAATAATTCTTATATTATTATTATTTATTCCATTTGTTGTGAGTGCTAGTGAATGTAATACTTCTTTATATGATGAATATTCATCTTATGCTAGTAAAATAACATATGATAATGATTTTAGACTATCGAGAATGAATTATAATATAACATTCTATAATGTTATTGATGGATTACATTTTCAATATGATAAAAAGAATTATTACCCAATAGAAGGGGAAATACAATTAACAGGAATTGAACAAGGAAAGAATATGGAAATATATGTATATGGTGCAGATGGATGTAATAATGCAGTTAGGATAATTAATATAAATGAACCATATTATAATCCTTTTTATGGTACTAGTGATTGTATTGGTTATGAAAATAGATTAAGTTATTGTTCTACTCAATTTTTATCTTTATCTCCTTCAAGAGAATTATTTGAAATGGCAAAGAAGAACATTGATAATGGTTATAAGCAAGAAGAAGAAAAACCTGAAGAAAAGGAAGTTACTCTTTTAGATAAAGTAGTGGAATTTGCAGGATCTTGGGGTGTTAAAATTGCTTTGTTTGTTATAACATGCGTTGGTACTTTTTCATACTATAATGATAAATTTAGAAAAGTTAAACATGGTATTTAAAAAAGATATTCCAAATATCTTTTTTTTTTGATATAATGTAAATAATAGAGAAGATTGAAAGAAGGTTTTATATGAAAGAGTCAATGTGGGGATATTTAATTATTGCATTAGGCGTTGTTATTATAGCTATTTTAGTTTTTGTACAAAGATTAACAACAATTAATGAAGAAGATTATCATTTAAGTAGAGAAATAATGAAAGCATCTATGTTAGATGCTGTTGATTATGGTTCTTATATGAAAACTGGAAAACTAGTAATGTCTAAAGAAAAATTTGTAGCAGTATTTACTCGTAGATTTGCAGAAAGTGTTACTCCAGATAAAACATATACATTAAATTTTTATGATATTCATGAGTATCCACCTAAAGCAACTGTTAGAATTGTTACTAATTCAGGTGAAACAAGTATTAATGGTAATGGAATTGATTTAGATCTTAATACATTTATTAGTGCTATATTAGTTACTTCAGAAGCAGATGGTTTAATTAATATAAGTATTAGCGCAGCTAATGGAGATATCAATGGTGATGGAGAATTAAATCCAAAAGATATTTTAGCAGCAATTAATTGTTATTCAGGAGGATCATGTTCTAATACTGAAATGCTTTCTAAATTAGATGGCGATTTCTCATCTATAAGTTTATCTGACTTAGTAATATTAGAACAAGGTATGATGCATGGTTATAATTTTGGTGATATAAATAAAGATAGAAAAGTTGGTTCAGAAGATGTTACTTACATTAGAACATATAAAAAGAATAATAAACATTTAGATTTATTTCAAATTATAGTTGGAGATATTAATAGAGATGGAAAAGTTGCTAATGATGATGCTAGTGCTTTGGAAGATATAATATCTTCGGGTAAAATGACTATTGTTAAAGGCGATGTTAATGGTGATGGTATGATTACTGCTTCGGATGCATTATTAATTAAAGATCATCTTAATACAAATGTAATATTAAGTGAATCTCAACTAAAAGTTGCTGATATAAATGGCGATGGAAAAGTTGATAATAGTGATGTAAATTCAATTGTTACTAACTATAAGAATTATTTGAAAAAAGTAATTGAAAATTAATCTGGTTTTACCAGATTTTTTTATTTGATATTGAATTTTAAAAAGGTTTTATGATATAATTATTTAGAATAGAGTAGAAGTATTCGATGGAGGAATAAATATGGGAAATATAGGATTTGCGATTAAAAGATTTTTGAAAAACAAGAACACTGTAACGATTATTGCTATTTTGTTAGCTCTTGGTGTTCTATATTATGCTTATTATTATAGGATTAAGACACAAACAACACCTGTAAGTGTGCCTTACGCTGTATCTACAATAGGACCTCGTGTTCAAATTACAAAAGATATGGTTTCAACTAAAAAGGTTCCAGGTGGAATTGTTAATGAAAACGTTATTACTCAAACAAGTGAAGTAATTGGAAAATATGTTAGTAATAAAGCAGTAATACCTGAAGGTAGTATGTTTTACAAAGATATGGTAGTAGAATGGGAACAACTTCCAAAAAGTTTATATGAAGACATTGCAGTTGGTAATACTGTTGTTTATTTGACGGTTAATATGGAAACTACATATGGAAATTCAATATTCCCAGGTAATTATATAGATTTGTATTATTATAAGCCAGGAGCAGGACCAAAAGGACAATTAATGTTTGGTAAATTTATTGAAAGCATTAAGGTGTTAGCTGTTGTTGATTCTGCAGGAAATAGTGTTTTTGAAACAGCAGATACTCCTAAAAAACCTTCTTACATAATGTTTAGTGTTCCAGAAGAAATGCACATATTGTTAAGAAAAGCTACTGAATCTGGTGGTAGAATTATTCCAATACCTAGAAATGCTGGGTATGCTGAAAAAGGGTCTGAAAATGGAACTATGCAGGTTGTTAGTTCACTAATTCAAGATGAAATAGAAAAAAACACAATGAAAAGTGCTGAAGTATATGGAACTGATTTGATTGGAGGGATTAACTAATGAAATTTTTTAGTAAAATCTTCAAAAATAAAAGTATGGTTACTTTGATAGCCATGATAGTATGTTTAGCAATTTTATATTTCGCTTATAATTATAGAGTTAATAAAGCAATTGATGCGATTGATGTTCCAATTGCAACTAGAAAAATACCTGCTAGAGATCCAATCAATGCAGAAGATATTAAAACAAAAAAAGTAGCAAGGGCTATGATTACTGATAATGTTATTAGGGATAAAAAAGATTTAGAAGGAAAATATGTTAATTATAATACATTTATTCCTGAGGGAAGTGTTTTCTATAAATCTGCCGTTGTTACTTGGGATCAAATGCCTGATTCTTCTTGGGAAAAAATAGAAGAGGGTAATACAATAGTTTCATTATCTGTTAATTCAACTTCAACTTTTGGTAATTCAATTTATCCAGGAACAGTTATTGACTTATATTATAAAAATTATAATTCACAAGGAAAATTGTTTATTGGTGTATTAATAAAAGATATTAAAGTGTTAGCTGTAAAAGATGAAAGTGGAAATTATATATATACAAGAAGTGCTGATCAAAAACAAGCAACTTCATTGATATTCCAAGTACCTGAATCTCAACATTTATTATTAAAAAGAGCTTTGTACATTGGTGGAAATGGAAGTTTATTCCCAGTACCAAGAGGTCATAGTGCTGATGAGGAAACTAAGACAGAAGTAGTTCAAGAAAAGACAAGTTATATAGTTAATTTTATAAGGACTAATGCATTACGTATATGTCCAGATAAAGAACCTAATTGCGATGAAGAAGCAGAAGTTGTAAATATTATAAAAGAATAAAAATAATAAAAATATAAAAAAGAATAAAGAAAGGGAATAATTATGGATGCAATGGTTTTTTCACAAATAGATTTTGGTTTGTTGCAACCACTATTAGATGATGATGATATAACAGATATCTCATTTTCTAATAATGCTCAATTATGGGTTAAATCATTGTCAAAAGGTGTTTATCAAGAGCATATAGATGGTTTAACAAATGAAGTTATGGAAAAACTTGCATTCCAATGTTCTAATGTTATGGGTAAGTCATTTAATATGGCTCATCCATTACTAGATGCTGAAAGTGCTGAGTTGCGTCTTAACTTTGTTCATGATAGTATTGCTACTAATGGAATTGCTGTTTTAATTAGAAAAACACCAGCAAAGATAAGACTTAAAAAAGAGAAATTAATTGAAGAAGATTATGTATCTGTTAAATTACATGATTTTCTAATTGAATGTGTTCAAGGACACTGCAATATACTTGTAAGTGGAGAAACTGGTTCAGGTAAAACAGAACTTGTTAAGTATCTTGCTAGTCATATTAAAGAAAATGAAAAAATTATTACTATTGAAGATACTTTGGAACTTCACTTAGATAAGATTTATCCTACAAGAGATATTGTAGCAATGAAAACCAATAACATTGCTTCATATTCTGATGTATTAGTTGCTTGTATGCGTCAAAATCCAAGATGGATTTTACTATCAGAGGTTCGTTCTGCTGAAGCAGTTACTTCTGTACGTAATTCAATTTCATCAGGGCACAATATATTATCAACAATACACTCTGATAAAGCATCAAGTATTCCTATGCGTCTTTACTCATTGTTAGAATCAAGTCAGGATATTGATCAATTTGTTAAAAGTATGCATAGATATATTCAACTTGGTATTCATGTTAAAGGATTTTATTCAAAAGAATATGGAAGATTTCAAAGAGAAATTACACAAGTTGTTGAGTTTTATGTAGATGATGTTGAAAATACAGCTAAAGTTAATATTATTTATCAAAGAGATTTAGCTGGAAATGAACAATATAATAATCCTACAGAGCATTTAATTGATTATCTTGCTTCACAAGGAGTAGTGATGAGAGAGGATCCATTTATTCCTAAAAATAGTACTTTAGAAGAAGCGACTGAAGAAGATAATAATGATAATAATATAGATAATACTGAGGTTCCTAGTAATCCTGTAAACGAAGAAGTTTTAGTAGAAGAAAAACCTGTGGAAGATAATTCTACTGAAAGTGAACATTTTGAGGAATTAAATGATGAACCAGAAGTGAAGAATGATTTTGAAATTGTAGATTTTTAGGAGGTGCATAGATGTATATAGAAATAATAGTAGTTGCTGTAATTTTCTTGTTTGTGTATATATATAGAAAAAATGTTGGAAATACATCTTACAAATTTATTACAAAAACGGTTGGTAGTACATATGAAAAGTATGCGCCATATTCTTTTAAAGTAGTTCGTGAAAAAGCAAAAGAATTAGGGCAAGAATATACAACTAGACAATATACTATTCAAGTTATATTGTTTGGTACTGTAGCTGCTTTTGTATCATATCTATATTTCTATAGTATTATTTGGAGTATTGTTTATGCTGCTGCTGCAATAGCATTTATTCCATATTTAGCTTATCTTAGATGTAAGAAAGCATATAGTGAATATATATTTGAACAGATTCAAGTATATACTACAAATGTAATTATGGAATATAATACTACACAATCATTTGTTAAAGCTCTTGAAGGTGTAAGAGATTCTGGTGTATTAGAAGATCCAGTACTTTCAGATGTTAAAGAAATGATTCAAATGTCTTATGACAATGGTACAATTGATGAAGCAGTAAGATTCATGAATGAAAAATATGATTATTATGTAGTTAAGAATATGCATCAACTATTCTTACAAATAACTAAAGAAGGTTCTAAAGATTCAGGTGAAGCTTTAGAAGGTATGTTACAAGATATAGATATGCTTGTTGAAAGTGTATATCGTGATAGAATTGATAGAACACAATTCTATAAACAATTTATAACATTTGGATGTGCACTTTATTTATTAGTTTTATTAGTTCAATTACTTTTAGGAAATGAAAGTTATATAAAATTGCTTGAAGATTGGTATGTAGTATTATTACTTCATGGTGTAATATTAATAAATACATACTTCCTTATATCTGGTATAAAATATTACCATGAAGATGTGGGGGCTGAGTAATTATGGGATTAATAAATACTATATTAAATATTAATGGAATTGAAATATTAATTGTTGGAGTAATATTAATATTCTTATTCAATTATATTGGCGCTTTTAGTTTTAATAAGTTTGTTGATGATAACAAAGTTGTATTTGGAAAACTAAAAGAAGATGATTATGATTTCTTATGTGTTAGTAGATATGGTGATGCTGCTGATCCTAGCGGTAGATACCAAGCTAGAGTTAAAAACGCTATTATAACATTTGTGGTTGGTATGATAGTTATAATAACAAGTATTAGTGGAATAAATTTTCCAATAAAATTAGTTATTGTATTTGGTATTACATATTTAGTATTTAAAGATGATTATAGTAAATTAAAGAATTATTATAAAGTACACTTACATGATATTAACTTAAAACTACCATATTATTTGAAGAGTTTAGAAATCTTAATTCAACACTATACAGTTCCTGTAGCTATAACAAGAAGTTTAGAAGAAGCCCCAGATATGTTTAAACCTGGATTAAGAGATTTGATAGCGGCTATTGATTCCGGTGATTCAACAATCGAACCATATATGGAATTTGCTAGACGTTATCCAGTTAGAGATTCAATGCGTATGATGAGACTTCTTTACAGACTTAGTTTAGGTAGTCAAGAAAGAAAACAAGAACAATTAATTGTTTTCTCAAGAACTATATCTAATTTACAAGCTAAATCAAGAGATACTAAGTATAAAGAAAGACTTGATAAGATGGAGAAGAAAACAATGACAATGCTTGCTGCTACTGGAGCAGGAGTAATGATTATATTACTATTGTCTATTTTACAGATATTTGTCGTTACATAATAAAATGCTTGAATATAAAAAGTGTGTATTGTATAATAAAAATAGATAATAAAGGAGGAATGAATTAATGAAAGAAGCAACTGGTGAATTAAATATGACTGTTGTAACTTTAGTAGCTGTTGCTGCTTTAGCTGCAATGTTCTATTTAGTAATATGGCCAATCATCCAAACTTCAATTGTTACTCAAACTTGTAAGAGTACATTTGGTAGTGGATGGCATGCTGTAAGACAAGATGATACTGTTAATACAGGAGATCAAACTAAGACACATCAATGGCAATGTTGTCCAGCAGGTGAAGATTCTGGAGAAAATTGTACTGATATTGATTATGATTAATTAGAATTAACTATAAATTATAGTTGTTATAGTTTATAGTTTTTTTTAAATTTGGGATAAGAAAGGAGAAGAAAATATGAGAGAGGCGATTGGTGGTACTTGGATAATGGGTATTGTTATTGTTTTTGTTGTACTATTTTCTAGTTTTCTTGCTTATTCTATTAGTTATACTAAAGCATTTAATGTTAAGAATCAGATAATTAATTATATTGAGCATAAGGAAGGTTTTACTAAGAGTAGTAATGATGTCGCAAATATACCAATTGAACAATTATTATTAGAAGCAGATAATATTAAAGAGGAATTTAATAATGTAGAAGCAAAAGCTTACTACTATATTATGCAAGCAGGATATAATAAAGAAGTAGCTAAAAAGATTCCTTGTCCTGATGGTGAAGGAAAGTCTTATTCTGGTGGTTATTGTATAAAGAAAATATGTCAAAACTCATCATCTCCAAAAAGTAATGTTTATTACAAGGTAACAACATATATTGCTGTTGAAATACCAGTATTACAGATTGTTGTTAAAATACCTGTTTCTGGTGAAACAAGAACAATATATAGTGTTAATCAAGCTGAAGATGATGAACTAGAGTGTTATTAGAAAGGAGATAATATTATGAATGTAATGGTTTATAATAAATATAAAGAAGTATTACAAGGTTTAAATATTGAAGTAATGAAATCTCTTGAGGGTGTTTATAATGTAGATGAAATAATTGATACATTTACTAATTTCTATTATGATAAGATGATTTTAGATATTACTGCAATTAGGGATTATCAAAACATTGATAATTTACAAAAATTAGCAATGAATATTAATATGGAAAATGTAATTTTATTATTAGATGATACACCTGAATCTGATAACAAAGAATACTTAGCTAAATTAACTGGGTTAGGTATTTATAACTTTACTAAGAAACCAGAAGGAATAAATTATTTGCTTGTTCATCCTCATACATATAAGGATGTTGTAAATCTAAATAGTTTATCTGATTTAGAAATGGCAGCTGCTCCTGCTGCAGGTGTTGTAGCACCACCTATGGGTGGAACTGCTCCAGCTTCAGCAACTCAAACTGCTGCACCAACTGTTAGTACTCCAGTTCAACAAGCAGCAAATAATGGTAAATTAAGAATAATTGGATTTAAAAATGTAACTCAGCATGCAGGTGCTACAACTTTAATTTATATGCTTACTAAAGCATTAAAAGATAGAAAGAATGTAGCAGCTATTGAGATTAATAAAGTAGATTTTTTATACTTTAATGATCCAGTACATATGATTAGTTCTACTAGTCAGGATGTATTAAAAGAAATAATGCATAAAAATGATTGTAATGTTATATTTTTAGATTTAAATGATTATGATGATTTAGATATATGTTCGGAAGTATATTACTTAATAGAACCATCAACAATTATGATTAACAAAATGCTTAAAAAAGGTAGAAATATTTTAGATACATTGAAGGGAAAAAATGTAGTATTAAATAAATGTGTATTAAATAGTGAGGATGTTGCTCAATTTGAATATGAAACAAAATTGAAAGTTACATTTGCAATTCCTGCGCTTGATGATAGACAAAATAATATTGAACCAATCAATAAATTCTTGTCAAAGATTAACCTATAGTATTATTGACAAATATAGGAAAATCTTGTAAAATTTTAATTAATGGAGGGATAGTATGTTAGATTTAGTTAATGTTTTAGATGCTTTCTCATCAAGTGATGAGTTATGTAATGCAATGGGACCTGTATTTAGAATAGTAGGTATTGTAATTTGGGGAATTAAAATTATTGTCCCACTAATTCTAATTGTAGTAGGTATGATTGATTTAGCTAAAGCTGTTAGTGAAAAAGATGAAAACAAGATTAAAGAAGCACAAAACAAACTTGTAAAGAGAGCAATTGCTGCCGTACTTGTATTCCTAGTTGTAACATTAGTAGGATTATTAATGACTTTAGTAGGTAATGAAACTTATAGACAAGCAGCTTGTACTAAATGTATTAATAACCCATGGAATTCTTCATGTAAGATAGCAACAACAGATATTTAAAATTAAGAGTTTTAACTCTTTTTTTTTGAATTGAAAAAGATAGGTTATAATGATATAATTGTTGTGAGGAAATGAAATGAAAGGGAAGTTTAATACAAAAAAAATATACAAGAGTATTTTAGATTTTATAAAGAATAATAGATTGTTTATATTGTTTATAGTATTATCCATGTTAATTGGACTTTTTTTGCGTGTTAATACAGTCTCTAGATTAGTATTTAAAGCATTAGTTTGCGATTTCTTTATTGCTTTAATAGTTGGATCATTTGCTTATTTATTAAAAGTTAAGACTAGATATACCTATTATTTAATATGGTTATTTTTCTTTAGTGGTATAGCAATAGGAAATGAAATATATTATGGCTTTTATCAATCTTTTTTATCTGTTAATTTATTATCTACTGCTTCTATGGTAGGTCAAGTAAATGATTCTTTATTTGCTAAGCTTCATTTTAACCAGTTTTTATATTTAATATTTCCAATAATATTTATAATAATTAATATTATATTAAATAAAACTAAATATTATGAAAAAGTAAATGTTGATAATAGTAAAAAAATATTTAAGAATTTATATAAGGTAATAGGAGTTTTGTTTGTTATTCTTACATGTACTGTATCTGCTAGTGATGGTAGTAGATTTATTAAACTATGGAATAGAGAAAGTGTTGTTAAAAAGTATGGTATATATGTATATACTATTAATGATATGTTTCAAAGTATAAGACCTAGTATAAATACTTTATTTGGTTATGATGAAGCAGCGGCAAAATTTAGAAACTATTATGCTTGTAAATGGGAAGAAAAGAAAGAAAGGAATGAATATACTGATATTTTTAAAGGAAAGAATGTATTATTTATACATGCTGAGAGTATACAATCTTTCTTAGTTGATTTAAAAATAAATGGTAAAGAGGTTATCCCTAATATTAATAAGTTTGCAAAAGAAGGTATTTATTTTAGTAAATTTTATCCACAGATAAGTGTAGGTACTTCTTCAGATACTGAATTTAGTTTATTAACTGGATTAATGCCATCTTCTAGTGGAACTGTATTTGTAAACTATTATGATAGAAAATACTATGGTATGCCTTATTATTTTCAAGGATTAGGATATTATACATTTAGTGCTCATGCGAATAATAGGGAATATTGGAATAGAGAGATAATGCATAAGAATTTAGGATATAAAGATTTTTATGCTAAAGATAATTTCATAATACCTGTAGATGAAGATGATGAAAATTATATTGGGCTTGGATTATCTGATAAAGAGTTCTTTAATCAATTAATTCCAATATATAAAACTATTAAAGAGAATAAATCTCCATTTTTTGGTACGATAATTACTTTATCTAATCATTCACCTTTTAATGATGTTGATAAGTATGGTGAATTTGATGTATCTATGAGTTATGAGTATTTAGATAAAAATGGTAAGAAGCAGAAAGGAAAGGCACCTTATTTAGAAGGTACTCCAATGGGTAATTATATAAAATCATCTCATTATGCTGATAGTGCATTTGGTGAATTAATTGAAAATTTAAAGAAAGATAATTTATTAGATAATACAATCATTATATTTTATGGCGATCATGAAGCTAGACAGTCTAAAAAAGAATTTGATAGATTATATAATTATGATCCTATAAATAATGGTATAATAGATAAAGAGGACGAAAATTATGTAAATGTTTATAGTTATACATATGAATTATTAAAAAATACTCCATTAATTATATGGAGTAATGATAAAGAGTTTAATCTAAAGATAGAAGAAACTATGGGAATGTATGATGTATTACCTACGATTGCCAATATGTTTGGTTTTGAAGAGAAATATTCTTTAGGACATGATATATTTAGTGATAAAGAGAATATTGTAGTATTTCCTAATGGAAATGTATTAACTGATAAAGTTTATTATAGTGATTCTAATGATGAATACATAGCATTTACTGAAGATCCCATTAATAGAGATTATATTGATAGAATTAGGGAATATGCCGATAAAGTCCTTGATGTTTCAAATGGAATTGTAACTCATGATTTAATTAGAGAAGAGGAAAGTAGAATAGGAGAGTGTAGTCATGAATAAGAGAAGTGATATTTTAATAATTGTTTTATTTGTAATAATGGGTATTTTATTATTTGGTTTTACTGGATATAAAGTATATACTGACTTTTTTCAGGATAAAGCACCTGATAAGAAGTTAATATCTTTAGATTTATATGGATATACATTAAGTAAGAATGATAATTCTGTATATAAAGACAATTTTAAGGCTTTAGAGAAGGTTTTAAATACAAATCCTATAGATTATAGTGAATATGCTAAATTAATCTCTAAACTATTTGTAATTGATGTATATACACTTAATAATAAATTAACTAGTACTGATATAGGTGGTCTTGAATTTATTCATAAAGATTTAAGAGAAAATTTTAAAGAGAATTTAGGCGATACATTATATAAGAATATTGAAAGTAATTTGGATGGTAAGAGAACTCAAAAGTTACCTGAAGTTAAAAGTATAGAAGTTACAGATATACAGGAAACAAAATATACTCATAGTAAAACTGAATATGAAGGATATGTTGTAACATTAACATGGACTTATGTAGAAGATATGGGATATCAAAGTAAATTAAGAGTTACCTTAATAAAAGAAAATGATAAGTTATATATAGTAAAAGGTGAATAAAAAAATCTGATTAATTTCAGATTTTTTATTGTCCTCCTTGTTCAGTTGGCTCACTAGGATTAGTTGGTTCTTCAGTTTGTTGTTGTTGAACAACTTTCTTTTTAACATATATTGTTAATGTACTTACTTGTTCTAATATAGTGTCTTTGTGCTCTTTTTGAGAACTAAATGTATATTCACTCCAATCACTTATATTAACTGTTTGACCAGTTGCTTTATCTATGAATTTTAGTTTTAATCCATTTGATGAAGCATAGTTCTTAATCTTAGATACTGAATATCCAGATACATTAGCAAGAGTAGCGATTCTAGCTTGACTATAACTTCCTTGACCAATTACTGTATCTTTATATTCTTTATTTAGATCAAATGATGTCTTTTTAACTGCTGATATTTTTGAATTTTTTAAATTAGCTTTTATTTCTTTTTTAATATCATTAATACTTCCATTATATGGAATAGTAACAGCTGGATAGCTCTTTGATGATGGATCATATACTTTGCCATAAACACCATAACCACTTAATTGCATTCTTTGTACATTTATTAAGTTTGTTCCATCTGATACAACTATTGATTTAGCCAAATTATAAAGTGATAATAAATCTTTTGATTTTATATTTGTTTGTAAATTAGATTTTACTGTATCAAGAACACTTACTACTTTATTAGGATCTGTTATTTTAGTTCCTGCTTTAACTATACCTAAGATAACTTTCATTTGGTTTTTACCTCTTGTATAGTCACTTCTATTACCACCATTTAATTTAGGGCAATGTTTATTTGTTTTTCTATTCCTTGCTAGGGCTAGAGCTTGTTCACCAGTTAAGTGTTGTTGTCCTTTATCAACATATACTGTATTTTTACCCCATTTTCTTGAACTGTTTTGTTCACAAAATGAATAAGGGACATCTACATCAATACCACCAACTGCATTAACTAGTTTAACAACACCTTTAAAGTTTACTTTTGCATAATAATCAATATCTACGTCAAATAATCTTTCTATTGTTTGAACTGCACATGAAGATGAGCTTCCCCAAGTAGTAGTATTTATTCTTCTATATGCTCCATTTGAACATGCTGTTTTTAAATACATATCTCTTGGAACTGATGTAAGAGTAGCTCTTAATGTCTTAGGATTGAATGTTACTAGTAATAATACATCTGCATTATATCCTGATGTAACACCATCTTTAGAAGAGTCAACACCTATTAATAACATACTAAACGGTTTATTAAGTGAAGCTCCTTCACTTTTTATATCTTCCTCAGTATTTTCATATTCTTTTGATTTTTCATATAGAACAACAGTATCTTCTTCTATTGTTTCATATCCTTCAATAGAGTAAAACATATCTACATAGTTACTACTGAAGAATCCTGCATCCACTTTGTTATTTTTAACTGCATATAATAGTTCTAGTGTTGAATCATATTCTACTATTGTATTATTCTTTTTAAGACCTAATTCTTCAATAACTTCAAGTGGTAGAACATTTCCTTCTATATCTGTTTTATCATTAACAATTCCTATTTTTTTATTAACTAAATCTTTTTCTGATTTAAGTTCTTTATTATAAGATACAAGAGATGTATATTTCATATTAGTATTAGTATTACTTAAATCATCTATTTGTTTATATACTTTAGTTAAATAATAAAATGCTGCGCCTTCAATAGCTATTACTATTAATGTCAGAATAAATGGAATAAGAAAAGACATAACTCCTTTCTTTTTTATACTTCTAAGTAGTAAATATGAAAGAAATAGAAATAAATAGATTGAAATAGCAAATCCCATTACTCTATATACAAGATCTATCCCTTTATATAAATACATTGTATATCCTACTAAAAATACTCCTGCTAGTAACAATAATGAAAATAATAAACTCATTACTGTTCTAAATATTTTCTTTTTCTTCTTTACTTTCGTCATCTTTTAGCACTTCTTTCTTCTTTTTACCATTTTTATTTTTTGTATTAGTATTTTTCTTTTTTACATTATTTTCTTTTTTCTTATCTTCAATAGGTTCTTCTTTTTTTTCTTCTATTGATTCTTTTTCTTTTTTCTTTTTTTCTTCAAGCATCTTTTCTTGAATATATTTTCTTCTTTTTTTATTTTTCTTCATTTTTGAAAATAATATACCAATAAGCACAAATATTATTATAACAGTTTCTATACCTAGTAGTAAAATCATTTTTTTATAATTAGATATTTGTTTTAAAAATTTAGAAGAATTATCTATGACTTTTACTTTTTCTTCTGAATATCTAACCATAGTATTAGTAATGCTATCATATAAATAATAGTCATCTTTTCCAGTGGTGAAGTCTAAAGCGTGTATAATATAAAAATCACTATCATTCTTTCTTAATGCTTCAATTTCTACTTCATCTATTATTACTGTTGTTTTATTAAAACTTTTATTAAATTCTTGATCTATTGATAAAGGAATCATTTGCATTTTCTCTAAATCAAAATTTATATATTTTGAATATGTATTTGATTCAGAATCATATTTAAATAATTCTATATCTCCTTCTTCATCTTTAAGACCAACTAATGTATATTTCGTTGTTTCATTAAAGAATCCTGGTATTTTTTGGTTGTTAATTGAAACAGTTGTTTTTTCAAAACCTGTTGGCATATCTAAACTGCTTTCTCTTTTAACAACAGTATAGTTTTTATTATCAATTGTTACTTTTATTGGATTTGGATCAGTAACATTAACTATGATTGTATATGTTTTAGTACTACCATTTTGAGCAGTTACTGTTACTTTTATTTTATTTTCTCCTTCAGATACTTTATGTTTTCCTAAACCAGATACTCTTGATTTAGAATCTTCTACTTTACCTTTGATGTTTACTTTAGTTGTATTTGCATTAGCATTCACTTTATAAGTAGTAGTATTTTTATTAAATGATGGGTTTAGTTTTATTCCATCTATTGATAAACTTTTTAGATTATTATTCTTTGAATAAGAAGCTTCCAATTGGGCTTGAGTAATAACTGTAATAGTTTTACTTCCTTTAGAAATCTTCATTTCTTTTTCTGAACTATAATCTCTTACAGCGACGCTTTTTACAGTTATAGTGCCAGTTCCAGTGCCTATTGCTTTAAATCTATAACTAAATGATTTTTCTTTTGCTTTTCCATAACCTATTACGCTTGTCTTACCACTAGTCATTTTAAATTTTGATTTATCATAACTTGGAGTAAATTCCCATGTACCAAAATAGGAGGAAGATTTTATTTTAATTGTTACATTAAATTCTTTTCCCACTACTACTTTGCTACTTGAAGAAGATATACTTATTGTAGCAGAAGCTGCCAGTATTGGACTTAAGTGTATAAAGAAGAGCATAATACTTAAAAGAATTATGCTTATTATTTTATAAAATTTTTTCATTCATGCCTCCTAATTAAAGTTTTTTATCACCATTAATATGTTTTAACACTTGTAATAAGTCTAATGTATTAACTTTTCCATCTAATGAAGTATCTGCTGCTTTTAGATAAGAAGATGTTAATTTTTTATCACCATTAATATGTTTTAATATTTGCAATAAATCAAGAGAATTTATTTTACCATCTCCAGAAGTATCACCTTTAATTACAAATGTATATGTCTTTGTTTCGTTATTTAAAGTAATTGTTAATTTATAGCCAGTTCCAATATAAGTACTATTTGTTATTTGATTGTTACTACTATCAGTTATTGTAGCACTTGTTGCTCCTGCACTTGTTATTTTATTTAATACTGTTGAAGCGCTAGTGTTGTATTTAACATTTGTAATAATATCATTATTTGCACTAATTGCTGTATTATTTAATATCGTATCTATTGTAGTTGTTGGTTGGTCAGTATTATCATTATTAGTATTTGTGTTTCCGTTGTTGTCATTACCAGTATTGTTGTTGCCATTATTATCGTTGTTATCATTATTATTAGCTTTTTTAATAGTAACTGTATATTTCTTTTCATCTTGTGTTTCAGATTTAACTGTTATTGTTACATCTGTATCCTCATCATTTAAAGTTATTGTACCTGTTCCAGTAACTGTTGCTTTTGAACTTTGAGCTGTTGCATTAATAGTTACTTCATTCGTTGTACTTGGTACAAAAGTTTCATATGTAATAACATCTTCATCAAAGTCAGGACTAATTGAATATCCTACTATTTCAAGAGTAGATAAATTATTATTCATATCTCCTGAAGCAGGTAATGAAGTAACTGGTGGCATATAACTATAAATTGGAATTTCAAATATGAATGGTTCATTTAGTATTCCAGCTGCCTTATATGAATTATATGCAGAATTTCCTTCAGTAGCAGGAGCTTGTATATTAGTCATATATTGATGAGTATATCTTGAATAATGAGCATCAGGAGAAACGTTAAATTTTTGATAATATAAAGTACCTTGACCACTATTTATATATCCGTTTGCAAGGAATTGACTTCCTTCAGTAATAGCTGTTTCAATATTATCCCATAATGAACCAGAACTTCTAACTAGTTTAGCTGCATAAGCAAGACCTCTAGTTACAGCAGAGTAGTGTACTCCATCAATTGTAACTTCATAAGCACCAATATTGAAGAAGTTATAATATCCACTATATTTTTTACCTTTCCAAGTAAATTCTCCGCCACTTGTTGAAGCACTTCCATTAGCACCTACTTCTTGTTTAATTCTACTTGCTATATGTACTGGACTTATTTTATTTGTTTTTCCAGCATTAAACATTGGAATAGTATATTTATCGGCTGATAATTTACCAGTTCCAAATATTGATTTAATCATTTGAGGATATTTATCATCAAATTCTTGTGTATAGTCTAATTTTTCAAACATGAATATTCTACTTTCAGTTAACCAGTTTCTTGGGTCCATATAAAATGCTATTACACCAGTATTAGCATAGAACCATGATGATCCTTCTGCTGGCTTATTTGAAGTTCTATAATTATCATTTGTTGTTTGCATATAGTTTTTACCTTCTTCACTACTTACTGCAGTAGAGAAAGCAACTTTAGTGTTCTTTGCTATAAATGTCCATTCTGGATGTTTATTATGTAAATATGTTAAATATGGAATATATGAATCAGGGAAACCAGTTGTCCTTAATGTTGAAGCATATTCTTCATCAGTAGCAGTAATGCTTTCTTTTTTAGTTACATATTTTGAACATATATATGCTGTTTTATTATTGTAATATTGAATTTTATACCATTTTTTTGTTGAACAATTGCTATCACTTGAGGAAGATGTGGATAATATTTTAACATTTACTCCTAAAGATAAAGTCCCAACTGAAGCATAATTTGTTCCAGCTCCTTTTCTGATGTTAATATTATTTCCATTAACTCTAGCTGTCCAATCAGATGTATTCATTCCTGAATAACTATTATCTACAAATTTAACATATGATGAACATACATAACCTGTTTTATTTTTATAAATAACTTTATACCATTTTTTAGAACAACCTGTACCAGAGTATAATGTTTTATCTACAACAGAAATAGGAGTACCAGAATTAACTGTATATAAAGCTGAATTTTCTGTACCAGCACCACTTCTTATTCTAACTGAATTACCACTTATAATAGCATCATAAGCAGCATAAACGTTTCCTGGAAGAAATAATAAACATGATAAAAGAATTAACAATAATACTTTTTTGTTCATAGACTTTCCTCCATTCTTATTTTTCATATTTTATTATAGCAAAATAATATAAATTTTTCATTATATTAATTGGTATTTTACACTATTTTTAAAGTACATTTATGTTGAAATAAGGGCGTTTAATGTTTTATAATAATTGTAGGACGTGATAATATGGATTTAAATGTAAATGGATATAATATATTTTTAATAATTTTTGTTACATTTTTATCATCATTAATATTTGTTGAAATGATGAAAAGAGTAGCAGTTTTTTTAAAAGTTTTAGATTATCCTAATGATAAGAGAAAGATACATACTAAACCTATGCCATTACTTGGTGGTATTGGAATATTTTTATCTTTTGTACTTAGTTATATGTTATTTGCACCAAAGAACAATTTAATGTTATCTATATTGATTTCTGCATTTTTGATTATGTTACTTGGTTTATTTGATGATATGACTAAGAGTGAAACACCAATGCCTAATATATATAAAGTAATAGTTCAAATAGTAGTTGCTTGTATAGTTGTATTTTATGGTGGACTAAGTTTAACAAAAGCTTCTATGTTTGGATTAACACTTAATTTTGGAATTTTTTCTCCAATATTAACAATTTTAATAATTGTGGCTATTATAAATGCTATTAATTTAATTGATGGTTTAGATGGTTTATGTGCTGGAATATCATCAATATATTTTTTAACAATAGCTATTATTGGATTTATATTAAATAAATTTGGTGGATTAGATATTATACTAAGTTTAATAATGTTAGGAGCAACTCTTGGATATTTAGTACATAATTTTCCACCTGCTAAGATATATCAAGGAGATGCTGGAAGTACATTCCTGGGATTAATGATAGCTGTTATATTCTTAATTGGATTTAAGACTACTACATTAACATCACTAATTATTCCAGCTTTCTTACTTGCTATTCCAATTATGGATACTTTATTTGCTATTATTAGAAGAAAACTAAAAGGTCAAAAGATTGATCAAGCTGATAAAGAACATATCCATCATCAATTCTTAAAGAAGTTTAGTAAGAAAAGTACATTATTAATTATATATGCAATTAATATTGTGTTCTCAATAACAACAATATTCTATACATTAGGATACAAAAAAATAACAATTGGATGTTATGTAATATTAATTTTTATTGTATTATTTTTAATACTAAAAACAAATATTATATTTGATAGAAAGAATATTAAGAAGTAATATGTGAAAGGTGAAGGTATGAAGTTAGACGTAAGTATTGAAGAAAAAGATGATAAAGTAATTGTTGTTTATAATAAGAGAAAGTTAATTTTTAATTTTAATGAATTATTTGAAAGTGATATGGAGTTTTTAGGTAATTGTGAAATTAAGATTAAAGGATATGAAACTCGTGAGATAAATGGAAAAAGGTCATATTTATTTACTAAGAATGGTAAATTATATATTACATTTCAATTAAATAAAATATTAAATAGAAAATCTTTTATGTTTAGTAGAATAACAAAGAAATATGTTAAATTTTGGGGCTTTTATTCTGATATAAGTAATAAATATAAAGATTGTGATAATTTATATTTAAATGATAAAATAGTTGGTAAATTAAAAAGACCATTTAAATTTTCTATATTTAAGAATTTTGCTATGGGTAAAATAAAGGTATCTGATGTTTTAAGTTCTGAAGAAATACATAGCAATGTTATGGTAGGAGATAAAGATGGTAATTTTGTTTCAGTTAGAAGAAAAAATCCTAAAAAGGGAATAAACTATTATTCAAGAAAAAGAATAGGCAATAAGTATTTAATCGTTAGAAGTACAATTAATAATGATAGATTAAAAATAGTTCATATTGATATGGAACCAGAATATGAAAGAAAAAATGTATTTAAAATGAAACTAGCATATATTATTTCAAAGATAATTGGAAAGAAAGATATT
The DNA here is from genome assembly GCA_017544525.1 of Bacilli bacterium. Next base: position 99,416 of record JAFYEA010000025.1, on the reverse strand, counting down.
GTTCTTATGTTTGAAAAAGAAACAAATAGAGCATGTGAATCTGGATATTATATTTTTGAAAAAATAAATCAATTAAAAGATTTAAAATCTAAAGTTTATTTTGTTATAAACAAAAATTGTAATGATTATAAAAAAGTTAAAGAAAAATACCCTAATAGGACATTAGAAAAATATAGTTTTAAACATTATTTATATATTTTTATTTCTAAATATTTTGTTTCATCTGAATTATCTAATCATGTAATTAATACTAGAATATATTTTAGAGCTATTAATGAGGAACTTGCTAAAAAACCTTTAATATTCTTACAACATGGTATTATGTTTTCTAAACCTGTAGATAACCCAGCAGCAAGTGGTTTTTATAAACAATCAGAACAAGTTAATTATTATAAAGCAGTTATATCTTCTGAATTAGAAGCAACTCAATTTTATAAATGCGGTTTTGAGAGAAGTGATTTAATTAAATGTGGATTGCCAAAATTTGATGTTAGTGTAATGGATAGTGATGCTGACAAAATTATGGTCATGTTAACATATAGATTTTGGGAAGAAGCTTTAATAATGAATAACGAACATATTAAAGAAACTTCTTACTATAAAACATATATGAAAATAGTAAAAGCATTTGAAAAGGCAGGATTACTTGATAAATTAGTTATTTCATGTCACCCTAAATTTGCTAAGAGTTTATCTTCAATTGATGAAAAATATTCAAAAGTTGTTCAAAATGACGTTACTGCGGCATTAAAGAAAGCAAAGATTTATATAACTGATTATAGTTCTGCATCATATGATGCTCATTATAGAGGAGCATATATAATTTATTATTGGGCTGAAAAAGATTATTTGATTGAAAAATATCAAGCTATTCCACCTATTAATGAAAATAATTGTGATGGAGTACCTGTATATAGTTGTGATGAATTGATTAGTGAAGTTAAAAAAGCTATTAAGAAGAATTATAAAATGGATAAAAAATATGAAGATAGATATAAGAAAATTAATGAATATCACGACAATAAAAATGGAGATAGATTAGTTAAAGAATTATTGAAATTAAAAGTAATTAACTTAAAAAAATAGAGATTGAGAGGAAACAATTAAAATATGATTAGAGTAATGAGTATATTTGGAACAAGACCAGAAGCTATTAAGATGGCGCCTCTTGTAAAGGAATTAGAAAAGAGAAAGGGAGTTAAATCTATAGTATGTGTTACTGCGCAACATAGAGAAATGTTAGATCAAGTTTTAGAAACATTTAAAATTAAACCTGATTATGATTTAAATATTATGAAACAGGGGCAAACTTTAAGTGATATTACTACTAGAGCATTAAATGGCCTTGAAGGTGTTATTAAAGAAGTAAAACCTGATATTGTACTTGTTCATGGTGATACAACTACTACATTTGCAGGTGCTCTAGCAGCTTTCTATAATCAGGTTACTATTGGACATGTAGAAGCAGGACTTAGAACTAATGATAAATATAGTCCTTATCCTGAAGAAATGAATAGACAAATGGTTGATTGTATGACTGATATGTATTTTGCACCAACTAATTTAAGTAGACAAAATTTAATTGATGAAAATATCGATAAAACTAAGATATATGTAACTGGTAATACTGCAATTGATGCAATGGCAACTACTGTAAAAGAAGATTATAAAAATAAGGAACTTGATTGGATTAAAGATAATGAAAGATTGATACTTGTAACAGCTCATAGAAGGGAAAACTTAGGGGATCCTATGAGAAATATATTTAAGGCTATTAGAAGAATAGTTGATGAATTTGACGATGTTAAGGTTTTATATCCAATTCATCTTAATCCAAGGGTTAGGGAAGTAGCTCATGAAATATTTGATGGTTGTAATAGAGTTAAGTTAATTGAACCTCTTGAAGTTTTTGATTTTCATAATTTTATAAATAAGTGTTATATGATTATGTCTGATTCTGGTGGAGTTCAAGAAGAAGCACCATCCTTAGGCAAACCAGTATTGGTATTAAGAGATACTACTGAGAGACCAGAAGGTATAGATGCTGGTACATTAAAATTAGTAGGAACTGATGAAAAAACAATATATAAAGAAGCTAAAAAATTATTAACTGATAAGAAAGCGTATGATAAGATGAGTAAAGCATCTAATCCATATGGAGATGGACATGCTAGTGAAAGAATAGTTGATGCTATTGTTGAATATTTTGCTAATCACTAAAAAAATGATATAATGTAATTAGATTATACGTTTTTGAAAAATTAGAGGTGATTAGAATGAATGAAAAGTACAAAATTAGTGTAATTATACCAACTTATAATTCTGAACAATATTTAAAGGATGCAATTGATAGTGTTATTAATCAAACTATTGGTTTTGATAATATTGAGTTGATTATTGTAAATGATGGATCAAATGATAATACTGATAGAATATGTTTGGAATTAAAAGAGAAGTATTCAAATATTGTTTATGTTAAACAAAAAAACAAAGGAGCAAGTAGCGCTAGAAATAAAGGGTTATCTTTAGCAACTGGAGAATATATTTGTTTTTTAGATGCTGATGATGCTTGGAATGTTGAAACATTTAAAAAGATATCTGAGTTGAATGATGATATTATAGTAGTTAATAAAGCTAAGTATATGAAGAAAAATAAATACTTAAAGAAATTTGATTTAGATAAGACAAATATATCAAATGGAAAAGTATTAATTGATAAAAAGTGGGATCAAGTAATTGATTCTGTTAATAATGTCTTTATAAAGACTAATATTGCTAAAAAATATAAATTTAATGAAAATTTAAAGTATTATGAAGGATTAGAATATATTAATAGAATAGTTCTAGATGTTAAACATTTTACTAATTGTTCTTCTGGAGCATATTTAATTCGTGAAAGAGAACAAAAAGATGCTTTAATGGATAAAGCAGTAGATAATGAAGAATACTATTTACATACTATTAAAGAGAGTCTTGAAAAACTAATTGATATTTCTAACCAAAAGAATAAGAAAGTTAGTAATTATATTCAATATTTAGTATTAAAGAATATTGATGATAGAAGTAGAGTAATTGCTAATAAAGATAAAGTTGATGTTAAAAAATATATTAGTAAGTTGCAAGATTTATTAAAAGTAATAGATGATAGTGTTTTTGCAAGATTTTTAGATGAAGAACTTGTTAACAAGTATTATTTAATTAAATTAAAAAATGATGTTAAGAATATTAAGTATAAGAATGGAGAATTTTTATATAATAATAAACCTATTTTTTCAATTGAGAAAAATCTTTTTGAAATAACTATTTTTGAATATTATCATGATAAATTATATATCGCTGGTAAATTAAACAGTGTTATTGATGATAAAGATTATAAAGCATACTTAAAAGTTGGTGAGAAAAAGTATAATCTAAAAACTTTTCCTCTTACTCAACCTTATGAAGTATGTTCAGATATTGAGGGTAATAGATTATATTCTCAATATGGATTCGAAATATATATTGATATTAAACCTGGAGATGTGATTGAGGCATATGCAAGTTATAAGAATAATAAAGATATTCAATTAGATTTAATCCATGGAAAGTATTCTAAATTTAATAATTTTAAATCTTCTCATTATTCATATAGGGGACTTCTATTTACTAAAGATAGTAAGCATATTTATGTAAGAAAATATAATTTATTTAAAAAACAAGGTTTAGAAATTAAATATGGTATTGAATTATTAAAGAAACATCAGATTAAAGTGTTTGGATGTAGATTTATGTATTACTTTATGAAATTATTTAAACGTAAAGAATTGTGGTTAGTTCAAGAAAGAACAGATGCCGCTAATGATAATGCATATCATTTATTTAAATATATAATGAAACAACATGATAAGAGTTATAAATGTTATTTTGTAATTGGTAAAAAATGTAATGATTATAAAATGATGAAAAAGATAGGTCCTGTTATAGCTCATTATTCTGTAAAACATTTAATTTATTTCTTACTTGCTGATAAGATTATATCTAGTCAAGCTAATGGACCTGTTGATAATATATATGGTTCTTATAAAGAATATTTAAGGGATTTATATAATTTTCAATTTGTATTTTTACAACATGGTGTTATTAAAGATGATTTATCATTATTCTTAAATAGATTCTATAGAAATTGTAAGATATTTGTAACAACTGCTAAACCAGAATATCAATCATTATTAACATATGACTATTATTATGGGCCTGATGTTGTTAAATGTACTGGTTTACCTAGATATGATAATTTAGTTGATAAATCTAATAAATTAATTGCTATTATGCCAACTTGGAGAAAATTTTTAACTGGAACTATCAATCCATTTACTAAAACATATGGAGTAAATAGTCAATTTAAAAATAGTGAGTTTTATAAATTTTATAATGATTTAATTAATGATGAAAGATTAATTAAAAAGATGAAAGAAAAAGGATATACTGGTGTATTTGGATTACATCCATATCTAATTAGTAATCATGTATATTTTCAAGATAATGAAGTATTTAAGATTGAAAAAGGATATCCTGACTATGGAAAAATATTTAGAGAAGGTAGTTTATTAATATCTGATTATTCTAGTATTCCAATTGATTTTGCTTATTTGAGAAAACCAGTATTATATACTCAATTTGATAGAGAATATTTCTTTGGACATCATTCATATGTTGAAGGATATTATGATTATAAGAGAGATGGTTTTGGGCCAGTTTGTGATGATTATGAATCTACTATAGATGAAATAATTAAAATATTAGATAATGATTGTAAATTAGATAGTACTTATGAAAAGAGAATTGATAAATTCTTTATGCATAATGATAAAAATAATTGTAAACGTGTTTATGATGAAATAATGAAATTATAATGTGGGGGATATTATGACTATATTAATTGTGTTATTCAAAATTCATTTGCAAATAATATATTTTTTCATTAAGTTATTTACTAGAATTGATAATAAAAAGATATTATTTTTAAGTAGACAAGGGGATAAAATGTCTATTGATTTTGAACTATTAAGAGATGATATTCATAAGAGATATCCAGATTATAAATTAGTTATTTTAACTAAATGGATGGATAAGAAACATCTTGTTAGATATTATTTTCATCTTTATAAACAAATGGCTAATATAGCTACTTCTAAAGTAGTATTAGCAGATGATTATATTATTCCTATTTCAATATTAAAACATAAAAAAAGAACTGTTATTATTGAAATATGTCATGGTATTAGTAATATTAAGAAATTTGGTTATCAAACTTTGAAGAAGGAATCTGGTAAGGGTGAAAAGATGGCTAAATTAATGAAGATGCATAGGGGATATGATTATTTAATATCTACTTCTAAAGAAACATCTAAGTTCTATGCTAAAGCTTTTGATATGCCTCTTAGTAAAATAGTTAATATTGGTAATCCTAAAATAGATTATATATTAGGAATTGATAAATATAAAAGTAAAGTATTAAAAAAATATCCTCATCTGAAGGATAAACCTGTTATATTATATGTTTCTACTTTTAGAACTTATGATGATGATTATTTAACTGAGTTTGTTAAAGCGGCACCTGTAGATAAATATAATGTTATAATGCATATTCATCCAGTTGCTTATTTATATCATCCTGATATAGATAAGTATATTGATAATGATAAAATATATAGATGTAAGGATGTTTCAACACAAGAACTATTATCAGTTGCTGATATATGTATAACTGACTATTCTTCATTTATATTTGAAAGTGCTATATTAGAAAAACCTACTTATTTATATATTCATGATTATGATAAATATATTAAGAAAAATGGTTTAAATGTTGATCCTAAGAAAGAATTAAAGAAATATGCTTATGTAAGTGCAAAAGACTTATTTAAAGCAATAGATAGGGGTAATTATGATTACTCTACAATAAAAGAATTTAAAGAAAAATATGTTAAAAACTGTGATGGAAATGCCACAAGAAATATGACTGATTTTTTGATAGAGCAAAGCAAGAAATAACAAGCGTGTTTGTTGATAAAAACATTTTATTATGTTAAAATGTATATTGCTTGAAGGAGAAAGTATGAAAAGATTTTTTAAAGATTTAAAAAAATATAAGAATTATATATTTTATGCGACATGGGCTGAATTAAAATCTGAAGTAATAGGTTCTTATTTGGGTTGGTTATGGTTAGTATTAGAACCATTATGTTTTATGTTAATATATACATTTTTAGCTGGTGTAATTTTTAAAACTAAAGTAGATTACTTCCCAGTATTTGTATTTATTGGTTTAACTATGTGGAATTTCTTTAATAAGATGATGACCATGAGTGTTAAATTAGTTCAAACAAATAAAGAAACAGTTACTAAAGTTTATTTACCTAAGTTTATTTTATTAATTGAAAAGATGGGTGTTAATGGCTTTAAGATGTTAGTTTCTTTTGGATTAGTTGCTATTTTTATGGCAATTTATCATGTACCATTAACATGGAAAATACTATGGGTAATTCCATTAATAATTGCATTAGTGGTATTTACTTTTGGAGTATGTACATTAACAATGCATATTGGTGTATTTGTTGAAGACTTATCAAATATTACAACAATAGTACTAAGAATGTTATTCTACTTTACTGGTGTATTCTATGATTTAAGTACTAGAGTACATAATGTAGTTTATAGAACAATATTATTAGATTTAAATCCACTTGCTAATATGATTCATAATACTAGATGTGTTTTAATTGGAAGTGGAACACCTATTGGTTTATGGACTTTATTTTGGTTTTTAGTAGGTGTATTGTTATCTATACTTGGTGTTAAAACAATATATAAATATGAAAATACATATGTAAAGGTGATGAGATAATGGAAAAAGATAAAATAGCAATAACTGTAAGTGATTTACATGTGTATTATAGAGATATGAATAGATTTTCTTTAAAGAAAAGTGGTCTTAAAGGAAAAGGTAGTGGAAAACTATTTAAAGCTGTAAAAGGTGTATCTTTTGAAGTCCCTAAAGGTCAAATTCTTGGAATAACTGGTAAGAATGGTTCCGGAAAATCTACTCTTTTAAGAGCAATTTCTGGTATTTTTAGTCCTGATAAAGGAAGTGTTAATTTGCATGGAAATACAGTATCATTATTATCAATTGGTGTTGGTTTTCAAAAAAGATTAACAGGTTATGAAAATATTTTCTTGTCTGGATTATTACTCGGGTTTACCAAAGAACAAATATCTGAAAAACTAGATGAAATAATAGAGTTCTCTGAACTTGGAGAATTTATATATAAACCTGTTAGGAGTTATTCTTCAGGTATGTATTCTAAACTTGCTTTTTCAATTACTGCAATATTAGAAACTGATATTATGTTAATTGATGAAGTATTAAGCGTTGGTGACATTCACTTTAAAGAAAAAAGTTATAATAAAATGAAGGAATTAATAAGTGATTCTGATAGAACAGTTATTATTGTTTCACATAGTACTAAAACTTTAGTTGAATTATGCGATAAAGTTATTTGGTTGCATGAAGGTCTAATTAAAGATGAAGGAAATCCTGAAACTATAATGGAACAATATGAAGAATTTATGAGAGAGGAAGCATAACCTATGAAAGTATTAGTTACTGGGGGATGTGGTTATATTGGTAGTCATACTTGCGTTGAATTATTAAATGAAGGATATGAAGTAATTATTATTGATAACTTAGTCAATAGTAAGAAGGAAGTTGTTTCTAAGATAGAAGAAATAACGGGTAAAAAAGTAAAGTTTTATGAAAATGATTGTTGTGATAAAGATGCTTTAAGAAAAATATTTAAAGAAAATAATCACATAGATTCTGTGATTCATTTTGCAGGTCTTAAAGCAGTAGGAGAATCAGTTAAATTACCAGTAAGATATTATGAAAATAATTTAGGAAGTACACTTTCTATAGTAACAGTTATGAAGGAATATAAGTGTAATAAAATTGTTTTTAGCAGTAGTGCTACTGTTTATGGAACACCAGAAGAATTACCAGTACCAGAAACAGCAGTAGTTGGAGGGACAAATAGTCCATATGGAACTACTAAATATTTTATTGAAAGAATATTAAAAGATGTAAGTGTTGCTGAAGAAGACTTTAGTGTTGTTCTACTTAGATACTTTAATCCAATTGGTGCTCATGAATCAGGCTTAATTGGTGAAGATCCTAATGGTATTCCAAATAATTTAATGCCATATATAATTAAAGTTGCAACTGGAGAATTACCAATATTAAATGTTTTTGGAGATGATTATGATACTCCTGATGGAACTGGTGTAAGAGATTATATTCATGTAGTTGATTTAGCTAAAGGACATATAAAAGCACTTGAAAAAGCTGATGAAGGACCAGGGGTAAAAATATATAATTTAGGTACTGGAAGGGGATATAGTGTATTAGAAATTATTAATACATTTGAAAGAGTTAATAATGTTAAAGTTAAATATCAAATAACCGAAAGAAGAGCTGGAGATATAGACATTTATTATGCTGATCCTAGTAAAGCGGAAAAGGAATTAAATTGGAAAGCAGAAAAAGATATAGATGATATGTGCAAAGATGCATATAATTTTATAATAAAGAATAAATAGGAGTATATTATGAATATATATGATTTTGATGGAACTATTTATAATGGTGATTCATGCAAGGATATAGTTTTATATGGTCTTAGAAAGCATCCTTCACTAACAATTAAATCTATAAAAAAAGCAAGATTATTAAATAGGGATTATAAAAAAGGATATATTCAATTTGAAAGAGTAAAAGAAGAACTATTATCATTTATATTTAAAATTGATAATAAGCAAAAATTTATAGATGATTTTGTAAATTCTCATATGAAAAAGATTAAAGCATGGTATTTAAACAGAAAGAATCCTAATGATATTATAGTAAGTGCTTCATATGAAATATGGATTGGTCCTTTTATAAAAAAACTTGGATTAAAATATGTAGTAGGTACTAGAGTTGATGCTGAAGGTAAGATACTTGGCCTAAATTGTAAAGGACAAGAAAAAGTCAGAAGAATTAATGCGTTATTTCAAGGTGTAATTGCTGGATGTTGTTATAGTGATTCTTCTGTTGATATTCCACTTTTAGAAATGGGTAAAAATGCTTATGTTGTTGAAGGGAACAAATTAATAACATATAAAAGAGGATATAAATTTAAAAATAATAAATAAGATATTCTAAAAAATATCTTTTTTTATGTTATAATTACTATAGTATAGTAGGTGATAACATGAATTATGAAGGTGAAGAATTTTTAAATCGATTATTTAAAGATTTAGCATTAAGTGAAGAGGTAAAACATACAAGGAAAAAGAGTGATAAACCTGCGGAAGCTATAAAAAGATATATGGATAGGTTAGAAAGGATTCATGGAAAAGCATTTGCTCATAATAAGTTAGATTATATTAAAAAGTTATATTTTGATAAATATGTAATTAAAAGAGAGAATATTCCAAATGGATTAGATGCAGATGCTATTATTAATGTGCAAAAAAGTAGTCTTGAATCATGGTTAAATTATTTAACTGATGAAAATACTAAATATCCTATGTGGGTAAAATATTGGATATTTCAAGGTATGTTAAAATTAGGAACATATAATGAAGGACATGAGACGTATCAAAGACGTAGTGATAAAACACTAGCTAAGTTTGTTGATTGTAATCCAGAAATAATTGCCTATTGTGCTAGGGATATTATGGATTTTGTTAGTCATGGTAGAACAAGAAATGAAGAAACAGGAACTATTTTAAAATCTGGAAGTTTTAAAAAATTATTTGAATATTATGAAAAAAAGTTTAAAAGTGTTAAAAAAAGAGAAAGCGTCGCTAATGATGGTATATGGGTAAAATATGATCAGGGTAATAGAGAACAAGCAATAGCACTTTCAAAATCTCTTTGGAATAAAAATACTGGATGGTGTACCGCCAACGAACCAACGGCAATTGCTCAAGTCTGCGGTGATGGGATGTATGATGGTGGTGATTTCTATATTTACTATACCAAAGATGAGAATGGAAAATATTCAATGCCTAGAATCGCCATTAGAATGCTTGGTACAACTTCTATTGCTGAAATAAGAGGTATAGAAGAAAATCAAAATTTAGAGGTTGAATTGTTACCAGTATTAGAACAAAAATTAAAAAGTTTTACTTTCTTAGACGATTACGAAAGAAAAAAATATTTAACTACAATAAATGGTTTAAGATGGTTAGTTGAAATATCAAAAAAAACAGCGAAGAGGGAACCATTAAGTAGTCAAGAAATAATAGATTTATATTGTGTTAGATATGGATTTGGATGGGAAAATGATCCTCTTGTCGCAAGAATTCTTAAAGAAAGAAAAATTTTAGATGATTATAATACTCTAAGAAATCAAGAACATAGGGTTGCTTTTTTAAAAATGCATTTATCTTCTATGCCATCATCATTTACAATAAGTGATAAAAAAATGGCATTAGATGTAGTGGGAACTCAACCAGTAGTAATTTCATACTTATCTAATGATTTGAAAAAGGATACTGAATTTATTAAAGAAATGATTAGAGAAAATCATTTTTGTTATGGATATATACCAAGAGATTTACTTAAAGACAGGGAATTTATATTAAGTATTTTAAACCGTCCTTTATATTATAGATTGTGTCGCGAAGGATTAATAGATGAAAGTATTTTTGAAAATAGAGAAACCATTAAAAAACTATTAGAAACAGACGGAGATTTTATAGAAATTATACCAGAGAAATATAGATCAGATAAAGAACTTATATTATTGGCACTAAAGAGTTTAAATTTTTCTCCTCCTGAATTAGATAAAGCATTATTTGAAGATAGAGATTTCTTGCTTAGAGCAATTGAAGCAGATCCTAATGTTTTTAAACAACTTGATGATAATTTTAAAGATGATAAACAAATTGTTCTTGAAGTTGTTAAAAGAGATGGAAAATTATTTCAATATGCAAGCGATAGATTAAGAAATGATAGAGATGTAGTATATGCAGCATGTTGTAATTTTAAACATTATTATATGGATCATCCTTTGCAGTATGCAAGTGATAGATTAAAAGATGACAAAAATTTAATAATTAGTATATTAAATAGTGTAGGCAAAAAGAAATTTGATGTAGGAAGACTATTAGAATATGTAAGCGATAGATTAAGAGATGATAGAGAAGTAATCATTACTGCATGTTGTAATTGTGATTATTTATTATCAAATTGTCCGCTACAATATGCTAGCGATAGATTAAAAGATGATAAGAGTTTATTTTTGACTTTGTATAGTTCATTAGTAAATAGATTTAAACTTGGATTTATTTTACAGTATGCAAGTGATAGATTAAAAGATGATAAAGAACTAGTTTCTATAGCAGTAGCTAGAAATGGAAGCAATTTAGAATATGCAAGTGAAAGATTAAAAAACAATAGACAAATAGCATTAAAGGCATGCAGAGATCATTTTAATCCTGAATTTATTGGAGAAACATTAAGAAATAACAAGAGTTTTTTACTTGATGTAATTAGACTTAATCATTGGGCATTTAGTAAACTTCCTGAAGAATTAAAAAAAGATAGACAGTTTGTTTTGGATGCTGTTAAAGCAAACATGTATGTTTTAGATGAAATAGATCCTATGTTTTTAGAAGATAAAGAAATTATTCTAGAGGCTGTAAGAGGAGGAAGACTTAAATATATAAAAAAACTTTATGAACTAGGAAAAAGTAAAGAAAATATATTGTCTATATTACAAGGAATATTTGGATATACAAAAGATACGAGGGGTATATATGAGGAATTAGCTTATTTTCTTTTAAGACCTGATCAAATAGAAACATTTGAAACAGGAGTTAAAAGTATATCTAGTAAGTTTAAACCTGTAAAAAAAGTTAAACCAAAAGAAGAAGTAAAGGTTAATGTTCCAGTTGAAGAGCAACAAGAAGATGTAGGGATAAGATTATAAAAGATGTGTAAACAAAAAAAGGTTGACATATCTTTTTATTTATAGTAATATTATTTGGTAAAGGAAGGAGATTAATTAATGGCAGTTAAAATTAGATTAAAAAGAATGGGTGCTAAGAAGAGACCTTATTATCGTTTAGTAGTAGCTGATTCAAGAGCTAAAAGAGATGGTAATGTTATTGAATCTATAGGAACTTATATGCCTTTAGAAGCAGAAAAATTCAATGTTAATAAAGAATCTGCTTTAAATTGGCTTAAGAAGGGAGCTCAACCTACAGATACAGCTAGAAATATTTTAAGTGAAGTAGGTGTTATGGAAGAATTCCATAATTCAAAAAATAATAAATAATGGATTTAGTAGAATTTTCTGAACTATTAGTTAAGAAATTAGTTAAAGAACCAGATCTTGTTAAAGTTCAACAGTTCGATAGTGAGGATGAAACAGTTATTGAAATTGTTGTTGCTGAAGATGATATGGGGCGTGTAATTGGTAAAAAGGGTAAAATAGCTAATAGTATTAAATCATTGATACAAGCAAAAGCTTATAATGATGGTAATAAAAAAGTAAAAGTAAACATAGATTCATTTTAGGAACTAGTAATAGTTCTTTTTTTATTGCATTTATAAAGATTAATATGTATAATATGTACTTGATTTGAGGGATGTAAAATGACTAATGAAGATGAAATATTAATAGAACAAAGAATTACTAATTTATTTATGAGTAAAGAAGAAAGAAATTTTTGTATTAATTTAATTCTTAATTCTAAAGATGTTAATGATAGTGATATTTATATTAATGCTCATGGTTTATCTAAATATGAAATATTATTCTTACATTTAGTTAAAATTGATGGAGTTATTCAATTTGATGGTGGTGTAGGTAATGAATATGAGCAAAGATATATAAATGGTTTTATTAGAAAATGCAAAGAAGAATCATATGTTTTATATGATAATGATAATGAAGAAACTGTTTCTAATAAAGTGGTTTATTATATGAGAACTAATGTATATAGGTGTAATGATTATATTTATGGTGATGATAAAGAATATAGTGTTACTGATTATTTTAATATTAAAACTAACACTAAAAATGGAAATGTAAAACAAAAAGCAATTAGGAAATCTAGATATGAAAATACATCTTTTTCTGAAACTGAAGTACATCTATTAGATGATGATACTATGGAATTATATTTAGAGGATTTTGCTAAATCGTTAAAAAGAAAATAGGTTATTTATTTAACCTGTTTTTTATTAGTGAGATAATTATTATTAATAGAACAATACATTCAATAATTAATGGTAAATATATATATTCATATGATTCATTATAATTGTTTCTTAAGAATATAAAATTAGGAATACTAAATGAAATAATAGTAATTATAATATTAATTATTTTTGATTTTTTGTTATTCAATTTAAAATAATCTTTTATCGTATTAAATATAAATAATAAAAACATAGAACATGAATTAATAATGTAATATACCCATGCTAGAATACTTATATTTTCAAGTGAATCTAAAAAAGTAAATAATTTAATTCTTTTTAATGTTGAATATACAGGATAGTCAAATAGAGATGTTACTTTTATTCCAGAAACTCCTATCATTGTTGTTATGGAAATAAATATTATAAAAAATGAGAATGATAGCATTATATAGAAATACTTATCGAATTTGTTTTTATTAGTTATTTGATCTTTTTTTATGGCATATATTTGTGTAGTAGTAATAGTAAAATATAATGAAAATAATAATGCATTTATAATTATTTTTTTTAGACTAACTTCAATTAAAGGAAGAAAATTTTGAAAATTTATTTGACTAATTAAACTGAAAAAATCAAATAGAAAAATAATGGTTGAAATATAGAAACATATTGTAGATACTCTAATCGTTGTTTCAATTCCTTTAGATGCAATATAGTAAGTTGTTATGACAATCATTAAAAGTATTAAATATTTAGGAGTTTCAATTAAATATTGATTAGTTAAGAATGTTGTTAATCTATATGATAAAAGAATGTAACCAAATATAGAACAAAGGATAGATATAATTATTATGATTATGTTTATCTTTTTATATATAAGTTTTATTTTATTTGCAAATGATTTATTAGAATGAATATTGAATAGATTAAGTATTAATTTAGAAATAACTAATGATAATAAATATCCTATTAATATAGAAATAATACAAGAATTTAATGTTTCATGAATAATATATGAACTAAAAACACCATAAAAAGATGAGCAACATAAAGCACATATCATAGTGGATAATCCAAAACTATTAACTTTTTCTTCTTTCATTTTCTTAGTTCTCCTATAGAAGTTATAGTGGTTTTAACAGTAGTTTTAATATCTATATCTTTTATATTTAGTTTCTTTTTACTATGCTTATAAATATAATTTGTTATTCCAATAAAATCCACATTATTATCTTTTGCTATTTTTATTATTTCATTAATATTATTTGTTAATTCTTTATTTGATAAATTAGATAGTATTGTCATAGTATCTGTCTTATTCAAATCATATTTACAATTGTAACTATTCATTTTTCCAGTAACTTTTATATCAACATATAGTTTGTTATCTTTCCATTTAAATTTTGTTTTAGTATTATTAGTTGATATTGAGAAGTTATCTTTATCGCATGGAATATTTATATCTGTTTTTATTAAATTATTTGTTATTAGATTATAGTAAATACCATTTATATCATCTAAGGTTATCTTTTTATTATTCTTAAATATTATTAAATTTTGTAAATATAAAATATTATTATTAACAGTTATATTAGGATATATTGGTTCAAGACCATATTCTAATCTTTTGTATATTAAATCTAAAAATGTTAGTGGCGTAGAAGATGAAAAAATTTTATTATTAAATGAAATCATATCTTTTAAATATAAAGATGAACCTTTATCATCATTATATATATTTATTACTTTATTTTTATATTTGTTATCTACGAAATAAATATTAAAGTTCATTTTTGACTTTGGATTCCTTAAAAAATAATCATAATAATCTTTATTACTATATATAAGGTTTTCTGTTATTATTAATGATTTTAAATGAGATATAAAGATATCTTTATTTAATAATTTTGATAGTTTTGAAATACATTCATCAATTGTTTTTCCTTCGGTTTTATAAATTTTAACTATACTTTCTTTTTCATTTTCTATTAATTGATTTGTTATTACATAATTATCATTTTCATAATCTATTAACATTCCAGTTATTATTACTAAATCATTTATTTCTACATAATCATAGCAACCGCTTAGTAATAGAATACTAATTAATAATATTATAATCTTTTTCATATTTAACCTTTATAAGTATTTTGTATTAATAAGCCATTTTTTATTAATTTTTTCTTGTTATTTGTTATAACTGGAGAAAATGGTATTAAAAATGGTTTACCAAATGATTTTATATTGCATAGTTTAGTAATAATAATCATAAAACCAAATAATATTCCAATAATACCAAACATAGATGCTAAAAGCATTAACATATATCTATAAGTTCTTATAAATGATTGGAAATCTTGAAATGAAAAAAATATTGAACTTATTGCTGTTATAGCTACTACTATGACCATAATTGGAGAAACTATTCCTGCACTTACAGCAGCATCACCTAGTACCAGAGCACCTAATATAGAAAGTGATGTACCCCTTGAAGTAGGGGTTAGAGCATCTGCTTCATATATTAATTCAAATGTAAACATTAATAAAAATGATTCTATTAAAGCAGGGAAGGGGACGCTAGATCTTTGAAGTGAAAAATTAATGAGTAAATCAGTTGGTAGCATTTGTTGATCATATGTAATAAGCGATAGATATATAGATGGAGCAAATATTGTTATAAATAAAGCAAGTATTCTTATAAATTTAACAAAATGAGCAAACACTTTCTTTTGATAATTATCTTCATTATTATAAAAATAATCTATAAAAAATGTTGGTATTATGAGAATGTTATTGGAGTTTTCTGATAATATACATATTTTACCTTCCGTGAGAGACTTACATACATTATCTGGTTTTTCTGTTGATTTGATAGTTGGGAATACAGTGTTATTTTCATTTTTAATAAGTTCTTTTATATAATATGTATCTAATATTTTATCTGATTTAATATTGGTTACTTTATCTATTACATCTTTTAATAACTCTTTGTCCACTATATCATTCATATAGATAATACTTATTTTAGTCTTTGTTTTTTCTCCAAGTGTTATTTCTTTTAAATATAAATTCTTATCTTTTATTCTTTTTCTTATTAATCCTATATTTGTATTATAGTTTTCATTAAATGAATCTTTTGGACCTTTAATAGTTGGTTCGCTTGTTGGTTCATTTATTCCTCTATCTAGTTCTGCTTTTGTTTCGAAAGCAAGCATTTCATTTTTATATATTAAAATAGTAAATCCATTAAATAAATAATTATATAGTTCTTTTCCATTGATTTGTATAAAACTAATTGAAGGAATATTATTAATTAGATCTTTTTTTAGAGAAAATATATTGTTTTTGAATATACTTCTATCAGATAAATAGTTTAATATATAATCATTTGTATCTTTTGAAGATGAAATTGTTTGAATGTTGATTAAATATATTTTATTTAAATATAAAGAAATCTCTTTAATTTGGAGATCTGGCATATGTTCTTTTGAATTATATAAATCTTCTATTATTTGCATATTATTAGTATGGTTTATTTGTGTCTATTTATTATTATTTGCATATTTTATATTAGGAGGCTAATGTCATGTATAATAATTATAAAGAGATTGTTACTAAAACGGTTATTGGTAAAGGTAAAAAAACATTTAAAAATGATTATGAAGTTACAGTTGAAAAAGAACCAAATACTGTACTTGGATGTTGGGTTATTAATCATAAATTAAAAGGAGTTAAAGATGGGGATTATATTAGAATTAATGGAAGTTATGATATTAACATTTGGTATAGTTATGATAATAATACTAAGACTGATGTAGTAAGTAAAACAATGAGTTATGAAGAAAAGGTAAAAGTAAGAGTAAAAGATAATAGTTATATGGATGATGAGTCTGAAATTATAATTAGAAGTCTTAAAAATCCTACTTGTATTGATGTAAGTAATGATGATAAAACTATTAAATATACCATTTCTAAAGAATTAGGTATAGAAATAGTAGGAGATCAAAAGATTAAAATACCTGTATCTAATAATGAAGATGATTATGATATTATAATTGATGAAAATGAAGTAAATAATGAGATAGATAAAGAGGTAAAAGAAGATTATTTAGAGGAAAAATGATATAATTAATATATGAATAGGGAAGAAATAATAAATACATTAAAAAAATATAGTTTTGATATAAAAAGATATATTGTTATTAGTGGAACAGCAATGGTTTTACATGGTTTAAAGGATGAAACAAATGATATAGATTTAAGTGTTACTCCTGATTATGAAGAAGAATTATTAGAGGATTATTTAGCTGTACTTGAACATACTAATCCTAATGGCAGTCATGCTTATATGATAAATGGTATTATTAATTTTGGACCGGAGTATTATACTGAAAATAGAGAATTTATAGGAGAAATACCCGTTCAAACTATTAAAAATATTATTGAAATAAAAAAGAAACTTTATAGAGATAAAGATAAAAAGGATTTAGAACTAATTTATAGACGTTTACAATAATGGTTATTTATTATGAAAATTATTTGAAATATTGTTATGAGCATATTTTTAATTTTTTGTCAAATTGACTTTATTTTTTGTATTAGTATAATAAGATTTATCATTAAAAAATTAATGATGAAAGGATGAATTTTAATATGCTAAATAGTGAGAATATCAAGTCATGTCTTGATAAGCTATTAAGTGAAAATGACAGGGTATTTATAGTACCACACAATAGGCCAGATATGGATGCTTTAGGGGCCTCAATAGGTATGGCGTTAATATGTAAAAAGAATAAAAAGAGATATTTTATAGTAATAGATGATGATGTTGAAAAATTAGAATCTGCTACTAGAAAAGTAATAGAGGACATTAGTACTGATTTTGAAATAATTAAAGTAGCTGATATACCAACATTATTAACTGATAAGAGTTTAATGATAGCTGTTGATGTTAACAAAGATTATTTGATATCTACTAAGAAGTATTTAGATGATTTTAATGATATATTTGTACTTGATCATCATAAGACAGATGAACATACTATTAAAACAAATAATATTTTTGTTGATGATAAGTTATCTAGTACTTGTGAAGAAGTTAGTAGACAGTTATTTTTAAATAAGATAAAAATTAATAAAGATAATGCTAATTATTTACTTGCAGGAATTATTTTAGATACTAATAAGATGAGTAAAGATACAGTTACAGCTTCTACATATGATGTTGCGGCTAGACTAAATAGATGTGGAGCAAGTGCAGCGATAGCTAATAATATGTTCTTAGAAGATTTTGAACATGATAGAGCTATTCAAAGACTTGTTGATAATACCATGTTTCCAACTTATATATTTGCAATAGCAAGTGATAAGGAAGATAGTGGAAAGATATATGATATAGAGGATATTGCTAAGGCAAGTGATTACTTGCTTAAATATCAAGTCAATGCCACTTTTGCAATAGCTTATATAGATAATGATACAGTTTCTATAAGTGCTAGAAGTAAGGGAATAATTGACGTATCTAAAATTATGAAATTATTTGGTGGAGGTGGAAATGAACACTCTGCAGCTGCTAGAGTTAAGGGTATGCACATTGATGAAATAAAAAAAACACTATGTAATTTATTAATACCTGCCAATTATTATGATTATTTAGATGTAGAAACATTGAATGGAGAAGAAGGTATGACACTTAATTTGACAAAAAAAGTTGAAAAAAAGTAATTAAAATGTTATTCTTATAGTGGATGTGATTATATGATGTATTTGTATTTGAGTAATTGCATGTCTATAAAAGAAAAATAGAGTATTTTTGAAATACTCTTTTTTAGTGGAGGTAAAAATGAAAAGTCAAATTGAAAATGAAAGGTTAAGACTAATAGTGTTTAAAAGTGCATTAGAATTGGGACAATCTGTAGATCGCCATCTACTTGATATGTATAGCTATGATCCTAATAAGTATACATTTATGGTTCCGATTAATGAGTACTTTTTTGAAGATGGGCACTCAAAAGTAGAGATAAATGATACTGTTAGGGGAAAAGACTTATTTTATATGACAGATATTGGAAATTATAGTATTCCATATTATATGCATGGTTTTACAAATCATACAAGTCCTAATGATTTAATTCAGCAATTAAAGGATGGTATAAATGCTGTTAACCGTTCTGCTGATAAAATTCATATAGTAATGCCATTATTATATAATGGTAGACAACATAGGAAGAAAACAAGAGAACCTTTATCTTGTGCAGCTACACTTGCTGAATTGGATGAATTAGCAGGAATGAAGGGTTTGATTACATTTGATGCTCATGATCCTGGTGTTGAACAAGCAACTCGTAAAATAGAATTTAATAACTTCTTTGTTACAAGTACTATTTTAGAGCAATTTATTAATGATATTCCAGTAGAACAATTAGAAAGATTAGTATTTGTAGCTCCAGATAGTGGCGCTAATGAAAGAAGAGATGTATATTTAAACTCATTTAATTGTGAATTTGTTGATAGAGATGCTGGAGGATTTTATAAAGTAAGAGATTATAATCATTTTACTGATGGAAAATATCCTGTTAAAGCTCATGAATATATTGGACATTCTAGTTTGGATGGAAGAACAGCAATAATTGTTGATGATATGATATCAAGTGGTGGAAGTATGTTTGATACAATAGAAACTCTACATAATAAAGGTGCTTCTCATATTTATGTAATGGTAACATATTCATTATTTACAAGAGGAATAGAGGATTTTAAAAAGTATTATAAAGATAAAATATTGGATGGACTTTATGTAAGTAATCTTTCTTATATACCAAAAGAATATCAAAAAGAAGAATGGTTGCATGTATGTGATTGCTCAAATGTTTTAGCAAAAATAATCTATAATATTCATAATGAGTTACCTCTTTCGGGTATATTAACTGATAGATCTGAACCAATTAGACTATTGGAGAAAAAATTTAATGTAGAAGGCAAATAGTATTGCCTTTTTTATTTGGATAATATATAATATATGTTACCTTTTAAAGGAGGGGAATATATAATGAATAAGAGAAGAAAGAAAGCTTTAGTATTATCAAGCTTATTATCATTATCTATACTATGTGGTTGTGGTAGTGAATCAAAAACAGTTAATACAAATGAGACAATTGAAATAGATGGTGAAACTTATATTAAAAGTGGAGGAGAATACAATAAAATAGAAGTTGTTGATCGTACTTTTGAACCTGGAGAACATATAATTCATTATGTTGATATTCCTGTTGAAAAGAAAAGAACAATTACAGATGCTAATATTAATCAAGGGTTTGATAATGCGGCGTTTTATATGGATGAAATACCAGAAGGATATAAATTAATAGGGGTAACATCATATTCAAATGATAACGGTTTTTCTAATTTTATAGTTTACATTTTTGTTAACGAAGTGACTGTAATAGCTAAGGGAAGATATGATGTATATACTAATGAAATTGTGTATGAAACACCTGGTAAAGTAGTGGAAGAATCGTCGTTAACACTAGAACCATAATCTTGACTTTTTAACGGTTTTATGGTATATTATAAGTGTCGAAAGGGAGTAGTTCACATCATAGATGTACTATAATTCGTCAAGACAATGTTAATTAACATTCGGATTACAGAATAACGAACAAGACTTTCACATGAATAATGTGTTAAGTCTTGTTTTTTTAAGGAGGGAAAAATGAAAAAAAATACAAAGAAAAAAGCGTTATTGTTATCTGCTATTGCTTCACTTGCTGTATTAACTGGTTGCGGATCAGCTAAAAATGTTGTTACTATAAATGGCGAGAAATATGTTCAAAGTGGAGAAGAATATGTAAAAGTTGATGAAAATCCAAAAGTATTTGAACAAGGGACTCATATTATTTATTGTGTTTTCCTTTCAGATGAGTGTAGATTTATTCATGAAGGTTTTGGTGAAAGCGCAATAGATATTCCTGAAACACCAGAAGGATATAGAGTACTAAGTATATCTGATATTAATACTAAAAATCATGATCATAGTGATGGTATTATTATTTTCTATGTTAATGAAAAGAAGGTTGAAGTAAAAGGCGAGTATAATAGTGAAACTGGTTTAATTGAGTACGATAAACCAGGGGTTGTAATAGAAGAAAAGGTACTAGAAATGGGGGATTAATATGAAAAGAAAAAAGAAAGCATTATTACTAGCTAGTATAGCATCGTTATGTTTATTATGTGGATGTAATAATACTGAGGTAGTAGTTATAGAAGGAGAACAGTATGTTAAAAATGGTGAAGAGTATACTAGAGTAGACCTTACACCTAAAGTATTTGAACCAGGACAACATGTAATTCATTACACAGTAAGGCCATCTTCATTTCAAGGAGCTGAAGGATGGGGAACGAGTACTATTGAAGTCCCTGAAGTACCAGAAGGATATAGATATGTTAATACTATTACTCTTGATGAAGCTGGTTATGGACATACGAGTGCTTTAGTTCATGTTTTTGTAAATGAAAAAAGAGTAGAAGTAGTTGGGACATATAATTCTAAGACAAATACTATTGAATATATTGAACCTGGTAAAATAGTTGAAGAAAAAGTACTAGAAATGGGTGATTAATATGAAAAGGAAAAAGAAAGCATTATTACTTGCAAGCATAGCATCTTTATGTTTATTATGTGGATGTGGTAAAAAGGATCAAGTAGAAGTAGTGGAAATGAATGGTGAAGAATATATCAAAACTGGTGAAGAATATACTAAATTGGATATTTCACCAAAAAGATTTGAAGCTGGAGATCATGTAATTTATTATGTTGTTAAAAGAGAAGAAGAAGATAACTGGTTAAATGTCTATAAAATTAATCCTGGATATAATGGGATAAAAAACATAGTTCCTGAAACACCAGAAGGATATAAACTAATAGATGTTGTATCTATGTCTGATGCAAACGGAGCTACGAATGCAATAGCGTTCTTTTATGTAAATGAAGTTCCTGTGCTTGTTGAAGGAGTATTAAACTTTGAAACTGGAATTGTAGAATATGTAGAACCAGGAGTAGTAGTTGAAGAAAAAACATTGGAAATGGGGGATTAATATGAAAAGAAAAAAGAAAGCATTATTACTAGCTAGTGTTGCTTCTTTATGTATATTATGTGGATGCAATAATGCTGAAGTAGTTGAAATAGAGGGAGAACAATATGTTAAAAATGGTGAAGAATATACTAGGGTAGATCTTACACCTAAAGTATTTGAACCAGGAGAACATATTATTAATTATTCTGTTGATTCCGATGATATTGCTGGCGCAAAAGGATGGGGAAAAGGAAGAGTGTATTTTCCTGAGACTCCAGAAGGATATAGATTTGTAGAAACTATTGTTGAAGGCAACGGTGGTTATGGAAGCACTAGTGGTTATGTTCACATTTATGTGAATGTAGTTAGGGTTGAAGTAAAAGGAACTTATAATCCTAGAACCAATACTGTTGAATATATTGAACCTGGTGTAGTTGTTGATGAACTTACATTGGGTAATTAATTCTTGAAAAAATTAGTGATTTGTGGTATAATATTGAACTGCTAAAAGGGGGATATAATGCAAATATATGGAATGGAGAAAACTTTAATAGATATTCAAAATATAAGAAACATTACAAGTATTATATTAAATGATTTTTTATATAGTGATAATAAATCTGAAAAAATGGAATTAATACCAATTTTATCTGTATATTATAATGGTGGACAATCTATTGTGTTAACTTCAAGAGATAAATATTTTGATACTTTTGTTAAGAAAGTAACGGAAGTTTATAATGATGAAAAGAATAATATTATAGAAGATAGTTTAACCGATCCTTTTAAGTTAAGAAGTCATATTGTAATAGATGAACATACTAAAGAAGTTCTAGAAAAAGGGACTCTTACTAATATAAATGATATTTATAAAGATTATTCTAATAAGTATTCTTATGATAATAGTTTGTTATTTCAAAAAGATGAATTTATGTTGTTAACGGATATAGTTAAATATCATATTGAAAACTTATTTAGTAAAACAGATTTAGATGTAAGATTTTATAATGGTATTCAAGGATATAGAGACAATTATTTAGCTAGAGCTAAAGTAGATGGACTTGATAAAAATATTATCATTAATTATTACAAAGAAGGAGATAATGAATATTCATTTGTAATAGGAGGTATATTTGATAATTGTAATTCTATTAATATGAACATCAAATTTAAAAAAGACAGAATTGAAGTTATAATTCAAAATGAACAATATGGTTTATATTCTGAATATACATACTTAACTAATAATGGAAATATTAAGCAAATAGTAAATATTAATAGAAAAGATAAACCTGTAATATATGAAAATAGAGATTTAATTGAGTGTGATAACAATATAAAAAGTGTTACCGAATTAGATAGTAAAACTGAATTTAAATGGTTTATGTTACCTTGGGGTGCTTTATATGGAATTAATAATGAAGTAGAGGATCTAGGTGAAAACGAGAAGATTGTTAAAACATATTCAATGTATGCCTATGTAAGAAATAATTCATTTATGAAAAAAGAAAATTATTCTAAAACATATAAGAAGAATAGCACTAGTGCATTAAAAACCCATGAAGTAGTAATAGATGATATGTTAAAAAATACATTATGTATATGTCTTTCTAAAGAAGATAAATTATATATGATAGAAACTTCTTTTTTAGATAGTAGTTACCCAAATGGATATTATCAAGAAAAATTACAAAATAGATATTTCTATCATGTTATTGAAAGTGAAAATGGAATAGAAGGAATATTACTTGATAATGGAATAAATATAGATAAAGAAACAGCACTTAGTAGTGCTGATATAAAGGATACAGACAAAATGATTAAATTAATAAGGGGGAATAAATAATGGATAATATTTTAGCAAAACAATTAATTAGAGCTGTAAAAACATCTACAAATATTAGCTATGATGATCAAAATCGTTTAGTTAGCTATATTAATGGAGTTAAAAATGGAACTAAAGTAAATGGTTTTATTGATGATGAAATACTACAAAATATAGTATTGAGTTTAGCTAATGGAGATATTAGTCTAGAGGGAACAGATGTAATAAGTAAATGGGAAGAATTAATGGATAATGTTAAATTCTTATTACCTGAAGGATCTAAAACTCCTGGTTTTGAATCAATTAAAAGAAGTTTACTAACTGGAAAACATTATAATACTGAAAAGAGTTTATATGCTATTTTAGACAATAAAATTGATTATGAACAAATTATGAACATTATTAATAGTAATAAAGATGTATCTGATAATAGTTGGGCTGTTTTTGATTATGCTGTAGAAGTAGCCCCTTATTGTATCAATCAAGGCGTTTTAAAAAGAGAAATAATATCTTTTATTAAAGGACTTGAAAATGAAATAGGAGATGTTACTGGTTATTCTTTAAAAAGACTTACTGAAGCTAAGAAAAGAGTAGGCGTTTATCCACTAGATGAAAGTGAACTTGCTAAGATTTCAGAAGGTGTTAGAAGAATGGAATCTTACATAAGAAGCGCAGAAAACTATGAATCTAGTATGAAGGAAAGAGAAGAATCAGCTAAGAGAATAACAGCTAGTTCTATAAAAGAAATAGGAGAAGCTAAAGCAAACGCTATTAAAGATTTAAAAAGCGCTATTGAGACTGAAAGATTATTAATGACTAAAAGACTTGAAGAATATTTAGAAGTATTAAAAACTAATATGAAAACAAGTAGTGATGAAGCTATTAATTTAATAATAAAAGATGCTCAAGAAAAGATTAGAAATTTAAGAATATATGCACAAGATATTAACAATGATACTATTAAGAATTTATTACAAGCTCGTAATGAAGCTGAAAGTAGTTTGCAAGTTATTCGTGATTATATTCAAAATGAACCTGAACTTAGAAGAATCATAGCTGATACTGCTAAAAGTGTTGCAGTAAAAGATGCATATTTGAATGGAGTCGTTCCTAGCAATACTCCAAGTAAAGTAGTAGAAGTTCCTGGAATAGAAGCTCCAAGTGGACCTAGTATTATAATCCCAGGTTTTGATAAACAAATATTACCTGCTAGTCAAGAAGTAATTATTCCTGAAGGAAAGATTAATTCTAAATTAATAGAAGCTTTTGATACAACAATTCCTTTCGAAAAGAGAATTGAAAAAATAATGAAGGAAAAAGAAAAAAGAATTAAGAATGGAGAATTATTCCATGAAATAATAGATCAAGTTATTGTTGATGTTATTGAAGGAGACTGGGTTTATTTATATGGACCTAGTGGTTGTGGAAAAACTTATATATTTGAACAAGTTGCTAGTCTATTAGGACTTGATTATGCTGAAAATGGACAAATTAATAGAGTAGAAAGTGTTATGGCTTATACTGATCCTCATGGAAGATTTAGAGCAACTCAAGCATTTATTTCATTACTTTATGGAAAATTATTATCATTTGATGAATTTGATAGTGGTGATCCTGAATGTCAAGTTGCTGTTAGAGTAATATATGATGAAATGAAGAAAGTGGTTGATAATCCTGGAAAGAAGAGATTTGTAACTTTTGCTGAAACTTTAACAGTTCCAGTTAATCCAAATTTTAGAATTATTGCTGCTGGTAATACAACTGGTGATGGAGAAAATGAAGTACATAATGCTCGTAATAGAATAGATGAAGCAATTCAACAAAGATTAACTCCTAAGAAATTTAATTATGATCCAAGACTTGAAGAAAAAATCTTTGGTAAATATAAATCATGGTATGAATTATTTAAATTATTTAGAGAAGCCTGTGATTCATATGCTGCATCTCAAGGATATCCAGCTACTCCAGGTATGGTTACTACTCGTGATGCATCTAGTATTGTTAAATATTTAAATCATAAGAGTAAGAGCATTGATTGGATAATTAATGAAAAATTTATTCAAAAGAAAGATTTAGATTATTTAAGAAGTGTATCAGCATACATACATAGAACATATCCAGACTTAAAATATGATATGAAAAATCCAAATAGTAGTATGGATACAATAAGTGCTGATGCTGGAGTATTAATTAGAAGTTTAGATTATCGTTGTAATAGACCAAACAATTAATAGGAGGTAAATATTTATGAGAAGAGTAAATTTACCCAATAATCATTTAAGATTTCCTAATAATATATTTCCTCCGATGGATATTGAAATGAAGACTAAACCTGATGGTACTTTAGTTGAAGAAACGCCTAGAAAATACAAACTATTTATAGCTAGATTCAATAATTTATATGAATTATATGATTATTTAAAAAGTAATCCTAGAATAAATAGTTATGTATTTGAAACTTTAGAAAGTGAATCAGATAATACTAGTTATTCTGGGAAACCATATAAAGAAGCAGTAGAAGATTTAATTAAAGATGAAGAGCATGAATATGATGAATTTTTAAAACTACAAAAGAGTATTAATAATGCTGTTAAGGTAGATGCTCATGAATATAAAAAAGTAAAAGCTGTTACTGGAGGTCAATTAAATATCCCTGCTTATACTGTTGGGGATCCAATGTGTTATGATTCTAAAATGAGAATTAAAAAACCTAAATTTATTAAAATGCATGTTTTAATATCATATAATGCTCGTACTACTAAGAATCAAGTATTAAATAGAGCAATAATTGTTGCTAATTTAGTTAAAGCACTTGAAAATGCTGGATATAATATTGATTTGGAAACATTTGAATTATCATATTTAGAAAATGAAATTGAATATACAGGAGTAAAGATTAAAAATCATGGTCAAAAGATGAAAATGTCTAATCTTTATAAAGTATTATGTCATATTGAATTTTTTAGAAGATTATTATTTAGAGTTTTAGAAACATTGGATTTTGAAAATTATTGGTCTTCTGGATATGGTTATAAATGTAGTAAAGAGTTTACTTATGAATTATTAAAAATAGGTAAGAATGATATATTTATTGATCAACCTATAAAAATGGGTATTAAGGGTCGTGACTTAGCTGAAGATTTTGAAAGTATGATTAATTATTTGAATCTACAAGATAAAATTGATGTTGAGAAGGCTAAGGATGACTTTACTAAAGAAGCTGAGAAATTAAAATTAAAAAGATAGTTTATGCTATCTTTTTTTGATATAATTTTTATGTAGAGGTGAATGAATGAAAAAAGATAATAAAAAGAAATATCATTTATATAAAATGGATACTATTACATTATCTTTTATTCCCATAGTTTTACTTGCGATTGTTTTAATTATAACATGGTATTTATCAAAAGATAATGTTTATGGAATGATAAGATTATTTGATTCAAATCCTGGGATAATACTTATTACTATGATTGCTTTCTTAGCATTGCATGAAGTGTTACATAGTGTTGCATATGTTATATATGGTGGTAAGTTTGATAAAATAATATATGGAATTGAATTAGAAAAAGGAATATTATATTGTTTATGCAAACAAAATATTAGCAAGAATAATATATTACATTCTTTGTTATATCCATTTTTCTTTATTGGAATAGTAACATATGTAATTGGTATTATATATAACTTACCTCTATTATTAATGTTATCTATATTTAATTTATCTGGTTGTGCTGGTGATTTAGTAATGTTTTCATTTATTAGTAGGCTTCCAAAAGATATAGAATTTAGTGAATTAGATGATTCAATATCATTTGCTATATATACTGATAAAGATATAAGTAAATATAAGCACTTTGGTATTAAATATATTAGTGAAAATGATAGTATAGAAAGAAAGGATTTTGAAAAAATTAAAATTAGTAAAGCATCAAAATATGTTTTAATTTGTTTGATAATTTTAAGTATTGTTTCATTATTGGTAAAGTAATATGGATAAAGAATTATTAAATGTTTTACAGAATGGTAAACTTGCTATATTACCATCTGATACAGTATATGGAATATTTGCTGATGCAACTAATTATGATGCCATTAAAAGGGTGGATGAAGCTAAACATAGTAATAAGCCTCATTTAATAGTAATATCATCTATCGATATGTTAAAAGAATACGTTAGTGAGATAAATGAATTACAAGAAAAGATAATTAATAAATATTGGCCTAATACTTTAACCATATTATTTAAAAAGAATGATAAAATAAATGATGAATTAACTAAAGGATCTGAATATATTGGTATTAGAATGCCTAAGAATGATTGGCTGTTAAGACTAATAGATGAGTTTGGGAAACCATTAATATCTAGTAGTGCTAATATTACAAATGAAAAAGTTATTACTAATGTTAAAATGTTGGATAAAGAACTAAAGAAAAGCATATCATATATTTATGATGATGGTGATTTAAGTGATATTGCTTCTACATTGATCAAAGTAGAAGATAATAAAATAATTTTTTTAAGAGAAGGAATATTAGCAAATAAAATAAAAGAAGATTTTAAAGAATATATATAAGGAGGAAAATATGGATTTTGAGAAAGAAGTATTAAAAAGTGATAAGAAAGTATTGGTTGATTTTAACGCTACATGGTGTGGGCCTTGTAGAATGTTAGCACCAATTATTGAAGAAATAGGGGAAGAAAGAAAAGATATTAAAGTTATATCAATTGATGTAGATGAAAATGAAGAATTGGCAAGAGAATATGGTATTTTTTCAATTCCTTGTTTAATTGTTTTTGCCAATGGAAAAGAAATTAATAGATCAGTTGGATATAAAGATAAAGATAGTGTTTTAGAAATGTTAGGTGAATAGTATGTATGATATTATAATTATTGGTGCTGGTCCTGCAGGATTAACTGCTGGGATATATGCAAGGCGAAGTAATAAAAAGGTTTTAATTTTAGAAGCAAATACTTATGGTGGAGCTATATTAAATGCACCTGTTATAGAAAACTACCCAGTTGAAAAGAATATATCTGGATATGATTTTGCTACTAAATTATATAATCAGACAAAAGATTTAGGAGTTGAATTTATATTTGAAAAAGTTATTAATATTAATAATTTAAATGATTATAAAGAAGTAATAACTAACAAAAATACATACAAAACTAAATCTATTATTATAGCTACAGGGGCTGAAAACAGAAAATTAGGAATTGACAGAGAAGAAGAATTATTAGGAAAAGGTATTTCTTATTGCGCTACTTGTGATGGACCTTTATTTAAAAATAAAGATGTGGCTGTTATAGGTGGTACTGATAATGCCATTAAAGAAACATTATATTTAAGTGAAGTAGTTAATAAAGTATATTTAATTCATAAAAAAGAAAAACTAGATGCAGAGGAAATGTTAATTGATAAATTAAATAATAAAGATAATATTGAAGTAATCAATAATAATAGCATTAAATCATTAAATGGAAATGATAGATTAGAAAGTATTACTTTAAATAGTGGAAAAATAATTGATGTTAGCTGTTTATTTGTAGCAATTGGAAGAGTACCTGAAAATGAGAATTTTAGAAATATTATTAATATGAATGAAGTAGGTTATATAATAGCAAGCGAAGATTGTCATACTAATGTTGAAGGTATCTTTGTAGCAGGAGATAATAGAACTAAAAGATTAAGACAATTAGTTACTGCTACTTGTGATGGAGCTATTGCTGCTATGGAAGCAGTAAAATATGTAAACAAACAATAAAAGAGAATTTATTTCTCTTTTTATTATGTTAAAATAATATTAGGAGAGTGATAACATGTTTAATCTTAAGGGAAGAGTTGCTGTTGTAACTGGTGCTTCAAGTGGACTTGGTAAACAAATGTCTGAAGCTTTTGCAAGTCAAGGAGCAGATTTAGTTATATTAGCAAGAAGAATTGAAAGGTTAGAAGAATTAAAAATTGAATTAGAAAAAAAAGGAGTAAAGGTTTTACCAATTAAATGTGATGTAACTTCAACAGAAGATATTAATAATGCTGCAGCATTAGCAGAAAAAACATTTGGTAAAGTTGATATATTAGTTAATTGTGCTGGTTCATCTAAAGATGCTGGTGTTCTTGATATGACTGATGAAGAGTGGGATTTTACTATAGCAACTGATCAAACTTCTGTATTTAAAATGACTAGAGCTTTTGCTAATATTATGAAGAAACATAATTATGGAAGAATTATTAATATAGCAAGTATGTATGGTTTAGTTGGAAATACTGCTATGGGAACAATAGCATATCACTCAAGTAAGGGTGGTGTAGTTAACTTTACAAGAGCAGTAGCAGCAGAACTTGCTAAGTATAATATTACATGCAATGCAATATGTCCTGGATATTTTGAAACTGAACTTACTAAGGCGGTTCTAGATACTAAGGAATTTCAAGAATATATGAAGGGTACTGTTCCTATGCAAAGATATGGTCATGAAGGAGAATTAAATGCTGGTGCAATATTCTTAGCAAGTGATGAAGCATCATATGTAACAGGAGCAATTCTACCAATTGATGGTGGATATACATGTGTATAAAATAGTTGCTTAAATGCAACTTTTTTTATTATAATAATATATGATGAGATGATATTTAGGAGTTTATTTATGAGCAAGATAAAAGAATTATTAAATGATAAAAATAGTGTATTAGTATTTGATATAGATGGTGTTTTATCACTAATGGAATTTGGAGAATATAATCATTATGGATTATTGACTGATGAAGAATGGAATAAGTCTTGTGAAACAACTAATTTTTATACCGAAGATAAAGTTAGTAAGAAGATACAAAAATTTTTAAAAAATAAAGATATGAAAAGGGTATTTGTTGTAACAAGAGTTAATAACAAACGCGAAATTGGTTATAAAGAAGATTATGTTAATAAGTATTATAATATTTTAAGAGAAAATGTTTATTGCGTTTTAAATGAGAATTCTAAAGTAAAAGAATTGGATGAGATTAGGAATAAATTTAATGATATTGAAGATTATCAATTAATAATGATAGATGATACTACTAAAGTATTAACTGAAATACAAACAAGAACAAATTATTCAACAGCTCATATTAGTTCATTTTTAGATATATAGGAGGTATTATGTTAAATTTATATAGGAAAGTAGAAAAGAGTATAGAAAACAAACAAGGAAGTATCTACTTAACTGAGTGTCCATTTGAAAGGCCTTGTTTGTTATGTGTATCAGCACAAGATATTGAAAAGAGTGTTTTTGGTATAACTAAACTTGGTATGAAAATGGCAAGACTAAGAACTAGAAAAGATAATGGAGCAATGTTTGATGTTAAAGGTTTTCCTGTTAATTTTTTAGCTATTAGGAGAGAAATAGATTTTGACCAAGATACTGATAGATTTGTTGAAAGATATGTTTCTAAAATATTAACTGGTAGTAGGGAAGAAGTAAAAAGAAATCTTAGAAATATTAATATAATAGCTTATTGTGATGGATTAGTAAGAGTAAAGAAAATATTGAAATCTATTGAAAAGAAGTTAATTGAAAATGGTTTTGATAATATTGAAGAGTTAATGAGTCAAATATGCATAGTAACTCTTTCAACTTTAAGAAATATAAGCGATATAAAAGCTACAGTCATTGATTTTCATGATATTAATGATACAGAAGCTGATATTAATAAAAATAATATTAGTGAAGAAGAAGTTGAAAGGGCAAAAAAAGAGGAAGAGGTTTTAACAATTAAACCAAATAATAAAGTTACATATACATTTAATGGAAGTGGAGATCATAATTTACATCAATTCTTTAAAGATTGTAAATCATTAAGTGCAGTTATTAGTAAAATTATATCTAATATTCTTAGAAGTTCGATTGAAGGTAGTGAATTAACTGTTGAAAAAGCTTGTGAGGGTGTTAGTAGATTAATTGATTTGAAAGATAAATTAAGTAGAAGAGAATTAATGGATATAGTCGATTCTGAATTAGTATATGAAGGCGCTTCTAAGTTAAGTGCAAGAGAATGTGAAATGATGGATACTATGGATGAATTATTCATAAGCCAATATAAAATGGAAATGGAATTAAGGAATCTAAAAGATGAGAAAAAACAATTGCTATCAAGAAAAGATAGTATGTTAGAGACAGCAAAACAATCATGTAGTGAAGCAACATATTATAGAATATTACAATCAAGTGGATGGCAATTAGGAAATGATAAAATAAAAATAATTGAAGAAAATCCTAGTGATAAAGAAATAATAGAACAAATGAAGGAAAGTATTAAAGTTAAATAAGAGAGTGAGAAAATGGCATCAGCAATTATACATATGGCAATAGCTAGTGAATTGAATAAAGATTTAAAGAGGGATGAATCTAAATTGTTGATTGGGACTATTGCGCCTGATATTTCAAAATTAGTTGGTGAAACTAAGATTAAAAGTCATTTTCAATTAGAAGAAGATGAAATTCCTCATTTAGATTTATTCTTAAAAAAATATAAAAAATACTTATATGATGATTTTGTTTTAGGATATTATATTCATTTGTTTGTTGACTATTTATGGTTTAAATATTTTATGAGCGAAATATATGGTAAATATATTACTAAATTAGATGGAACCGTTGTTGAAGCAAATGAAGAAAATTATAAAAAATATATTTATAACGATTATACAAATTTGAATATAAGATTAATTGATGAATATGATATGAATTTAAAAATCTTTTATAATGATATTCCTAAATTAAATAAAATAATTGAAGAAATACCTATGGATAAAATAAATATTGTTATTGATAAAGTGAGTTTAATAATTGAAAACTCTAAAACTAAAAAAGATTATGTATTTAATATTGAGAATATAAAGAGATTTATTGATACGTCTGTAAAATTAATTGGATCTGATTTGAATGATTTATTAAATGGAGGAAAATATGAATGATTATTTAGAATTTGCAAAAGGTATAGCTTATTATGCTGGGGATCTTATGAAAAAGTATTTTGATGGTGATATAAAAATTGAATTTAAAAGTGATAAAACTCCAGTAACAGAAGCTGATAAAATAATTAATCATTATTTAATTGAAAAAGTAAAAACTACTTATCCTGAACATGGTGTATATGGTGAAGAAGAAACTTTTAATAAAGATAATAATAGATTATGGGTATGCGATCCGATAGATGGGACTTCTGGATTTACTAGACATGTTCCAATATCTGTATTTTCTCTTGCGTATGTTGAAAAAGGTGTTCCGTTAGTTGGAGTGGTATATAATCCTTTTTTAGATGAAATGTATACAGCTATTAAAGGAGAGGGTGCCTTTTGTAATGGTAAGAGTATTCATGTTAATAATTTAGATTATGGTGATATAGGATGTAGTGTTGATTATTGCATGTGGAATCATGCTAAATATGATACTTTAGATATAGTAAGATTAATTAGAAAAAATGTTAAAACTTGTCAAGTTGGAAGTGTTGCTCATGCTTGTATGTTAGTAGCGAGCGGTAAAATAAGTGCAGAAATATTTCCAGGGACTACCCATGCCAATTGTGATATGGCAGCGAGCAAATTAATAGTGGAAGAAGCTGGAGGATTAGTAACTGATTTTCATGGTAACGAACAAGATTATAGTAAAGATTTAGATGGTGCTTTAGCTAGTAACAAAGTGATTCATCAAAAACTATTATTAAAAATGAAGGAGACTTATTTATAGTCTTTTTTAATTTCAAAAAAAATGGTATTATTTTATTATAGGAGATATTTGATATGTTTAAGAAGTTATTTACGTTTAAATATAATAATAAAGAATTTCTATTATTAGTAAATGAAGATCATAGATATGCTTTTATGGAAATTAAAAATGGTGAGTTGGTTTATCCAGATATTGAAGATTTTAAATATCTTTTTAATGTGTTTAATGTAAGGGACAAGTTTGTTGCTTCTAAATGGATTGGTGATAGGCTTGAAGATAAAGTAAACTATAAGGGAACTATATTATCAGTTATTTTTTCTGCCTCATTAGTATTTCCTATGTGGTTAGATGCCACTATTAAAATAAATGAATATAATAATAGTTTAACAATTGAATCACAAAATGAAGCTGTTTTAAATACACCAACTCAATTTTATAGTATAACTGATTTAAATGCATATTTGGGGTATAAAGATATTAGTTTAGAAGATGTATTTAAAGTAATAGATGAAAACGAAAATTTTAGTGATAAACAAAGAGAAATAGTTAAAAAGATATTAGAAGAAAAAGCAAGAATTAATCCAGACATAGATTTAAGATTAATATATGAAAACATGAAAGATTTAAAAATTGAATATAGAACATATGATGAATTACTTGAAATGTTCAATATACCAATGGCTGGATGTTTTTGTTATTGGGATGATACTATTTATTTAACAGATATAGATAATGATGGTTTGTTTGCTCATGAAATCAGTCATGCTATGCATGGAGTAAGTAGAATAATAGATGGAAAATATATTGGATTTAGTCCTGGAAGAAGTTGCTTTCATGAGGTTATGACTAATAAAGAAGGATCTTTAGGAGTGGATTATAAACTAGGTGATAATGGTCAGGATGAAAGAATGTTAAACTTTTTATTAGATCATGCCGATAAATTTGATTTAAGTGTTTATGATGAATATGGTCTTGATCCATTAATAGATGAATTAAAAGAAAAATATCCTACAGTAGATATAGATTATATAATAGATTTCTTTAATGGTGCTTATGAAGCTGGTTTAAAAATAGATGGTGAAAAAATATCTATGTTTGATAATGAATATTTGCTAGATCAAGTATATGAAATAACAGTTTGTAGTATTGATAAAGATGATTTATTTTCAGAATTAAATGATTTATATAGACTTTTAGATTATAAGGAAGAGTATTGTAAAAAATATAGTCAAAAATATTTTAAACATTTATTAGATGAGGGATATATTGGTACCAGTGAATATGACTTTATTACTAAATTAGATCATTTAGTATTAAAGAATCAAAAATTCTATTTAGGAACTAGTGACAATAAATACTATAATTTAGGATTAGAATTAATAGATGAAGATGATAGTTGTTTTGACATTCCAATGGGAGAAATGTCCGAACAAATAATAAATGATTATGGTCAAGGGACATTTGTATTTGATGATGAATATATATCAAGTTTAATAAAAGACGGAAGTATTTTAAATGAGCAATTTGCAGAAGCAATAAAAGATTATGATGAAGATGCAATAAAAGATATAATAGATACAATATTCTTTAAAATGTTAGAAGATTGTGAAACATTAGAGGAAATACAAGAACAATATTTATTATTTAAAGAAAGATATGAATGTTTATTGACTCATGATTCAAATTATATGAATGTATGGAGACAATCAATACGAGAAAAAACATATTTTAATTATTATAGAGATTTATGTATTGCGAAAGAATTTTCTTCTGAAGAAGATATGAAAATAGTGAGTGATTTAGAATATATTGTTGAATATAAAGGAATATACTATTTAGTTAAATCAAAAAGTGATGTTGTTAATAATATTGGTATTCGTAATTATGCTACTGAAAATGTTTCTCAAGAGACAGATGTATTAACAAGTGAACCAATAGTAATGATTTATTTAGATGAAAATAATGAAGAAAAAGAATTGGTTATTAATAAAGATTTATTTGTTCTTTATAGGATTAGAGATTGTGGCTTTCTAAAGATTCAAACATATCTTGAAAATCATGATAGTAAAGTTTTATCACAAGAAATGATAAAAGATTTAATTGATGAATGTGATCTTAAAAATGATGACATATATGCTAATGCATTTACTTTATCAAGTGGGGAAGTTGTATATGATGGTGTTCTTGATGATAGTATATTTATCGAGTTTGGTAAAAATGATAAAGGTGAAATAACTTTTCAAATTACTAAAGATAATAATGTTATTTATAAATCATGTGAAGATTTTGTTCCTTTAAGTTCCAAGATTGAATATAAGAAATATATAGATGTTCAATACTTTAATAATGATAATCATTTAGATGAATTAACTTCTCAAAATTCTATAACAGAAGCAATGTTTAGTCTTCAAGTTATTATGAAAGATGTTAAATTGACATATAAAGAGTATGAAGAAACAATTGAAATTAAAGATGAAGAAACAAAAGAAGTTACATATAGAACCATTCCACGTTTAGAAACAATAATTGATTTTATAAAACCTGTTATTGTAAATATTGATGGTGATAATTGTTATGCAAGAGATAATACTATATTTTGTGATATAAATGATGGATATATTTATATATGTTATGCTGATGGAAGTAAAGAGCGTATAATTCATGTGAATGAAATTGAAGGATTTGATGAATATTATGATGAAGTATATTACTTTAATTATCTTGAATATTATTTAGATTATTATCAAATTGTTCCAGATCAAAATGGAGTAATATATTTGACGAAAAATCAATTAAAAGAGTTAATAATAAATGAAAT
The DNA here is from genome assembly GCA_017544525.1 of Bacilli bacterium. The sequence goes on along the minus strand of JAFYEA010000025.1, from coordinate 62,751 downwards.
AAAAGATTCTCTTGGTCATGAGTTAGGAAGATAAATGCAAATTATTTGCATTTTTCTTTTATAATGATAAAATTATTATGGTGAAGGTAAATGTTATGCAGTAGTAATGATTTAAAAGTATATAAAGAATATTGTGAAAATGTTTTGAATGGGAACATTGTTTCTTATGAAGATGGATTAATAAAAGAATTAAATAGTCATAAAAATAAAGATGATAAATCTATGTTATCATTTTTGAAATCTATGCAATCATTTCATGGGTGTTCTATTTATTTAAAAGCTAGATATTTAAAACAATTTTTAAGTGATGAATATAAAATATGTGATGGTTTTTTAACATGTTTTGATGAAAAACAATTTCATTCATGGTTAGAAAGTGATGATAAAGTATATGATTGTTTATTAGTTGGAGTGTGGCCTAAAGAATTATATTATAAAGTATTAAAACCTGTTGTTACTAAAGTAGTTGATACATCTAAGGATGATGAATATAAAAGAATTATTAGTAAAACTATAGAAGTAAAAGTAGATAATGATGAATTTGGTTATTATGATTGGTATAGTTATATGAAAAATAATTCAATTAATACAAGAGGTTTTACTGAAACTTTAAGATTAAGAAAGTTTAAAAATGAATGATATTGATTATTTATTAGATAGTTTATCTAAAACTAAGTTTAGAGGGTCTTTTCATTTAAATAAAAAAATGAAAGATTATGTTACTGAAAAAGGAATTGATAAGATTAAAAGTGATGCTTATGATTTGGTTAATAAAAGATTAAAACCTAAAAATATTAATAATGATGGAAAACAAACACCAATGAAACAAGTTCATCCAGTATTTATAGCACAACATGCTACTGGATGCTGTTGTAGAGGTTGTTTAGAAAGAATACATAAAATAAAAAAAGGATATGAATTAACTGATAAAGAAATAGATTATATAGTTGAAGTAATAATGAAATGGATTATGAGGGAAATAAATGGAATATAAAGATATAAAAACACCAGCAGAGTTATTAGAATTTATGAAGAATATCAAATATGGTTTTGTAGGTGATAATGGTAAACAATATTATGATGCTAATAGTAAAGAATGGAATGATAATTGGTATGAGCATGCAATTGTTCAAAATAAAGATGAAGTTTTAAATAGTATGTGTGGTACTTGTTATGAACAAGTTGAATTTGAAAGAGAATGGTTTATAGAACATGGATATAAAATAAAAACATATTTTATATGGTTTTATGTATGTAGACCTAATAATATTCCAAGTCATACATTTTTAATATATGAAAAAAACAATAAGTATTATTTATTTGAACATGCTGATATGAATAATATGGGTATATATGAATTTGATAGTGAAGAAGAGGGAATTAAGTATGCTCTTGATAAACATATTAAATTTGTATATAGTTGTAATTGTGATATTAAAGAGAGTGAGAGAGGAACATTAAAAATATATGAGTATTCAAGACCTAAGGATGATTTACATATACAAGAGTTTTTAGATTATGTAACTAAAAATGAAATATTAATAGGAGCAAAACATGAAAGATAAGGTAATTAAAAGATTTGAAGAAGAAAAAGGATTTATATATAAAAATGGATTTAAAATAATTGAACTAGATAATGAGCATTGTAAAATGGAATATAAAATAAAAAGTGATGGTTTAAATCCATATGAAATTGTTCATGGAGGAATATTGTTTGGCCTTGCCGATACAGCAGCAGGAGCTCTTGCTAGTATGAGTGGAAAATATCCTGTAACGATGAATTCAACAATTAGTTATTTAAAAAAAGCAAGAGGAAAAAGGATATATGCCATATCAAAAATATTAAAACAAGGAAATAGAATTGGATATTATGTGGTAGATATATATGATGATTCTGATGAACTTGTATGCAATGCGTCTGTTAATATGTATTTAATGAATGAAGATGCAAATAAAAAAATCTCAATTATCTGAGATTTTTTTAATTAGTTAATTATTTAAGTTTTTTATTAATTTCTGTAGTATTTTTCCAAATCATTATCTTGATTAATAATAGTTCATAAATTAATCTTACACCAATATTACCAAGAGTAATTGTTAAGAAGAATGCTAAGAATCCAAGACCACCTTGACCAATGAATCCAAAAGAAACTAATGTAATAAATAATGCTGCAAAAATATAGCATATTTTTAGAATTGGTTCAATTAGCATTTTTTTGAAAGCTAAAAATTCTTTTAACCAAGCTAGAAATTTTTGAGATGGATTTTCTTTTTTTGTAACAAATAAGAAATATACTAAAAAGCATCCAATAAGAGCTAAGATAAAAGCAATTATTGACCAAATTCCAATTCCAGCAGCACTATCTACTCTTGGACTAATTAAACTATCAGCAGATCCAAAACCATCAAAATTATAATTATACATACAAATGTCTCCTTCCTTAATATTATATTAACATAATTTGTATGATTATTCCATAAATATAAAATATGATATAATTTATTCTAGAGGTAGTATATGAATAGAATATTAAGTTTATTTGATTGCCCACTTAAAGATGTTAAAAGATTGTTACCAATTATAAGTAGTCAAGGTTTTAATGCAATACAAGTGTCACCACTTCAAAATAATAAAAAAGAGGATGAATATAATTGGTGGTTATTGTATCAACCACTTGGTTTTGAAATAGGAAATAAAATAGGTACCAAAGAAGAATTATATGATTTATGTATGGAAGCTAAAAAATATAACATTATAATAATAGTTGATGCAGTTATAAATCATGTCGCTAATAAAAGTGATTATGAACCTTTAATACCAAATGAATTAGTAGATAGAAAAATATTGAGTAATAGTGATTGCTTTAAAGAGAGAAAACAAGTATATAATTGGGATGATAGGTATCAAGTAACTAATTATTGTATGGGACTACCTGGATTAAATCCAAATAATAAAATAGTAGAATCTAAAATAATTAATATGTTAAATGAATATATAGATTTAGGAGTAAATGGTTTTAGATTTGATGCTGCTAAATCAATAGCGTTGCCTGAAGAGGGATGCAACTTTTTTCCAAATATTACTTATTCATTAAAAAGATGGTTACCATTAATATATGGAGAGGTTTTATTTGCAAATGATGAATTAATAGAAAAATATGCAAGATACATGAAAGTGTTAACTAATAGTGATTATCATGACAAGAGTAAAATAATTAAATATATTGAAAATAAAGATAGTTTTTTATCTAAAGATTTAGGATATACAAAAACTTGGTCTAAAGAAAAAATAACTGAAGATTATACTAATTTGTCTAGATATTATCCTAATACATTATATTATGCTAGAAACTATACTGATGATTGGTATGAATGGCAAAGCGAAGGGGTTAGAGAAGCAAATAAACAACTTGTTAAAAGATTATAATAATGATAAAATAACTATTTGATTTGAAAGGGAAAAATATATGTTTAAACTTGTAAGTAAATTTAAACCTAGTGGAGATCAACCAGAAGCTATAGATGCACTAGTTGAAGGTATTAAGTCTGGTAAAAAAGATCAAGTATTATTAGGTGCGACTGGTACTGGTAAAACTTTTACAATGGCAAATGTAATAGCAAGAGTTAATAAACCAACTCTAGTTTTAGCACACAATAAAACATTAGCGGGTCAATTATATGCAGAGTTTAAAGAGTTATTTCCTGAAAATAAAGTTGAATACTTTGTTTCATATTATGATTATTATCAACCTGAAGCATATGTTCCAAGCAAAGATTTATATATAGAAAAAGATTCATCTATCAATGATGAAATAGATGAATTAAGACATGCAGCTACTGCGGCTGTTATTGATAGGGAGGATACTATAATAGTATCTAGTGTATCTTGTATATATAATATTGGTGAAAAAGAAGAATATATAAATAAAATGCTGAATTTGTATATAGGCCAAAAGATAGAAAGAGATTCTATTTTAGAAAAACTTGTTAGTATGCAATATGAAAGAGCAGTTTTAGATTTTAAAAGGGGAACTTTTAGAGTAAATGGAGATGTTATTGAAATAATACCAATTGGAGAAAAGAAGAGTGGTATTAGAGTAGAAATGTTTGATGATGAAATAGAAAAGATAACACTGTTTGATCCATTAACTGGTAAGAATACTAATAGTGTTAGAACTATAGCTATATTTCCAGCATCATTGTTTGTAACAAGCGACGAAAAGATGAAAGAAGCAACTTCTAGAATAGAAAAGGAATTAGTTTCTAGATTAAAACAGTTGCATGAAGAGGGTAAATTATTAGAAGAACAAAGACTTAAAGAAAGAACTATGTATGATTTAGAAATGTTAAAGGAAACAGGATTTTGCCATGGTATAGAGAATTATAGCAGACATTTAAGTTTGAGAGATGAAGGTGAAACACCAACTACTTTAATTGATTTCTTTCCAAAGGATTTCTTATTAATGGTAGATGAAAGCCATGTTACACTTCCACAAGTAAGAGGTATGTATAATGGAGACCATATGAGAAAACAAACGCTTGTTGATTATGGGTTTAGGTTACCTAGTGCCCTAGATAATAGACCTTTAAAGTTTGATGAATTTAGAAGTAAGCTTAATCAAGTAATATATGTTTCGGCTACTCCTGGAGATTATGAGTTAGAATTGTGTGGTAAACCAGTTGAACAAATAATTAGACCAACTGGACTTTTAGATCCAATTGTTGAAGTAAGGCCTACTAAAAATCAAATTGATAATATATTAGAAGAAATTAATAATAGAATTGAAAAGAATGAAAGAGTTTTAATTACCACATTAACTATTAGAATGAGTGAAGAATTAACAGCTTATTTAAAAGAATTAGGATACAAAGTAACATATTTACATAATGAAATAAAAACTTTAGAAAGATTAAATATTATTAGAAATTTAAGATTAGGTAAAGTTGATGTATTAGTAGGAATTAATCTTTTAAGAGAAGGTTTGGATATTCCAGAAGTATCATTAATATGTATTATGGATGCTGATAAGCAAGGATTCTTAAGAAGTGATAGAAGTTTAATTCAAACTATAGGAAGAGCAGCACGTAATGAAAATGGAAAAGTTATTATGTATGCCGATTATATTAGTGATGCAATGAAAATAGCTATTGATGAAACTAATAGAAGAAGAAGCATTCAAGAAAAGTATAATAAAGAGCATAATATTATTCCAAAAACAGTTGTTAAAGCAATAGGGGAAGCAATTAGTAATGAAATAGAAACTGAAAAGATTGAAAAGAAAAAGTATTCTAAAAAAGAAATTAATGATATGGTTCATAAACTTGAAATTGAGATGAGAGAAGCAGCTGCTAAATTGGATTTTGAAAGGGCTACAGAACTTAGAGATATTATATTTGAATTAAGAGATATAAATGATAGCAAATAAAAAGATGTTTTAATAACATCTTTTATTGCGGAATTAAAGTATTTGGTGACTGATACATAAAATTCATATATTCAACAAATTCACTTGCTAATTCACTAACTTTATCTATATCTTCTTGTTTTATACTATCATATAGTTTTAATAAATCTTTTTCTGATTTTATTTCATCTAATATATCATATAAATCTTTAACTGTTTTTTCTGTTTCAATAGATTGTAATTTATGATTAACCATTTTTAAATATAAAACTAGATTTATATAATCGATATTATTTAATAAGTCTTCTTGTAGTTTTTGATTACTAAAATCTCTTAGCATAATAAAGAAGTCTTCTTCTAAATCAACGTTATATCCTTGAATAAAACCAATTGATATAGCAAATAGCGCTCTTGTTCTAGTTTTATAGTCATATTTATTCATATAATCACTTCCAAATAAATTGAATATTATTATAGCATAACTATGTTTTAAAATAAATGATAATATGCTATAATATGGCATGGAGTTGAGGCGTTATGAAAAAACCAAATATGATTGAAGCTAAAAAGAGAAATAAAAATAGTGTTAATTATGTTGAATATAAAGAAGTAAATAATAAATTTGGTAAAAATAAAAAGTATTATGTAAGAACTTATGGTTGCCAAATGAATGAACATGATTCTGAAAAAATATGTGGGATGCTAGAAAGTGTCGGGTTTAAATCTTGCGATGATATAGAAGAATCTGATATTGTTATTTTAAATACTTGTGCAATTAGAGAAAATGCGCATGATAAAGTATTCGGTTTTTTAGGTGTACTTAAACATATTAAAGATACGACTAATCCTAATTTATTAGTTGGTATTTGTGGATGTATGGCGCAAGAAGAAGTAGTTGTTAATGAAATATTAAAGAAATATAGATATGTTGATTTTGTATGTGGAACTCATAACTTAGATAATCTATTAACAATTATAGAGAACAAAATAGAAACTAAGAATATGCAAGTAGAAGTATTGAGTTATGAAGGAGATATTGTAGAGAATATACCTGTAGTTAGAGAAAGCAAATATAGTGCATGGGTTGATATTATATATGGTTGTGATAAATTTTGTACTTATTGTATAGTTCCTTATACAAGAGGAAGTCAAAGAAGTAGAAAAAAAGAAGATATATTAAATGAAGTAAAATCATTGAAGGAAAGTGGATATAAAGAAATAACATTGTTAGGTCAAAATGTTAATGCTTATGGAAAAGATATTTATGGTGATTACAATTTAGCTAATTTACTTTCTGATGTAAGTGATATAGGAATAGAAAGAATTAGATTTGTTACTTCACATCCATGGGATTTTACTGAAGAAATGGTTGATATAATTGCTAAAAGAGATAATATTATGCCTTATATTCATTTACCTTTTCAATCTGGTAGTAATAAAATATTAAAATTAATGAATAGAAGGTATACTAAAGAAGAGTATTTAAAATTATATAAGAGTTTAAGAACAAAAGTAAAAGATTGTAGTATTACTACAGATATAATAGTTGGGTTCCCAGGTGAAACAGAAAAAGATTTTGAAGAAACGTTAGATTTGGTTAATAAGTGTAAGTTTGATGGAGCATTCACATTTGCTTTTTCTCCTCGCGAAAATACTCCTGCTGCTTTAATGAAAGAAACAGTTAGTGAAGAAGTTAAGATGGATAGATTACATAGATTAAATGAAGTTGTTAATAAATATAGCAATGAAGCAAATAAAAAATTAAAAAACAAGATTGTTAAATGTTTAGTTACATCATTAAGTGATAAAGATAAAAATAAAGTATGTGGGTATACTGAAAATATGAAACTTGTTAATATTAAAGGGGATAAATCATTAATAGGGCAAATTGTTAATGTTAAAATAACTGATACCAAGAGTTTTTCTTTAGATGGTGAATATATAGAAGTTTAAAAAACTTCTTTTTTTTTATAAAAAAATTGTAAATAAATATAAAATATATTATAATTACAATAGGTGATAATATGAGAAAGTGTATAAAGTTATTAATAATAATGGTAATGATGATTTTGCCAATATATGTAAAAGGAAGCAAATATACTGTAGAACAAGGTTATGCACAGGAATATTTAAATAGATCAAACTATGTTCATACATATAGCAGATATTTATTAAATAACGATGAATCACCATATACTACTAAAAAAATACCATTTGGTTTTTCAAATGGAAATGTTACAGAAGTAAGTGGTTTTAGCAAAGCGGGTTTCATAAGTAAAGAAGAATATGAATTAACAATAGACAGAAAATTATATGGAACTGGTAAAGAATTGTCATATTTGAATGAAGGTATGGGATTTTGGACAATAGATACCGTTGATGATCAAGCTTATGCAGTAAATAATAGAGGAAAAATAACATTAGTAAGCAAAGATAGTTCAAACTATGGTAGAGCAACAGTATTTGTTAAAAGTGATACTAAGATAAGTGGAATAGGTACAATTAGTCAACCATACACTTTTGATCCAATTTATAAAGTTACAATAAAAACAGTTAGTAAAAATGCTCAAATAGAAAGAGAAATAGCACCTGCTAATGAAAGATCAGCATGTGTTAAAAATCAAGCAAATTGTTCTGAAGATTTTGGATATGTTAGAGGTAATTGTAAACAAGATGATTGTACTTTAGAAGTTAAGTATAAAACAACAGATGGTTATGTATATATGGCAGATGATTGTGGAGGAGTAAATAATTCAAATAGAAACACAATATCTGTAAGTAATGTAGATAGAGATACAATATGTAATGTTACTTTTGGTATTGGTAGATATAAGTTAACATTACATAATACAGATGTTACAGAAAGAGATAATGCTGAAAATGAAGTGGATCCAAACACTATATACTTGAAATATGGGACAGGTTTTTATACAGATTATGATTTCTTAAGTCAAATTAGAAAATTAACAACTCTTCCAGTTAAATCAGGAAGAAGATTTGATGGATTTGTTAATAGAGATAAAACAATATGGTTAGTTGATAAAGAAGGAATTATTAATCAAAATGTAAAAGATAAAATAACAGTTAATATGCATTTCTATATTGAATGGTATCATAACAAATACAATATTAGATATATTCCAGGACATGAAAGTGTTGTATTAGGTACTTCAAGTCCAACATTAGGAATATATGATGATGAAGCACCATTAAAAATAGATCCACCAACAAGACAAGGATATATTTTTAAAGGATGGAAAGTTCAAGGAATAGATTTAACAACAGCAAAATATGGAACAACAAGTAGTAATGTAAATACAAGTTTTACAAGTGATGGTCAAACATTAAATGCAAATGTAAAGTATTTCTTTAATTTAAGTCAAGTAGATGGTTCTACTGTTACATTTACAGCTACTTGGGAACCAAGAACTGATACATTATTTACAGTTAATAGATGGAAACAAAAAGTTAATGTATTAGATGATACTAAAAATCCAACTAATTACGATTTAGATGTTAAAACTTATACTGGAACATCTGATCAAAATAAGCAAGCTCCTCAAGATACATTTACTGGATTTAAGAGCATTAGCCCAATCGGTGAAGTGTTTGTAAAATATGATGGTAGTGGAGTCATAGATTACTATTATGTAAGAAACAAAGTTCAATTAAGTTTCTATATGAATCACGGAACTATGCAAAGTAATAAAGGAAGTAATGTTTCAACAAATGGAGATTTAATAACAACAGGTGGTTTAAATTACAGGAAATGGAATTATGAACAAATAGTTAGATTACCAAAATGGAATGATACTAGTGATATAAATGTAAGAAGAACGGGATATACTCCTGTTAGTGGAAATGAATGGTGTACGGGACAAAATGGTGATGGAACATGCTATAAAATGGATACTGACTATACAAATAAAACTGCATTCTGTAATGCAGCTAATGATGACTGTTCAGTAAGCCTATATATTAATTGGAAACCAACGGTTTATAATATAACTTATGGATTAAATAATGGTAGTCATAGTCAAAAACCAAATAAGGGAACATATGATGAATTAGTAACAGTTGAAAATCCAACAAAAGTTGTAACTATAACTGGAAATGCAAATGGAACAGGAGCAACAATTAGCGCTTCAACAACTATTACTCAATCATTTACTGGTTGGTCATCTACAACCGCTAATGGTTTAGATACAACAGCGAAATATGGAAATGATTCAACAACAACATTATCATGGAATGGATCTAAAGTTACTAGTAAGTATTTTAGAAACTTGAGAAGTACAGAAGGAACTGTTCAATTAACAGCTAACTGGTCTTCAAATTCTAGTGGTGCTACTCCAACAGTAACAAAAGTAGGATATGAATGTGAATGGAATACAAAACAAGATAAGTCAGGAACTACAATAGCAAGTGGAGGCAATTATACTCCTGCAGCTAATGGTCCTACCTCAGTTACATTATATGCATTTTGTAACCCAATTAAGTATAAAATAGCTTATAACAAAGATGGTGGAACATTAGGAAACCCAAGTCCAACAGAAGCTACATATGATAGTCCGGTAAATATCGAACACCCAAAAAAAGCAGGATATAATTTTACTGGATGGACAGCAGATAGCAATTTGAAAACAGATAAAGCAAAACGTGGAGATAGTTCTTCATCAATTACATCTTCATGGAGTAATGCAAGTACTAAAGTTAAAAATAAGTATTATAAGAATTTAACATATACTAAAGGTGAAACTGTTACATTAACAGCAAATTGGGGGCCAATTGAGTATAATGTTGATTATGAATTAAATAAAGGATCATTTGGTACTAATCATCCAACTACAATTAAGTATGGTGAAGCAAAACAAATTAACAATCCTACAAAACGAGTAACTGTTAGCGGAGTTGTAAATGGAAGCGGTGCAACAATAGCTTCGGCTACATATGCAGATCAAACATTTGCAGGTTGGACAGCAGACTCTAATTTAAATACTACTACAGCGAAAACAGGTTCAAGTTCAAGTGCAGTTACAACTTCATGGACTAATGGATCAACAAAAGTAACAACAGAATGGTTTAAAAATTTAAGGAATATAGAAGGAACTGTTAAATTAACAGCTAACTGGACGGTTGTAAAAGTTAAAACACCTAAAGTAAGTAGGACAGGTTATGATTGTTGGTATAATACAAGTAGTGACCAAAGTGGAACAAGAATTGAATCAGAAGGTAATTATACACCAAGTGCTAATGGAAATACATCAATTTCAGTATATGCATTTTGTTCTCCAAAAGTGTTTACTATAACACTAAATAATCATGGAGCAACTACTGGTGGAACAAACTATATATATTTGAAATATAATACAGGATACTATTTAGATAGTGCTGCAAGTAGTAAAAAAATGACAACAAGTGCTAATGCAATAACAAAACCAGAAAAAGCAGGATTTGCTTTTGCTGGATATTATACAGCTGAAAGCGGTGGCACTCAGATAATAGGTGCAAATGGATACTTAGTTAGTGGTGCAAGTTTAACATTAGCTGCTAGTAACACAACACTTCATGCAAGATGGAATGATACAGCAAGTCCAACATGTAAGTTAAAAGCTACTGCATCAGGAGTTGTATTTGAATCAACAAATGATAATGTTGCTGTTACTGCTTCTGGAATTAATAAATCAACAACTCCAGCATATACTAATCAAACAGCTGCATTATCAGCAGGTACATTCTATGGACATGTTAAAGACGCAGCGGGAAATACAGGAAGGTGTTCAATACAAATTGAAGCTACAAAAGAAACTAAATGGACTGCAACTAAACAGACATGCGGTTCATATACAGCATCATATAATTGCTCTACTAGTGCTACTGCAACTCCATATTGTTCTTCTGGATGGACTAAATGTAGCGGTAGCGGGTGTCAATGTTATAAGACAAGTTCACCTTCACAATATAATTGCTGCAAGCAAGGGTATACTTATAGAGGAACAACTTGTAATAAAGTTGTTGCTGATGCAGTTGTAGATCATTGGGTATGTTCCGGTTCAGAATATGCTGAAGGACAAAACTGTTATGTAAATACTTCAGCAACAAAAACTGTTATTCCTTCAGGAACATATAAAGGGACTTGCAAAACATATGGAACAAAAAAAGGTACATGTGCAAAAAAAATTTTAGGAATATGTACTAAATGGAATTATGTTACTGATTATAGCAATTGCTTGGAGTATAATTATCCAAGTTGTACAGTAAATACATGTAGCAAAGATGGGTGCACTTGTAAAGATTCATATTCATGTTCAAAAGGAACCTTAACATATGGTAATAAATGTAAAATATTTGTACACAAATCAACAACAGCATACTATGTTTGTAAAACAGGAAGTTTAGGAAGCGATTATGGCTGTCCACAACTTAAGTGCTGCACTTTTGATAATGTTTATAAATGTAATTCATGTTCAGTTGGAACATTGAGTGGAAATTTGTGTTATCAATATGCAAATTATGCTGGAACAAATTATTCTTGCCCATCAGGCACTTTGAGTGGTTCAACCTGCGTTCAAAATAACGTATCAAGCCAAATATCTGGATGGACTTGTACTGGAAATACAGGCTATAGATTTACATCAAGTGAACTAACTAATCAAACAAGTTGTACAACAGGTACAGCTCCAAATTGTTCATCATCCTCACATTCAGGTAATAATTACATATCAGGATGTACAGGATCCGAATGGGCATGTAGAACTAGTGGATTTACAAAAGTAAATAATAGTTGGTGCTATAAGTATTAATAATAAATAAGAACACTGATAGTAAAATTAGTGTTCTTTTATTTGACATTTATTTGATAAATCATTATATTATTAGTAAGAGGTAATATTATGAGAAGATTGTATATTGATTTTGATGGAGTTGTAATGGATACAATACCACTTTTATATAATGAGTTAGAAAAAAATGGTGTTAAATTAGGTGAAGAAGAACAAATTAGAAAGGTGTTTGGTTCTTTTGATTTTAATACTATTATTAAAGATAAAAATATATTGAATGATTCTATTGAATGTATTCATAGACTAATTGATAGTAAGCGTTTTGAAATTGCCTTTTTATCTCATGTTAATTCACTTGAAGAGGGTGTTGTAAAAATAAAATATTTAAGGAAGCATTTTAAAGATAATATTACCATTATTATTGTTCCTAAAAGTGTATCTAAACCTAAGATGGTTCATAGTGAAGGAGCAATTCTTGTTGATGATTTTGCTGGTAATCTTAAAGAATGGCAAGAAGCTGGTGGAATATCAATTAGATTTTCTAAGGAATTAGAATCTCATGGTTATAAAGTGTTAAATAGATTAGATTCTTTACTTGATATGTTTGATGAAAATGGAGACGAAATATGTTAAATGTATTATGTGTAGTTAATGGTTATTTAATGGAAAATTGTTATATTATACATAATAATAAATATGCTTTGATTGTTGATCCTGGTAGTGAATCAAATAGAATAATTAATGAAATTGAAAAGAATAAACTTAAAGTAGTTGGTATATTAATTACTCATTATCATTTTGACCATATTGGGGCTTTAGATGAATTAGAAAATAAATATAAATGTGTAGTAGTTGATTATAGAAATAAAGTTAATAAAATTAAATGTTTTGAGTATGAAGTAATTGAAAATTATGGGCATACTATGGATAGCGTTTCATATTTATTTAAAGAAAACAAAATGTTATTTTGTGGAGATTTTGTTTTTAAAGACACTATTGGTGACTATGATGATATAAATGAAGATTATATGTTTGAAAGTTTAGAAAGATTTAAAGCGTTAGATAAAGATATAATTGTATATCCAGGACATGGTGTTAGTACAACAGTGGGATATGAAATAAAACATAATCCATATTTAAGAGGTTATTAATGTTAGCAAGTGTAATAATTGAATATTCTGTTAAATCATTAAATAAAGTATTTGATTATATTATTCCAAATGAATTAGAAAGTATTATTAAAGTAGGTCATAAAGTAATGGTTCCTTTTGCTTCTAAAGAAGTAGAAGGTTTTGTTTTAAAAATACATAATAATAAAGATAATTCGTTGGAGTATAGAAGTATTATTAAAATAGTTGATAGTGATTTTTATTTAAATGATGAATTACTCAAATTAGGTAAATATATGAGTAATTCTTTGTTGTGTAATTTAATTAGTTGTTATCAAATAATGTTACCTAAAGCATTAAAAGCATCTATTAAAACTAATATTAATAAGAAATATGAAACATTAGTTTATTTAAATAAAAATATTAATATTGAAGAATATATTATTGAACATAAAAGAAATAAAAAAGAATTAGGATTAATTGAAATATTGAGAAGAGGTAAAATTAATAAAACTAAAATAAATTGTGTATCTTTGAAGAGTTTAATTGATAAAGGTATTGTTCTTGAAGAAACAAATGAGATAAATAGAGAAGTTTATTTCGAAAAAGAAGAGAATAAGAAAATAGTATTAACTTCTGATCAAAAAAATGCAGTTGAAGAAATATTGAATAGTAGGGATAATAAATTTTTATTATATGGGGTAACAGGTAGTGGTAAAACAGAAGTATATATTGAGTTAATTAGAAAGAATTTAAGTGATAATAAAACTGCGATTGTTCTAGTACCTGAAATATCATTAACTCCTCAAATTGTTTCTAGATTTAAGAGTGTATTTGGGGATAATGTTGCTGTATTTCATAGTTCACTTAGTGAGGGTGAAAAGTATGATGAATATAGAAAGATAATGAAGGGTGAAGTTTCTTTAGTAGTTGGTGCTAGAAGTGCTATATTTTCACCTTTAAAAGACATTGGATTAATTATAGTTGATGAATGTCAAAGTAGTACTTATAAGCAAGAAAGCACGCCTAAATATAATGCTATTGATATTGCTTATAAAAGAAGTGAATTTAATAATGCAAAAGTTGTTCTTGGAAGTGCAACACCTGCATTAGAAGAATATGCTAGAGGTAAAAAGGGAGTTTTACATTTAGTTAATTTAAAGAAAAGAATTAGTGATAGGTTTCCTAATATTGAAATAATTGATATGGAAAAGGAAGCTAAGAAAAGAAATTATATTATCAGTGAAAGGTTAGATAAAGAAATTAGAGAATCTTTATCTAGAAATGAACAAATCATTTTGTTATTAAATAGAAGAGGGTATTCTACATTTATATCTTGTAGTAGTTGTGGATATGTATATAAATGTCCTAATTGTGATATTTCTTTAATATATCATAAGAGTAGTAATTCTTTTTCTTGCCACTATTGTGGATATAGATGTAAGAAAACTGAATATTGTCCTCATTGTCATGAAGAGGGACTTAAAGATTTAGGACTTGGTACTGAAAAACTGGAAAGTATTATTGAGAAAAAATATAATACTAAAGTGCTTAGAATGGATGCTGATACTACTAGTACTAAGAATTCTCACCAAAAATTGATTAAGGAATTTAGTAGTGGAGATTATAATATATTAGTTGGTACTCAGATGATATCTAAAGGTCTTAATTTTGAAAATGTTAGTTTAGTTGGAATAATTAATCCTGATGCATCACTAGCGATACCTGACTTTAGAAGTAGTGAAAGGACTTATGAATTATTAAGTCAAACTGCTGGTAGAGTTGGTAGATTTAATTTACCTGGTAAAGTTATTATTCAAACTTATAATCCTAGTAATTATGTATATGAAAGTGTTGTTAAAAATGATTTTGAATCTTTTTATAATTATGAAATGAAAATAAGACAAAAATTAAAATATCCACCATATTTTTATGTGTGTAATATTCTAATTACGAGTAATACTTTTGACGAAGCGGGTAAAGGTGCTAATAAAGTAAAAGAGTATTTAGAGTCTATATTAAATGAAGAATATATAATACTTGGTCCTAGTGTATCCAGTATTGTTAAATTAAAAAACAAATATAGATTTAATATTATGATTAAGTATAAAAGAAATGAATTATTATATAAAGCATTAAGGGAGATTAATGATCTTAATATAAAGAATGTGAATATTGATATTAGTTTAAATATTTAATATAATTTAGTTGGTGAAGCAAATGAAAGATAAAAGAGTTGTTTTTATGGGAACGCCTGAGTTTAGTATTCCTGTTCTTGAAATGTTAATTAAAAATACTAATGTTATTATGGTTGTTACTCAACCTGATTCTTTTGTTGGAAGACACCATGAATTAAGGTTTAGTCCAGTAAAAGAAGTGGCTATTAAGAATAATATTGAAGTATATCAACCAAATAAGATTAGAAATGAATATGAACATATATTAGAAGTTAATCCTGATATTATTATTACTTGTGCTTATGGACAAATAATACCAGATATATTACTTGAAACACCTAAATATAAAGCTGTTAATGTTCATGCTTCATTATTGCCTAAATTAAGAGGTGGTAGTCCATTACATAGAAGCATTATTAATGGATATGATGAAACTGGTATTACTATTATGTTTATGGCTAGTGGTATGGATGATGGAGATATTATTACTCAAAGGAGCATCAAAATAACAGATTCTGATAATGTTGGTACTATTCATGATAAATTAAGTGTTATGGGAAGCGAATTGTTACTTGAAACTTTGCCATCTATTTTTGATGGAACTAATAATAGAATTAAACAAGATGAAAGTGAAGTTACATTTGCATACAATATTAAAAGAGAAGAAGAAAAATTGGATTTTAATAAGACAGCTAGAGAAGTTTTTAATCATATTAGAGGTATGTATCCTTTTCCGGTTGCTTATTTAGAACTAAATGGTGAAATTATTAAAATATGTGAAAGTAGAATAGGTGAAAGTACTAAAGGTGAAGCAGGTACCATAACTAATTTATATAATGATGGTATTGGAATTAAATGTAGTGATAAAGAAATTATCATTACAAGATTGAAACCATCTGGTAAAAAAGAAATGAATGCTAGGGATTATTTAAATGGAAAAAGGAATGAAAAATTAGTGGGAGTTAAAGTATGTTAAAAAATAAAAAAAAGAAGTCTAAAGAGTTGATGGGTTTTAAAAATAATAACATTTTAAAAATAATTGTCATTATATTAATCTTTATGTTATTAATAGTGGGAATACTATCTATGAGGAGTGCTAAACCAATACCTAAAAAGATAATGCCAAATAAAGATAATATAAGTGAATTATTTAATAATATAAAGGATAATTATACTTTAGAAATAGATAAAAACATTGATGGAGTGACTAGTAATATTATTTATTCTAGAGATAAGAATTTAATATTATTTGAGGGTGCATATGAAGCTGATGGTTATTTAGTATATAAGGATAAAGTATATGAAATAAATGCTAATAATCAAAAATTATCTAAATCAAAATTAAGTATAGATAAAATAGAAGATAAATATTATGATATTGAATTAATAAAATCATTATTTGGTTTTTGTGAACCTGAATACATTACTAATGTTAAAGCATTATGTAAAATAAAATATTCTGATTATTTAGATACTTATAATAATAAATATAATACTAAAATAGAAAGTAAAATTGATGGATTTATAGAATTATATGTTGTTCATTATGCTGATAGAATAGGCAAAATAATAATTGATTATACTGATATTAATAGAATAATTAATAATAGTAATGTAAGAGTTGATTATGGGATATTAATCAAAGATATTGATAAGAATGATTTTAGTGATTATTTAAATTATTATAAAAAAGTATTAACAAAATAAAAATAATATCTAGTTATGTCGAAACTAATGAAACATCTATTTAAATGAGTTAATATTTATATGGAGGTGTTAGTGAAGAGAAATATAAATAGGTATTATAGGAAAATTGATGAAATGATTGATGGATGTATATTGGAGTATGAAAGACAAATCTTATAAGGTTTGTTTTTTTGCGTTTTATTGACTAAATTGGAGAAATGTAATATAATTTTAGGTGGAAGAGAGGCTTAAAAAGATGTACGAAGATAAAAGATTTCTAACAGCAAAAGAGATACTTGAGAAAGATTTTAAAATTGATGCTAGAGGGTATAGACCACAAGAAGTTGATCAATTTCTTGACTTAATAATCAAGGATTATGTTGATTTTGAGGCTACTACTAAAAGATTAGTAACAGAGATTAAAGCATTGGAAGCTGATAATGCTAAATTAAAAGCAGAAATTAGAAATCTAAAAGCATCTTTGGATATTGCTGGCTCTAACAAAGGGGTTACTAATGTTGATTTATTAAAGAGAATTAGTGACCTAGAAAAAGTTGTATATGGAGAATAATTCTTTAGACAAACGCTGCATATATATTATGTAGAGGAAAGTCCATGCTCACTCATTCTGGAATGAATGAAAGTGTTCGTGCTAAGGGAAAAAATAACCTTAGGTAATATAGAAATATATTAACGGCTCTGAAATAGTCAAGATCTGACTAAAGTAGGTATAAAAGTGCCATAGAGACGAGAATATTAGGGATAATATTTGTGGAACGAGGTAAACCCCACGAGTGAGAAACCCAAATTTGGTAGGGGAACTCTTACGATTGAATAATAAATGAGTAAGGGAAGGAGAAATCCTTAGATAAATGTTTGTCACCTTTTAGGTACAGAACATGGCTTATTAAGAATTATTTTTTATTTTATAGGAGATTACCATGAAGGAAATTGGAGATAGTTTTAAACAGGCTAGAGAAACAATTGGTATTTCAAAATCAGAAGTAATTAAAGATTTAGATATTACAGAAAGTCAATTAGATAATTTAGAAGATGGAAATATAAATGCTTTTAAAGATGTGTTTTTCTTAAAAGAAATAGTAAGAAAATATGCTAAGTATTTAAATTTAAATGAAGATGAAATCATGGATCAATTTAATGATTTTATGTTTAGTTATACTTCTAGAATACCTATTGAAGATATTTTGGAACAAACAAAAGAAATAAAAATACTTGAAAGTAAAAATGCTGAGAATAAAATTGTTTCGCCTTATACTTTAAAAAGAAAAAAGAATAATAATTTAAAATACTTTATTATATATGGTGTATCTGTAGTAATACTTATTGTATTTGTTATATTAATTGTTAAATATGCTACAGATGATCATGAAGAAAAGAAAAGTATTGTTAATTATGTTGAAAGGGTGTATTAAAATGAATGTACCAAATAGAATTACAGTATGTAGAATAGTTATTTCTATTATATTATTAGTATTAATGATTTTTCCTCTTAATAGAATAGGAATTTCATTTCCGGAATTAAGAGTAAATGCTGAGTTGATTATTGATAGTAAATATTTAATATGTGGCATTTTATTCTTGATAGCTGCGGTTACAGACTTCTTAGATGGATATCTTGCTAGAAAATATAATTTAGTGACAGATTTAGGAAAAGTAATGGATGCTATTGCTGATAAAATACTTGTAAATGGTGTTCTAGTAATACTTGCTACTGAAGGTTTAATATCAGTTGTTATTCCAGTTGTAATTGTATCTAGAGATATAATTGTTGATTCAATTAAAATGGTAGCAGGACAAAAGAATGGTGCTGTTGGAGCATCTAATACCGGTAAGATTAAAACAGTATTTATGTTAATTGGTATTACATTATTACTATTCTATGACTTACCATTTGCCTTGATAAATATATATCCAGCTAGAGTATTAATTATGATAGCTACTATCTTATCAATTATAAGTGGTATTGAGTATTATACTAAGAATAAAAAGTATTTATCATAAAAGTGATTTTTATCACTTTTTTTATTGCTTGAAAAAATAATAAAAAAAGTAATTATTTAATTTTATAGAGTATTTTTTCTTTAAAATTAAGTAATTATATATGTTTTTATATGAATAAAATAATTATTAAAATGTAAATAAAATGATAATTTAATTATATACAAACAAAAGTTTGCAAAAAGTTATTGACAAAGAAAAATAATTGTTTTACAATTAAAGTAATGAAGGAGAATACACAATGAAGAAAGAGAAAGATAAGACATTAGATCAAGTTCTTGCTGATATCGAAAAACAATTCGGTAAAGGCGCTATTATGAAATTAGGAGAAAAAGGAGTTAAGAATATAGATGTTGTTTCAAGTGGGTCTATTGCATTAGATCAAGCACTTGGAGTTGGAGGATATCCAAAAGGAAGAATTATAGAAGTTTTTGGACCTGAATCAAGTGGTAAAACAACTATTGCATTGCATGCTATTGCTGAAGTTCAAAAGAATGGTGGAAGAGCTGCATTTATCGATGCTGAACATGCTTTAGATCCTGTATATGCTAAAAAACTAGGAGTAATTACTGATGACTTATTATTAAGTCAACCAGATACAGGAGAACAAGCATTAGAAATAGTTGAGGCATTAGTTAGAAGTGAAGCAATGAGTATTATAGTAGTTGATTCAGTAGCGGCACTAGTTCCTCAAGCAGAAATTGAAGGTGATATGGGAGACTCTCATGTTGGACTTCAAGCTAGATTAATGAGTCAAGCTTTAAGAAAATTAAGTGGTATTATTAATAAGACAAATACTATATGTATATTTATAAATCAATTAAGAGAAAAAGTTGGGGTTATGTTTGGTAATCCTGAAACTACTCCTGGTGGAAGAGCATTAAAATTCTATTCCACAATTAGACTTGATGTAAGAAGGAGTGAACAAATAAAAGTAAATGGTGAAATACTTGGAAATAAAACTGTTATTAAAGTAGTTAAGAATAAAGTGGCACCTCCATTTAAGACTGCTGAAGTAGAAATTATGTATGGTGAAGGAATTTCTAAAGCAGGTGAGGTAATAGATATAGCATCTAATCTTGGAATAATTGATAAGAGCGGAGCTTGGTTTAGTTATAAGGGAGAAAAAATAGGTCAAGGTAAAGAAAATGTAAAACTTGTATTTAAAAACAATCCAGCATTGTTTAAGGAAATAGAAGATAAAGTAAGAAACGACTTATTTAATGGGGAAAAAGAATTAAAAGAAGAAAATACTATCTCTGAATAGTTCTTCTTTTTTTATTAAAGGAAATTTAGTATAATAGTTACAAGGTGATAAAATGGTAGTTAAAAAATTTAATTATGTTAAATTTTCTATATTTATTGTTATTGTTATAACTATAATCACTCTTATTACTATAGGTATTATTAAATTAGTTAAATATTTTAATTATACTAAAACTTATGAATATAAATTAGTACAAATAGGATATTCTTTAGATGAAACAGAAGTTATTGAAAAGAAATTAACAAACACTCAAATAGAAAAGTTACTAACTTTAGAATATGATCCTGATTTAGTGGAATATGCTAAAGAAAAATATTTTATTTATTCTAATTATGATAAGTATAAAGAGTATAAAAAAAGATATAAGGGATATGAATATAGTAAAATAATATCAATTATTAATACTGAAGCAAATATTGATTGGTTTGATAATGAAAAAGAAACGGATACATCTAAAAATGAATTAATGCTTGTTAATAGAATATATGGACTTAATAAAGAATATGCTCCTGATGATATAGCAACAGTTCCTACACAATATGCTTATAGTGGAAAAAAGTTAAGACAAATTACGATAGATGCTATAATATTATTATGTGATGATGCAAAAGAAAATGGATATACATTTGTAGTATCTGATGCTTATAGAACATATAAAGAACAAGAGAAATTATATAATAGTTATGCTAAATATAATGGAAAGAGTGAAGCTGATAAAATAGTAGCTAGACCGGGACATTCTGAATATGAAACAGGACTATCTTTTAATTTAGCACCATATAATAAGAATTATAAGACTCCTAAATTAAGTGAAGAATATTTATGGTTAAAAGATAATGCCTATAAATATGGTTTTATATTTAGATTTGAAGCAGATAAAGAAAGTATTACAGGTTTTAAGGAAGATATATGGAGACTTAGATATGTTGGTGAGGAGGCAGCAACAACTATGTATTATGAGAAAATAAGTTTTGAAGAATATTATGCTTATTATGTTGAGGGGGATAAAAATGAATGATAAGAAAATAGTGGTTTTAGGAGGAGGAACAGGGCAATCAGTATTGTTAAGTGGACTTAAACGATTTCCATTTGATATTACAGCAGTTGTAAGTGTTTGTGATGATGGAAAGAGTACTGGTAAATTAAGAAAAGAATTTAATGTTCCTGCGATGGGAGATATTAGAAGAGTTTTGATTGCTTTAAGTGAAACAGAAGATGTTATTGGTGAACTTGTAAATTATAGGTTTAAAACTAATGGTGACTTTGATGGACATACTGTTGGAAATATAATGATAACGGCTTTGACTGATATTTTTGGTAGTATGTCTGCTGGTATAAAACAAGTATCTAAAATATTAAATCTAAAGGGTACAGTTTTACCTTTAACAGATGATAATGTTACTTTAATGGGTGAAATGGAAGATGGAAGTATTATAGAAGGGGAACATAATATTACATTAAGTGATAAAAAAATAAAGAGAGTTTTTTATAAAAAACAACCTAAAGCAAATAAAGAAGTTATTAATAAAATAAAAGAGGCAGATGCTATTGTATTAAGTATGGGTAGTTTATATACAAGTATTATCCCAAATTTATTGTGTAAAAAAGTTGTTGAAGCTATAGATGAAAGCAAAGCTAAAATAATATATGTTTGTAATATTATGAGTCAACCTGGGGAAACTGATGGATTTAAAGCAAGTGATCACATTAACTTATTAAATTCTTATTTGGGTAAAAAGAAGATAAGTACTGTTATTACAAATAACGAAAAAGTAAGTAAAAGAATACAAAGAAAATATGAAACTTTAGAACAAAAAGATTTAATTGAAATTGATGATAAAAATATTAAAATAGAAAATGTTAAGAGACCTTTAATTAAAATCGAAGATGATATGTTAAGACATGATTCTGTAAAATTAGCTCTTGAAATAATGAATATTTTATCAAAATAATAGCAAAGGTGATTGAAAAATTACCTTTTTATTTGCTATTTTAGGGATTTTGTGGTATAATCTATCACATATAAAAGATGGGGGTGTTATCTATGGAAGAGGAATTACAATCAATTGAGATTGCTAATTTAGTAGCGGATATTTCTGATGATTTTGAATTATGCAATACAGAATTAAAGAAAGAGTACTTAAAATTGAACTTGCAAGCCATTAATAGGGTACTTCAAAGTATTGATGGTTGTTGTGGAACTTTTGGAACTGGTTATCCTTTTTATGCTTTGAAAGAGAATCTCTGTGGGGATTTACCAGTTATTTATGAACAAATGAGATATAATGACGAATTAAGAAGATATAGTGAAGCATCAACACATCCAATTTGGAGTTGCTATTATTGCTTAAATTCTGTTGGTGATTCAATGCCTGATTTAAAACAATGGTGCAAACCATGTCCTAAAATGGATGATGAATTAAAGCCAAGAAAACTATTAAATAGGCTTCCTGATGTTGATATGTTTTTAATAATTGAAGATGATAAATTTGAAGCAGCACAAAAACAATTAATAGATAGATTTACTAAAGTTGATCTTCATACATCAGATGTTGATCCAGTTAGAACTATTGTTGATTTAAAAGAAATAGTAGATGACTTAAAGAGTGGAAAAATGCCTAGTAAATTATTGCCATTAGATGTTCACTTGGTAAAAAAATCTCAATTATCAATGATATTAGATTTAACTCATCAAGCAGTATTATTTAATAATCCAAAGCCATTTGTACCAATACACCCATTATCTTTAAGAAAAAAATGGCAATATGATGATACTGCATATAACTTTATGTTTGATTTCTTATATAGTTTAACTCCATTTAATTGGGATGAAGATTTAATGCAAAAATTATTAGCAACGAGAAAAGAATTATCAAAGAAAAGTGACAAAGAGTTAGAAGATATGTTATTATGTGTTAGTAGTGATAGTGTTAAAAGAAGACAAGAAACACATGAACTACAATTAAGATATAAAGAAAGGACTAACTCATGGAAAGAATAATTGATTTACATATTCACACTAATTGTTCTGATGGTGAAAAAACACCATTTGAAATAATTGATATGGCTAAAGAAAGAAATATTAGTGTTATATCAATTACAGATCATGATACAGTAGATGCTTATACTGATGAATTAATTCAATATGCTAAAAAGAATAATGTTAAATTGATAAGTGGTGTTGAAATATCAACAAGAGGAAAAAAATGTGGAATACACGTTTTAGGGTATAATTATAATTTAAATGATGATAATTTTAAAAATAAATTAGCTGAATTAAGAAATAATAGGCATAAATATTTATTTGATGTTAGTGAAAAATTAAATAATCTAGGATATTTAGTTAACACTGAAGAACTAGATAAAGTAGAAAGTGTTACTAAAGCACACATCGCTCTAGATATTATTAACAATAAAAAGAATGAAAAATTATTAATTGATACATTTAATCACATTCCTTCTAAAGGGGAGTTTATTGAAACAATTATGAATGAAGGATGTCCTGCATATGTAAAAAAGAAAACAGTCACTCCTAAAGAAGCAAGTGAGTTAATTAAAAGTGCTGGTGGTAAAGTTGTTCTTGCTCATCCTGTTTGTTATATTAATGAAGATGGTTTAACTGAAAATGAAGTATTAGATATTGTTAATGATATGTTGATAGATGGTATAGAAGCAAATTATATATATATTAATAAAAATAATGAAAAAATTAACGATATAAAAAGATGGAATAAGTTTGCATTTGATAACAAGTTATTCACAACAATTGGATCTGATTTTCATAATGAAGATGGATTGCATCCAACTGTTGGTTTAATAAATGAAGATATTAATCTTTCTAATAAGGAAGTAAATGAAATAATTGATAATGTTAGTTAAATTTAAATTTTTGCTTGACTTATCAATAATTATTATGGTAGTATTAATATGCTTGATTGTTATCAAGTGCCTACCTTTTGGGGAATTAGCTCAGTTGGCTAGAGCATCTGCCTTGCACGCAGGAGGTCGCGGGTTCAAGTCCCACATTCTCCACCAATTAGGTTAATTAATCGAACTAAGTAAGTTCGATTTTTTTTATAGTAAAGTCACTGTTTGTGAATTACTTTTTTATTGTTTATGATTTTTATTTATTGTATAATTAACTTGATAATAAGTTAGAAGGAGTAGAGATAATATGGAAAAAGAAAAGAAAGAAGAGAAAAAAAATATTTTTAGATTTTTTTTAAAAATGTTTTTTATATTTTTGATTCTTGATTTGTTTATGATGTTTATAGCAACTATGTTAACTAATACAACAAGTTTCTTTAAATATGGAAGTGATTTAATTACTGAAATGTTTTATGCTCTTGCTGTTTTAGTTGTAATGCTTTTGTTTAAAAACTCATATGTATTTACAGATAAGAGGACAAAATTTTGGGATGGTGTGAAATTAGCAATTCCAATTTTAGCTATTAGTATTATTAATTTAGTAGATAGTGCATCTTCATTAAGTGATTTTTCTTTAGCTAAGTTTATAAATGTTTTGGTATTTTGTGTATTTATAGGAATAGCAGAAGAATTCTTATGTAGAGGTTGGTTACAAAATGAATTTATTGAAAGATACTCTGACAATAAAAAGAATGTTATTACATCAATTATATTAGCTTCTTTAGTATTTGGTTTAATGCATATAACTAATCTAGGAGCACAAACTACATTTGAAACAATATTGCAAATTATTAATGCCACTGCGATTGGAGTTTTATTTGGTAGTATTTATTATAAAACCAAAAATATATGGACAGTTATTTTCTTACATTCATTTTATGATTTTTCAATATTCTTAGGTGAGATGAATATGATTAAAGACTGTACTTATAATGAACCAACATTTGGAGTTACTCTTGTTAGTTCAATAGGTATGGTTCTAGTTAGTTTATTATGGATACTAAATGCAATATTGGTTATTAAGAAAACCAATTTTCCTGATAAAAGGGCTAGTAAAAATAAGAGTATTAATACTGTAAAACTATTAATAGTTATAGTATTTATTATTGCTTTACTTCCTTTTGAAAATTTCTTTAAGGAAGAATATGAAGACTATGAAGTATGTTATAACTATACTAAAATAGATATGCCTAAGAATTATACAATACATTCACCAAATTTTAAATCATATAATATAGAAAAGATAGTTGAAACTGAAGAAACTTATATGAATATCTTTAATTATAGATATTTAGTATATTTAGAAAATGGTAAAGTTAAAATGAAAAATATTAATACTAATTATGAAGTAACATTTAGTTTCAAAGATATTACTGATATAGAAGTAATTGAAAGTGAAAATAGATTTATGTTAGTATTCTTAAGCAGTGAAAATGAATCAACTATTTATTATAGTGATTATATTGAAAGAATGAATATGTCTGATGAGAATAGTTATTTGGATAGCATGGAAGAGAAATTTAAAAAATATGAACTTCCTGAAGTTTCAAGAATTGGGTATATTACAATTGATCATAATGATTTAATAAAGTATCCATTTATATCATCATTATATTATGATTACTTTATGATTAAAGATGGAGAATTATACTTGTTAGATGAATAAAGACTTTTATAAAAAGTCTTTTTTTTATATAATGAAAGTGGTGAATTAAATGAATATAATTGAATATGAAGATAAGTATTTAGAAGATGTTAGAGATTTGCTTGTTGAGTTAGAAGAGTATATTGTATCTATTGATAAGGACCATTTAGACATAGTAGGAAAAGATTATCGTGAAAAGATGGCTTTAGTTGATTTAGAAGATGTTAAGAATAATAATGGTAAATGTTATCTAGCTTTAATTGATGAGAAAGTAGTTGGATTAGTTATGGGGTGTATTTTTCCATATAAGGAAGAAGATTATTTAGATTTTAAATGCCCTAAGAGAGGAGAAGTTACTGAACTAATTGTTACTAAAAAAGTAAGAAGTAATGGAGTAGGAAAAACTCTTATGGATAAGATAGAAGAGTACTTTAAAAGTGAAGGTTGCGAATATATTACTATTGATGTATTTGCATATAATGATAGTGCTATTAAGTTTTATAATAAGAAAGGTTATCATAATAGGATGCATGTAGTAGTGAAGATGATTTAGAGTTTGTAAAAACTCTTTTTTTGTAGTAAGATATTTCTGCAGGAGGTATTTATGAAGACTATTTTTACTTTAGAAGATCATATATCAACCCTTGTTTTAGAAAATAAGTCTATAAAGGAAATATCTTCTATTTTACACCTAGATTCTAATTATATTATTGATATGCTTGGTAAGATAAGAACAAATATTATTAAAGATTCTAATGAATCTAAGTTTTTGCTCGCATATAAAATTGATTATTTAAATAAGAAAGCATATTCTAGGAGAATACTAAGTGAAGGAAATAATAAATCTAAACAAAAAATAATTAATTTATTATTAAGTGGTAAAAAGAAGGATGAAATAATTAATTATTATGGTATTAGTTATATGAATTATATTTCTGTTTTAAAATATGTTTATTATGAATTAAGTGTTTATGGTAATGATTATGAAAAAAGATATTTACCATTATTTAGGAAAAGATTGAGTGAAATAAGTTTTAATGATAATCTAAGTAATGAAAGTAAAAATAGCATCATCAATTCTAGTGATAAAAAATTAATTGTTGAAAGTGAAGATAGAGGAATCGTTACTTTAGATGGTAGATTTCATCAAGTATTTGAAATAACAAAAGAAGATTTTGAATATATTGTTATAGCTGATACGCATTATGGAAGTGTATTTGAAAATTTTGATTATCTTAAAAAAGTATACGAATATGCTGTTAAACATAATATAAAATATATTTTTCATGCAGGAGATTTAATTGAAGGAGAATATGCTGAGTTTGGGAGATGCCCATATAAATATAAAAATATAATGGCACAAATAGAGCATGTTTTGGAAAACTATTGTTATGATAAGAGTATTAGTAATTATATATTATTTGGCAACCATGATTTACATGCTTTATTAAATGGCATTGATTTAAGTAAAGAGTTAAGTGAAAGAGAAGATTTTAAATTATTAGGATATAGAAGTGCCTATTTGCATATTAAGAATGAATATATTGCTTTAAAACATGAAATATCAAGAATTAAAAATGATATTGTTGATGAACAAGTATTGATTAGTTATCATGGGCATTCACATCATTATAGATGCATTTATAATAATAGAAATACTATATTTAGAGTTCCTACATTATCTGATATGAAAAGTAATAATCTTGCTATGGTTAATAGAGGTTTTTTTGTAGGAAGTGTATTTTATGATAATAACGATATTAGTGAGATAGAAGTAAAATATATGAATTTTGATGATATGGATAAAAATTTTGTTTATAAGAAAACTATGGTGATATAATGATTTTAGGTGATAAAAATGGAAACTGAAATTAGATTTTATTATTCTATTAACAGTAAAGATAAAATAATTAATTATTTAAAAGAGTATTCCGAATTAAAATATTTGGGTAGATTTTATGAGTGTACAGATCAATATAATCATCCTATGAAAGAATACGATTTTTATAGTAAAGATATAGATGGAAGATTTAGAGTTAGAAGAACAATTGGCAAAGATGAAAAGTGTATGATTACTTGGAAGAGAAGACTAAGGAAAAATGAATTAATACATAATGAAGAAGAAATAGAAGTAAGTATTAAACCAAATGAATATGATAATTTATGTTTGCTATTAAGAAATGTATTACATTTAGAATTAGTTGAAAGTTATGAAAGATATAGAAGTGTATTTAAGAATAAAGAAGTGGAGATTGTTGTTGATGAGTATCCATTTGGTATATGCATTGAGATTGAAAATAAAAGTAATAAAGATGGAGAAAAGATTATTAAAAAATGGCTAAATAAATTGGGATTTAATATCGATGAAGCATATAGATTATCTTGGGATGACAAATATGCTGAATTATGTAAAGAACAAAATAAAAAAGTAGAGCATATAGTTAGGTTTGATAAAGATATGCCTAAAGTATTAGATATATTTACAAAATAAAAGCATGATTAATCATGCTTTTTAACTTCTAAAATCATTGGAATAATAATTGGTCTTCTACCTGTTAATTCTATAACATATGAGTTAATTTCTAGTATTATTCTATTTTTTAAATCTGTTAAACTGAAATTATCTTTTTCTAGTTCATTTAAAGTAATAATATTTGTTTTGTCTTGTATTTGTTTTATTAGTTCTTGATTATCATTTACTACTACAAAACCTCTTGTTGTAATATTTGGTTCAATTAACATTTTCTTTTTTTCTAAATCAAGATTTAATATTACTACTAAAACGCCATCTGTAGACATTATTTTTCTATCTTTTATAATTGATATTCCAACATCTCCAATTCTACTTCCATCTACATATATATCATTAATTGGAATAGAATTTTTTCTATATACTTCACCATCTTTAATAGCAAGTATATCGCCATTTTTACAAATGAATGTATTTTCTTCTTTTACATCACATAGTGTAGCTAAATGAGTATGAGCAGCTAACATTCTATATTCACCATGCATAGGCATAAAGTATTTAGGTTTAACCAATCTAAATAATAGTTTTAGTTCATCTTGTCTTGCATGTCCACTTGTATGTACATTTGATTCACTGGCATTTGTATAAACATTAGCACCTTGTAAATATAGTTTATTAATTATTCTATTAATTGATAATGCATTTCCTGGAATAGGAGAAGAAGAAAATATTACTGTATCATTTGGCATTAATGTTATATTTCTATCATTACCATTTGCTATTCTAGATAGAGCAGCTAGTGGTTCTCCTTGTGAACCAGTGCAAAGCAAACATACTTTATTTGGTTCTAATAAGTTTGCTTCTTCACTTGAAATAAATATATCTTTATCTTTAATATATCCACATTCAATAGCTATTTCTATATTAGCATTCATACTTCTTCCGAATACTACTACTTTTCTATTATATTTTTTACAAGTTTCCACTATATGAGTAAGTCTATAGATATTACTAGCAAATGTAGCAAGTATTATCCTTGAATTAGTGTTTTCTCCGAAGATTTCACCTAATGCTTCATCAACAACAGATTCACTATTTGAAAAACCTGGTAACAATGCATTTGTTGAATCACTTAATAGTAATGTAACTCCTTTATTGCCAATATCAGCTATTTTCCCCATATTAGCAACAGGGCCTATTGGAGTTAAATCAAATTTAAAGTCTCCTGTTTCAACTATTGTTCCATTTTTAGTTGTTATCGCCATACCAAATGAATCTGGTATTGAGTGTGTTGTTGTAAAAAATTCAATATCAAAATATTTTGTTTTAATATGTAAGTCTTCATTTACTGTAACCATTTTAGGTAGTGGTATATTTCTTTCGGATACTTTATTTCTAATTAATTTTCCTGCGATATTAGGAGCATATATAGTAGGAATACTTATATTTTGTAATAAGAATGGTATTCCTCCAATATGATCTTCATGTCCGTGAGTAATTATTAATCCTTTTATTTTATCTTGCATTGATTTTAATACATTATAATCAGCTAAGACATAATCAATTCCCATCAAATCATCTTCTGGAAACATTACTCCACAATCTATAATAAATAATTCATCTTCATGCATTACGACATACATGTTTTTTCCTACTTCACCAAGACCACCCAAGGCACAAACTAAAGTTTCTCCAGTTTTACTGTTCATATTTTCATCCCTTTCAAAAAAAGTTCAATTTAGTGATATTAATTATATCAAAATTATCTTTGTTTGTCAAAAGAACATATTTATAATATAATTATATGTAGGTGGGTTTTATGAATACAATTGACTATTACAATGAGAATGCAAAAAAGTATTTTGATAAAACGGTTAATGCTGATATGACTAAGCAATATGATTTGTTTTTAAAATATGTAAAAGAGAATGGAAAAATATTGGATTTTGGATGTGGAAGTGGAAGAGATTCATTAGTATTTAAAAATATGGGATATGATGTATATCCAATTGATGGTAGTGAAGAACTATGCAAATTAGCAAGCGCTTATACTGGACTTAATATAAAATGTATGGATTTTAGTGAACTATCTGATATAGATTTTTATGATGGAATATGGGCGTGTTCAACACTTTTACATGTTAAAAGAGATAAGTTGTTAGATATATTAATTAAGTTGAGAGATTCGTTAAAACACGATGGTTACTTATATACATCTTTTGTTAATGGGTATGATAAAGAAGAATATAAAAGTGATGGAAGATATTTTAATGATTTAACAAGTGATAGTTTTTCTAGATTATCAGATAATGCAGGATTTAAAGTAATTGAACATAGTATAAATAAATCACAAGTATCAGTACATAATAATGTACTTTGGAATAGTTATATATTAAGAAGGAAGTAATATGGAACAAATATTTAATAAATTAGTTAGGGATAGGATTCCTGAGATAATAGTTAATAATGGTGGACAGGCATTTACTAGAGTACTAGATCATGAAGAATATAAAAAAGAACTAGAAAAGAAAATGATTGAAGAGTATAATGAAGCATTAAATTCTAGTGGAAAAGAAAGAATTGAAGAGTTAGCTGATCTGATAGAAATAATTAAATGTTTAGCTGAAGTGGAGAACTCATCTTTAGATGAAGTTATTGAAGTGTCTAAAGAGAAATGTTTAAAAAGAGGATCATTTAAAAATAAAATATTTTTAGAAAAAACAATAGATTAGAGGTGAAAAAATGGGATTATTTAGTAAGATAAAAGAAGTTTTTAGTAAGAAAGAAGTAATTAAAGATAAAATAGAGGAAGATAATATTGAAATAGATGACATTAGTGAAGAAGAAATAGAAGAAAAAGAAAAAATTACTATAGAAGAAATAAAAGATATTAAAGAAACTGATAAATATGTAGAGGGATTATCAAAATCTAGAGATAGTTTTGTAAATAAATTATCTATTTTAGGTATTAAATATACTAAGATAAGCAATGATTTTTATGATGAATTAGAAGAAATATTAATTACTGCTGATGTCGGTGTTAATACTGTAATGGATTTTGTAGATAGACTTAAAAAAAGAGTTAAAGAAGAACATATTGAAGATTTTGAATATTTAAAAGAAGTAATTGTTGATGAATTATTTATGATATATGTTGATGGAGATATACTTTCTTCTAAATTAAATATAGAAGATGGAGTTACTAATGTAGTACTATTTGTTGGAGTAAATGGAGTGGGTAAAACAACAAGTATCGCTAAAATAGCATATAATCTAAAAAAAGATGGAAAGAAAGTTTTATTAATTGCAGGTGATACTTTTAGAGCTGGAGCTGTTAGTCAATTGGATGAATGGGCTAAAAGAGTAGGCGTTGATTTCTTTGGAGATGATAGAACAGACCCATCAGCAGTTATATATGATGGTTTAAATAAAGCAAAAAAAGAAAAATATGATGTAGTACTTGTTGATACTGCTGGAAGACTTCAAAATAAAGCTAATTTAATGAAAGAACTTGAAAAGATGAATAGGGTTATTAATGAAATAATACCTGGTGAACCTAAAGAAACTTTATTAGTAATAGATGCCACTACTGGACAAAATGGTATTAGTCAAGCAAAAAGTTTTAAAGAGATAACAAATATTACGGGGATAGTGTTAACTAAATTAGATGGAACTGCTAAGGGTGGAATAGTACTTGCTATTAAAGAATTAGTAGATATTCCTGTTAAGTTTGTTGGTTTAGGAGAGAAAGAAACTGATTTAATTCCATTTGATATCGAAAAATATATCTATGGTTTATTTAAGGAGTTCTAATGAAAGAAAGAGAATATATGTTATCTTTATATGAAATATATAATAGATTATTAACTGAAAAGGAAAAAAATTATTTTGAATATTATTTCTATGAAGATTATAGTTTGCAAGAAATAGCTGATAATAATAAAGTAAGTAAATCATATGTTGGCAAGTATTTAAATGGAATAGCAATTAAACTTAAAAGATTTGAAAAAGCATTGAGTTTATATGAAAAGAATAAAAAGATTAAAGAAATAATTATTGATTTAGATGTTGATACCAAAACTAAAATAGAAGAATTATTATAGAAAAAAAAGTATTATTGTAGTATAATATGGGTAACCAAGGGGTGAATATAATGAATAAAAATGGATGGGGATTAAGAGTAGAACTTGCATTTATACTTTTATTTGTAATATGTATTATTATTTCTACTATTGGTCTTTATAGAATGGGGTTAATTGGCAATGGTGAAAATGCATATATAGATTTAGGTAAAAATACTCGTGGTGGGAACTACGATTATGCTTCATTAGAAGCAACTGTTGCTGAAGCTGGAGGTAGATACTATAGAGATAGATATCCATACGGTTTAAGTGATACAGTAATTGTTAGTACTAAAACTCTTAAATATAATGGATATATGAATCCTATATATGATAGTAGAAATAAAGAATGTAAAGGGTATGCAAAATTATTAAGTAATGGCAATAGTATTGCATATATTAAATGCAGTGTTTATGAGACTGTAGGATATAGTGAGAATTATGAATAATAAAATAATGTTTTTATGGGCATTTATAGTAGTAGGACTATTGAGCGTATTATTGATACTTGGTTATTCTAAAAGAGATAAAGTTTATATAGAGTTAGAAAACAAGATTGAAAAAGCTACTTTATCATATTTAACTGATAATAATTTAATACCTAAAACTGAAGAAACTGAGCTTGTTTTTATTAGTGAATTATTAGAAAAAGAATATTTAAAGGATGAAGTAGAAAACATTGATAAATATTGTATTGAAAGCATAAGCTTTACTAAAGGACTAGTAAAAGATAGATATGTAATGAATAAAAATTGTAAGGATAAGGAGTAGTTGTATTCCTTATTTTTTAATAGTATAATTATTTATGAAAGGAGAATGTCGATTATGGATTATTTAATGGTTTTTATAGCAATAGTTGTACTTATAGTAATACTTAGAGGTATTGTTCAAGTTAATCAATATGAAAGGGGTATCAAATTTAGATTAGGTAAATTTGA
Organism: Bacilli bacterium; assembly: GCA_017544525.1. The sequence goes on along the minus strand of JAFYEA010000025.1, from coordinate 29,205 downwards.
TAAAATATTACAACCAGGATGGAGAATTATTCTTCCAATTATCGAAAGTTATAAAAAGGTAGATATAAGAACTAAAGTAGTAGATGTTCCAGAACAAGATGCTATTACCAAAGATAATGTATCTATTAGAATTAATGCAGTTATTTATTATAAGATATTTGATGCAGCTAAAGCAGTATTAGAAGTAGAAAATTTCTATTATGCAGTTAGTCAATTAGCACAAACTACAATGAGAAATGCAGTTGGTTCTGTTTCATTAGATGAATTATTAAGTGAAAGAGAAAAATTATCAGAAACTATTTGTAAAGTAATTGATGAAGCTACTGATCCTTGGGGAATTAAAGTTGAAAATGTTGAATTAAAAGATGTAACATTACCTGAAGATATGAAGAGAGTAATTGCTAAAGTAGCAGAGGCAGAAAGAGAAAAAATGGCTGTTATTACTAAAGCTAAAGGTGAAACTGAAGCTGCTAAGAATCTTGCAGAAGCTGCTAAAACAATGGCTACTACTCCAGGAGCATTACATTTAAGAACATTATCTACTATTAATGATGTATCATCTGATCAATCAAATACATTAATATTCTGTGTACCAATTGAAATGTTAGAATCATTTAGAGCAGGTAATAATGGAGCAGAATTAGTAAAAAAAGTAATAGATGCTACTAAAAAAGATAATTAATTAGAATTTAGTTTTTTCATTAATCATATAGTTAAATAGGTGATTAAATGAAGAAACTTTTTTTATTTACATTATTATTTATTTTTGTTATTAGAATAAATGCAGAAGAGATTGATTTAGCTAAGAATGCTAAAAGCGCTATATTAGTTGAAACTAGTACAGGAAAAATAATATATGAAAAAAATAAAAATGAGAGAAGAAGTCCTGCTAGTATGACTAAGATAATGACTTTACTATTAACTATGGAGGCATTAGAAAACGGCAATGTTAGTCTTGATGATAAAGTTCATATATCTAAAAATGCTGCTGGTATGGGTGGGACACAATTGTTTGTTGAAGAAGGCAGTGAAGTTGATTTAATGACCTTACTTAAAGGAATTGGTATAGGTTCAGCAAACGATGCAGCAGTAGCGGTAGCGGAATACATAGGCGGAACTGAAGAAAACTTTGTTAGCATGATGAATAAAAAAGCAAAAGAACTTGGATGTATTAATACTAATTTTAAAAATCCTCATGGATTAGACGAAGAAAACCACTATACAACTGCATATGATTTATCATTAATAGCTAGAGAATTAATAAAATACCCACTTGCTTTGAAAATAACAAGTACTTATGAAGAAAACATAAATGTATCAGGTGAAAATCATTGGTTAGTAAATACTAATAAATTAGTTAGATTTTATAGTGGTATTGATGGTCTTAAGACAGGATATACGGATAAAGCATTATATTGTTTAACGGCCACTATGGAAAAAAACAACATGAGATTATTATCAGTTGTTATGGGAGAAGATAGTAAAGATAATAGAAACAACGATACTATTTCTATGATGGAATATGGATTTAGTATGTATGGAAGTAAGAATATTTTAAATAAAAACAGTTTTGAAGAAACTACAATTGTTAAAAATGCTATGAATAGGGAAGTTAAATATTATTTAGATAAAGATGTAAATTTAATTGTTAACAAAAACAATAAAAATGTAAAGTATACAATTGATAAACAATTATATGATTTAAAAGCGCCTTTGAAGAAAGGCGATACAGTTGGTGTATTAAAACTAAAATATGATAATAAAACATATAAGTATAATTTAATAGTAAAAGATGATATTAAAAAAGCGACATATATGAAAGTTTTGAGTAATCTATTAGAGGATTTAATTAGTGGGGTAAAAATAGGCAAAGATTAATTGTTTTATTGTAATCTATGTGATAAAATTTATATATACAATGGTGGTAGTTAAAAATGGATTATAAGGATATAAGTGATATTTTAGTTCAAGAATTAAAAGAAGAAAGACATAAAGATATAGTAAGAGAATTAAGTTTTGTTGATAGATTTAATTTCATTAAATCGGTTTTGAATGAAGAAATAAATTTTTCAAGAATTAATAATGTTTTTCAAGACAGTAGATTTGGAGGTTCATACCTTCAAACTATTAATTTTATGAGAAACTACTTTACAAATGAAGAAGCAAGGGAACTTTTAAATAGATCGGATATTAATTCTTCAACTCTTTTATTAATGGCAATATTATGTATATCTAACGATGAAGAAAAAGAAACAAATTTAATTAAATATTGTGATCGCTTAGGTATATTTGAAATTTCAAGTATAATAGGAACTTTTAAAGATGATAAAATAAAAGAAAAATGGTTTGATAAATATATAGAAGAAATTGATGGCGATGTTTTAGAATTTATTATAATGTCATTTAGTGATGAAAAAACAAGAATCAAGTTTTTTGAAAAAGTCCATAAAGATGCAACTGGAAGTCTTTTTAGTGAATTTTTGTTATCAATAAGCAACGAAATGGATAGAATAGAGTATTATTTAAAGTTTAGAGGTCATACAATTAATGATAGATTATTTATAGAAAATATATTACCCTCAATTAGTGATAGTGTAAAAAAAGAATTTATTAGAAAAAATATAAGTAATACAGATATAAATAGGTATTTTATATATGATATTGTTGTGACAATAAATGACGATGAATACAAAACACATTTTTTGGAAGAATATAAAAATATAATAGATTATACATCTTTCGGTGAAGTTTTAGCATCAATTAATAGTGATTCAATAAAAGCAACTCTTTTTAGAAAGTATTATCATGAAGTATATGATAATCATTATTATACTAATGCAATGCAAGTAGTAGCCTCATTAAAAGATGACCAATTAAAGCTTCAATTATTAAACGAATTTGTACTAAATTCAGATGATAATTATATGGTAAATAATGATGCTAGACAAGTAATTGAAACATTAAAAAGTGATGAATTAATAAAAAAAGTATTAGATGAGAATGAGTTTATTATAAATGATGAAGAGTTTTATCTTTTACTAGAAAAATTTGAAAATGATTCACTTAAGGAATATTTTTTTGAAAAATATATAGCATATTTAAAAAATGAAGATAGACTTGAAGGAACGTTTATATCACCAGTTATCTGCTCATTTAAGAATGATAAAAAAAGAATTGAATATTTTAACAAATATAAAGAAGAAATAGGAGATTATTATATATATGATGTTATTTATTCAATAAAAAATGAAAAACTAAGATTAGAAGAAATAGAAAAAAATCTTGGTGTACTTAATTCTGGCCAGTTAGAGAATTTACTTGGTAATTTAAAAAGTGATGAATCATTTATTAAGTATGCCTTAGAATATAGAGATTATTTGTTTCCTACGAGTATACCAGCTAGATTATCTTTCATTGAAGATGACAATTTAAAAATGAGAATATTTATTGAATTTAAATCTAATTTTGATAAAAATAAGGATTTGGATCTTGAAATAATTTGTGGTTTTATTGAATCGTTAAGTAATGAAGAAAATAAATATAAGATGTTTTTGTATTTTGAAGATATGTTAGAAAAATTATCTTTTAAGAAATATGAATTATGTGGTTTTTGTCATGATATTAGTTCTCTTAGTAAAGAAGCAGCTCTTGAATTAGAATCTTATTTGGATGAGATAAGGAAAATGTATGGTTCAGAACAAATAGCTACTTCTGATTTGAAAGCTTTAATAGGAGTTCAAGCAAAGGAAAATTTTAGTAAAGAGAGAGATGGACACAAAGACTTTTATTTACCAGAAAATTTGGCAGAGAGACTTGTTAGATTATCTAAAGGTGAAAGTTTAGGATCATTAAAACTTAATGTGGACTTTTTGAAATATTATAGAAGAATGAATATAGTAATTGAAGATAGTCTTGACGAAAAAACTATTGCTAATTTTTTAATAACATTACATGAGAAAAATATTAGATTAGATGATGATTTGTTTATTGAAAAGTTTTTAGATTTAGTGAATATTAAAAAACCAATGGAAGGTCCAAATGGCAAAATTATAAATGATAGACAAAAAGATTTGTATTTTGCATATTTTAATGCTATTAAAGAAACGTTTATGAAATCGTCAAAATCAATATCAGATTTATATGGTATGATAGAGACAGATAATCTACAAAAGAGATATGAAATATATTTACAAAGAGCTAAACTGTTAAAAGAAATGTTTTTATCCTCAACTAATAAAGTGTTTGAGGAATCATTTAAAGATAACAATAAAGTTGAAGGTAAATTATTAACTCAATTAGGTGTTTATTGTCTAAATATTGAGAAAAGGAAATATGAAAGTTTAGAAAGATTAAAACTAGAAAAACTAATTATAAAAGAATTGTTATTGACAGATAAAGGTAAAGAATTAATCGATAGAAAAAGAATAGAGACAATATTGAAAAATGATCCCGACTTAAGAGATATATTTGAAAGTCAAAATATTAAATTTAATCAGAAAATGGATGCGGTTTTTTCAAAACTGTACCCTGATTATGTTGGCGTTAAAAACTTAAAAACTTTAGGTGAATTAATGATTAAGGATCCAAGATATAGTGCTATTTTGACAAAACAGCCAACTATTAAAGAAAAAAGAGCATTACCTTTAGAAGCGGCTAATTTTAGAGTTAATTCAAGAATACAATTACAAAAATTAATAGTTGCTGTATTGAATTCAGTTAATAGAGATAAAGCAAACTATGGTGGTGTTGAATTAAATCCAATAATAAAAAAGAGACTTAAGTCTTTAATTGAAAACTTAAGAGCATTAAATAGTGAATCTAAGCAACATATAGAATTGTTATCTTTTGATGAACTTGAATTAGTTAGAGGAGAAAATATAGAAAATTTAATACTATATTTTTCAAAAGTAGCAGAATCTTTAATACCTAGAGATAAAGATGGCAGAAAAAAGACGCTATGTATTGATAATTTAACTGATTTTGTTGAAAGTGTTAAAAAGATGAGTACCAGAAATTCAAGAGAAGGAATAGTTTTAACACCAAAAGTTGTTGATATTCTTGAACATAGAAGTATAGAAGATAATTATATTCACTATACTGAAAAAACTGCCAAAAGATTTTATAGAACTATACCTGATATTAAAGGGATATTTGATAGTAATGGAAGAAAATTAAACTATGGTTCTTATGATATGTGTGATCCAGAACAGTTAATTGCTGGTGCTAGAATGCTAGGCAAAGTTAAGAAAAGTTGTTTTCAAATAGGACATGCTCAAGATGCAACAATTAGGTATATTACATCAAGTCCACATGGTATTATAGTTGCTATTACCGATGAAACAGGAAGATTTATGGGAAGAGTATATGGATTTAGATATGGAAATGCAGTTCATTTTACTAGAATGTATTATAATGAAGAATTTGATTTTAAAACTGCAATGGAAAAGATAGCTAAAGATATAATTAGTAATTCTAGCGAAATAGATTATGTAACATGCATTCCTAATTTAAGTACTGAAAGACAATATATTAAAGAGAATATTATAAGTTGTCCTAATGATATAACAAAAATACATGATGGAAATACGCTTAACACTGATCATTATGGAAGAAATATTTGTGTTGTTGCATCAAGACAACCAGTAGATATAAATAATATAGCTAATTTATTGAATGATAGTGAACCAACAGAAAAATTTTATAAAAGAAGAAGACCAAAAAAGATTTTAACAATTGATAAAGATAAAGAAGATAAAATAGATTTTTCAGAAGTAACTAAAATAATTTATTGTAGTGAATGTGATGTTGGTATAATAGATCACTTGATGGATGCAAGGCAAATCATTTATGGCGAAGATTGGGTGATAATTGATTTTGAAGGAAAAGAACCTGTAAAAATAATGATAGATTATACTGCGACTGATGATTTAGAAGAAGAAAGTTGGCGATATGATGAAGCTGAAAAAGATGCATATGAAAAAGAGAAAGAAGAAAGAAGCGAGTATTCTGCTAAAGTAGCCGGAGAATTGTATAAAGCATTATTAGAACTAAAAAAACAAAAAGAAATATCTGAAAGTATTGTACAAGATGATGGAAACTCATTGAAAGGAGTGTGAGGATATGAAAGTAAACGTCGGAAAGGTTGATAATTATGATGGTTTGTCTGGTGATGTAATTACTAGCGAAAAGACATATATATTCTCATATACTGGTCTTGAAGAAAATGTTGAGAATGGAGATATTGTTACATTTGCTGTAAGAGATGAAGAAAATGGTATTATAGGTGATATAAAAAAATATAGAAATAAATCTTTAGATGAATTGATTGATGATATTAATAAAAAATATGAAAATAATTTAATTCAACATAGTGAACACACAATGAAAATGAATTATAATCAAAATAGTAGATTTGGAAAGTAGGAGAATTATGAAAAAGAAGGTAAAAAAATATTTAGATTTTTTAATCAAAGGATTATATGCAGGAATAATGATTGGAATAGGGGGCTCAATATACTTGAGTGTTGAAAATCCAGTAATAGGATCTTTCTTATTCTCAATTGGGTTATTAATGATATGTATGTATGGTATGAATTTGTATACTGGAAAGATAGGTTATATTTTAATAAATAAATTTGAATATGTTTATGAACTATTGTTAAGTTTACTTGGTAATTTTATTGGTACATTTTTTGTGGCTAAGATGTTATTATTTACTAGAGTTGCAAAAATAAGCGAAAGAGCACTTGCTATGTCAAATGTAAAGCTAAATGATAATTTATTAAGTATATTTATACTATCAGTGTTTTGTGGAATGTTAATGTATATAGCTGTTAATAACTATAAAAAAAGTACTAATGAAATAGGAAAATATATTGGAATATTTATGTGTGTAATGGTATTTATTCTATGTGGATTTGAACACTGTGTAGCTAATATGTATTATTTTAGTGTTGCCAGTGTATGGACTTGGAAAACTTTGTTATATTTATTAATAATGGTTCTTGGTAATTCAGTAGGATCTATAATAATAGCATTCTTTTATAATTTGTATTATAAAAACTAATAAAAAGAATTATTTTGAAAAAAATAATTTTTTTTTGTAAAAAAGTAGTGTTTTTCTTTTTTGTGTCTAATTACATTTATAGAGGGAAAGAAAAGAAAGGAGGTAATAGACATTCCCTCATATAAAGGAGGTTAGGTTGAAAAAAATATTAAAGTTTATTCTCTCTTTGATATTCTTTGTATTTATGGTAAGAATAAGAGCATATGAAATATATTATAGTGAGTGGAGTAGTGAGTATCCAAAAGGTGTAGGGAATAAAATAATACAAAGCGAAGATAGGTATCTATGTTATAGAGAGGTTATCACTGATGAAAAATACTTAGTTAAAGAAGAAATTGGAGATAGACAAGTAGATTATAATGATTATATATTTAGTGAAAGAATAGATAATGGTTTTGAACAACCAAAGAAATTAAAGGATAGACTTATAGAAGTAGAACCAAAGAATAAGTATTATAATGTTGATGAATTATATGGGATTATGATTGAAAATCTATCTAATGATTCATATGTTTCGGAAATTGTAATAATTGATAAAGAAACAGGTAATAAAATAGAATTAAAGGATAATAATGAAGAAAGATTATTTGATTCTGATTTAAATAATTATATCAATTTAAAAAACAAAACATATATAAATTTTAAAGAGTATAAAAAACTAGATAATCTTAGTATTAAAATATATTGTAAATCAAATACAAATTCTTTTATAGAGTTTTCATTAGTATCTAGCGATGGGTTTCAAATATATAGTGGAAGATATAGATTTTATAATGATACTATAGAAATAAAAAAAGAAGATTTGATTGAAAGTGAATTTAAAACAGCTGAAAATTTTTTCTATACTGATAAGTTATATAAAACATATTTAATAGAAAGAGAAGAAACAGACGAATATTTAAAGGAATGTCCTGGGTATATAAGAATAGATGAAAGTAAGAAAACATTTTATAGATATATTAAAAATGATTATGTGATTGTTTCTACAAGTGGAAGTGTTGTAGAAGATGAGTCATATTGTATTAAAAATTTCTGTATGATAGAGTATTTAGAATATAAAGAAGAAAAAGAAGATAAACCTAAAGTAGTTAAATTAACAAATCCCAAAACATATGATGGTGTAGAAAAATATTATATATTGTCAATTGTTAGTGTAATATTAATAATTTTGCTATTGTTTCATAAAAAAATATTTCTAGTTTTGTCGAATCGATTTAAATATAATAAAAAGAGTATTAGTATTTAATTATGACAACAAATATAAATGATGAAATAATTAAAAATATTGAAGATAATAAATCATTGATATATAAATTAGCTAATAGATATAAAAGTTATTATAATATTGATGATTTATATCAAGCTGGATGTATAGGCATAATAAAAGCAACTAAGAAATATGATAGTAATTCAAAATGTAAATTTTCAACATATGCTTTTAAGTATATATTGGGTGAGATGATAGATTATATAAGAAAGGATAAAAATATAATTGTTAGTGAAGAAATATATAATCTATATAAAAAGTATATTCAAGTCAAGGAATTGTTATTTAATAAATATGAAAGAGAAGTATCTTTTAGTGAAATATGCGAATTTATGAATATAGATGAAAAATATATGTTAAATATTATTGAAAGTATTAATGTTTCTAAAAGTATAGATGAAGATGAAAAAGTATATAATAGCTTAAGTATTGATAACAGAAATGATATAGATAATATTATATTATTAAGAAATGAACTTGATTCTTTATGTGAATTTGATAGAAATATAATTAATTATAGGTATTATGAAGGATACTCGCAAGAAGAAACTGCTAAATTATTGGGTATTAATCAAGTTAAAGTATCAAGACACGAAAAACTTATTCTTACTAGAATAAGAGAAAAAATAGCTAGTTAAAAAGACGTTTTACATACGTCTTTTATATTCTATTAAAGATACTGATATAGCAAGCAGTATTCCAACAATAATACTTGAAGTTATTATTTGCTTGCTTTTAATTCTTTTTGTAACAAAATAATCATCTTTAATTGTTAAAGTATTTAATATTTTATTAAAATTATCATCTTTTATTTCTTTATCACTATTATATATTATAGTTGTTATATAGTTATTAGTGGTATACATTCTACCTCTTTGATATATATCATGTCCTGTTGATACTTTAGTAGGATAATAAATATTATATTCTATATAATATAGTTCACCTATATTATTTTTATTAACATCTTGAACAGTTGCTTTTATTTCATATTGTTCTAAACCTTTGTTGATGTTTTCTTCTATTGAGTTTTTTTGCTTGATTATATCTTCATCAGTATAACTTTTAACATTGTATTTTAATTCTTTGTTATCACTAACTGTAATAGCTATATAATTGTTATCGTTTTCCCATTTATAAACATTGTTTTCATTGATAGTTTCTTTGTAAGATTCTGGAATATCAATCTTAAATGTATCATTTTCATAAGCTTTTATACTTAATATAAATGAAAACATTATTAATAAAGGAAAAAATTTTTTCATATGTTTCACCTGTCTTAATTATAAAGCAAAATATGTATTTTTCAAACACTTATTTGATTTACTTTTTTAAATAATAATATTATAATGAATTTATTAAACGAGGTTAATAAGTATGAAAAGATATATGAAGATTATATTAATTATTGTTGGTATTTTAGCATTAATAAGTGTTTTTGCATACATTGATTATTTTAATACTAAGACAAATAATACAACGCCTAAAATGTCTATAAAAGAAGAAGTAGATGAGAATACTGTTGTATATAAGGCTTTATTCTATAAAGTATGGTATTGTAAAACAAATAAAGTGTATACAATAGGGGATTATAATGATAGGGATGTTATATGTCCAAAAGATTATTCTTATGAAAATGGTTATTATACTAATGAACAAGGCATTACAATTAGTAAAAGAGATTTACAACTACTAACTAATGATGGAGTTTATACTAGTGAAATGGTTGAGAATATGAATAGTAATAGTCAAGTAGAAGAAGCAAAACACGTAGCTTATAATTATGGTATTAACAAATATAAACAATTAGGTAGTAAAGAAAAAAGTTCTGATGGAAATAAAATAGTTATGTTACCTGTCTTTAAGGAAGTAGAAGGGAATTATAAATGGGTATATGATGAAGAAGATAAAACAAATTATTATTGTTTAAAAGAAAAAGATGAAACTATTTATTATGCTAAGTATGATAATAATAAATGCGGAAAATTTGAAGAAGTATTAATGGATAAAGATTGGTGTAAGAATTATAGGAATTCTACTTTGATTTCAATTGAAGGTATTGAAAAATATTGTAAGGAAGTAAAATAAGGAAGTTATAAAACTTCCTTTTAACTTGATTAAAAAAAGAATATAGTGTTATAATTGATATGGTGAAAAGTATGAAAGAAAGAGTTATAAGCGCTATTGTAGCATTGATAATTGTTATACCATTAATAATATTGGGTGGTTATGCATATTATATAGGAGTATCTATTCTTAGTATTATTGGATATTTTGAAATACTAAGTGTTAGGGAAAAAGAAAAGAAGATAAATCCAGTTGTTAAAGCATTAACATTAGTATCATATTTAAGTATTGTCATGTCTGCTTTTTTTGGAAAAACAACATTTAATATTGATTATAGAATAATACTATTAGATATTTTTGTTTGTTTATTACCTTTAATTACATTTACAAAAAAAGATTATGATGGTGAAGATGCATTGATGTTACTTGCAATTACATTGTTTTTAGGTATTTCTTTTAACTATTTAATTACTATAAGAGATATGGATGTTTTATATCTAGTTTATGTTTTATTGGTAACTATGATGTCAGATACTTTTGCTCATTTCTTTGGTACTAAGATAGGAAGATATAAGTTGGCTCCTAATATTTCGCCAAACAAAACAATTGAAGGAATGATAGGAGGAGTTGCTTTTGGTACATTTATTGGTGCAATGTTCTTCTTAACATTTATTAATAATGATGCTAATGCATTCTTTGTAGTTATTATGTCTCTTGCTTTATCTTTAGTAGCAGAATTTGGAGATTTAGTATTCTCAGCTATTAAGAGAAAATATGGAGTTAAAGATTATGGAAATATTATGCCAGGACATGGTGGCGTATTAGATAGACTTGATAGTATAATATTTACTGTTCTTGCATTTTCATATTTAGTGTCATTTTTCTAGGAGGTTATAATGAACTTTATAATTACATTACTTATATTATTTATAATACTAGGAATTATTATTTCAATTCATGAATTCGGGCATTTTATAGCAGCTAAAAAAATTGGAGTATATGTAGATGAATTTTCTTTAGGATTTGGACCTAAATTATTTAGTTATAAACCTAAAAAAAGTGAAACAACTTATTCTTTAAGATTATTGCCACTAGGTGGTTTTGTTTCTATGGCTGAAAAGAATGATCCAAAATCTAAAATAAAAAAAGATAGGATTTTAGAAAACAAAGGATTCTTTAAAGTTTTATGGGTTTTAATTAATGGAATTGTATTTAATTTTATTCTAGCAATAGTGCTATTCTTTATAAGTGGTTTGGCTTATGGTAGACCTATAAGTGAACCAGTAGTAAGTGAAGTCGTTGAAGGTAGTGCTGCTTATACATCAGGATTAGAAGCTGGAGATAAGATTATTAAAGTTAATGATGTTAGTATAAAAACTTGGGATGATTTTATTTTAGAGGCATCAGCTAAAAAATTAAAAGAAAACTATGTATTTACTGTTTTAAAACCTGATGGTAGAATAGAGTCATATTCAATAGTTCCTGAAGTAAAAGAAGTAGATGGTGAACAAACTAGAGTGTTTGGAATTAGGTCTAGTGGGACAGTGTTCTATAAAGGATTTAAAAATGCTGTTATATATGCATTTGAAGGAACTTATGATAATTCAAAAACTATATTTAAAATACTAGGATCACTATTTACTGGAGAAGTATCAGTTAAAAGTTTAAGTGGACCTGTGGGAATATATTCAATTGTTGATACTGTAAAATCACAAGGACTAATGACTTTATTATTTTTGACTGCATACTTGAGTATTAATGTTGGTATAGTTAATTTATTACCAATACCTGTATTTGATGGTGGTAGAATATTTATATTAATAATTGAAAAAATCATTAGAAGAAAAACTAGTGAGAAGTTAGAAGTAGCACTTAATTATATTGGATTTGCTTTAATGATCCTATTAATGCTATTTGTAACTTTTAATGATATAACTAGATTAGTGGTGGGGTAAATGGAAAATAGATTTTTAGAAAATAAAATTGTTTTAAAATATTGCAAAGACTATTATAGAATTATAAATGAAGAATTTGGTGAATTAGATTTATTAAGCGATAAAGTTATTCAAATATATCAATCATTCATTTTTTCTATTAATGCAAGAAAGAAAGAAGAATTAAAAAAAGCAACAGATTTAAATAAAACTGTTGTAAGATATTTTGATGATAGAGAATTTAAGACAATAATGAATAATTTTCTTACTACTTTAAAAGTATCTAAGAAAGAAACTAATGTCATAGGGTTTATCGCAGGTGAAATGATAAAAGAATATGACAAATATATGGAAGGATTTACAAGAAATTTATATATACCTAGATGGATATAAAATTGATTGCGTGATTATTATGAAAAACAAAAAAATATATTATGACATATATAGTGAATTTTATTGTGTCAATAAATATAGAGAATTAAAGAGTATGGTTCATCATGGAAACAATAGATTAGACCATATTAATAGAGTTGCTAAACTAAGTTTTAGTTTATCAAAGAAATTAAAATTAGATTTTGTTTCATGTACAAGGGGTGCTTTGTTACATGATTTTTTCACTACAGATGATTTGACTAGAGATGGAAAGTATAAAAAGTTTTTAAGTGAACACCCTAAGATAGCATTAGAAAATTCAACTAAATATTTTGAATTGAATGATATTGAAAAAGATGTTATACTAACACACATGTATCCAGTTATTAAGGGTAAACCTAAATACATGGAATCAAAGGTAGTGTGCATAGTAGATAAACTTGTTAGTTTATATGAATTCTTTAGATATCAAGTTAATGTATCTGCATATATGTTTGCTATATTTATAGGAAGAATGATTAATTAATTTTCTTTGTTGTCCTCGTAGCTCAGTAGGATAGAGCAATCGCCTCCTAAGCGATAGGTCGTTGGTTCGATTCCAATCGGGGACGCCATTTTTATGAAAGATATGCGAATATCTTTTTTATTTGAATACATTATTTATTAATGGAAATAATATATTTATGAAAAGATTTAAATATATTATTTTTTTTATATTGATTAAATTAACTGTTTTTAATCATCTGTTTTATTTAATACCTATTGAAGAAGAAAGCAGTGAAGAATATGTTAATATTGAAATTGATAATTAATGACAATTAACATATAATATCATTGGTGGTTATATGAGATGTAAATGGGTTAATATAAAGAATCCTTTATATGTTAAATATCATGATGAGGAGTGGGGTAAACCATGTCATGATGAACATATGTTATATGAATTGTTTATTTTAGAAACATTTCAAGCTGGTTTATCTTGGGAATGTATATTAAATAAAAGAGAATTCTTTAGAGAAGCTTATGATAACTTTAATCTTAATAAAGTAATTAATTATGATGAAAATAAGATTAATGAGTTATTAAACAACAAAAAAATAATTAGAAATAGATATAAAATTAGATATAGTATTTTGAATAGTATAATATATAAAAATATTGTTAATGAATATGGGAGTTTTTCTAATTATATTTGGGGTTTTAGTAATAATAAAGCAATTACATATAATGATAATAGGGTTACAAGTGAATTGAGTGATAGAATTAGTAAAGATTTAGTTAATAGAGGAATGAAGTTTGTTGGGAGTGTAACTATATTCTCTTATTTGCAAGCAATAGGGATTATTAATTCTCATGATAAAGATTGCGATTTTAAATAAAATATGATATAATATACGCCATTCAGGGGGTTGTTATGTTTAATGCTGAATTGCAAAAAAATTTAGAAGCAGAAACTTATAGTTATGGATTAGATATTATTAATGCAATTCTTTTGAATGACAACTGGGAAGAAAGTAATGGTAAGTTATATGCTAAATACTATATTGATAATGATATAGATGGTAAGGTATTAGTTATTCTTACCAAACCAATTAAAATATATCCTTTAAAAGTTAAAGAAAGAAATGATAGGGAAACAATTAATATTGATAATGCTATTAGAGATTTATTAGTTAGACTTGGAGTAAATGTTAAATACGATGAAGATGCAGATGTAAATAAATTGTTAGTTGACGTAAAGCGATATAAAGAAGTACTAAACAATTATTATGGAATACTTCAAAGTTGTAGACACGTTATTGTAAGCGAAGAGAGAATAAAAAGTTTATTAAACAATATAATTGAGACATTTATGGAAAAAAGTAAATGGACGGATACTAAAGGATTGTCATATTTGAATTATGATATTAAGTATGAAAATGAGGTATTACATATTTATATCAACAGTAAAGAAGTTAAATGTATTTATATGAATGTAGATGAATATTATAAAGTAAATAGTTTGTTTGAAAGAGAATTAAGTAAATATAAAATTATTAAATATGGTAACGGAGCATCTACAAAGTATTTAAGTAGTTATGATATTTTAGGAAGTATTAAATTATTTTATAATTATGAAGAACAAATGATGTTAAGAAGAAATTATTGTTAATTTCTTTTTTGTTGTGTTAATATATTATGTATGAAGAATTATATTTTAGGAAGTATTAGAAAAATAATTTTTGAGAGTAATAGTGGGCCATATAAAGTTGGCCTTTTTAAGATAAAAGAAACTAATGATGAAGATGCTTTAGAGTATGTAAATAAAGTAATTGGTTTTACTGGAAATTTTGCAGAAATAAATGAAGATGTTGATTATATATTATATGGAAAATTAATAATACATCCTAAGTATGGACTACAATATAGTGTTGATTCATATGAGATTAGTGTTCCTAGTGACACCGATAGTTTAATAATGTATTTAAGTAGCGGGATGTTTAAAGGTATTGGAACTAAAACTGCTAAAAAGATAGTTGAAAGATTTGGTAGTGATACAGTTGATGTTATTAAAGATAATTATGAAGAACTTGCTTTAATAAGCGGAATGAATATGAAAAAAGCAAGAATGATTCATGATAAGATGATTGAAAATGATGTGAATCAAGATCTAATTATTAAATTAAATGGATATGGTTTTAGTGTTAAAGAAGCAATAGATTTATCTACAATGTATGGTTTGGACTTAATCAATATAATAGAGGAAAATATATATGAATTAGTTGATTATGTGTCTTTTGATAAGCTTGATTTAATATTTTTAAAAGATCATGATGAGATGAGTAGTGTTAGAATTAAAGCATTAATTAAGCATAATATAAAAACTATGTGTTATGAGAGCGGGGATACTTTAATACATAAGGAAGAATTATTTATTAGAATGAAAAGATGTTTTAAAAAGAGTTTTAGTTCTAATATGTATGTAGCATATATAAATGAATTATTAAGTGAAAATGAACTGGTAGAAGTTGAAGATAACATTACTTTATATGAATTTTATGAGGCTGAGAAATATATTTTATCTGATATTAATAGAATTAGTAATATTAAGGATGCTGTTAATTCTAAAAAAATAGATGAATATATTAAACTTTATGAAAAAAGAAATAATATTGAATTTAATAAAGAACAAAGAAATGCGATTGAAGAAAGTATTAAAAATAATTTTTATATTATTACTGGTGGACCTGGCACTGGAAAAACAACTATTATTAAAGCAATTGTTGAATTATTAGAAAGTATTAGCAATATTAATAAAAACGATATAGCATTACTTGCTCCGACTGGTAGAAGTGCTAAAAGAATGAGTGAGAGTGTGGGAGCACCTGCTTATACAATTCATAAATTTTTAAAATGGAATAAGGAAACTGAAACATTTGGTGTTGATGAATATAATAAAGCAAGTGAGAAAGTAATTATTGTTGATGAGGCAAGTATGGTTGATATATTCTTATTTTCTAGTTTATTAAAGGGACTTAGAATTAATGTTAAGTTATTGCTGATAGGAGATGCTAATCAATTACCTTCTATTGGACCTGGGGATGTATTAAATGATTTGTTACATATGAATAATATTAAGAGTAAATGTCTTAATATAATATATAGGGTTAAAGACGGAAGTTATATTACATATTTAGCTAATGATATTAAAAATAAAAAAGTGTTTGATACTATTAGTAATGAATATGCTGATTTTAAATTCATTGAGAGCAATGATGATAATATACTTTCATATCTAAAAGATATTTGTAAAAAAATAAAAAATAAAAATATTAGTATTGAAAATTTTCAAGTATTAGCACCTATGTATAAAGGATTAAATGGAATAGATAATTTAAATGAATTAATGGCTGAAATATTTAATGGTGAAGAAGAAAAATATCAAGTTGGTGACAAGTACTATAGAATAGGTGATAAAGTTATTCAACTTGTTAATGATGTTGAAAACAATGTATTTAATGGTGACATTGGTTATATTAAGGATATTGATTTTGTTGAAAAAAAGATGGAAATAACTATTAGTTATATGGGACATAAGGTTAAATATAAGAGTGGAGAATTTGATAGATTTACTTTGGCTTATGCGATTAGTGTTCATAAATCACAGGGTAGTGAATATGATAATGTAGTGGTGGTTCTTGCTAAAAGTTTTAAAAGAATGTTTTATAACAAATTAATATATACAGCCGTTACAAGAGCAAAGCAATCATTAATAATAATAGGCAGTCTCGAATCGTTTAATTCATCTGTTCAAACTTTATATGCTGATAATAGGAACACATATTTAAAGCGTGTATAAAAGCAGTGTTTTAAAGTCATAATAATATTGAGGAGGAGATATTATTAGAACTTTAGAAAGAATGATGTTTTTTGCCGGGGGATTAGGTATGGGGCTTTTATATAAGAAGTATTCAAAAGATATTAGTAAATTAATGAGAAATGCATCTAGAAAGATGGAAGATTAAAATAGTTCTTTTTTGAACTATTTTTTTTCAAAAAAATGTGATATTATTAGAATAGGAGAATATGATATGAATGAAGAGAATAATAGAAGGTTGAATACGAAAAGATTAAATCAACTAGTAAATTGGGGAACTAAAATAGGAAAAGTATTATATATATTATTTATAATACTACTTGTTTATGTTGTTACACTAATATTTAGAGAATGGAAAATTTTATCTTTTATTGGAAAAATATTCTCTGTTATTTCTCCATTATTTATAGGTTGGTTTATAGCATGGCTATTAAATCCTATGACTAAAAAATTGTTAAATAAAGGATTGAAAAGAGGATTTGCTGTTACCATTGCATATCTAACAATGATATTAGTTGTTGGATTAGTATTAACATTTATAATTCCATCTTTAGGAGAACAAATTAGTGATATAGTTTCTTCTATTCCTAAGATTGCGTCTGATATTAGTGGATGGATCGATAATATATTTATTAAACTATCCAGTTTAAGTTTAGAAAACTTAGATACAGTTAGAGAATCTTTTATCAATAAAATTAATCTTATTTCTACTAATATTCAAACTAATTTACCTGAAACAGCAGTTAATATTGTATCTGCATTAGCAAGTGGTATTGGTAAAATAATAATAAGTTTAATATTAGGTTTTTATATATTATTTGATTTTGATAAGGTTTCAAAAGGATTTATTGAATTGTTTCCTAAGAAATCAAAAGATGATGTTGAATATTTGATTACTCAATTAAATGATACATTATCTGGATTTATTAATGGAACATTATGGTTATCATTGCTATTGTTTGTAGTATCTGTTATTGGATTTTCAATTATTGGATTAAAAGCTCCTGTGCTAATAGCTTTTATATGTGTAATAACTAACTTAATTCCATATATTGGACCTTATATGGGTGCGGCAGTAGCTGGAGCAATTGGCTTTACTCAAAGTCCAATTATTGGAATATTAACATTGGCATTTATATTGGTAGTTCAAATAATTGATGGTGAAATATTGAATCCAATTGTTATGAGCAAAAAATTAAATTTAAGTCCAATTACTATTATTATTTCATTATTGATATTTGAATATTTATTTGGTATAGTTGGTATGGTAATAGCCACTCCAGTAGTGGCAGTACTTAAAATAATATATGTATTCCTAGATGAAAAATATAATTTCTTTGGGTTTATTGATAATGAGAAGTGATTGGAGGATAAGAAGTGAAAAAAGAGGTTGTAAAAGAATTTGATAGAACAATATTAGCAATAGATATTATGTTATATTGTATATTTATTACAGTGGGATTTGTATTATTACATTTTTCAGAAATAGAATTAATTAATCCTATAAAATATGCATCCCCATTATTCTATATGTTTGGTTTTTTCTCATTACTTGCATATTTCTTGAATAGAAGAAAAGGAGATTATGAATTATTAATATTTGGATTTATTAATGTATGTGTTGGATCTTTTGTGCTAATATATATGTCATTTCCAGATACTGGTTTTATTTTAGCAGATGCAGTTTTAATATATTCAATTGCTAACGTTATTAATAAAGCATTTAATTGTAAAAGATTATTGTTAGAAAAAGATATTAATTTTTTTACTAAAGCATCTATAGCTATTCTATTGTTATTTTTAGGAGTATTTGTTGTTTCATCATTATATACTAAAGTAGAAGTTGGAAGTTTAATACTAGGTTATTATTTTGTAGTATTTGGATTGTTAAGTTTATTAGAACCTTTGATGGCAATATTAGTTAAAAATATAAAAATAGAAAATAAAATATTAGAGTTTTTAACTTACGAAGAAGAGGAAGAAGTAAAAGTAGTACCTAAAGTAAGAGAAGTTAAGAGTAGTAAAATTGTTAAAAAGAAAGCTACAAGGACTACTACTAAAAGAAAAAGTACTTCAAAAACAACTACTAAAAAGAAAACAGTGAAATCAAAAAAATAGCATCAAAAAAGATGCCTTTTTATTGATATAATTTTTATATGTGATATAATTGACTTGTAAAATAATGAAGGAGTTGTAAAAATGAGTAGTAATGACGAAAAAGAAAATGTAAATGAAGCACCTAAGACTTTAGACGAACCAAAAAAAGAAGAAAAAAAGAAAGGAAAAACTAAAAAACTTAACAAAAAATTATTGTTAATAATTGGGATTGTTGTTGGAGCATTATTAGTTGGATTTGGATTATATTATTTAATAAGTAAAGTTATTCTTACAGGTAATGCAGAATATCCAATTGTATATGCAAGTAATGATCAATTAATATTATGGAAAAATGCAAAAGATTCTAAATTTGTTTTAGAAACTGAATTTGATGACAAATATTTAAATATAGCATATGGTGAAAAAAATCATGAATTAATAGCTTATACTAGTGATGAATCACTTTATATATTTAATGCAAAAAATGGTCAAAAGGAAAAAATATCTTCAAATGTTAGTTATGGTTCATATATAAAATTTACAATGCAAGATAAAATGATTATTTTCCAAGATCAAGAAGAGAGTATTTATAGTTATGATTTAAAATCAAAATCTAAAAATAAGATAGCTAGTGTAAAAGATAGTTCTGAAAGAATATATATAGATACTATTCTTGGAAATAAAATATTATTCTATGAATTAATTAAAGTTGAAACAACTGATGAAGATGATAAAAAGACAGAAAAGAGTCAATATAATTATTACACATATGATCTTAAAACAGGAAATAAGGAAAAAATAATTAGTAATTTCCTTTATGCTAGATTAAATAATGAAAAGACAAAATTAGCTTATGAAATTAAGAATGATGAGAAAACAAATTCATTATATATTTATGATTTAGCAACAGCAAAAAGTGAAAAAATAATACATGATATGTATTTATTAGAAAATGTAGATTATGATGATTTTTCTTCATTTGTATATATTCAAGAATCAGATGAAAAGTTATTAGTAGATGATGAAGGTGAAAATGCACCAGTTAAAAAGGTAACTAAAAAAGTATTATGTACTTATTCATTATATTTAGATGGAAAATGTAAATATAAAGATTGGTGGAATGACAAGAAAGTTAAAGTTGTTGAAACAGAAGATAAAAAAGTAACTAATAAGGATATGCTTGAATATGCAGATGGTGTTAAGTTATATGATGTTTATGTTTATAAAAATGGAAAGAGTGAAAAGATAGCTAGCAACATATTATCATATTATGATTCTTCTGCTGATGGAGAAAAAGTAGTATTTAAGAGATTTAATGAATTAAAGATATTTAAAACAAGTGAATTTAATACTTATGATGATTTTAAAAAGAAATTAGATGAATATAAAGAAAAAGAAAGTAAAGTAGTATATCAAGTAAATGGTAAAGAATATGATTTTGAATTAAAAGAAAACACAAGTGTTTATAGTGCTTCATTAGATAAAGGTGCATATGTTGTTATATATGATGGTGGAACTTCTAAAAGAGATTTATATCAAGTAAAAATTGAAAATGATAAAGTTGCAATGAGCTTACTTGATAATGATGTATATAATATAATGGAAGAAACTAAATATGGAGTATTATATGTAGTTAATGAAGGCTCAAATCATACTTTAAAACTTATAAATGATAATCAAACTAAAGAACTTGGTAGTAAAGTTGACTATTATTACATTAATGATGAAATAATATATATGTTTGATGATTGTAGTAATTATTCTTGTCAATATAGTTCATATAATGGTGAAAAGAAGGCATTACAATCAGATGTAACAGATGTAACAAGAATTAATAATAATGTAATGTATGTATTTAAAAATTATTCTAAATCAAAAAATACATGTGATTTATATGAATATAAGAATGGAAAAATGATTCAAGTTGCATTTGATGTAGGTTTGGACACTAACTCAATATATGCTATTAAAGAAGCAGAGAATGATTATTCATATTCATTTGGTAGATAAAAATATTTAAGACTATTATTTTGAAAATAATAGTCTTTTTTATTTTTGCCTTCATATAAATTAATGAGGTGAAATAATGGATATAATAAAAGTATCTAGTAAAAGTATTTCTCAAAAAGTAGCGGGTAGTATAGCTAATGCATTTAGAGAAGGAAATAATGAAGTTGAAATTCAAACTGTTGGAGCAGGTGCTGTTAATCAAGCAATTAAAGCAATATCAATCGCAAGAGGTTTCGTAGCACCACTTGGAATGAATTTAAGATGTACCCCAGCATTTTATGATGTTATGATTGAAGGAAAGGAGAAAACAGCAATTAAATTGATAGTTGAAAAATAAGTCCTGATATGGACTTTTTTAATTAATATGTTATACTATTCATAAAGGATATGAGAATATGAATGGAATTAAAGTTACATATACATATAATAATAGAGAATATAGTGTTACGAATGGAACTACATTAACATATAGTAGAAAAGGAAATAAAACTGACTTTGCAAATTTATCTTCGTATGATAATTATTTAGGTTCTATTGTATTAACTATGAATCCACTCATTTTTGCTGAAATAGTAAAAGATGATAGTAGTAGCGAAATTGAATTTGGTGAATATCCTCAAACTGAAGCAGATGAAGAAACATCTAAAAAATTAGAATCAATTCATAATACTTTAACAGTTTCAAGTCCAGAAAAAATTAAGCCTACGAATGAAAGATATACGGCTTATATGGGTATTATAAAAGAAATACCAGTACTTACTAATGCAAGTTATACTCATGAGTTTGTTAATAGTTCTTTTAAGGCTTGTAAGGTGTTTTTATACAATGGTGAAAAATATCTCAGATACAAAAACAAAAAAAATGGTGATATAAAATGGTTTAAAGTTGAGCCATTAAAATGGAAAGTAGATAGAGAAAAAAGTGAACTAGTTTCAGTTAATTCTTTTGTAAGTGGCATTCTTGAAAACTTTTGGTATGATGCTAGTACATGGGATTATGGTTTAGGCTATATTCGAGATGTTAGAAAGTCTGAAGAAAAAACAAATATATTTTTAAATGATGTAGTACTAAGAGATATATTACAAACAGTAAGCATTAAAAAAACTATTAAGTATCAAAGTTTCGAAGAATTAAAGAGAATAATAAAAGATAATAAATTCTTTGAATGCTTTCATAATTTAGGTACACTTGAATTTGAGGGACCTTCTTTAAGTGCTTTACAAAAAGAAAGTATCAATTCCATGTTAGGAGAAAAAATAAAAAAAACATTCAAAGAGCAAGAAAAGGAAGAGAATAAATTTAGATTAATTAAAACAAAAGAAAAAGCAGAGAATAATAAAGAAGTAGAAAAGAGATATAAAGATGTATTGAACAAATTAAATGATTTAAAAAATGCAATAGTTGCATTAGAAATGGAAAAGGGAAATGCTTCTATATTACTTGATAGATTATTATCTTCAATTATTGTTCCTGAAGAATTGTTAATCGTTAAAGTAGGCGACCACAGAGAATTTAATCCTGAATTTGTTTCTCTATTAAAATATATTAATTTGGCATCAGTAGATTGTACAAATTTAAAACTATCTGGACTTGATTTAAGTGAAACAAATATACACTTTGATCCGCAAACAATATACAAAAAGGATTTAAGTTACTCTAAATTAGCTGATCATAATATAACTTGGTCATCTCTTAAAGATGTAATATTAGTTGGAACTGATATTGAAGATGAAAAAGAAAGCTATGATATTGAATTAGCTATAATTGATGATAATACTAAATTACCTAGGATAAATGATAGAGCACTTTAATAAAGTGCTTTTTATTATAAATGTAAAACTAAATAAAAATATAGCAAATAATTGTTAAATAGTGTATAATGTTCTATGTATAAAGAGGTGAAGATATGTTATCAACAATACTAAACATCGCGACTAAAGTTTTAGATGTAGCAATTGTATGGTTTATGTTTTATCAATTGCTAAAGTATGCTAGAACAAACTTTAAATTGACTCTAATTTTTAAGGGTGTATTTGTTGTTATTATTCTTAAATGGTTAAGTGAGTTACTAAATTTAAATACAGTGGGAATTATTCTTGAATATGTTATTTCTTGGGGACCACTAGCTATAATAATAATATTTCAACCTGAAATTAGAAATGTTCTTGAAAGTATTGGTAGAACACAATTACTTGGTAGACATAAAACTTTGACAGTTGATGAAAGAGAAAAAATGGTTTATGAAATTATTAATGCAGTTGATTATTTAAAGAAAAATAGAATTGGTGCATTAATTGTTATAGAAAGAGATTATAGTTTGGCTCAATATATTGAACCTGCAAATAAAATATATGCAGATATTAGTAGTGAATTATTAATTTCAATATTTTTCCCAAACAATCCACTTCATGATGGTGGTGTAATTATTCAAGGAGATAAGATTACTTGTGCTGGAAGTGTATTTCCAACTAGTATGAATCCTACTATTTCTAAGAGACTTGGAACTCGTCATAGAGCAGCTCTTGGAATTAGTGAAACTACTGATGCTATTGCATTAATAGTTAGTGAAGAGACTGGTAGAATATCAATAGCTATTAAAAGCGAACTTAATTATAATTTATCCCTTGATGATGCTAAATTATTGTTATTAGAAGAATTACAACCTAAGAAAGAAACATTCTATGAAGTTGATTCAGAAAGTGAAGGTGAGATGGATGAAGAAAGTACTAAGTAAGATTCTCAAATTCATTGGAAAGATTTTTAAAGCTTTATATACCATATTAGATGCTATTTTAATAACTCCAATATCTAAATTGATATATTGGTTAGGGGATAGTTTAGGTGGAAAGAATGGAAGACTTGATAAATTTTTAAATAATCCTACCACGTTAATATATATATCATTAATAATTGCTCTTGGTGTATTCTTTGCAGTTGATAAAAAAGTAATTAATTTAACCGAAACTGAAGCCACAGTTTTATCTAATCAAGCAATTAAAGTTGAATATAATGAAGAAGCATATGTAATTGAGGGAGTTCCTGAAACTGCAGATATAGTATTAATGGGTAGAAAAAGTGATTTATATTTAGCAGAACAATTAGGAGATCACCAATTAACTTTAGATTTAACAGGATTATCTGAAGGAAATCATAAAGTTAGTATTAAATACAATAATCCTATTAATTCATTAGATTATAAATTGGATCCTTCAAGAGTGAATGTTGTTATTTATCCTAAAGTTAGTGCTACAAGAACATTAACAACAGATATATTAAATACTGATAAATTAAATAATACATTAGTTATTGGTAATGTTGAATTAGATAGAGATGAAGTAATTATTAAATCTTATAAAGAAAAGCTTGAAACTGTTGCCAGTGTAAAAGCAATAGTTGATGTAAATGCTCTAAATGCCGAAAAAGCAGGAACATATACATTAGAAAATGTTAAATTAGTTGCTTATGATGAAAAGGGAACTGAAATTAGTGATATTGAAATAATTCCTGGATCATTAACAGCAACAGTTAAAGTTACATCTCCAAGTAAAGTAGTACCAATTAAAGTGGTACCAGTTGGAGAAGTAGCAAGTGGAAGCGCTATTAATACTATTACTCCTAATGTTAAGAATGTAACATTATATGGAGATGAAACTGTATTAGATTCAATAAATGAAGTTAAAGTTGAAATAAATGTAGATGGTCTTAATAGTGATAAGACATATCAAGAAACAATAGTTAAACCTAGTGGAATAAGAAGCATGTCTGAAAACAACGTTACTATTAAAGTTACAATGGAAAAAGAAACAAGTAAAGAGTTTAAGGATATTCCAATCACATTTGAAAATTTAGATACATCAAAATATATAGTACAAGCTGCTAGTGTAGAAGATACTAAAGTAGATGTTATGGTTAAAGGTGTATCATCTATATTAAATAAATTAGATGCATCTTCAATTAAAGCATATGTTGATTTGAAAGATTATGGAGTTGGAGAAATAAAAGTTCCTGTTATGGTAACTGGTAGTGATGTAAGACTTTCATATGCATCTAGAACAACTCATATAACAGTAATAATTAAAAAGAAGTAATAACTTCTTTTTTTTATTGTTTTGTGCTAATATTATAATAGGTGAAAATATGAAAAGAATAATAGGGGTTATATTTATATTATTGTGTTTGATTCCCTTTAAGATATTTGCTGCTAGTAAAGTAAAAGTATATGTATTTGAAGCTGGTGGTTGTCCTTTTTGTGAAGATCAAAAAGAATATCTTAAAAAGTTAGATGGATATAATACTAAGTTTGAAGTGATTGCAAAAGAATTATATGTAGATCATGAAACTTGGCAAGAAGGGAAAGATTATAAACTTGGTAAAACAGTAGCTGAAGCTTTTTATGATGCAGGGTTTAGTAATGCTGATTATAATAGCACTCCTTTTGTTGTTATAAGTGATTTATATGCATCTAGTACATATAATGATACATTAGAAGAAATAATTAATAGTGCATATAATCTTGGCGATAAAGATGTAGTAGGTTGTTATGCTAAAGGCAATACTTCTTGTGGGTTAAAAGAAAATTTATCATTGGATTCTGATACAAGTTTAAAATCACTAGTTGTAAGTGTTGGTGAATTAAATCCAACATTTAATAAAGAAATTAATGATTATAAAATAGAAGTAAGAGGCAATATAGAAGAAGTTAATGTTAATGCGGAATGTAATGGTATTAATTGCAGAGTAGAAGGCACAGGACTAAAAAAATTAGTTGAAGGTAATAATGAAATAGTTATTAAAGTAACTGCTGAAAATGGTGAAGAAGAATACTATAGAATAAACATATATAGAGAAGAGAATTATTATAAGCATTTATATATAGGAGTTGCGGGCGCATTAGTAATTATTATTACTACGTTAATAGGACTTATTTGGTCAATAGTAAAAAAGAATAAAAATAATTAAAAAGCATATCATTAATTGATATGTTTTTTGTTAAAAAACACTTTACAAATGGTAAAAAGTGTTATATAATCAAATGCGTGAAGTGACCAAAGACAGTAAGTACAAACATAAATCTTACCGAGGAAACAATTTATAATGACGATTATAATCGGTTTCCTTGTCATGAGGAAACTTTTTAATTATACGAAAGGAGACTTATATGGCAAGTAAAAGAATTCTTGAACAAAAAGAAGCTACTGTTAAAGAAATAATTGATAGACTTGATAAATCAAAAACATTTTTACTTTTAAATTATCAAGGTCTAACAGTTAGTGAAATAGCAGAGTTAAGACAAAGTTTAAGAGAAGTTAATTCAGATATAAAAGTTTATAAAAATACTCTTATGAATTTAGCACTAAAGAATAAGAAGATTGAATTAAACGATTATATGACTGGACCTAATGCTTATCTTTTTGCAGATTCTATTATTGAACCAATAAAAGTTGTTAGTAAGTTTGCTAAAGAACATCCAGCACTTGAAATTAGAGTTGGATATATTGATAACGAAATAGTGGATACTAAAGTTATCGGTGAATATGCAACTATTCCAAGTATGGAAGGATTACTTACAATGTTTGCTGGTGGTTTAATTGAACATGTAAGAAACTTAAGTATCGGACTTAATTTATATGCTGAAAAGTTAGAAAAAGGAGGGAATAACTAATGGCTAAAATTGAAAACAAAGATATTATTGAAGCATTAAAAGAAAAAACTATTCTTGAAGTTAAAGAATTAGTTGATATGATGAAAGAAGAATTCGGAGTAGATCCAAGCGCTGTTGCTGTTGCTGCTGCACCTGCTGCTGCTCAAGAGGAAGAAAGTGCTGGAAGCGGTGTTAAGACTGTTGTATTAAAAGATGCTGGAGCTCAAAAATTACAAGTTATTAAAGTAATTAGAGAAGCTACTGGATTAGGTCTTAAAGAAGCTAAAGATATCGCTGATGCTGGTGGAAATGTTAAAGAAGGAATTCCTGCTAGTGAAGCTGATGAATTAAAAGCTAAATTAGAAGAAGCTGGCGCTACTGTTGAATTAGCATAATTTTATTAATGTATAATGAGCCTATTTTTATATAGGCTTTTTGTGCTATAAGGAGGAGAACTATATGAGTCATTATTTTGAAAATGATCAAAACTTAAAAAGTGAAATTAAAGAATTAAGTTACAAGTATGGTTCTTCTTCTTTTTTATTCTATAGTGACAATGGTGTTTTTAGCAAAAAAGGAATTGACTATGGAAGTAAATTGCTACTTGAAACATACTTAAAATTAGATAGTGAACCAAAAAGAGTATTAGATGTTGGATGTGGTTATGGATATATAGGAATAGTAATTGGAGTAATTAATAATTCTTATGTTGATATGATTGATGTTAATAAAAGAGCAATACATCTAACAGAAAAGAATATTAAAAGATATAAAGACTTTAAAGGTTCTTCTTTCATAAGTGATGCTTATGAAAATATTGACTCTAAATATGATGTGATTATTACTAATCCACCTATTAGAGTAGGTAAAAACAAAGTATTAGAAATATTAGAAGGCGCTTTTGATCATTTAAATGATAATGGATATTTATATTATGTTATTAGAAAAGACCAAGGTGCTTTATCAATAAAGAAGATTTTAGAGAACATAAATACTGTAGAACTTATAAATAAAGACAAAGGATTTTTCGTTTATAGAATTAAAAAAAATAATTAAAAAATATATTGACATCTTGAAAAGAACTATGATAAAATTTTATATTGCAGTACATTTGTTTTATTTATAAAATTTGTGTTCTTTAAAAATTTAGGATTGGGGTGAAATAGTGGCATACAAAACAGTAAAATTTGGTGACCATAGGGAGAGAAGAAGTTTCTCTACAAAGCGTTCTACGCTAGAACTTTCTAACTTGTTAGAAGTTCAAAAAGATTCGTTTGACTTATTTTTAAAGGAAGGAATAAAGGAAGTATTTGAAGATATTTTTCCTGTTGAAAGTTTTTCAGGTTCATTATCACTAGAATTTGGTGATTATTATTTTGATGAACCAAAATATACTGTTAAAGAGAGCAAAGAAAGAAAAGTTACTTATGCTGCTCCTTTAAAAGTTAAAGCTAGACTTTTCATCAATGAAACAGGAGAAGTTAAAGAACAAGAAGTATTTTTAGGCGATATGCCTCTTATGACTGATACTGCATCATTTATTATTAATGGTGCTGAAAGAGTTATTAACTCTCAATTAGTTATGGGACCATCTTGCTACTATAAGAATGAAGTAGATAAAAATGGTAGAAATATTATTTCAAGCGAAGTACGTCCTAATAAAGGAACTTGGCTAGAATATGAATTAGATGCCAGGGGTATTTTGTATGTAAGAATTGATAGAACTCGTAAAGTTACAGTTACTACATTATTACGTGCATTAGGTCTTTCTTCAAATGAAGAAATATTAGAAGTTTTTGGTCAAGACGAATATTTAATTAATACATTAGAAAAAGATTCAACTAAGAATACAGATGAGGCCTTAATTGAAATATATGAAAAGTTAAGACCTGGTGAACCAGCTACATTAGATTCAGCTAAAAATCAATTAATCGTTAGATTTTTTGACAAATTTAGATATGATTTAGGTAAAGTTGGTAGATATAAATTTAACAAGAAATTAAATGTATTAGATAGATTAATCAATAATAAAATAGCTCAAGATATCAAAGTGGGAAAAGAAGTTCTTGTTAAAAAAGGAACAGTTATTACTAAAGATGTACTTGAAACAATTAGACCATATTTTAAAGATGGTTATGGAGTAAAAGAGGTAACTATTAATGAGGAACTTGATACATATAATAAGATTCAAGAAGTTTTAGTATACGCAAATGATGACTCAGGAAAAATTATCAAAGTTATAGGTAATGATCAAACTATTGATACTAAGAGATTAACTATATCTGATGTATATGCATCTTTATCATACTATATATGTCTATTATATGGTATTGGTAAATATGATGAAATTGATCACTTAGGAAATAGACGTGTAAGACAAGTAGGAGAATTAAT
>JAFYEA010000024.1 GCA_017544525.1 Bacilli bacterium | reverse complement strand
TCAATATTATAAATATTAAATATTAATTTATTTCTTATTTATCAATATTAATTATTTATTCTTACTTATATACTTATTTATTATTTATAATATATATGATATCTAATTTAATATTTCTAATATTTAATATTAATTTATTAAATATTAACTTATTATTTATTTATCTTTATTATATATTATATTTAAATAAAATTTATAGTTTATTATATTTAATATTTAATATTAATTTATTACTTATTAAATTTCTAATTTATTATAATATTTTATTTATTCTTTATTAAATAAATATAATCTTATTAATTTAAGAAATAGATTACTTATCTACCAAGGACAAATGATATATCGTTGAGAAAGTAAAACTCAAAATGATAAGGGGTTATGCTAAATACTGATAATATTTAGGATGTATTTATATTAAAGCTAATAACTTTAATATAAATGATAATAATCTTTTTTCGAGAAACTCGAAGCAATCATGTTTTATCAGGACTGATTGCTTTTTGTGTACAAGGAGATTTATATGAGATATATAATAATATTTGTTATTACATTAATTTTATCTTTATTTATTATTTATTATCACCCATATTTAGGTAAATATGATGATCAAATGACTATAGAATATAATTTTTATGATGATGGATATTCTTGGAAATATGATTTAAATAATGATAATGTTATTATAGATAAAATTGAAGATAGTAAATGGGTAATTAAACCAAATAAAAATGGTAAATCTAATATAGTTTTTACATATTATTCTGATAATAATATTAAATATGAAATATTTTATGAATTAAAAGTTAAAGATAATAAAATTTATTGGTTAAGTGGTTATGGTAATGGACTACTATCATATCCAAATCCATATTGACATATTTGACATTTTAGTATATTGACTTTTTATGTCATAATTGATAGAATAATATTGTCTATAAGATATAAAAATATATCTAATTATTTTATACTAATTATTATAATTAATTTAATTTAAATATTATTTAATTATAAATAATTATTTTACTTAATTAATATATTAAATTATATCTATGTTGAAAAAATTCTATAATAATTATTCATAATATAATTATTATAATTATAGTTAATACTAACTTATTAATTTATTATTATAATTTATTATATTTTTTAAAAAATAATTATATAATAGAATCTTATCTACTCAAGACAAATGATATATCGTTGAGAAAGTAAACTCAAAATGATAAGGGATTATGCTAAATACTGATAATATTTAGAATATTTATATTATAGTTAAATACTATTTATAAACGATTATAATCTATTTTCATTAAACTAGAATAATTAAATTTTATCAGAATTTAATTATTTTTTTTATTTAAAAAATATTTTTATTATAATATACATAATTATATTAAAATATGTATATTTTTTATTAAATTTGTGTTATTATATTATTATAGTGGAGGTGTAAAGTGGAACCATATAAAGCAAAAAAATTACCTTTTGAATATAATAAAACTACTGAATTAAGTAGATTATTATGTGAAGCGGAAGAAGCTTATGGAGAATATAAGGGATATTTAAGAAGCATGGATTATGATTATAAATCTTTTTTGGAAACATCATATGTATCTGAATTATATTATTCTTTTTGTATTGATGGTTTTAAAATTGCAAAGGATTATATGTTTCATACTCCATATATGTTGGAAAATAATGATGTAATTGAATTTAATAATCTTAGGAAAGCCCTTGTAATAGGTGCATCGGATATTTCTAAAGGTTCTTTTAATAATGATACATTAAATAAAATAAATAAAAATTTATTTGCTAATTGTAAAAAAAATAACGATACTAAGGGTAGTGGGAAATTTAGAAAAAAACAAAATTTTTTACTTAAACCTGGTTTAGCTGGATCAAGTGTATCATTTGTACCACCAGTTTATACAGAAGTACCGGATTTAATGAATAATTTGATGAATTATATTCATGAGAATGAAGAACCATTCATGATATCTTCTATTATTACTCATTTTCAATTTGAAAAAATACATCCTTATGTATCTGGTAATGGAAAAATAGGAAGACTATTGTTCCCTTTACAATTTAGTCTATATAAGCATGAACCTCCTATATTATTTATATCTGAAAGTTTAGAAAATTTAAAAAATTCTTATTTTACAATGTTAAGTGGAGAAGTAGATGAAGATATAGATAAATTTATAAAAATTATGCTTCAATGTATTATTGAACAATGTAATAATAATATTAAGAGAATAAAAAAATTAAATAGAATATATAAAAATGATTTTGAAGAGTTTAAAAAAACAATAGGAGGTACAACTATCTATAAAGTGTATCCTACTATTTTAAAAAAGATTGTATTTACTACTAGTGATATTGTAAAAGAATGCAATTTACATATTAATTCGGTTAATAAAGTATTAAACAAATTGGTTGAAGAGGGTTATTTATTGAAAGAAAAAAAGAAGGATACTAATAGAGTAACTTTCTGTTATAAAAATATGTATGATGTATTTATTAATTAATATCTTCTAGTTTTTCGAAGATAGGTATATAAAAGGTTATATTCTTTGAGTTGATATTTTCAAAATAAGAATATGATCTTTTTTTTGATTTATTGATATTATCTATTAATTCTTCAAAACTTCTTTTTTTAATATAAATATACTTATTAATAAAAGAAATATTTCTTATATAGCTATACATAAACATTTTTATAAAACTGTCTTCGTATTTTTTTATATTTTTATAATAATAATCTTTATCATAAAGTATTTTATTATATTTATTATAAATTGTTAAAGTTACTATTATTCTTATTTCAAATTGATTAATAAACAAGTGATTCTTTAAAAAAGTAATATAATTATCCAAATTGAAAAAGAATTGTTCATAAGAACTAATATTATTTTTATCATGTATTAAATGAGATGATACTTTAACTTTCACATCGTCCAGTTTATTAAGTAAGGTGTCAAATTTTTCATCTTTAGATATAGTTATAATATCTGATAAATTATTTAAATATATATATTTTTTAAAATCATTCATTTTATTCCTCAAAAAATTTATTTATTGGTGTTTTTAAAACAATAGATATTTTGTATAGATTAGGTATACTGATACCTTTTTTTGTTTTGCTGCTTTCTAAACTACTTATAAGAGAAACTGACACATTTATTTCTTCAGCTAATTTTTCTTGTGTCATACATTTTCCATTTATTATAGTTAATAATCTATATTTTTTAATGTTTTTACCAATTAGAGCATTTAGTTTATTTTGGTTCATATTTTTCACCAAAAATATTATAAAATAAATTTTATAAAATGTATAGTATAGCATTACATTAATAAAATATAAAACAATGTAAAATTAAATTAGGTGAATGTATGACAAGGTTTAAAAGAGATTTTGATTTTAACGAAAATATTATTGAAGTTGTAGCTTATAATGTTATAAAGTATAGAAAATTAAATAAAATAACGCAGGAACAACTTGCGTTAGATATAGGAGTGTCTCCAGAGTTTATTAGAAAGTTTGAAAGTACTAAAGGTAGTGAAGGATTATCATTATTGTCTTTATATAAGATTTCTGTAGTTTTAAATGTTTCTATTGATAAATTTTTTGAATCTATAGAAGTTATCGATCAATAAAGAAGTTTTCAATAGGTATTTCTAAGATTTTACTTATTTTATATAAATTATAAATACTTATCCCTTGATAAGTTTTTTTACTCTCTAAATTACCAATTAATGAGGTTGAAACGTTTGCAATTTCTGCTAGCATTTCTTGTGTTAGTTCCTTTTTGTTTAAACTATATAGTTTTCTATAATATCTTATATTTTTGCCTATTATTGAATATAATTCCTTCTCATCTTTAAAAATATTACTTTCTTTCATATTATCTCCTACTGATATTATTTTGCCATTATTTAATTTTTTTAACCATTTACTATAAATAACAAATTATTACTGTAGGTGATAAAATAGAAAAATAATATTTTTTTATTGAAAATATATAAAAAATAGTGTATTATTAATAGGCGTATCAAAAGGGGATGATTTTGATGGAAAAAATAATAAATTTTGCTGTAGTAGCACATGTTGATGCTGGTAAAAGTACTTTAGTTGATGCTTTACTTAAACAAAGTGGAGTATTTAGAGAAAATGAAAAAGTTGTTGATTGTGTAATGGATAGTGGTGATTTAGAGAGAGAAAGAGGAATCACTATAACAGCTAAAAATTGTGCTATTAGATACAAGGATTATAAAATGAATATTGTAGATACACCTGGACATGCTGATTTTTCAAGTGAAATTGAAAGAATAATTAAAACAGTTGATACGGTAGTTTTATTAGTTGATAGTGCTGAAGGTCCTATGCCACAAACTAGATTCGTATTAAAAGAGGCATTAAAAAATGGTTTAAAGCCAATACTATTTATTAATAAAATAGATAAAAAAGATGCTAGAGCTGAAGAAGTTGTTAACATGACTTTTGATTTGTTTTGTGAGTTAGGAGCAGATAATGATCAGTTAGACTTTAAGATTATTTATGGTATTGCTAAAGAAGGAATAGCAAGATATGAAGAAAATGATACAAATAATGATATTTATCCATTATTAGATACTATTATAGAAACTACTAAGCCATTTGAGGGAAATGAAAATGATCCATTACAATTACAAATATCTTCTTTAGATTATGATGATTATATTGGTAGACTTGGTATTGGTAGAGTTAATAAAGGTAAGATTAAAACTGGACAAATGGTTACCATTTCTAAGAATGATGGAAGTCTTTCTAAGGAAAGAATTACTAAAATGTTTATTAATGAAGGAATAAAAAAAGTGGAGGTTAATGAGGCATATTATGGAGATATAGTTACTATAGCAGGATGTCCTGAAATATCAATTGGAGATACAATATGCGATCCTAATAATGTTATGCCACTTCCTAGTATTGAGATAGAGAAACCTACATTATCTATGAATTTTTTAGTTAATACTTCTCCATTTGCAGGAAAAGTAGGTAAATTTGTTACTAGTAGACATCTAAGAGATAGATTAATGGCTGAACTTGAAAGAAATGTTGGGCTTGAAGTAGAAGAATTAGAAAGCGGAGATGGATTTAAAGTTTCTGGTAGAGGTGAACTTCATTTATCCATATTAATTGAAAATATGAGAAGAGAAGGTTATGAACTTAGTGTATCTAAACCTGAAGTTATTTTTAAAGATATAGATGGAGTTAAATGTGAACCATATGAAAAAGTAATAATAAATGTACCAAATGAATATAGTGGAACAATTATTCAAGATATAAGTGAAAGAAAAGGAACTATGGAATTAATGGAAGGTGCCGAAGAAAATTATGTTAGACTTGAATTTAGTTGTCCTACTAGAGGATTAATTGGTTATAGAAGTAATTTTATTACTAATACTAAAGGTGAAGGTATTATGGTTAGAAGTTTTGATAATTATAAACCATATGCTGGAGAAATAAGTGGGCGTAAAAATGGTGCTTTAGTATCTACTGATACTGGAAAAACATTTGGATATGCTCTATATAATTTATTAGATAGAGGATATATGATAGTAGAACCATCTACAGACGTTTATGAAGGTATGATAGTAGGAGTTCATAATAAAGATTTTGATTTAAATGTTAATCCTTGTAAAAATAAAGAATTTTCTAATACGAGAAGTAAAAGTAGTGATGAAGCAATTGTATTACCAAAAGCAAGAACATTCACTTTAGAAGAAGCATTAGAATTTATTGAAAAAGATGAACTTGTTGAGGTAACACCTAATGCAATAAGGTTAAGGAAAAAAATATTAGATCAAAAAGAAAGATTCAGAAGTAATAGATAATCTGAATCTTTTTTTATTTTTTAAATTTATTTAATACTATTGCTACTTTAAATATTATTTCATCACTATTTTTAATTGCTATTTTTTTACCTATTGCTTTGCCTCCAACTGTTAGTGAAGAAATAATTGAACTGATAAGTAGTGTTGAAATTACAGGAGATATTTTAAGTGAGGAAGCTAATAATATACCAATCATAGCAGAAATACTACCACTTACTATTCCACATATATCTCCAATTACATCATTACATATGGAAGCTATTCTACTTCCATTTTTTATTAAATAAACGCCTTCTTTAGCACCTTTTATTCTTTTTGAACTTTTAGCGTGAAATGTTGATTCTTCTGCTGTTAAAGCAGCAGTACCTATCATATCAAATATTATACCAATTAATATAAATACAATAGCAAGTAAACTAAGTACTAATATATTATCAAATTTATTTGTTATGACATTTGAAAAAGCATTAAAAAACAAAGCTATAAAAAATGTTAATAAAAATGCTTTTAATATCCAATTATTTTTCATATTTTCTCCTAAAAAAAAAGATTGTATGGATTATTATAAATTAATTTTACGGCTTTGGTCGAGTTGAGTTTCTCTTGAATCTACCCTTGGTTACCCGTAGGCGATTTCTCTTCAAAGATTCAAATCATTAGTTACCTTTATGATCACTCGATCACCACTTAGTCCGCACTTCAATCTTTATAATAAAGACACGCTAGAGGTTTTCCCAGACAAGCAACATCCACTTTTATACGCTTTTGCAAATGATTTTTCAATTGTTTATCCCAATCAATCACTCACGTCATGCACGTTCATAATCCAATGATGCGATTAAAGGAATTTGTATATATGCCATTATATAATATCCTTAAATCTAAAATTATATATACGCCCCAGTCTGGGCGAAAGAAGCGAAATATATAAAGTATCTCTTTTGTGCAATTAATGGATTTTTAGCCCCATCTTCGGGTGGTATGCTTGACTAGCATAATGCTCCACACAGTTATACATTATACCATATTTTAGAAAATATGTCAAAAATAACGTAATATTAAAGTATATTTTGTTGAATTATATTGTTCATGTGTTATAATCTATGGTATGAAAGGAAGAGGAGGCATATGAGTTTTATTAAGGAAACGCAAGAATACTTAAAAGATGTATTAAAAAGATGTGGATATGAAATTGATGAAGTTATTTTGGAGTCCTCTTCAAGACGTGATTTAGGAGAATTTCAAATTAATTGTGCTATGAGTTTAGCTAAGAAATATGGAAAGAATCCTAAAGAAATAGCAGAAAACATAGTTAATAATATAGATGATAGATTTTGTAATGTTAATATAGCAGGGCCTGGATTCATTAATGTTAGTGTTAATGAAATATTTTTGCTTGAAAAAATAAATAAAAGTATTAATAATTTTGATTTACTAATAGATAAATTAGATAAGAAAAAAATACTAGTTGATTATGGGGGTGCTAATGCTGCTAAGGCCCTTCATGTTGGACATATGAGGAGTGCTAATATTGGAGAAGCATTAAAAAGATTATCAATAGTACTTGGAAATGATACTATTGGAGATGTTCATTTAGGTGATTTAGGAAGACAATCTGGTATGGTTATATCTGAAATAAAGAAAAGAAAACCAGAGTTATGTTTTTTTGATCCTAATTACAAAGGACAATATCCTAAATTAGAAATTACTTCTGAGGAATTAGCAGAATATTATCCTGTAGCCAGTAATGATGCTAAAAATAATGAAGAGAGAATGGAAGAAGTAAGACAGATTACTGCTAAAGTTGATTTAGGAGAGGAACCATATTTTTCTATGTGGAAAGACATTGTTGATGTATCAAGTCAAGATATTAAAAAAACATATGACTATTTAAATTGCAATTTTGAATTATGGGAGGGCGAACTTAGTTCACTTAAGTATGTTGATGATACATTAAAAGTGTTGGAACCATATATGTATGAAAGTGAAGGTGCTAAAGTAATTGATGTTGCACTTATTGATGATAAGATAGAAATTCCACCACTAATAGTTATAAAAAACGATGGTGCAACTATATATGCTACTCGTGATTTAGCAACTATATATAGTAGAATGAAAAAAATAAAACCCGATGAAATATGGTATGTTGTTGATGCAAGACAAGGTATGTATTTTGAACAAGTGTTTAGAGCGTCTTATAAATCTAATTTAGTACCAAATGATGTTAAACTTGCACATTATTATTTTGGAACTATGAATGGAAAAGATGGAAAACCATTTAAAACAAGAGATGGTGGGGTATTACAATTAAATGATTTACTTAAAATGATTAGAGAAGAATTAAGTAAAAAGATGGATAAATATGAAGATGGTAAAGAGAAAGATGAAATTCTTGATAAATTAACAGTAGCAACTATAAAATATGCTGATTTACTACCATTTAGAACAACTGATTATATATTTGATATTGAAAAGTTTTGTTCTTTTGAGGGAAAAACAGGACCATATATTTTATACACAATGGTTAGAATTAAATCTATATTAGAAAAAGTGTCATTAGATAAATATAATATTAATAAGATATATAGTGATAGCGAAAGAAATATTTATATAAAAATACTTGAGCTATCGAAAGTATTAAATAATTCATATAATGAAAAATCATTAAGCTATATATGTGAATATTTATTTGAGATATGTAGTTTGTTTAATAAGTTTTATGGAGAAAGCAATATTATTAATGAAGTAGATATTAATAAAAAGAATAATTATATTTCAATGTTAAAATTAATATATAATACATGTAGTAACTTACTTGATATATTAGCAATTAAGATACCAAACAAGATGTAAAAAAGGTATTGTTTAATGGGATTTAGTGTGCTATAATACATACGAACGAAAAGTTCCTTGCTTCATTTATGAAGCCGTTTAGACCAAAAGGAGGTGTAGTCATGAATAAATATGAAATAATGTTTATTGTTAGAACTGACATTGATGAAAAGACTTCAAAAGATACAGTAGCTGCTTTTGAAAAACTACTTAAAGGTATGAAGGCTAAAATTGTCGGTACAAAAGATATGGGACAAAAGAAGTTAGCATATCCAATTAATAAACAATTAAGAGGAAATTATTATGTTTTCAATGTTGAAGCTACAGCTGAGGCAGTAAAAGAGTTTGATCGTAAAGCAAAGATAGATGAAAACATCTTAAGACATATTGTCGTAAGAGAAGAGGAGTAATATGAATAAGATTATATTAGTCGGAAGATTAACTAGGGATCCAGAAGTAAGAAGTACAAGTGCTGGTTTCTCTACTGTAAATTTTACTGTAGCTGTTAACAGAAATTTCAAAAATAAAGAGGGTAACTATGATGCTGACTTTTTGCCTTGTGTAGCATTTAGAAATACTGCTGATTTTATATCAAAATTCTTTAAAAAAGGATCTATGATTAGTTTAGATGGTAGAGTACAAACTAGAAATTATGATGCTCAAGATGGAAGTAAGAGATATGTTACTGAAATAGTTGTTGAAAATGTAGAATTTGTTGGTGGTAAGAATGAAGGAAGTTCTAATCAACCTTCAAATGATTATGTTGATGCTCCAAGTGAAGCAGTAGTAGATGATATGCCAGAATATGATATTCCTGCGTCTGACCCTTATGAAAATTATGATAAAGAGGTATCATTGAGTGACAATGATTTACCATTCTAAGGAGGGAAACAATGGCAGAATTTTATAGAAGAAAAAAGGTTTGTCAAATGTGTGCTGGAAAATCTGTTGATTATAAAGATGTTACAATTGTATCAAAATATATAAATGAAAAAGGTAAAATATTACCTAGAAGAATGACTGGTGCATGTGCAAAACATCAAAGACATATTGCAAATCAAATTAAAAGAGCTAGATATATGGCATTATTACCATATACAAAATAGTTTATAATAAATAATAGTTGTTAAACTATTATTTTTTTTACAATAAAAAAGACTTTTTAAAGTCTTAATTTCTATTTCTGCTTACTAGAACTAATCTTAGTATTTGAAGTGCTGTTGCTAAGAAACCTGCTACATATGTGAATGCAGCTGCTTTTAATACTTTACTTGTTCCTTCTAGTTCTTTACTTGTTACTAAACCTAATTCTTGTAATTGTACTTTTGCTCTTGATGAAGCATTAAACTCAACTGGAAGAGTAACTAATTGAAATAATAAACCAACACATAATAGTATTATTCCTATTGTTATTAAATTAAATATGCTTGATGCAAAACCTATAATAATAAAAATAGATGCAAATCTTGATGTAAAATTAACCACGGGAACCATTGATGATCGAAATCTTAAAAAACTGTATTTTTCTTTATCTTGAATTGCATGACCACATTCATGAGCGGCTACTGCAATTGAAGAAATACTTTTTTCAGAATAAATGCTATCTGATAAATTTACTGTCTTTTTAGTAGGATCATAATGATCTGTTAAATCACCTTGAATTCTATTTATTTTTACATTTCTCAAATTATTTCTATCTAATATTTTTCTTGCAACTTGTTCTCCTGTAATTCCTTTACTACTTAATACTTTTGCATATTTGTTATAAGAGGATTTTATTCCTGCTTGTGCTATCAATGGTAGAATAATTACCACCGCTATTAATGCTAATTCAGTTATATTATACATTATTAATCACCTATAATTATTTTATCATATATTATGATGTTTTAAAACCAATAGTATTTGAATTAAAGTGATTAAATGAATTGTTTATAAATGAATTTGTTATTATAGTTTTTTTATTTTTTATTATTTGATTATTAATTAGTTTTGCGTTTTTATAATCTTTGTTTTTTAGATATATTTCTTTTTTTAATAATAGTTTATTAATAATTGTATTGTTATCATTTAGTTTTGCTTTTGTACATATTTTATCCAAAAAATCTATACTTTTATCAGGGTTATATCTATCTTTAAATAGCTTATTTGAAAGATCTACTATAAGTTTTATTTGATTATTTCCTATTTTTACATTATGAAATGTTTCATATTTTTTCTTTATGTTTTTTAAAATAAGAATTGTTTCTTCGTTTGTGGGTTCTTTTATTTCTAGTGGATGAAATCTTCTATTAAGTGCCTTATCTTTCGAAAAATAATTATTATATTCTTGTATTGTTGTAGCTCCTATACATTTAATTTTATTTCTTGCTAAATATGGTTTTAATATATTTGATGCATCTATTGAGCCTTCGGAAGCCCCTGCTTTTATTAATGTATGTATTTCATCTATGAATAATATGTATTTATTATTTGATTCAAAAAATTTTATTAAATTATTTAGTTTTTCTTCAAATTCTCCCCTATATTTTGTCCCACTTAATATTTCTGATATATTTATTGATATTATTTGTTTATTTTTTAATAATAATGGAACATTTCCTTTATTTATTCTATTTGCGAGTTCTTCTACTATTGCTGTTTTGCCAACACCTGCTTCTCCAATTAACAATGGATTGTTCTTATTTTTTCTACATAATATTTCTATTAATTCATTTATTTCTTTTTCTCTTCCATATATTGGATTATAATCATCTTTTATTTCATTATTGAGATTAATTCCATATGAATTATCATTATAATTTTCTATACTTTTATATAAGTCTCTAATGTTAATATTGTAGTTTGATAGTATTGAAAAAGCTATTCCTTCTGATGATTCAATAATTCTTTTAAAAAGTGTTGTAATATCTATAATGTTTTTTTCACTTGAATAAAGTATTAATCTTTTAAATAATGGTGTATAAATTAATTCATTTTTATGTTTTGCTTTAATTTGTTTTATTTGATTATAAACATCTATATAATTAATATTATAATTATTTAATATATTTCTTATGTAATGATTGCTATTTAATATTGCAAGTAAAAAGTGTTCACTTCCTACATATGAGTGATTTAGTTTGTTTGCTTCTAATTCACTTCTTTTTAATATTTTTACTAAGTCTTTATTATAAATTATCATATTAATAGTATGATTTATATTTTAAAAAAAATGCAAAAAAAAAGAATGAATTAATCATTCTTTTATAATACAAATTTTGCTACTAATAAGACTACTAATGTAATTGCAAATAGTGCAACTATTAATTTCCATGTCTTTTTAATCCATTCTTTGTATGGGACATTTAAATATGTTAATCCAAATACAAGGAACGCACTTGTAGGAGCTATAAACATTGTGACTCCATATATACTTTGTGCTAATAATGAAATTAATACAGGATTTGCATCTTTTGCAGCTAATTGAGGAACTACATAGTTAGCAACGTATAATATATCTACATGTAATACTGATCCAATTATCATAACAAATGTACTAATTAATAAACTAAATTTATTAGTAATTCCTAGTATTAGACTTGCTATTGTTGGATAGAACATTTGATTTCCAGCAACATATATTACAACATAAGTTAACATTACCATTAATGCTGGTTTAAGCATTTTTTTAGCACCTTCACCCATAGCAGTGAAAATACCTTTTACTCTATAGATTAAACCAATAATTAATGATGCAACTAATAATAATATAGTCATTTCTGAAAAATGCCATTCACCAAATGTAGTTGTTGAACCAAATAATTTTGCAAGTATCGCTATTTTATCTGTTCCAGTATCAAATCCATCTGGTGTTATATGTAGATATGGAAGTTTTGGACTCCATTCATTTAGTGTAGTATGTAGTTCACTAAATGTATTTACTTCAAACGTACTTTCCCAATTTGTACATCCAATTACTATAAGTACAAATAATAATACGAAAGCAGTAACGATTGGAACTATTGAATATCTGTTTGATATTTTTTCTCCAATAAACATATCTACTTCTTCATTTTTATCTGATTTTTTAGTACGTTTTGCTTTATATAAATAATAGAATAAAGCTACTAATGATAATAGTAATAATACTAGTTTAAAGTAAATACCATCTGTTAATTCTGTTCCAACTAATCCAGATATTACTCCCGTAGTATTATAACCTATTAAGTTACCTATAGTACCTACTAACATTGAACCAAATGTTGCGATTAAAGCTGTTACTTTGTCATATCCCATTGCTAGTATAATACTAATTAATAATGGGAAGAATAAAAGTAATATAAATTGATAATCAAATACAGCAGTAATTACAGCGATAATAAAAGCACAACTGATTAAAAATACTAGTTCTCTTCCTTTGTTAAAATTTGCGATTTTTTCAACCCAAGCTCTATATTTACCAGTCTTACCAAGTACTCCATAAAAAGCACCAATGGCAAGTAGTAACATAAATATTTGAATGAAGTATTGAAACTCAAATGTACCAAATACTAATGAGAAAAAATCTACAAAACCAACATTATACATTCCTAGTTCAACTAAATTGCCTTCACTGAAATAACTTGCTGAGAAAATCCAAGTTGCTACTACCATTCCTAATAGTATGAACATGATTATTTTAAATAATCCAGTTTTTTTCATTTCCATTCCTCCTCTACGAATTATTATATAACAAAAAATACTAGTAATACAAGAATTTACTAGTATTTTAGTATATTTTTATTGAATATTTTGTATATGTTTATAGATATTATTTATTGAGTTATAAAACTCTTTTTCTGTTTTGCAAAGAGCTATTTCTTTTTTAAATTCTTTGCTTTGTGGAATATATTTTAAATAGGCAAGTGCATGTGTTTTTATATCTAAAATAGCTTTTCTATCGCTTTCATTTTTCTTTATTAATTCGTAATGTTTTAATAATGTATCTATTCTTTCTTTATATGTAGGTGGCTCTATTATATTATTATTTTCAATATATTCTATACATTCTTTTATAAACCATGGATTACCTATAGTTGCTCTTCCTATCATTACTGCATCGCAATTTGTTTCTTCTAACATTCTTTTAGCATCATATATTGTTTTTATATCTCCATTTCCTATAACAGGAATACTAACTTTTTGTTTTATTTCTTTTATTAAATTCCAATCTGCATTTCCACTATATCCTTGTTCTCTTGTTCTTGGGTGTATTGCAATAGCAGATGCCCCTGCTTTTTCTATAAGTGTAGATACCTCTATACAATTTATTGTTTCTTTATTCCATCCAGCTCTTATTTTAACTGTGACTGGTATATCTACATTATTAACAACTTCTCTTACTATTTCATATATCTTTTGTGGATTTTTTAATAATCCACTTCCTGCTTGTGATTTTAATGCTACTTTTGGAACAGGACAACCCATATTAATGTCAATTATATCTGGTTTTATATTATCATTTACGTATTTAGCTGCTTTTACAAAACTATCTATATCACTACCAAATATTTGAATAGCTATTGGTCTTTCTAAATCATTAATTTTTAACATATTTAATGTGTTTTTGCTATTATAGATTATTCCCATGTTACTAATCATTTCTGAATATATTAAACCTGCACCCATTTCTTTTATTATTTGTCTGAAACTTTCATTTGATATTCCAGCCATGGGAGCAAAAACTATTCTATTTTTTATTTCTACATTTCCTATTTTCCACATAGTAATCCCTCTTTGATAATTTATCATTAATAATATTTAATTACAAGAAAAAAGTTTTCTAAATAGAAAACTTATTCACCTGATGATTGTTGTTTTTCTTTCGTATGAACATTGCATGTTATATCTTTATTAACTTCTAGAAATGTGTATGTATAACTTCCATCTGCTTCCAAATCTACTTTACTTGGTTGAACACCACCACAATCTAGTTCTATTTCATATCCTTCGTCTGCTAGTAATGTGAATTTTCCATCTTTACCTG
This sequence comes from Bacilli bacterium, assembly GCA_017544525.1. The sequence continues at coordinate 21,186 of JAFYEA010000024.1, read as the reverse complement.
CGGCTACTGATTGTTCCGTACTTCCACTTTTAATTTTTACATATTCTGATATATCTTTTAATGATAATTTATAATTAACTATTGGTGTCTTTTTAAATGTAACAGTACATTTTGTATTATCTGTTATTTTTGGAATTGTAAAATTGTTGTTTTCATATGTATATTCTTGTTTATTTGTACATGTAATTGATGGTTTTTCATATCCATCATTTGGTTCAACTATTGCTGATACGCTTTCACCATAATTACCGTGTTCAGTTGTTGTTCCTTTTCCATTTTTAACTGTTAATTCTAATTTTAAGTTTTTAAGTTCAAAACTTACTTTGCATGCAACGTCTTCCATTATTACATTAATGCCTAATGTATTTGTTGATATATCATATATTGCTTCTTTATTATTTGAACAAACTACTTCTTTAAACTCATATCCTTCATTAGGAGAAAATGAGAATTGTGCATCTTCTTCTCTTTTGATTTTTGTTTCATTTGTTTCATCAACAACACCATTAGTAGCGCTTAATGTTACTTCATAGTATGCGTTTACAAAGTATAGTTTACATGTACCATTTTTATCTTTACTGTCTTCATTAGGAGTAAATTTCCATTTTTCTGAATCAAAAGATCCAGTTATTTCATTTTCACATTCATACCTTGAAAATATATAATCGTTATCACTGTTATTTGGAATATTATCTACTTTGTTCCCCTCAACATAATATTCATATGTTATTACTGTTTCTGGTGTATCTGGTTTTTCATTTTTTCTTTTATTATGTTTGATTAAACCTAAAACACCACAAATTGTGGATAATATAAATAAAAATCCTAATAAAATAATAATAGGTTTCCTCTTCATTCTCATCCTCCGCTATTATGTAATAATTTTATAATGATAAGTGTCTAAAGTCAAGGTTACTGATTGTCAAATATTGAAAAATAATAAAAAAACATTTGACTTCTGAATATACTTTTTATATAATATTTCCGGTACATTTTAATGGAGATGCAGTTTCTGTGGGATAGAAATATCGTAGTTGCAAATACGATGGCATTGAAATTAGGAAGGGATTTAATATAATGAAAACATTTATGTTGAGAAAAGAAGACGTTGAACATAAGTGGTTTGTTATTGATGCAGAAGGAAAGAACTTAGGTAAAGTTGCTGAAAGAGCTGCATATTATTTAAGAGGAAAACATAAACCAACTTATACTCCATATGTTGATTGTGGAGACAACGTAATTATTATTAATGCTGAGAAGGTTAATCTAACTGGTAATAAGTTAGATAAGAAAATGTATTATAATCATAGTGGATATCCAGGTGGATTAAGAGAAAGAAATGCAAAAACTATGATTGAAAAATATCCAGTTGAAATGGTTGAAAGAGCAGTTAAAGGAATGCTTCCTAAAAATAGACTTGGAAGACAAATCTATAGACATTTATTTGTTTATGAAGGAAGCGAACATAAACATGAAGCTCAAAAACCAGAAAGATTAGAGGTAAAGTAATATGGCAGAAAAAAATAAATATACTGCAATCGGTAGAAGAAAAAGAAGCGTTGCTAAAGTAACACTTACTCCTGGTAAAGGAAACATTACTGTTAATGGTAAGGATGTAAAAGATTATATGCCTTATGAAACATTAGTTATGGATTTAGTTCAACCTTTAGAATTAACTGAATCAAAGGAAAAATATGATATTGATATCAATGTTAAAGGTGGAGGTTTTTCTGGACAAACAGGTGCTATTAGATTAGGTATTACAAGGGCATTATTACTTGCTAATAATGAATCTAGATCAGTTCTAAAAAGTGCTGGTATGGTAACTCGTGATGCTAGAATTAAGGAAAGAAAGAAATATGGACTTAAGAAAGCACGTAGAGCACCACAATTCTCTAAGCGTTAATATAAAATTCAATGTACTAAAAATAAAACTCGAGTATTCGAGTTTTTTCGTGTTATAATTTATTTAGGAAGTGACGGATATGAAAAATTATAAAGTTGGATTTATGTGTTCAATTATATTAATAATTGCTTTTATTGGAATGACCGTTTATGAAGCAATTGGTATGTTAAAGATGGATAAACAAGTTATTTCAACAGATGTTAAATCTGATTGCAAGCATGGAAATATGGGAGATGATCAAGCATATGAATGTGATGTAGAATATACTTTTATTTATGAAGATAAATTGTTTACTTGTAAAAAATATGATTCATCTGCAATAAAAAAGAATTATAGTAATGAAAAGATTTATTTTTCATCTAAAAATCCTAATGATTGCTCTGTTGGGAAAAAAAGTAATTATTTAATGCCATTAGTTATACTGGATTTTATATCTATTGTTATAATGTTTATATTAAGAATTGCTAAAAATAGAAACAATAGGAAGTGATAAATATGATTAAACCAAAGAAATTAAATAAGGGTGATAAAGTAGCAGTTATTACTTTATCAAGAGGTTTACTTGGTATGCCTTTCATTAAGCATGAATTAGATTTAGGTATTAAAAGATTAAAGGAATTTGGTCTTGAAGTAGAAATAATGCCTAATTCTTTAAAAGATATGGATTATGTATTTAATCATCCTGAAGATAGAGCAAGTGATTTAAAAAAGGCTTTTATGGATGATAGTATTAAGGGAATTATATGCGCTATTGGTGGGGATGATACATATAAGACTATTCCTTATTTGATGGAAGATGAAGAATTTATTGATGCTGTTAGAAAAAATCCTAAAATATTTACTGGTTTTTCTGATACAACTAATAATCATTTGATGTTAAATAAGATAGGTTTAGAGACTTTTTATGGTCCTTGTTTTATATGCGATTTAGCTGAATTAGATAAAGAAATGTTACCCTATACTAAAGAATCTTTTAAGAAGTATTTTATGAATGAAGATGGATATGAAATTAAATCAAGTGATATTTGGTATATGGAAAGAAGTAGTTTTGCTGAGGATCAAATAGGAGTACCTCGTGAATCTAGAAAAGAAGAACATGGATATGAAATATTAAATGGTAGTGGTAAAGTAAGTGGTTTATTATATGGTGGTTGTCTAGATAGTTTATATGATATATATACTAGTGAAAGATATGGGAATGAGCATGATATATATGTTAAATATAGCATTTTGCCTACAATAGATGAGTGGAAAGAAAAAATATTGTTTATTGAAACATCTGAAGAGAAAATGACTCCTGAAACACTTGAAAGGGATTTAATGTTTTTTAAAAATAATAAAATATTGGAATCTGTTAAGGGTATCATTGTTGGTAAACCAATGGACGAAGAATATTATAATGAATATAAAAAGGTATATAAAAAAGTATTTAATGATTTAAAAACTCCAGTTTTATATAATGTTAATTTTGGACATTCTGTACCAAGAACAATAATTCCATATGGTGTGATGGCAACGGTGGATTATGATAATAAAAAAATAAGTGTTGATGAACCTATTTTTGATTAATAAAACTCAATTAATTTGAGTTTTTTTATGATATAATATATATACAGGTGGTTGTATGAAAGAACTTTGTAGGTTTTTAAAATTTATATTTTTTTGTATATTAGCAGCTATGATAGAATTTTTGATTATGAAACTTATATCACATTTTTTTATATTAAGTAGTGTTGTTTCTAAAACAATAGCTCTAATTATATTTGTTTATTTTGATTTTAAATTGAACAAGTTTTTTACATTTGAATCTAATATTAATAATACTATTCCTTTAATAAAGCTTTATATATTTTATATAATTTTTTCAATTTTTAGTAATTCTATTTTTCATTTTAATAGCAGTATTTTGATAATAGTATTAGTATCTATTATTAATGTTTTATTTGAGTTTTATTATCAAAAATATTTTATATTTAAAGATAGTATTGATACTAAACTTATAAAAATATAGAATTATTTACATTTTGAGTAACTTATGTTATAATATACCTCGATTTTTAGGGGGTTATTATGAATTTATTATTAATGTGGATATCTACTATTATTATTAGTAAAGGTATGAATTATATTACTATTGGTAGAATGTTTAAAGATATATATGGTAATGGTTACAAAATTAACTTTAAAAAGTTTATTGAAATGAGCAATAGTTTTAATGATAATAAGAGCAAAATTAGACAATATATTATGTTTTTAAATATATATGATTCTATTAATATGGGAATGAATTATTTAAAAGATCCAAATGCTGTTATTAATTTCTTTTTTATGAATGATTCTTTAGATGAAATGAATAAAAAAGAAAAAGAATTGTATGAAGAAAAACCATCTTTGATAAGAGCTATGTATATAAGTGAATTAAGTGAGTTATCAGATGAAAAAAAGATAAGAGATAATTTAGAATTTAAGGATATTATTAAAATTAAGTATAAAGATAAAGGAAGAACGTCTTTTATATTAGAGTTTTATGATAGTAATAATAAAATTATTGTCGATAGAATTAATATCAAAACAGATGTAATGTCTAATATGAATGATAATAGTTATGGATCATTTATTGTTTCAAAATTAAAATTTATAAAAAAAATAGTAAATCATCCTATAAAAAAAGAAAGATTAGTAAAATATTTGCGTAGATTAAATAGAAAAGATAACATTGAAATAATTGAAGAAAGAATTAATGTTAAAGATGAAAATAAAAAATTAAACAATAATTCTAAATTGGTAAAACATTCTGATTTAACAATGAGTGATGTTGCTTTTGATAAAACTTATGATGTTAGAGAATATATTGATTCAGTTATTGATAGGAAACCAATGACTTTGGAAATGAAAAGGAGAAATAATAATGAATAAGTATGAAAGAATTGTTGATATTAAAGATGGCGTTAAGATTAAATTAGAAACAAGGGAACATAAAGATAAGGATTGGGTTTATGGAACAGTTATATATGATGATGGTGAGATGGTACCAATTGGTCATGTAGTTGCTAAAGCTAAAGATTCTAGAAGTTATTATTATTGGACTAATGAAACTATTTATACTAGAACTGATTTAGGAACTATTAGTAATGTGGTTTTTGATATTGATAAGAGAGATTTTAAAAAAATATATATTTCTCCAACTGATAGAAGATATGCTTTTGGTAATGTGTACAAGGGTGATAATAGATCTGTTACATATGATTATGAGGTTAAAGTTAATGATGAAACTACACTTTTAATTGATAGGTATTGGAGTGGTAGTGATTTATGTGATAGTATAAGTGTATTTTATAAAAGTGATAATAGTGTTGTAAATTTAAAACCTGTAATAGTATGTACTCCTGCTGATTATGAAGTACCCGAATATTATTTATGGGATGAAGATTATGTATATATATGTTTTGATGGTAATAGTGATGAAATAAAATCAGAAAATGCATATGATATTAAGAATAGAAAAAATTTATTATTTTTCAATTTGGAGCATGATAATGGATATATGTTAAAACTTGTTCAAAATAATAAAAATAGTATTAAAGAATAAGACACAATTTGATTGTGTTTTTTTATGTGTCAAAATAATAAAAAGTTATTTAAAAATATATTTAATAATGATATAATCTTACCATAGGAGAGTGGGTCTTATGGCAGCAAAAGTATTTAAAACAATTGATGAACAGATAGATATTCTTAAGAGTAAGGGTCTTACTATTGAAGATTATGATAAGGCCAAGGAAGTTATTTTAAGAGAAAACTATTTCTTTTTAAATGGTTATCGTTCTCCTTTTTTGGTGACTGGCTCTAAAAGATTTATTGATGGAGCTACTTTTGAAGAAATGCATGCATTGTTTACTTTTGATAGATATTTTAGAAATATAATATTTAAAAACTTACTTATTGTTGAAAATAATTATAAATCTATATTTAGTTATGTTTTGAGTAAGAAATATGGATATAAAGAAAAAGATTATTTAAATGTTGATAACTTTGATAGATCTAAGGAAAAAAGTAAACAAATAAATGATTTAATTAGAAAACTTAAAAGACAAATTAGGATTAATGGATATCAACATACTGCGACTAGTCACTATATTAATAATTATGGATACATTCCTCTTTGGGTAGGAGTTAAAGTACTTAGTTTTGGTTTAATGGGTGAGTTATTTACTATATTAAAACAAGAAGATAAAGATGAAATAGCATCCTATTATATGAGTATTAGTTCTGAAGATTTAGAGGATTATTTATCTATATTATCTAATTATAGAAATTTATGCGCCCATGAAGATATTTTATATAATCATGAAACTCAAAAAGGGATCAAGGAAACAAGATTTCATGCTGCGTTAGAAATACCTAAAGTGGATGATGAATATATATATGGTATTCATGATATCTTTGCATTAATTATTATATTAAAGCATATGCTTACATATACTGATTTTAAAATGATGATGAATGAAATAGATTATGAAATAGATTGGTTAAGTTCAAAGTTAAAATCAATTAATATTGAAAAAGTTTTATATAGAATGGGGTTCCCTGATAATTATAAACAAATATCATATTTAGAATAGGAGGATAAAGTGAAGAAATTATTTTCTTTTTTTGGTATATTAATTTCTGCTTTTTTGGGTGCAGGAATTATGTATTATTTATTAGTCTATTCTCCTTTTTTTAAATTGGATAATGGTGATATAACTAGGATTGAAAAAAATGTTACTGTAACTGATACTGGTATAAATGAGAGTATTGAGAAAATATATAATGCTGTTGTTGTTATTGAAAATTATAGAAATAACAAGTTAAGTGGTATTGGTTCTGGTTTTATATATGATAATGAAGGCTATATTATGACTAATCATCATGTTATAGAAAAATCATCAAGATTAAATGTAATATTGATGGATGGTGAAAGTGTTAAAGCTACAATAGTTGGTAGTGATGAATATGCAGACATTGCTGTTATTAAGATTGATAAAGAATATGTTAAGGATGTAGCTATTCTTGGTAGTAGCGAAAAAATGAAATTAGGTGATACTGTATTTACAATTGGTTCACCTATGAGTTCAACTTATGCAGGGACTGTTACTAGGGGTATTTTAAGTGGCAAAGATAGAATGGTAGAAGTATCAGTTAAATCTAACACATATGATTGGATTATGAATGTTATGCAAACTGATGCAGCTATAAATCCAGGTAATAGTGGTGGGCCTCTTTGTAATATTAATGGTGAAGTTATTGGAGTAAATACGATGAAAATTGTTGAGTCTGAGATAGAGGGGATAGGATTTGCTATTCCTATTGAAGATGCAATGACTTACGCTAAAAAAATTATTAATGGTGAAAAAATTAAAAGGTCATATTTAGGTATTGAAATGGGTAATATTGATACTTCTAAATATCAATTAAGACAATATGGTATTAATATTGATAATTCGATTGAAAATGGTGTAATTGTATTTAATGTTGCTAATGATGGGCCATGTGCTAAAGCTGGTGTTGTTAAAGGGGACGTAATTACTAAAATAGGTGATTATGAAGTTAAAAATGTTGCTGAACTTAAATATTATTTATTTAAATACCAACCTGGTGAAACAGTTGATATTATTATTAAAAGGGGAAGTGAAATAAAAGCATTAAAGATAACATTAGGAGAAAGTAAATAATACTTTCTTTTTTTTATTGTTTTGTTGAAAAAAAGAGTATTATACCTTATAATTAATAAAGATAATAGGGAGTGTTTTTATGGAAAAAGATTATAGTAATATAGAAAAGGGAAAAGTACTAAGAGAGTTTAAAAGTTCTTTGAGTGGTCTTAGCCAAAATGAAGCAAAAAAAAGATTAAAAACATATGGTTTAAATGAACTTCCTAAAGAAAAGAAAAAGAGTAAATTTGAAATTTTTATTGATTCGTTTAAGGATCCAATTATTTATGTTTTATTTGCCGCTTCTTTAGTATCTTTTTTAGTAGGAGAAGCTATTGATGGTATTGCGATAATATTTATTATAATTATTGATTCTATTGTATCTACTGTTCAAGAATATAGAGCAGAATTAAATTCTGAAGCATTAAAAGATTTAATTAAAGTAAAAGTAAAAGTTGTTAGGGAAAATAGGCATTCTGAAATTGATTCAGCTAAAGTAGTACCTGGAGATATTATTGTTATTGAACCTGGTACTGTAGTGTCTGCTGATGCTAGAATTATTACTGCGACTAATTTAACTGTTAATGAGTCAATTCTTACTGGTGAAAGCGTTGGAGTAACTAAATCTTTTGAAAAGGCTGATAGTAAAGATATATCTAAAAAGTGTATGTTATACGCTGGAACTTCAGTATTAACAGGACGAGCTTTAGCTGTAGTAACAGCAACTGGTATTAAAACTGAAGTAGGTAAAATTGCTGAAAAGGTGACTTCTACTGAAGAATCAGCATCTCCATTAACAATTAGAATGGAAAAATTTTCAAAACAAATTACAAAAATTATTATTGTTATTGCTATTATTATTGGAATTGTACTTTATTTTAAAGGATATAGTTGGATAAATATATTTATGTCAGTAGTTGCTTTAAGTGTATCCGCTATGCCTGAAGGTTTGCCTTTAGCTCTTACTATGGCATTAACCATAGGATCCAATAAAATGAGTAAAAGAAATGTAATTGTTAAGAAATTAAATTCTGTTGAAAGTCTAGGTAGCTGTACTGTAATAGCTAGTGATAAAACAGGAACTTTAACTGTTAATGAACAAACGGCTAAAAAGATTATGTTAGCAAGTGGTGAGGAATTTGATGTTGATGGAAATGGTTATAATGATATAGGAAATATAGTTCCTTATAATAATTCTAATGTTGAAAATGCAAAATATATATCAATTTTGGGGTATATTAATAATGAAGCAATGTTAGAAAAGAATAAGGGAAAATGGGATTCTTTTGGGGATTCTATTGATATTGCTTTTTTAGCATTATCTAGAAAATTAAAAACTAATGAAGTTGAGTATAAAAAAATATTTGAGATTCCATATGAATCAGAGAAAAAGTATAGCGCTATATTTTATGAAATAGATAATAAAATATGCTGTACCGCTAAGGGTTCTTTGGAAGTTATATTAAATTTTTGTAATCATACATATAATAATGGAAAAATAGTTAAGTTAAATAAAGAAAAAATATTGAAGCAAAATGAGGAAATGGCTGCTAGCGGATATAGAGTAATAGCTTTATGTGATGGTGAAATAGATACTCAAGAAAGATATAGTGAAAAAGATATAAATAACTTGAATTTTGTTGGTTTAGTTGGATTTATAGATCCTGTTAGGAAAGAAGCAGTTAGTGCTATTAAAGAATGTAAAACTGCTGGTATTAAAGTATTAATGATAACAGGAGATCACCCTTTAACTGCTTATGCTATTGGTAAAGATCTTGACATGGTTAGTGATAAGAGTGAAGTTACTACTGGGAATGATTTAGAGGAATTTATTGATGATAATGATAAATTTGATGAATATATTTCAAACAAAAAAATATTTGCAAGAGTAACACCACTTCAAAAATTGAAAATTGTTGAATCTTTACAAAGAAAAGGGGAGTTTGTTGCTGTTACTGGAGATGGAGTAAATGATGCTCCTGCTATAAAAGCTGCTAATATTGGTGTAGCTATGGGTAGTGGAACTGATGTTGCTAAAGAAACTGCTAAAATGATTGTTATTGATGATAATTTTGCTTCAATAGTAGCAGGTATCGAAGAAGGTAGAAATGCCTATTCTAATATTAGAAAGATATCTATTATGTTATTATCTTGTGGTTTTGCAGAAGTTTTATTCTTTGTATTAGCTGTTGCTTTTGATTTGCCTATTCCTTTAATTGCTATTCAATTATTGTGGTTGAATCTTGTTACTGATGGACTTCAAGATATGGCATTATCTTTTGAAAGAGAAACTGAAACTATAATGAAACAAAAACCAAGAGATCCAAAAGAAAGTTTATTTGAAAGAGAATTAGTTAAGCAAATATTAATATCTGGTTTATTTATAGGATTAGTTGTATTCTTAACATGGTATGTATTAAATAAATTAGGATTAGAAGTTGCTCATGCTAGAGGATATGTATTAGCACTTATGGTATTTATTCAAAATATTCATGTTATTAATTGTAGAAGTGAAAGCAAGAGTATTTTTGAAAATAGTTTTAGAAAGAATCCGTTTGTATTATTCACAATTCTAGCTTCTATAGTATTACAAATAATTGTTATGGAAGTACCAGTATTTTCTAGATTCTTACAAACATATCAAATACCATATATTCACTTATTAATATTATTATTAATGTCTTTACCAATTTTGACAGTAATGGAATTATATAAGCATTTAAAAAAGAAAAAAAGAATGATATAATTAATATGGAGATAGTATGAAAAAAAATATTTTATTATTAATTAATGGTTTTGGTGTTGAGAAGAGTGATTCCACTCCTGTTTATTCTGCTGAATTAATGCCAAATATGGATAGATTAACTCAAGAAAGAATATTTGCATCTATTCCTAATAACTATTTAGACTATAAGAGTGCTTATAGAAATTTTAGTATGGGAATTGATGGTTCTTTAACATATGGTCTTATTGATAATATAATAAATAATTCTGAAATCTCAAATAATCAATTATTACAATATATAGTTAATGAAACTATTAAGTATAATTCAAGATTGCATATATTCTGTTTTTGGGATTCAGATAGAACTATTGAACATTTAAGTGCTTATTTAAAAGAAATTCAAAGAAATACTAAAGCAAAAATATTTTTACATTTAGTTTTTTGCCAAAAATCAGTAAATGATTATAAAGATATAACTAAGAATTTTACATCATTAAGTTATGATTTAGGAATGAATATAAAAATTGGTACGGTATTTGGAGAAAATGCTTTAAATAATGCTACACAAATAAAAGATTTGGTTAAATTATTGATAACTGAATTTGGCGAAAAGTGGAAAGATATGAATAAGAAATCTGAAGTATTAATTCAAACTAAGACTGAACCAAATAATGTTAGACCTTTTGGTGTTAATGCTGATTTTAAGTTTCAAGAGAATGATCAAGTTTTATTATTTAATTATAGTAATGAAGATTTTTCATTATTTAGAAAAGAATTATATGCTCAAAGATTTAGACCTATGAATTTAGATAATGTTCCTTTTTATTCATTATTTCCAGTTAAGGCTGAAAAGCAAATTCCATTTATGTATAATTTTGCTGTTGCTTCAAGTTATATGTTGAATTCTTTAAAAACAATAAATGCTAGATGTTTAGTGATGGATAAGAAAGAAAATTGTACATATATTAATTACTATCTTACTGGTTTAAGGAATAATGTTGATGATAGTTTAAAGTATTATCCTATTGATGAATCTTTTATGTATGATGCGAATAAGATGCTTGAAATAATTAAAGGTTATGATAAAGAATTAATAATTATTAATTATGAAATTAATAGTTGTAATAAAATTGAAGATATGAAAGATAGATTAAGTAAGATAGATGCATTAATTGGTGTTTTAGATCAATATGTACGTGAAAATAAATATGGAATGTTTATAACTTCATTTTATGGAGTACAAAAAGATATGCTTAATCAAAGACAAGAAATTAAACAAATAGATTTTAGCGGTAGAGTACCTGTAATAATTGATGATGAAGATTATCCTGTTGGTTCATATACTGTATCTGAAGGGTCTTTATATCATTTATGTAATACAATAATGTGGAATATTAATAAAGAGTTTAAAGGAAATGGTTTATTAAGTAAGAAAAGTAGTTTATTTTCAATATTCACTAAGAAACCAAAGGAGGGTAAAAAATGAAAAAACCAACATTTAGAAGAGTATTGGCTTATATAGTTGATGCATTATTAGTTGCTATAGTAGCTAGTATGTTTGCTAGATTAACTATTTTAAATCCTGAGAAAGAAAAATATACTGAGGTATATCAAGAATATTCGAATTATATTCAAGAGATAATGAAAAGTGAGGATTTTAGTCCTGATATTATTAAAAGTGATGTAGTAGTTAATATGACTTATGATTTAGCTTATTATGGAGTATATACTAGTATTATTTCTTTAGTGTTATCATTCTTATATTTTGGTATATTCCAATATTATACTGGTGGTAAGACAATTGGAAAATTGTTATTTGGTATTAAAGTAATATCAACAAAACATGAAAGATTAAATATGATTCAATTAATTATAAGAAGTGCGATTATTAATAGTTTATTAACATCAGCTGTTTTAATAATATTGGTACTATATACAAGTAAAGAAATGTACATAAACGCTAATCAAATTGTTCAAATAATTGATAATGGTTTATTGCTTGCTTCATTTTGTATGATTTTATATAGACCTGATGGAGTAGGACTTCATGATTTATTAGCTGGAACAGCTGTAGTAAATAATTATGAAACTTATAGTGATTATATTGAAGTATATAAAGGTGGGGTAGTTAAAGAAGCTAAATATACTGAAGTAGAACATAAAAAAACCACACCTAAAAAAAGAACTAAGAAAGAGGAAAAATAATGAGAATAGGTTTAGGAAATGATCATCATGGAGTTGAATTAAAGAATAGAATTATTAATTATCTTAATAGTAAAGGTATTAGTTATATTAATTATGGTTGTGATTCGAAAGAAGATATTGAAAATATTGATTTTGTTGATTATGCTTTAAAAGTGTGTAATGGAATTAATAATAAGGAAGTTGATTTAGGTATTCTTATATGTGGAACAGGAATTGGAATGAGTATAGCAGCTAATAAAGTAGATAATATTATGGCAGCAAAAGTAACTACTCCTAGGGAAGCTCATTTATGTAGAGAACATAATAAAGCAAATGTTATGACTTTATCTGAGTATACTGAAAATTTAGAAGAAATATTAGATAATTTTATTTATACTGAACCTTCAACTGTTGAAAGATATGCAAGAAGAATTGATAAGATTAATAATATAAGGAAGAATAGTTAACATTTTATTAACATAAAATATACTATGAAGAAAAAAGTCATAGTATTTTTTATTGTGTCAATGTTTTTGTTATTAAGTTTTTATGATAAAAGAAGTATTGATATTAGTGTAAATAAAGATATAATTGTTGATAATAATAAAGAAAGTAAAAATAATTATACACAAAAAGTAAATATTATGTATAAAAACAAAAATGTTAGTTTAAATCTAGAGGATTATGTTCTTGGAGTAGTAGCATGTGAAATGCCTGCCTCATTTGACATTGAAGCACTAAAAGCAATGAGTGTAGCAGCTAGAACATTTGCTTTATATAAGATTAAGACTAATAGGAATTATGTGTTAAGTACCACTACTAAGGATCAATGTTATATTAGTAAAGAAAAGATGAAAAAGAATTGGGGAAATAAATATGATAAAAACTATAATAAAATAAAAAAAGCAGTTAATGATACTAAGAATATGTATATGACTTATAAGGATAAAATTATAATATCTTTTTATTTTTCAATATCTAATGGTTATACTGAAAACTGTGAAAATGTTTTTAGTCAAAAACTTGATTATTTAAAGAGTGTTGATTCTTCTTGGGATAAGGAATATTCATATAAAGAAAAAGAAGTAAAGTTTAGTGAAAAAGATTTTTTAAAGAAGTTGGGTATAAATGATAATAAAGTTAAGTCAATTAATATAAAAAGAAATAAAACTAATAGGGCTAAGTATGTTATTGTTAATGATAAAAAGTATAAGGGAACTAATTTTAGAAAACTTTTGGGTCTTAGAAGTACAGATATAGAAATAAATATAAAGAATAATTATGTTTATATTAAAACTAAGGGTTATGGGCATGGTGTTGGTATGAGTCAATATGGTGCGAATGAAATGGCAAAAAATGGGTTTAAATATGATGAAATATTAAAGTATTATTATAGTGGAATTAAAATTCATGAATAAATAATAAAAAAATGTTCACTCTATAATTAGGAGAGTGAATATATGAAAAAATATGGTAAGTTATTTATTCCTACAATATATATATGTACAGTTATTGTAATGGTTTTATGTGTGACATTAATTGTTGGTGGCATTAAAAGTTATTTGACAGATAGCGAAGACTTTAAACATGTTATTGACAATGTTTTTGAAAAAAGTGATATTTTACCTGTTGTTAAAACTGAAAGTAATATGATTATAAAACCATATATATCTGATGATGTAAAAATTGGTAGACCTTTTTATAATTATGAAGGAGACTCTAAAAAGCAAGAATCATCATTGATAATGTATAAAGATACTTATTTTCAAAATAAGGGAGTTGATTATGTAAGTGATGAGTTATTTGATGTTGTTTCTATTCTTGATGGAGAAGTAATTAATGTTGAAGAAAATGAAATTTATGGAAAAATTGTTACTGTTAAATATAATGATAATTTAGTGATAAAGTATTCTAATATTAAAGATGTTCTTGTTAATACTGGTTATAAATTATCTCAAGGTGAAATATTGGCTGTGAGTGATAAAGCAAAATATGGAAATACTAATGAATTTATGTTGCATTTAGAAGTGTATTTTAAAGATAAATTAATAGATCCTGAATCTTTATATACTCTAAGTGTTAGTGAACTAGAATAAAGCAATTAAATATTGCTTTTTTTGTTGAAAAACATAATTTAATTATGATAATATTATCTAGTACGTTAAAGTGAGGGAATGGTTTATGATTAACTTTGTAATTGTTGATGACAATAGTATGCAAAGGAAAAAACTAAATAAAATAATATTTAGTAAGATGATGAGTAACAAGATTGATTTTAATATATCTGAATTTGATGATTACAATAATAAGTTAATTAGTTATATCAATAATAATGAATCTGATACAGTTTATGTGCTAGATTTAGAATTACCTAGTGGGGACGGAATAGATATTGCTAGATATATTAGATATGAATGCAATAATTGGATTAGTCCTATAATTATTATTACTGCCCATACTTCTTTATACTATGAAGTATATAAACAAAGATTACAAGTTTTAGATTTTATTGGTAAATGTGAGTGTATTGAAAAGAATTTATCTGAGAATATTGATATATGTATTAAAATGTTAAATAAAGAAAAGTATTATAAATATACTTATAAAGGTGTCGATTATAGTATAAATTTTAATAGTATAGATTATGTACAAAGAGATGGAAGACAAACTAAAATAGTTACTAAAGATAAAGAATATTATCAAAATATATCTATTTGTGAGATTAAGAAATTATTTCCTAATTATTTTAAATTATCTTCTAAAGGAATAATAATTAATTGTAAGAATGTTGATAATATTAATTGGAATGATTTAACTGTTACATTTAAAGATGGTATTAACGAGTATTTAGTATCTAAGAATCACAAGAAGGAGTTAGTTCTTTATGACATTGACTGATTATATTATTAGCATTGTTGGTTCTAGCATAACAGTGATTCTTGAATTATTATCATATAAAAAATTAAGTAATAATAACAATAAAATTATTAGTTTTAAAAATTTACTTATATTTGTTATATATGGGATAATAATAACAATAAATATATATTTTTCTACAGCATTAAATAGAGCATTTATTAATTTTGCTTTATTATTTATTTGTACATTTATAATATATAGGGACAGTATATCAAAAATATTATTCTATACATTAGTTATTTTTATAGTTGGGATGATATATGAAATAATACTATCTATTATTCTTAGTGTTGCTGGAATAAATCTTACTATATTTGATACAAATTTATTAATTAAAAGTGCTTTTTCTTTTGTTAATTTAATACTTGTTTATATAACTTTTTGCATTAATAGTATTATAAAGATATTTAGAAAAATAGAGGGAAAAATCAATAAGAAAATTATATTAATAGTTTTTATAACTTGTTTAGTAATTATTATTTTAACTGATTTTAGATATATAATTACTGTTAGCTCAAAATTATATTACTTAAATATAGTGATAATTGTATGTTTAATATTGTTAATAATTTTTGCTATTTATAATTATTTAAGGGTGGAAAAAGAGATTGAAAAGACAGAATCTATTCTTAGTTTTATGACTAAATATGAGGAAACAATAGATAAAGATAGAATTAATAGACATGAGATGTTAAATAATCTATTGATGTTAAAAACAATTGAAGATAAAAATTCAATTGAATATGAGAAAATATTAAATGATTTAATAAAAGAATATGATAAGAGTAGAAGCATAAAAAACATTTATAAATTACCAACAGGATTAAAAGGAATAGTTTATTATAAATTGAATAATATGGATGATATTAATTTAAATGTTAATATATCTAAAAGAATAATAGATATTTCTAAGAAGATTAACAGAAAAGATTATGTATCTTTATGTAAAATATTAGGTATTATTTTAGATAACGCTATTGAAGCTGCTATAAAGAGTAAAGATAAGTTTATAGGAATAGAAGTTTTTAATAATAAAAATGAATATACTATAATTGTTGATAATTCATGCAATGATGCAGTTGATATTAGTAAAATAAAGAATAAGAATTATTCTACTAAAGGCAAGGGAAGAGGACTTGGATTATATATATTAAATAAGATTATTAATAATAATAATTGTATAAGTTTGATCCAAAGTTTTAATAATATGATATTTACTTCTATTATCAAAGTAAAAATAAAGTGAACTAAATGTATTGTTAGTTCACTTTTTAATACTATAATAGTGATTCTGGCATTTCTGGTTCATCTAATATGAATATAAAGCATCCCATAGTAGATGTAGCAGCAACAAAAGCACCTAGTATAGCAGCAGCTTTAGCTAATAATTTCATTTTTATTCCTCCTTCCTTTATACCTCTTATAATTGTTATATTTGACACCTAATAATTTATAGGTAATAGGAAGAATAAATATAGTTTCAAGTAATATAGAATAGAATAATATATTTTTATAATAGTCTTTCATTATAATTATTAAGATAATATATGTTGCTGTAACTATAATAGATAGTATTTTAAATATTAATCTTTTCTTTTTATTTATTAATGGTCTTTTTTCTGTGTCAGCAGGGGAATATATAATTATTAGTAATAAACAAATTATTGATGTAGCCATAATAATATAAAAATTAATATTGTATACTTTTATTAAATATGGAATTAAACCAAATGATAGAATTGAAATAATCCAACAATGAATGCTTTTTTTGGCATGTACTCCAAAAGCAAAAGCTCTAAGTATTCCATATGTTAAAAAGAATAAACATAATTCTTTTGTTGTGTTGATAAAAAATGAAATAATAAATATGATTATAAATTTTAATATTGATAAATATAATGATTCTAAACCATAACGTATTTCTAGTAGTTTTGTATCATCATACTTGTAATATTTTTTAATAGTATTAATAAAAAAATCTAATACTTTATTTTTCATATTTACCACTATTTGAATAATATATTAATATTATTAATTATAATTATTATTGTTATTAAATGAATTATTAGATGCATTAATAGTATTATTTTGAACTTCTTATTTTGAAAATGTAACTTTATGACAAGATTTATGAGTTTAATGACAAAACCAAATAATATGTCGATATTTAGAGTATTCTTTTTATTGTACGTCAAATGTAGATGTACTAATATAAAATAAGAAGGGAAGGTGTTAAATGAGTAGAGGTCGCGTGAAGTGGTTCAATAACGATAAAGGTTATGGATTCATTGAATATGAAGGCTTAGTTAATGAAGATGTATTTGTTCATTATTCATCTATTGATCAAAAAGGGTATAAGTCTTTAAAAGAAGGCGAATTAGTTGATTTCACATTAATTGAGACTGCTAAAGGTGCTCAAGCGATTAATGTAAAGCAATGTACAGAAGTTACTTTAAATTAAATACACGAAGTTTGTGTATTTTTATTTTGTAAATCTTTTGTTTAGTTTTTATGAAATTATAGTATAAAAGTTTATTATATGGTAAAATTTAATTAGGAGGAACTATTATGAAATATAATATTCGTGGTAACAAAATAGAAGTTACTGATGCTATTGATGATTACATAAGGACTAAAGTATCTAAACTTGAAAAGTATTTAGATGATAATGATGAAGTTGAAGCAAAAGCTCTTATTTCAGCTAAAGGAAAGGATCAAAAAGTAGAAGTAACTATATGGAGTGGAAAATATAATATAAGAGCTGAAGAAACAAACGCAGATCTTTATTCAGCAATTGATTTGGTTGTTGATAAGTTAGAAAGGCAATTTAAGAAGTATAAATCAAAGATTTCAAATAAAAGATTTAATCGTGAAGAATATCTTCCAGAAATAGAAGAATTATTTGAGGATGAAGAACAAACAATAGTAAGAAGAAAAGAAGTTTTCTTAAAGCCTATTGATGAAGAAGAAGCAATTACTCAAATGGAATTATTAGGGCATTCATTCTTTGTATTTAAGAATGTCGAAACTGACAAAATAAATGTAGTTTATAAACGTAAAGATGGGGATTATGGAATCATTGAAGCAAATTAAGTAGAAATCATTTCTACTTTTTTTATTTATATATTATTAATAGTTTTTATGTTATAATATTTATTACGGAGGATATTAGCATGGGATTATTTAAAAACTTATTTGATTATGAAACAAAAGAATTAAAAAGAATTAATAAAATAGTAGATGAAATAGAAGCTTTAGATAAACAAATGCAAAAATTAAAAGATGTAGAGTTTAAAGCTAAAACTGCTGAATTTAAAGAAAGATTAGATAAAGGTGAAACTTTAGATGATATATTAGTTGAAGCATTTGCATTAGCAAGAGAAGCTTGCTATAGAGGAATTGGAGAAAAACCATTTAGAGTTCAATTAATAGGTGGAGTAGCAATTCATAGAGGTAATATTGCTGAAATGAAAACTGGTGAAGGTAAAACATTAACTACTGTATTACCTGCTTATTTAAATGCTTTAAGTGGTCTTGGAGTTCATGTTATTACTACTAATGAATATTTGTCTGCTCGTAATGCTGAATGGATGGGACCTATATATGATTTATTAGGTGTAAGTGTTGGTATTAATACTAGAGATAAAGATTCAAATGAGAAGAAAGAAGCATATGCATGTGATATAACATATACAACTAATAATGAAGTGGGATTTGACTACTTAAGAGATAATATGGTTGTAAGAAGTGAAAATAGGACTCAAAGAGGATTAAATTTTGCTATTATTGATGAAGTTGATTCAATTTTAATTGATGAAGCTAGAACACCTTTAATTATTTCTGGTGGTATTGCCAAGAGTTCAAATGTTTATAAGGAAGCAGATAGAGTAGCTAAAGCATTAACAATTGATGATTATGTAGTTGATGAAAAAACTAAGAGAGTTACTTTGACTGAAACTGGTGTTAAACATGCTGAAAAATTATTAAATCTAGATAATTTATATGATATTCAAAACAGTGTTATGGTCCATAATTTAGATAAAGCATGTGTAGCTAATTATGGATTTAAGAAAGATGTAGATTATGTTGTTGAAAATGATAAGGTAATAATTGTTGATACATTTACTGGTCGTTTAATGCATGGACGTCAATTTAGTGAAGGATTACATCAAGCTATTGAAGCTAAAGAAAATGTTACTATTAATGAAGAGACTAAGACATTGGCAACTATTACATTCCAAAATTTATTTAGAATGTACAATAAGTTATCTGGTATGACGGGAACTGCTAAGACTGAAGAAGAAGAGTTTAGAGATATCTATAATACATATGTTGTATGTATTCCAACAAATAAACCTGTAATTAGAGATGATCAAGTTGATTTAATTTATTCATCATTAAATGGTAAATATAAAGCATTAGTTAGAACTGTTAAAGAAATACATTCAACTGGTAGACCTATACTTGTAGGTGTAGCATCAGTAGAAACAAGTGAAGTTGTTAGTCAATTGTTAACAAAAGCAGGAATTAAGCATGAATTATTAAATGCTAAGAATCATGAAAGAGAAGCTCATATAATTGAGGGTGCTGGTAAAAAAGGTGCTGTTACAATAGCAACTAATATGGCTGGTCGTGGTACTGATATTAAATTAGGTGAAGGCGTTAAAGAACTTGGAGGTTTATTTGTACTTGGTACTGAAAGACATGATTCAAGAAGAATTGATAATCAATTAAGAGGTCGTTCTGGTAGACAAGGAGATCCTGGTACATCTAGATTCTTTGTATCTATGGAAGATGACTTAATGATTAAATTTGGTTCTGATAAGATGAAAGCAATTATGCAAAATTTAGGAATTGCAGAAGATCAAGCTATATCTAATAAAATGATTTCTAATAGTATTGAATCATCTCAAAAGAAAGTAGAAGGTTTCAATTTTGATAGAAGAAAAGCTTTACTTGATTATGACAATGTTATTAGCAAACAAAGGGAAATTATTTATGAAAGAAGAAATGAAATACTTGATAAAGAAAGCATTAGAGATAGAGTACTAGAGACATTTAAAACATTTGTTAAGAACATAATTGATGCTCATTTAGAACCTGAAGGACATTTAACTGATAATGACATTGATAATATTATTGAACAATTTAATGCACATCTATTAAAGAGAAGAAAATTAAATAAGAACGATTTTGCTAATAAATCTAATGAAGAAATAGTTGATTTTATATATGATATTGTAGTTGATGATTATAATAAAAAATTAAAAGATATTCCTGAAGAAATACAAAATGATTTTGAAAAATCAATTTCTTTAAGAATAATAGATAAATATTGGATGAATCAATTAGATGAAATGGAAGCATTAAAAGAAGGTGTTGGATTAAGAGGTTATGCTCAAACTAATCCATTACAAGTTTATGCTTTAGAAGGATTTCAAATGTTCGATAATATGATGGCTAGTATAAATGCTGAAATATCTAATTATTTATTAAATGCAGAAATTAGACAAAATATTGAAAGAGAAGAAGTTAAAAATATTAGAACTAATAGTAGTGAAGAAGGAACTAAATCAAAACCTAAGAAAGCAGAAAAGAAAATAGGTAGAAATGATCCTTGTCCATGTGGCTCAGGGAAAAAATACAAACAATGCTGTGGTAAGTAGTAGGAAATATAAGGGTTTGCGAGGATTTTGTCCACACAAAATTTGACCGAAAATTGCCATTTGTCCACATTTTGTCCACGTAAATTTAAAATT
>JAFYEA010000023.1 GCA_017544525.1 Bacilli bacterium | reverse complement strand
GCATATTCATTAACATTTGAAGATCCTACTAGAACTTTAACTGATGAAGAAGTAATGGAAGTATTCAATAATATAATTGATAAGGTACAAACTAATCTAAATATTAAATTAAGAAGTATGTAAAAAAAAGTTACACATAAGTGTAACTTTTTTATATTAATCAGGGGAATTTGTAATAATTACCGCGAATATTATATATGGAACGTTTTTGAGTGTCATCCTCTTTCTTTGAAAGGAGGTGATAAGATGAAGAAAAGAGTTTATATAATTAAGCTTCTTAGATACATCTCAATCATTTTATCACTACTTACTTTACTCGTAATAGTAATAAAAAAGACACTCTAGTATGAGTGCCATCTAACCAAAAAGGGGATGACGCTTATATAATAAACGTTCCTCTTAAATAAATTATACCACGTTAATAATAAAAAGAGCAATTATTTTGCTCTTTTATGATTAATTATTTGTTCAGATGAAATAGTTGCTATTTCATTATTTCTTTCTAGGGAAAAACATAATGTTTTTCCATCATTATCTACAAACGTAAATGGTTTTGTTAGTTCTTCATCAGGTATTTTATTAAATACATGTTCCATGTATTGATCATCATCATTATATGAATCACTAGCATGATCATATCTAATTGAATAACATGCATCAAATAAAGTAGGTGAATATTTTGTTATTCTAATAACATCATTATTTCCATGATTATATGATGCTACTGCTAAAGCAATATTTTCTTCTGAAGCTAGATTATTACTGCTGTTTATTTGGTTATAATAATCTTTCGTTATAACTACACCATAAAATAAACACCAAGCTTCTGCATTAGTTATATTTCCATATTCACCATTTTCATATAATTCATTATTTTCTGCAAATGGTTTTAAATTATTTATATTAATTGTTACTTTTTCACAAACATATTCATTATCATCATTAAAGTGATAGTAATTATATGTTTCACCATTATGAACACTTGTTACACACATAGGACCATATGTACCAACATTTGTTTCGTCTATACCATTTGGATTATCTTGCGCAATCATAGCAATTATAATTCTTGAATCAACACCAGATTCTTTAGATAATTTATCTATATATTTTCCAAATTTTTCTTTTACATTATAGTAATTAGTATAATCTGATTCTTCATTAGTATCACTAGCTTTTGGAAATAATAAATTATATGTTGGAACAATATCATCATTAATATTTTCTATATTATTTTCTTCAATTACTTCAGATATATTTGGCATTATATTATTATTAGAATTATTATCTATTTCTTCTAATGATTTAGAAGATAAAATAGGGGATGGATCACTTTCTTTAATCTCATCTGTTTCATATGATATTGTAGTTTCTACTGGTGTTATATCTTCTGTTTTATTTTTATCAGATTTAAATTTAATATAAGAAATAATCATTACCATAGTAGATAGACTAGCTACTGTTTTTATTGAAAAGTTAACTACTTTTTTCTTAAACTTTTTATTTACCATTACATATTTTTTATAATTATTAATAAAATGAATTGCAGATTTAAAATCATTTACTTCTTCAAAGTCTTTTACTATTTTCTTTCTTTTATCTGGAGGTATATTAATTATAAATGGTTTTTCATTATTTATATTTTCCATATTATAATCCTTTCTTTCTATTTATATATCTTAATAATTATATTATACATTTATTTAATAAAATAAGTAATATATTATATAAATATATATTTTAAAGTGTAAAATGAAAAAAAATGTTACTTTTTTTCATTTTTGTGTTATAATTAACTAGTAATTTGTCTGCTTAGCTCAGTTGGTAGAGCAACTGACTCTTAATCAGTGGGTCTAGGGTTCGAATCCCTAAGCGGACACCAATTAAAAAGATACTAGTCATTAGACTAGTTTTTTTAATGCTTATATTGTCAATTGTTTGTCATATGATGTACATTTTTTATATAACTTTTAGTATAAATGTTATTATTATAATAGAGGTGAAAGAAAATGAGAAGAGAGAGTAAATTACCTACAATTATAATAATAGTATTAGTATTAATAATACTAGGACTTGGGGTATTTATTTGTTTCGATAAGGGAGTGTTTGGTAAAAAGAAACCATCTAATGTTGTGGTAGAGGAAAAGGACTATGATTTATCTAAAGCTAAAAAGTTATTAGATAAATATTTCTTTATTAGTTTAGGAGTAGATACTTTCTCTGAAGGAATGACTAATGAAGTAAGAAACTCAATTGCAATATTTAATTTGGCAGTTAAAAATGAGGGACAAGTTTCTTGTTCATCAATATATGAAAATAATACATTAGCTAAAAAAGATGATATAAATAGTTATAGTATTATTGATGGAGATTTTGCAGGTGGATGTGATGAAAATCTTGTACCATTTTATAAGTATGATGATGTAAATGAAGTTTATAAAGATTTATTTGGAGAAGGTAATGCTATTCCAAAAGAAAGTTTTAAATTTGAAGCATTAGTATATGATTATAATAAGACACAAGATGGATTTGTTAAATTATCTTGTAGATGTGGTGGAGGATATTTTAATAGACCATTATACTTT
>JAFYEA010000022.1 GCA_017544525.1 Bacilli bacterium | reverse complement strand
TCTAATCCAATAAAGTTAAGATTTGGATATTTCATAGCCATTCCTATAATAAAACTACCTCTACCCATACCTAGTTCTAACATAATTGGATTATTATTTCCAAATACACTAGACCAATTTCCTATATAATTTTCAGGATTTCTAACTAATATTTTGCTATCATCAATTATTTCACTAGCATTTTTTACGACATTATATCTCATAAAACACCTCTTTTTAATATTAAAATTATACCATAAAAGTATATAGTTTGTATATTCTACCTAATTTTAATAAAAATATCAATATTTTGTGATAGAATATTATCATAGGAGAAATATATATGATAATTAGTTTAATATTATTAATCGTGGGATTTGGTTTACTAATTAAAGGTGCAGATATATTTGTAGATGGTGCATCATCAACTGCACAAAATCTAAAAGTATCTAAAATACTTATAGGTTTAACAATTGTGGCATTTGGTACTTCAGCACCAGAACTAGCAGTATCTATGCAAGCACTTGCTTCTCATAATACAGATATGGTACTTGGAAATGTTATTGGTAGTTGTATATTAAATACTTTATTAATACTTGGAATTGCCGCAATAATAAGACCCATTAAAGCAAAAGATAATACAGTTAGAAAAGAATTACCTATTACATTATTAATATCTACATTACTAGCAGTATTAATGCTTGATATTAAACTTGGAAATAGTCCACTTAATCAAATAACAAGATCAGATGCTATTGTGATATTATTATTTTTCTCTGTATTTGTATATTATTTAATAAATTTAGCTTTAAAAAAGAAAGAAGAAAAAGAAGAAATAGAAAAACCAAAATATAAAATGTTAAAATCTCTTTTATTTACTGGTCTTGGTCTTGCAGGTATTATATATGGATCTGATTTAGTAGTAAAACATGCCACTATAATTGCAACTACTCTAGGTATTAGTGAAAGAGTTATATCATTAACTGTAATAGCACTTGGTACATCTCTACCTGAACTTGTAACTACTATTGTATCTGCAAAAAAAGGAGAACAAGATATATTACTTGGTAATATTATAGGTAGTAACATATTTAATATATGTGTAGTTTTAGGTTTACCAGTTGCAATATTTGGAACAATTACACCAGGTAGTTTTTCATCATTTGATATAATTGCACTTGTTGGTTCATCTCTTTTATTATTTATATTTTCATTATCAAAAAGAACAATTAATAGATTTGAAGGTGTAATAATGTTCTTATCATTTATCGCATATTATGTTCTAGTATTCATATTTTAGAGAGTTATCTCTCTTTTTTATTGCAAAAAAAATATCATCAATCGATGATATTTAATTAAGCTTCGTAAACACTAACTTGTTTCTTATCTTTTCCTTTTCTTTCAAATTTAACTACACCAGTTACTTTAGCAAATAAAGTATGATCAGTTCCCATACCTACATTAGTTCCTGGATAAATTTTAGTTCCTCTTTGACGATATAGAATAGAACCAGCAGAAACAACTTCTCCATCACTAGCTTTAGCACCTAATCTTCTACCAGCAGAATCTCTTCCGTTATGAGTAGAACCTTGAGCTTTAACGTGTGCGAATTTTTGTATATCTAAAATCATTCTAATCATGATATTACCTCC
>JAFYEA010000021.1 GCA_017544525.1 Bacilli bacterium | reverse complement strand
TCACCCATACCAGCAATAATAGTTTGACCAGTTTCATGATCAGTTTTTGCTCTAAATGATGGGTCTTCTTTAGCTAACTTTTGTAAAGCTAAACTCATTTTTTCTTGATCTGCTTTACTAGCAGGTTCAATAGCAAGTTCAATAACTGGTTCTGGGAATACCATCTTTTCTAAAATAACTTGGTTCTTTTCATCACAAAGAGTATCACCTGTTGTAGTATCTTTAAGACCTACAGCAGCAGCTATTTCACCAGCATATACTTCTTGTATTTCTTTTCTTTGATTAGCGTGCATTTGAAGAATACGTCCGATTCTTTCTTTTTCTCCATTAGTTGAGTTCATTACATAACTTCCACTCTTAAGTACACCAGAGTATACACGGAAGAATGTTAAGTTTCCAACAAATGGGTCATTCATAACTTTAAATGCAAGAGCTGAAAATGGTTCTTTATCATCAGCTTTTCTTGTTATTTCTTTATCATTTAAATCTACACCTTTTACAGCTTCAATATCTGTTGGAGATGGTAAATAATCAATAACAGCATCCATCATAGCTCTAGTACCTTTATCATCTAAAGCATCAGCACATAAAATTGGGAAGAATTTAACATCAATAGTTGCTTTTCTAATTGCAGACTTTAATAAATCAACAGAAATTTCATTTCCTTCAAGATAAGCTTCCATTAATTCGTCACTATAATCAGCAACAGCTTCTATTAATTTGTTTCTATACTCTTCTGCTTTATCAGCCATATCAGCAGGAATATCGATTTCTTTTATTTCTTGAGCAGGAGTTCCATCATACTCATATGCTTTCATTGTTACTAAATCAACATATCCAGTAAAATGATCTTCTGATCCGATTGGTAACATAATAGGTTCTGCATTATTAGCAAGTCTATTATGAATTGAATCTAATGAATAATAGAAATCAGCTCCAATTTTTGTCATTTTATTAGCACAAATCATTCTTGGAACTTTATAATCATTTGCTTGTCTCCAAACTTGTTCAGTTTGAGTTTCAACTCCAGCTTGTGCATCAATAAGTGCAATTGCACCATCAAGTACTCTTAAACTACGAGCAACTTCAATAGTAAAGTCTACGTGTCCTGGAGTATCTATTATATTAAATCTATAACCATTCCAGTGTACAGTAGTTGCAGCACTAGTAATTGTTATACCTCTTTCTTTTTCTTGTTCCATCCAGTCCATTTGTGACTCACCATCATGTGTTTCACCAATTTTATGAATGTTACCACCTAAGTAAAGAATTCTTTCAGTGGTAGTTGTTTTACCGGCATCAATATGAGCCATAATACCGATATTACGAGTTTTATCAATTGATACATCACGTGCCATAAATTACCACTCCCTTCTTACCATCTATAATGAGCATATGCCTTATTAGCTTCTGCCATCTTATGTGTGTCTTCACGTTTTTTAACTGCTCCACCAACACCATTTGAAGCATCTATTATTTCAGCTGCTAAATTTTCAGCCATTCCTTTTCCATTTCTACTCTTAGCATATTGAATTAACCATCTTAATGTTAATGCATTAGCTCTATCTTCTCTAACTTCCATAGGAACTGAATAGTTACTTCCACCAATTCTTCTACTTTTTATTTCTAGAGCTGGTTTAACATTTTCAAATGCTTGATTTAAAACTTCTATAGGATCTTTCTTTGTCTTTTCTTTAACTATATCAAGTGCACTATATAATATTTTTTGAGCAGTACCTTTTTTACCATCTAACATAATACCATTTATTAATTTAGTAATCATTTTAGAATTATATATTGGATCTGCTAAAACATCTCTTTTTATTGCTTGTCTTTTACGCATGTTTATTTTCTCCTTTCTTATAGTAATAATTATTTATTAATTTTTAGGTTTTTTAGTTCCGTATTTACTTCTACCTTGTCTTCTTTTGTCAATTCCAGCAGTATCTAAAGTACCACGTACGATATGATAACGAACACCGATTAAGTCTTTAACACGACCACCACGAATTAAAACAACACTATGTTCTTGTAAGTTGTGTCCTTCTCCCCCAATATAGCAAGTAACTTCCATTCCGTTACTTAATCTAACTCTGGCTATTTTTCTTAAAGCTGAGTTTGGTTTTTTTGGAGTTTTAGTAGAAACACGAGTACAAACTCCACGTTTTTGTGGTGAAGTATTGTTTGTTTTCTTTTTATCTTTAGAATTGTAACCAACATTTAATGCTGGACTCTTACTTTTCTTAGTTTTTGTTCCTCTACCATTTCTAACTAATTGATTAATTGTAGCCATTAAATTTTCTCCTTTCTTAATACACATTTCCAGGTGTGTCATAATCCTTATTTTTATAAGGTTTTATATACATAAAACCCGAAATCTATTTGATTTTACCATTAAAAAAACTAGATGTCAATAATAAACATTATTTTTGTCTAGATTTTTTATTACAATGATTTTTGACCATTCTTCTCTTCTAATAATTCTTGATTAAATTCAACATTAATTCTTTCAATTAACTTTACAAAATTATCAAATCCATACCTCAATATAAAACTTTTTAAATATTCATTTTCTTCTTTGGACAAATAGTATTCTTTTCTTACTATTCTACACAATTCTTTTTGTTCAGATTCCAAATGTAACTCTTTGCACATTTCTTCTATTATTCTATATGCTATTGAAAGAGCTTCATTTTTCATGGCATTAACCACTTCTTCACGATTTTTACTATAAAAATGTTTCTCACTACTTATGTTATTATTTTTTCTATATTGATTAATAAAAGAATACATTTTAGACGCCGGTTTTTCATCATATAATCCATTTGAATAACCATGGTCATTAACTACAAAAGAATCATATCCATTTTTATTAAGAACTTCTGATATTGCTTTTTTTTCATTGCTTCCACTATAAGTATATATTCTATATCTTGATAATTCTTCTTTGTAGTTATCATCATCTTTTATTTGATTATATATATCACTTCTAATAATAATTGTTGCTTCAGTTGATAAAACTATATTATCGTCAAAATATGTGTCTTCTACTCTTAATGATTGTAATGATTCACTATTTATATGATATTTTAATGGTTCAATTATAATAAATGGTCTTGAATCAAAATTACCATACATATGACTACTTACAAGTCCATTTATAGTAAAATGAGTTGTATTTCTTAATACTCTTTGGTTTACTTTTAATCTATTTAATATTTCTTCTCTTTTATCTTCTTCTATTGTTTCTAATATACTCTTGATAGCTTCATCCATACCACAAGGAAGAAATTTTGCAACAGCATAAGCATTTATAGGAGTTTTTATTATTCCTCCAAATGGGAAATGATTCGTAGTCCTAACTAATACGCAATCTTCAATTGAATAATCATAATCAGAGTAATCATTTATAATATCTTGATGAGTTTTTGTTAAACTATCCTTAACATAACTTTCATCATGAGCATCTATTTCTTCTATGAACACATTATCACCTACATATACTCTCTTCTTTTACATCAAGTCCTTCAATATATAAATGAGTTTTAACAGATCCACCTAACATATTTGTTTGATCAACGCCTTCTTGATAACTAACCCAAATATATAAATCAAACATTTTTGTCTTACCACTTTCAATAAAAATATTTTCATCTATTAACATTTTATTTCCAGTCATTGCATTTACAAAATTACCATATTTTTCATATCCATCAAAAATTAATTTATATTTAAAATATTCGCTTTTTAAATTATCTGTTATGCTATCGATATCTAAATATATTTTAGTACATGCATTTAAATTGCTATTAGTTGAAGTAACGGCAAAATTCTTATGAATTCCTAACATTTCATAATCTTCATCATATATTGGTGCTATATCTTCAGCAGTTATACTTACATCATCTATTTCTAATTCTATTTTCCCAGTTGTAACTTTAGTTTCTTTAACATTATTAGGTATAATGTTAGCTCCAAAATATGAATAACTAATTCCTACACTAATAGCAAACAACGCTATTACTATTATTACTAAATGACTTGTTTTTATTTCCATAATCAATCTCCTAATAAAATTATAAACTAAAAGACTTGATTTAACAAGTCATAGTTCTTTTTCCCCTTTGTTCTTAAATTGAATAATTATAGGCGTTCCACTAAAGTCAATATTCTCTCTTATTTTATTTTCCAAGTATCTATAATATGAAAAATGTACTAATCCTTTAGAGTTTACTTCTATATCAAATCTAGGCGGTTTAATGCCTGATTGATGAGCAAAATATACTTTTAGTTTTTTACCTTTATATGATGCTGGTGGTGTTTCTATAAAAGCGTCTCTTATAACATCATTTATAACACTAGTTTTTACTTCTTTTATTGAGTTGTTATATGACTCTAATACTTCAGGCATTAAAGTATGTATTCTTTTCTTAGTTTGTGCACTTAGAAATACTATCTTAGCGTAATCCATAAATTGGAAATTGTTTTTTATCTCTTTTTTCCATTCTTTCATTGATTCGTCTTTTTCATCAATAGTATCCCATTTATTAACAACTATTACTACAGGTTTTCCTGCTTCTAAAGCATACCCAGCAATATGTTTATCATGTTCCACTATTCCAGTAGTAGCATCTAATACAAGTAAACATACATCACTTCTATCAATTGCTTTCATACTTCTAAGTAAACTATATTTTTCAACTGCTTCAAATATCTTACCTTTTTTTCTTAAACCTGCTGTATCTATTAATGTATATTCTTCTTTGTTATATGTGAATTTTGTATCAATGGCATCTCTAGTAGTTCCAGCAACATTACTAACAATAACTCTTTCTTCATTTAATAATGCATTTACTAAACTGCTCTTGCCTACATTAGGCCTTCCAATAACAGATATTTTTATATTGTCATCTTCATCTTCATATCCTTTTTCTAAACCTTCTGTCATTAACTTTAATAAATCGTTAACTCCTGTTCCGTGTTCAGCAGAAACAGATACATATTCATCAAAACCTAATGAATAGAATTCATACATATTATCTTGGCCAATTTTGTTGTCCACTTTATTAATAGCAACAATTACTTTTTTATTTGTTTTCTTTAACATATCGCGAATTAATTCATCACTATTAGTTATTCCGTCTTTAGCATCAACTACGAAAACAATAATATCTGCTTCTTCTATTCCTATTTCTACTTGCATTCTTATTTCTTGGTTAAAGTCTCCATCGCTCAAGTCAATACCACCTGTATCTATCAAGTAAAAAGGAATCTCATTATAACTAGCACTACTATATATTCTATCTCTTGTAATACCAGGAGCATCTTCTATAATAGCTACTTTCTTGCCAACAATTCTATTAAATAATGTTGATTTACCAGTATTAGGTCTACCAACTAAACATATTGTTCTTTTTGCCATGGTTCTTCACCTCGCATACATTATATAAAAAAAACTCCTTTTTTTCTAGTATTTTTTCATTTCTTTGATTATTTATAAGAATTGTTATATAATTAATTAGTGATTTGTATGAAAAAATTAATAAAAAAATTAGAACTTAAACCATTGCTAATTTCAGTAGGATTAGTAATATTTCAATCAATATTCTTTTTTACAGCTAAGTTATTACAAGGAGAACCACATTTAATAGGAAGTGCATTTGATCATAATACACCTTATATTAGTTTCTTTATATTAATATATTGTTCTTGGTATTTATTACTTTTTATTGTTCCATATTACTTTTATAAAAAAGATAAAGATACTCTATATAAATATATTGCAGGTTATTCATTAGTGGCTATCATTTCTTCAATTATATTTATTATTTATCCAACAACTCTTGTAAGAGCTGATTTAGGGGAAGGATTATTTGATTGGATAACAAAAATTATTTATTTTGTAGATACTCCTGCAATTAACTGTTTACCAAGTTTGCACTGCGCTATTAGTACTTTATTTATATTAGTTTCATTAATATCTAAAAAAGCAACTAAGCAATTTAAAATACCAGTAATTGTATTATCAATTCTTATTATGGCATCCACATTACTTGTTAAGCAGCATGTATTAATTGACTTAATAATTGGCGATATATTAATGATTATAATATTTATTTATGTAAATAATAGTAAAAAAATTGTAAAGTTTATACAAAAATTGTTAAAAATTTAACAATTTTTTATTTCTCCTTTTTTCTAAATGATATAATTTAATTATAATAAAGGACATTATAATTGAATAGAATATATAGGGAGTAGTTAGTATGAACAAGAAATATTTATTGGTTGGAATTATTATTTTACTTTCTTGTACTGTTACTTATTTAACTTATTTAACCATTAAAGAAGAAAGAATACCTAGTGAAGAGCCTCTAGTTCAAGGAAAAGATATTAGTAAAGAAGAATATGTTTATAAAGAAGATTTGCTTAATTTGGGTTATACTATTGAAGAAATAAAAACTATAGAAAAGAAAATAAGCAATATTAATGTTAAACAATTATTATTAAATAAAAAATATGATAATTTAATCAACTTTATATCTTCTCCATATTTCAATGTTGAAAATATCGAAAGATATGAAAAATATTATGGATTAAACCCTGATTATACAACTGATGAAGTTGTAATATATGTTGAAATTGGTCTAGATAATGGATTCTATACAAATATAAATGAAATAGAAAACTATTATGATATTACTACACTCGTTAATAAATATAATAAGTTACCAGATAATGTCATTTATGAAGACTTAATTGAATTAGAAAAACCATATAGTAAAGATGGTAAAAGAAAAGTTAGAAGTGTTGTTTATGATTCAATTATCAAGATGATTGATGATGCTAAAATTGATAACGTTAATTTAAAAGTTGTATCTGCTTATAGAACTAATAGTGAGCAAAATTATTTGTTTAATAATTCAACAAAAAAGAATGGTTTAGAACATGCCTTACTTTATTCAGCTAAACCAGGTCATTCTGAACACCAATTAGGTCTTGCAATAGATTTAAATAGTACTAATGAATCATTTGAAAAAACAAAAGAGTATGAATGGTTAAAACAAAATGCATACAAATATGGTTTTATAGAAAGATATCCAAAAGGAAAAGAGTTCATTACAGGATATGGTTATGAACCTTGGCATTACAGATATTTAGGAATAGATATTGCTACTAAAATATATGAAGAAGATATTACATACGAAGAATACTTAATTAAATATAATAGATAGTTTTATTAATAAAAAGAATATAGTAAAACAAAACAATTAAAATACAGGAAATAGTTATAATAATAATCTTAACTATTTCTTTTTTTGTATCGCTCATTTCTTTAATTGGTTCATTATATTCAATCTTAGATACCTTAATAGACTTATATGCATGAACAACATATTCATCATTATTAGTTTTAATTCTTATTACATTATCACTTTTATTAAAGTTACCATTACCTTCTATACTATAATAATCATCCATATTTGATAATTCGCAATTAATGTTTAAGAATTCTTCATCTCCAATATAAATACTATATTCGTGAATATCTTTATCAAAATCTATATTGTATCCTTCAATATTAATATTCTTTATATAGCTTTCTTCCCTATCGTTTTTATTATAATTTTTAAATATATTGATTATGTACTCTTGATCATTATTACTAACAATTACTTTAGTTTTAGACTTGTCTAATTTAACAAAACCTTCTCCATTAACTATTTCATCTCCTTTTTTTACTACATTTATATATACTTGATCATTATTTGTAAAATAATTATAAACATATATTTTTTTATCAAATGAAGGAACTAATAAATTATTATCAATGGTTATATTTTCAATAGCAGATAATCTATTTATACACAAACAAAAAATCATTATAGTAAAAATCTTTTTCATAATAATATTTTGTTCAAATAAAAAAAATAAATTCATAATTGAATTTATTTTATTGTTTTAATAATAATATTTTTATATCTTTTCTTTTTAGGTTCAATATTAAATGAATCAGCAAATATTTTATCCATATTTTCTACCTTTTTATTATAGAAAATTACTCCAAGTATTTCACCTTTCATTACTTTTTGACCTACTGTCTTATTTAGCATAACACCTACTGCATAGTCAATATTATCTGTTTTCTTTACTCTACCTGCACCTAAATCAAATACTAATTGTGATAGTTTTAATGAATCTATACTATTTAAATATCCTGATTTATTAGACATTACGATATATTTCCTAGCTTTATCTTTTAATTTAGTAATATCTCCTCCCTGATATCTTATCCATTCATAAAATTTATTTTTAGCATGTCCACTTTCAAGAAGATTAATAACTAGTCTTTTTGCACTAGCAAAAGAAATCTTTTTAGCACTACTAATCATTAAACTAGAGATATAAACTGATAAATCATATAGTCTTTTTTCATGTCTACCATTAAAGAAATCAATTACTTCTCTAACTTCTAATGCATTACCTATATTACATCCCAAAGGTATATTCATATCGCTTAAAGTACATATGACTTTTTTATCATAGTATTTACCTATTTTAACCATTGTCTTAGCAAGTTTAGTAGCATCTTTAATATTTTTCATAAATGCTCCTTTACCTACTTTTAAATCAATGATTATAATGTCGCTTCCACTAGCAATTTTCTTTGACATAATTGAACTGGCAATTAATGGGATTGAATCTACTGCTCCTATTTCATTTCTAAGAGCATATATTTTTTTGTCAGCTAAAGCAATTTTTTCACTTTGACTTATAACAGCACATCCAACTTTTTCAAGTTCTTCTACAAATGCTTTACGACTTAGTTTAAGTTTATAACCCGGTATACTTTCTAATTTATCAACAGTCCCTCCAGTTAATCCTAAACCTCTACCACTCATTTTAGGTACACATACTCCAGCAGCTGCAACTATAGGAGAAACAATAAGAGTTATTTTATCTCCAACTCCACCTGTTGAATGCTTATCAACTATTGGCTTATTAATCTTTGATAAATCAATTACTTCACCACTTTTAATCATAACATCAGTTAGATAATAAGTTTCATCAATAGTAAGTCCATTATGATATATGCTCCATACAAAATCACTCATTGTTTTATCATTTATTTTTCCCTTAACATATGAATTAACCATATATTCTATTTCACCATATGTTAATAGTCCTTTTTTTTCTTTCTTTTCAATAATCTCAATTGATTTCATATCTACCACCTATTATATAGAAATTATATCATATTTAACCTAAACAAAAAAGCACTAATTTGTGCTTTTATCTACTACTTTAAATATTCTATATGGATCTTCCATTGTTCCTGTTCCAGACTTATAGAATGAATATTCATTCAAGTTTGCAACTACATGTAATGTCTTAGGATTAGATGCTGCACTTAATCCATAATATGTTCCATAAAATGCATAAACTCTATAACTATCAGTTGCTGATGGTGTTGTTGACCATTCACTAGATGATTGGTAAGCTAAATAGTTCAAGTTTTCACAAGATCTATCATTTACAGTCTTACAATTCTCATCTAAACTTGCTCTTAAAAATTCATATGGAAGAAGAGTACTAAACATAAATGTTTCATTTGATAAACTAGAACATTCAATAGAACCATTATTTACTGTTTCCGTCTCGCTTCTTTTTCCTATACATATTTTTTTAGATACTAATTTTGCTTTTTGTTCTGGAGTTAAAAATTTTCCATTTGTTTCTAATCTTTTTAAGAAGTCTTTCATAGTACTATCTTCAAATGTATTATATCCATAATTAGTATCTTTATCTATATTATATCTACCATCAAATTCGCTATTATCTTCAGTTCCATATATAGCTCTTATTTTAACAGTATTATCACTATTAATACCAATTATTTGCCATAAAAGTTCTTTATCACTATTTGTATCATTAACACCCATAGCAAAATAATTATTAGTTACTTTTCCTCTAAAATAATAACTACCATCTGTTTCTCTATATAATCCACTTCCAGATAAAACAACTTGATTATCATTTAATATTTGTCTATATAGTTCAATCGTTTTATAATTATCTCCACAATCTAATCTTGGAATATAACTATAATCAACTCCTGATTTAATAACAATAATATCAGCAGTACATTTATCTCCATCTTTTAATATTTCATTTAATGGTTTAATATATTCCCCATTTACTAGAGTGTTATAATCCAAACTATATTTTCCATCATATACTGGTAATAAATCCGCATGATCAGCATAGTATTTTTTAGTTGCTTCAACTATTTTATCTTCAACTCTTTCATAAGATAAATAGTTAGAACCCATCATTGTCATTAACCAAACAACAACTAGTAACAACACTAAAATACCAATAAATGAACACCCTATTATTATTAATGTCTTTTTATTCATATTTCACACATCCTTTTTATAAAATAATTATACAATAATAACTAATTTTTAACAATTACTTTGTTAATTTTTTATATACTTCCTCTACACTTATTTTGTTTTGTTTTCCTTTATATTCAGGAATAATATGCAAATGATAATGTTTTACTTCTTGAAGACATCCATTATTTTGAACTAATTTAACACCACTTGGTTTAAAAATATCATTTATCATTTTAACAACTTCTTTAGCTGCTTCATTTACTTTAGTTAATACATCTAATTCAATATCATTAATATCAACATAATGTTTTTTAGGCACTATTAACGTATGAGCTTTACCAATAGGATTAATATCTAAAAAACATTTAACATATTCATTTTCATATATTGTATATGAAGGAATATCTCCATTTATTATTTTACAAAAAATACAATCCATTTTCTTCACCAAGTTAATTATATAAAAATACTAAAAAAATATCAATGTTATGAAATAATAGATATTTATTATATTAAAATAACTTTTTATTGCTTATATTATTGTAGGTGAACTTAATATGAAAGATAAAAATGTTTTTCCTATGAAAGAAAATAATATTGTTTATTTCGATAATGCAGCTACTACATTCAAACCATATAGAGTAATAGATAAAATTAATGATTATTATCTAAATTATACTGCTAATTCTCATAGAGGGGACTATGATATTAGTTTTAAAGTAGATGATGAAATAGATTACACACGAGATTTAGTAAAAATGTTTATTAATGCAAAAAGAAAAGAAGAAATAATATTTACTAAAAATACTACTGATTCTCTTAACACAATTGCT
Organism: Bacilli bacterium; assembly: GCA_017544525.1. The sequence goes on along the minus strand of JAFYEA010000021.1, from coordinate 15,600 downwards.
TTTGGCTTTTTCTTAAATTATTTAAATGATAATGATGAAGTAATATTATCTAGTAGTGAACATGCATCAAATATATTACCATGGATGATTTTATCAATTAAAAAAAAGATAAAAATAGTTTTTGTCGACTCAGTAAATGAAAAATTAAATATAGATGACTTAAGCAAAAAAATAACAAATAAAACAAAAGTTATATCACTGGCTCATATTACAAATGTAAGTGGAGATAAAAGAGATATAAAAAAAATATGTGAAATAGCTCATAAAAGAAATATATTAGTAGTTGTAGATGCAGCACAAAGTGCTCCTCACATAAGAATAGATGTTAAGGATTTAGATTGTGACTTTTTAGCTTTCTCTGCACACAAAATGTGTGGCCCTACTGGAGTTGGAGTTCTCTATGGAAAGTATGAACTATTAAAGAAAATGGTTCCGTTTACATATGGGGGTGGTATGAATCTTAACTATAATGAAAACAATTTAAATCTTGCAGAAATACCTTATAGATTTGAGTCTGGAACACCTAATATTGCTGGAATAATAGGTTTTAGTGAAGCAATTAATTTCATAAATGAATATGGTATAAATAATATAGAAAAACAAGTAAGATATTTAAGAAACTATTTAATAAAAGAATTAGAAAAAATGCCATATATAAAAATATATAATAAAGATTGTGAAGGAAGTACAGTAGTTATTAATATAGATAACGTTTTATCTGGAGACTTAGGTCTATATTTAAACACTAAAGGAATCTGTGTAAGAAGTGGTAAACATTGTGCTAAAATGGGCGATAATAAAGAAGATACAGTAAGAATAAGTTTATATTTTTATAATACATATGAAGAGATAGATTATTTAATAAGTGTACTTAAGAACAAAAATGATATTTATCAATTTGCAAATTAAAATTACATTTACACAAAAAATGTAATTTTTTTATTTTATATAAAATTACATTATTAATAAAAATACAAATAATAAAACTTTTTTTTAGTAAAAGAAATAATAAAAATTTATCTTGAAATAATTTGTTAATAATTACATTTTATGAATTTGTTTACTCAAATCTATTTTGGTATATTCACCATAGAAAGGAGGGTTTTAAAATGTTAAATCAAATTGTTATAGCTGGAAGACTTACAAGTAATCCAGAAATAGTGGCCACTGAAAATGGTAAGAAAAGGACTTATATTACTGTTGCTGTTCCAAGAAGTTATAAAAATGTTGATGGAACATATGATACTGATTTTATTAGATGTACACTTTGGAATGGAATAGCTGAAACAACATGTGAATATTGTAAAAAAGGTGATATTGTAGGTATTAAAGGTCGTATTCAAAGTTCCAATTATGAACGTGATGATGGTGAAAAAGTTTATACAATGGATGTAATAGCTGAAAAAGTATCATTTTTAAGCAGTAAAAAAACAGATGAATAATCTGTTTTTATTTTTAATTAAACCATTCTCCCTCTATTTGAGCATTAGATGAATTTGGATAAGGATTAGGAGGATCTATTTTAGTAAACTCAGGCATATTAAATGCTGTTCCAAAGCATAATGCACTACCTGGCCCCAATGATTTTATTTTTTCAAGATCATTTTCAGATATACTATGTGTTATTTCTTTAATAATATCTAAATCAGATGGATGGAACATTCTAAGTACAATATAATTTGAACATTGACTTAATGCAGTTGAAGATAACTCACTTGGTCTTTGAGTAATCATACCAAGTATTACTCCATACTTTCTTCCCTCTTTAGTTATTCTATCAAATATGTTATATCCAATTATATTTGTATCATTATCATTTACAACATATCTATGCGCTTCTTCTAATAATATTTGTACTGAGAAGTTTTCTTTCTTATCTACGCTAATTGCATAATCTAAAAGTAATTTAGATATAACTTTTGTTAATACTTTAGCAAATCTTTCATCAACATAATTTAAATTAAAATTAACAAGTTGAACTCTACTTCCATCATAATTAGTAAATAATTTTTTAACATAATCTTCTCTAGTTATATAATCATTGACTTCAAAGTATTTAAGATTATCACCATTTAAAATAGATTCTAATCTAACTTTCAAAGTATTATTAATATCAAATACTTTATCACTCTTTAAAACACCCTCACTAATAAGTGCAAATTCAAAAGCAGAATATAAATCACTTAATGTATATCTTTTTGGTTTCATAGAACTACTTAGTTTTAAACTTTCATCAATAAAACCTTCAATATATTCTGTAACAAGTTGAATAGCATTTATTTTACCTGTTTGATCAAGATTTAAACATTGTCTAAGAGTTCTTGTATATCCTGGTTGAACAATCTCACTATCTAAGCTAATATTTTTAGTTTTAAAGGTTGTTAATACAGCAATTATTTGATCTCTAATTCTTGCTGGTTCTTTACCACTAGTTAATATATCCATTACTGCTTGTGCAATAATATTATTCTTATGGGCAAGAACTTTATCTTCATCTTCAGTAAATAAATATACATATCTAAGTGCTTTATCTATTATTGATAATTGAGCTGGACTATCAGCGCCTAATAGAAGCGCTATTTCATCAACTTCCAAGAAATATGCTGGTATTCTTAATATTTCAGTATTATCAGCATTTATATCAGTTGTAATTACTTTATATCTACAATTATTACTCTGATTAATTGGTTCAAAAGCAGTATGATATTCACCATAAACATCAAATAAAACTATTCTAGCATTAACTGGTACATTTGTATTTCTATAAAATAAATTTTGGAATAATCTTGTAACTGTACAACTTTTACCACTACCACTATTACCTAAAATAGCAAAGTGATTAGAAAATAAATTGTTAATATTTGCAGATACATTAAATCCTTCATATATTAGACTCTTTCCAATATATAAATCTGTTTTTGAATCAATACTTTGATTACCAAGTAAAATTATAACTTCATCCTTATTAACAATTCTAATTTTAGAGTTTCCACTAGGTTTATGAGTAATCCCACTTTCAAAAATATCATTAATAAACTCACCTACTAAAACACATTCTATTTCATCGCATGTAATCTTACTTATTTCTCCAACAACTTTATGTTTGTCTTCAAATACTACATGTACACCTAAGAATGATGTCTCAACTCTTTTTAATAAATTTTCTACAACAACTGTATAATCATATACAGACAATATTTTTCCAAACATATTCTTCAACCCTTTATTCTATAATAGATTATAACATAAAATAAAAAGAAAAAGAAGACTTTATCAAGTCTTCTTATTCATTAATTACATAATCATTTATATCAGTATGAGCAAAGGCATAATCAATATTGCCATCTTCAAATCCATAAGTATTCTTTAACTCTTCTCTTACTTGATCTAATGTCTTATTTAATTCTGGAACAATATACGTTTCATTTACTCTTTCAACACATTCTCCATCGAAATCAAACATTCCAACATTTATAGCATATTGAACTTCATTTGGTTGATATAAGTCTGAATTTTCTAATACTTGTCTTAATTCTGATTCACTAAGAATATAATTATCTAGTTTATAAGTTGCAGATAATATTGCTTGTTTTCCAAAGAAATCTTCATCTGTTGAACCAATATTTTCTCTAGCATAATTAATTTCTTCAGTTGTGTAATCTTGAGCAGCTAATGTTTCTATTGATCTTGCTCTACTTAATCCTCTATGTTCAGTTTTATTAATATGATCTACATATTCAATTGCATTCTTTAATGCTGATTCTTGCCAATAATAAGATCCTATACCTTCAATAGCATATGTAATATTTGCTTCAGTAAAGTTACGAGATTCTAATGTATTTCTCATTTGAACTCTTGTGAATTCATATCCGCTATTATACATTAGATTTCTTGCTGTTGTTAATGCCATAGCATCAAAATCAAATTCACCATTTTCTAGAACATATGTAATATTTTCAGTAGTAAATCCTAATTCTGTAAGAGCATTTGATAATTCTGTTTGACTATAAGTACCATGCTCTACTAATTCATTTGCTTTTTCTAAAGCAATTGTATTAAAGTTAACATTCAATCTTTCTAGTGCTCCTGCGATTTCTTCTAATGTGAATAAATAGTCCTCATTAGTCATCAACTCTTCTACTGCTGCTCTACTTAATAATTGATCTTCAATTTCTTCATATGCTTTAACAGCTTCTCCAATCCAATCTATATTGCAATTTACTATAGCATATTGAATTTCTTCTTCAGTAAAGCCTTCATCATCTAAAACATTACTTATTCTTGTACTACTTGACCATTCATAGTATCCATCCATATATCTTTGAGCAGCTATATATGCTTGTTCATTGAAATCAATATTTAATGCATTGATAACAGTTATTACTTGATTTTCAGAATATCCTGTATTATCATTTGCATATCTTGTAATAAGCCATGTTCTACTTACACCTCTATATGTAATCATTTCTTCAATAGCTGATCTTAAATTTTCTTCCCAATTAGCATCTACTTTGCTAACTGCATAATTTGCTTCTGCTAAAGTGAAGCCAGATTCCATTAAATCATTTCTTAATTCATCTTCAGATACAATATAATCCCATTCTAGCCATTCTTTTGCAGTTTTTAAAGCGTTTTCTTTATAATTTATTTTTGCTTTTTCTACACCTTTTTTAGCATCATTTTGACTATAACCATATCCTTCAACTAACATTGAAATTAATCCTGTTTTACTTGGATAATATAATTTGTTAAGAATTTTTGCATCTTCAAAAGCATTTTCAATTCCTACATTTTTACCAGTTTTAACTTTTCTAATTGCTGAATAAGCACTATAGTAATTTTTCTTTCCTATTTTAATATAACTTCTTATCTTATAATAGTAAGTCTTAGCTGATTTAACTCCTTTATCTTTATAAGATACATTTCCACCACCACTTATTGTCTTAACTTTAGTATATTTTCCGTTTTTTGATGTTGATCTCCAAACTTCATATCCATCAGCACCAGAAGTGTATTGCCATTCTAAAGCTACTGCCTTTTTTTCTCCCCTTGCAGATTCAATAGTATTTTTTTCTAATTGAGCTTGAGCATTAGATGCTGTAAATGAACCACATGATACTTCACTACATGCTCTTACTTTATAGTATTGCTGTGTATATGGTTTATCAACATATAATATCATTTTAAATTGATTATTATCATAATCATAGTCATTTGCAAAATCAGCTGGTTCAATATCACCTAAATGTGTATATGCTGATTTTTTAGATGCTGCATAGTAAACTTCATATCTAACTGCGCCAGATACCTTTTTTACAGTAAACCATATTCCATTAACATATGCACTACTTACTTTAAAGTTTGGAGCAGCTGGTGAAGTTACAACTTCCATAACAGCGCTTCTTGAACCAGTATAAGTTTTTCTTTTAACTGTTTGATAAGCTTGTACTTGATAATAATACTTTTTATTTGATTTTAATTTCTTATCAGTATATGTAGTTGTCTTATTTTTCTTAATAGTAGCTATTTTAGTCCACTTTTTACCATCAGTACTTCTATAAATATAGTATCCACTATTAGAAGTTTTGTTCCAAGTAATTTTTACTTGTGTTGAACCTGGTCTTAAATTAGTAACTGTTACTTTATTAGGTACAACTTTTTTACTTACAACACTACTTGTTTTCTTATTTTGTGGTCCTCTTGCTGTTACCTTATAATAATAAGTAGTTCCATAATTTAACTTCTTATCAGTATAAGTTGTAGTAGTTACTGTAGCAATCTTCTTAAATCCTTTCTTTGCGTTTGTACTCCTTTCAATAACATAACTTGTAGCATTCTCCACAGCTTCCCATGAAAGAATTAAATTATTGTTATTGCCTCTAACACTAACAACTGGAGCACTTGTTATTAATGTTTGCTCAACTTGACCCGGATCTTCTTCTGGGTCTGCTTTTACATAAGTAAAAGTAACTGTAAAAGCAAGTGTAATAATTAAAAACAATTTAATTATTCTTTTCATTTATACACCCTATCCTTTCCAAAAAAAATTATATCATAATAATTATATGAATAAAAGAAAAAAGAAGAAAAAATTCTACTTTAATAATTCTTCTAGTTTTTTCTTCTCATCAGCTAATTTTTGTTTATCCATTTCAACTATATTTTGAGGGGCTTTATTAACATAGTTTTCATTTGAAAGTAAATTTTCACGTCTAGCAATTGAATCTTTTAATGCTTTAATTTGTGCCTCTTTTAATGCGTTATCTGCTTCAGTCTCTATTTTTTCAAAGAAAATAGTTGCTTTTACTTTGTTAGAAAATACAATATATGATTTTATTTCTAGTGCTTTATCAATAATATTATCTTTTAATTTTAGCATTTTAATGATTAAATCATTTCCATCTAGTTTTTCAAATAATACTTTAGCATCTTTAGCAATATTGTTTTCTGCTTTTATATTTCTAAATTTCTTAATGAATTCAACCATATCATCTACTATTTCTTCTTCAACTCTAAATACTAATTTTTTATCATATTTAGGATATTCACTAATCATAATAGATTCATTTTCCTTAACAGGTAACATTGTATATATTTCTTCTGTTACAAATGGCATAAATGGATGTAACATTTTTAATATACCTGTTAATACAAAACATAATGTTGATTTAGTTGATAAACTATCTAAAGAAAACTTAGCCATTTCAATATAATTATCACAGAACATATTCCATATAAATTCATATAATGAAGCTCCTGCATTATTAAACTGATATTTTTCCATAAACTTTTTAACTTCATGAATACACTTTTCATATTTAGTTATTATCCATTTATCTTCTGGTTTTAAATCATCTAGTTTTATTTCTTTTAAACCTTCAATATTAGAAATAACAAATCTTGAAGCATTCCATATTTTATTAATAAAATTCCAAGTTGATTTAACTTTATCTTCATCAAATCTCATATCAGTTCCAGGTGCAACATCAGTAGCAAGATAATATCTAAGAGCATCTGCTCCATAAAGTTTAATCATATCAAATGGATCAATACCATTACCTAAACTTTTAGAGAATTTTCTACCTTGTTTATCACGAATTAAACCATGAATTAAACAATCAACAAATGGTCTTTGTCCTAAAATCTTTTCTCCTTGGAATGTCATTCTATTAACCCAAAATGGAATAATATCATATGCTGTTACTAAACATTGATTAGGGTAATACTTCTTAAGTAAATCTGTGTTATTAGGCCAACCTAATGTAGCAAATGGCCAAAGAGCACTACTAAACCAAGTATCAAGCACATCATTATCTTGTACCCATCCTTCTCCTTTAGGTGCTTCCATACCAACATATATTTCGTCCCCTTTATACCAAGCAGGAATTCTATGACCCCACCATAATTGTCTTGAAATACACCAATCATATGTTATCTCCATCCAGTGATTCATAGTTTTTTCATACCTAGTAGGAACAAAATTAACTTTTTCATCTTTCTTCTTTTGTACTTCTAACACGTGATCTGCAAGAGGTCTCATTTTAACAAACCATTGCTTTTTAATCATTGGTTCAACCATAACACCAGTTCTTTCACTGTGTCCTACTTCATGAACTAATGGTTCTACTTCAAGAAGTAATCCTTCTTTTTCAAGATCTTTTAATGTTTCTTCTCTGCATTTTTCTCTTGTCATACCTTGATATTTTTTAGGAACATTTTCATTCATAGTAGCATCATCATTCATGATACATATTCTTTCTAAATTATGTCTATTTCCTACTTCAAAGTCATTAGGGTCATGTGCTGGTGTAATTTTAACAACACCTGTTCCCTTTTCCATATCTGCATGTTCATCAGTAATAACTGGTATAGGTTTATTAACTAATGGTAATATAACATTTTTACCAACATACTTTTTATATCTTTTATCATTTTCGTTAACCGCTACTGCTGTATCACCAAATAACGTTTCCGGTCTTGTAGTAGCAACATCTAAATATTCTTCGCTATCTTCAAGTTTATATTTAATATGATAAAATGCACTCTTTTCCTCACCATAAATAACTTCTTCATTTGAAAGAGCTGTTTTAGCTGCTGGATCCCAGTTAATAATTTTCTCTCCACGATAGATTAATCCTTCATTATAATAATCAACAAATACTTTTTTAACTGCTTCAGATAATCCTTCATCTAAAGTAAACCTTTCTTTTGAATAATCAAGAGCAATCCCTAATTTTGCCCATTGTTCTCTAATAATATCCCCATGTTCTTTTGTCCAATCCCAACAAGCCTCTATGAATTTTTCTCTTCCATATTCATATTTATCAATACCTTTGTCTTTTAATCTTTTAACAACTTTTGCTTCAGTTGCAATAGCGGCATGATCCATACCAGGTAACCAAAAAGCATCAAAACCTTCCATTTTTTTATAACGAATAATAATATCTTGAATAGTAACATCCCATGCATGTCCTAAATGTAATACACCTGTAACATTTGGTGGGGGTAATACTATACAATATGGTGGTTTATTTGATTTTGGTTCACATTTAAAATAACCTTTACTTAACCACTCTTCATACTTTCCTTCTTCTGTTTTATTATGATCATATTTACTATCTAACATTTTATTTTCCTCCCTTTAAATACTTTATTATTTCATCTCTATATGGTTTAAATAACTTTTTATTTTTTAAATGATTATATATTTTATCAACATATTTTTCTCTTAATATTCTTTCTTTACTATAATCATAATTTAAATCATATATTAAACTAAATAGTTCAATAATTCTTTCATTTTTATTTTTAATATCCTTTTTATGAGTTAATAAATGATTAAAGAAATCATCTTCAACATTACTATTTATATCAAATTCATCTTCTTCTAATTCTAATAATCTATTAGTAGAAAATGCATATAAAATATCTAACTTGTCAGCATCTCTAATAATCTTAGAATGTAATAATTCTCTTTCATTTAATTTCTTATTATCTAAATTAAACTTATTATGATATTTAATTGCCTTTTTAACTACATCATAATCTTCCTCATTAATATGATATTTTTTTATTTCTCCTTCATCAAACAATATTTTCACACCTTCATCCCCATGGTCAAATGATTCATGATCAGAAAATGTTTTATAATCTGTCCATTGTCTAAATCTAGCAATATCATGTAGTAATGCTATATTGGAAGCTAAATCTCTTTCAATAGTATCTAAATTTAAACTTCTACATATTTCTTCTGCTTGGTGGACGACTCTATAACTATGATTATATTTATACTTAATCATATCTTCATTCATATCATACTGTAAAGCATATTCATCAAATACATCAAAATTTTCGTTCATTCTTTCCTCCAAAATAAAAAGATGGCACAAGGAGTCATAAATGACGGTACCATCCTTTAATTATCTTAATTTATTTAACGCATAATCACGTAATATTTTACTATTATTTCAAATATTAAACTCACAAGCTACATTCATTTACTTCATTTAAGAAAGGCTTTCACCCGATGACCTTTCATCTCTAATAAACTACATAAATTACTCCTCTTGGTCCTTGTTTTTACATGTTAAAGTATACAATAATAAACTTTCTTTGTCAATTTATTTTAATCTTAACATTAATGAATTATAAATATCCTCTTTCATTTCTTTCGTATCAATACTAAAACCTTCAAATTCTTTTTTATTCTTATCAAGATAACTAATAGTATCAGCTCTTATTCCATCTATCCACTCATGTGCACTTAGGTGTCTATTCTTACTATCTTTTTTAAACACTTCATAACTTCTTTTAATACCTTTTAAATCACTCTCACCAAATATTAACTCATAATATGGCTTATATATAAAATATTTATAAGCTGTATGAGATATTATGAATGCTTCATATGAAGAAACCATTTTATATAACCTTGCATCATTAAAGCAATCAATTATATATAATCTTTTATCAAAATTAATCATATTAGCCACATGATTAGCTGGTACTTCAAAACCTTTCTTTTTTATTCTCAAACCAGATTGAACACAATAGAACTTTTTAGATGGAATATCTAATTTATCCATAACATCTTTATGAATTTGAGAATAATTCCTACAACATCCTTCACCAAGTACAATATTTATTCCAGGGTTTGATATTAATTCAATATCATATACCGTTTTCTTTTTGTCAACATTACCATTATATGATAAATAACCTTTATGTATTAAATATGAAAGAGCTATCGAATACTCTAATGAGTTTGATAAATCTAATGATTTTAACAATTCTACAACTTTATTTAAAAACTCATTATATTCTTCTAATGTATCTCTATATAATGATAATTCTTTTCTCATTTGTTCTAATCTTTCTCTTTTTCTATATTCTATAGCATTTAAAGCAATTTCATCATCATATAAATAAAAGTTTTCATTATAAAAATCTTCCATATTTAATAACCCCCTTTCGAATTAAGATAGATTATAACACATTTTGACAGATTATTCAAATAAAAAAGAACACTTTTTAAGTGTTCTTAAATTAATAACAATCTAGTTCCCATTTTTATATTACTATTTTTAATTATCAAATTCATATCATATACTTCACCAGTAGTTTTACTATATAAATTTGGTTCATGTTTCTTATAGTAACCCTCTTTCAATTCGGGAATTGATTTTTTTAGTATTCCAATTAAGTCATGAATTCTTCTATCTATTGGAATAAACATCTCATATTTTTTATCCAATATTGGCATTTCAATCGTAACATATACTCTAAAATCCATAATATCACCTAATCTTCCGTATAGAAATCTAGCATTTTAATTTGACTAGCATTTCCTCTATCGACATTATATCCAAAGTCTCCAGGTATTTGACTTCTTGTTTCTTTATTGTATGTTGAAGACTTAATTGTGAATTGATCTGTAATACCAGATCCAACCCATATAGCATATATTGGTTGTACACATGCTCTATAAAAGTCTTCATATTCAAACATCTTAATCTTAGAAATTGAATCTGCAAATATTACTCTAACATTTTTATGATTTTTAGCATTTACAAATAATGCTTTTAGTTTTCTTGCAGTTTCTGAATCAAATGCACTAAAGAATCCTTCAACACCAAATACTATGTATATGTATGTTTTATCTTCTGGTGCACTTTCTATTTCAGCTAGTTTATTTAATGCTTCAATACTATTTGAACTATAATAATTTTTAAATGTACCAGTATCTTTTATTAATTCATTAGAATCAACCATAATTGTTTCAACATTATACATATTTTGGAATACTTGTCCAAGTGAACTAATAAATTTATCAAGCATTGTTATATCTTGAGCGGCTATTAAAGATATAGGATTCTTTGAAAAATCAAATGTTGATATTTCAAGTGAATCTTTTTGAATTCCAATTGGAGTATTCTTAATATTTGAAATACTATTTGAAATATCAAGTAATCTAACATGATTTGGAAGAATAGCAATTTTACCAACTTTCTTCTTAACTTTCTCATTAAGTTGATTACAAATGTTTTTAATAAATGTATTAATTTCATCCCATTTGTATGGATATGCTGTTTGAAATTCATAGATAACACCATCTATCTTAACAAGTCCTCTTCCCTCGATATCTGATGGAACCATACCTTTCGTTGAACCAAGTACTGAATTATAATCACTAGGATCATTAAAATTCAAACAGAATACCTTATTAAAGTTTTGAGCTGTTTTTCCTCTAACAGCATTAGATCCAGTAGCACTTATAACAAAATGAATTCCATATTTTTCTCCTTCACGTGTTAATTGAGCAACTATATCAACATAATTCTCATAGTTTTCACTTAATGCTTCATAGTTATTTATAAATATGATATATTGTGGCATTTTTCTTCCACTATTTCTAATAAATAGATTATAACTACCGTTGTAATCAGAGAATAATTTCTTACGAATTTCTAATTCTTTAGCAATTGCTACAAATAAATTAGTTAATTTCTCTGATTCATTTATAAATACAACATCACCTATTTGAGGAGCATTTATAAACGTTCCAAACATCTCACTACCAAAATCAATAATATAAATATTTATTTCATCAGATGAGTGATTGATAATTAAACTATATATGATTGATGATAATAATATTTCTTTCCCACTGACACCATATACCAATGTATTACCACCATCATTAAAATTTAATGTTAATAAGTTTTGCTTTTGATTATTAGGATCATCATATTCACCAATAACTGCCTCTATTTCCCAAGGTCTAGTCATAAATAAATATTTTCTCATTAAATTAGTAACAAATATTTCTGCTGGTATCTTATCTAACCATAATTTCTTAGCAACAAGATTTTTGCTCTTAGCAGTATCACAAATATATTTTAAAACATTTGATAATTCCTCACCTTGAGAAGCACTTTCTACTCTTTTAACTGTCTCTATACTTCTAACTGTATCACCAATGTTATTAATAATAGAAATATCTCTATCTACAATCTTAGCTATCTTATCTCTTGGAATATATTTAGTACCTGCATATGCTGCTTGTCCAATTGCAAAATAATCATTATAACCTACTTGTAAATAGAAACGTCCTGCTTTCTTTAAGGTAACAGCATCAGGACATTTAATAACATCCATACTATCTGCTTTCTCTTGTACTTTTAAACAAACTTTAAATTTAGAGTTTGACCATATTTGATCATCTACAATACCACTTGGTTTTTGAGTTGCTAGAATCAAGTGAACTCCTAAAGAACGTCCTATACGTGCTGTAGAAATAAGTTCATTCATAAACTCTGATTGTTGACTCTTTAATTCAGCAAACTCATCAGAAATGATAAATAAATGTGATATAGGTTCATCTATTACTCCATCTCTATATAACTGTTGATATTTATAAATATCTAAAGTACTTTCATTCAATTTAACTTTTACTTGATTAAATAATTCTTGTCTTCTCTTTAACTCACTTTGAATTGAAGATAAACTTCTTTTAATTTCTGCTGTATCTAAGTTTGTTATAGTTCCTGCTAAATGTGGAAGTTTTACACCAGTTAATTTATTTTCAAATGCACCAGTAAGTCCACCACCTTTGTAGTCTATAAGTACAAATGATACTTCTTCAGGACTAAAATTTAAACACATAGAAAGCATAAATGTAATAATAAACTCTGATTTACCACTACCGGTCATACCTGCTATCAAACCATGAGGTCCATGGAATTTTTCGTGTAGATCTAACGTAAATATTTCTCCATCTGGTTTCATACCAATTGGTACGCTCAAACTATTTACAGGATTATTTTTTTGCCATCTATCTAATATATTTAATTGTTCAACTCTTCCAACTTTGTACATTTCCAAGAATCCAATTGAATTCTTAAGTTCTGAAAATTGATCTTCTGTTTTTATTGGAATATTAGCTAATTTTTCACAAATAATACCCATATTAATATCATCAATATTATCCATAGCAAAAGTCATTTGGTTTTCTTTATTTAAATCTTTCTTAATAATTGCAGATTTTTCACCATCAGCAGTTAAGAAATCATTACATTCATTTGGTAAATTAGCAATACCATCATTTAATATTATTAAACCAAATCCAAGATTATTATTTTCTTTTAACACCTTGTCAATTATTTCTATGTTCTTATTTCTTTTAATATTATCAACAATTATCAAATAGTATGGTTGAACATTTTTATATGTTATTTTATTTTCTACTCTTTTACCATTGTCATCGGTATATTTTCTAGCTGTATATACTTGTTCTAAGTAGAATGATAGTTTAGACATTTCATCATAATCATTAGCAAAGAATCTTATATCTTTAGAATCACTCCATGTATGAGGTAATATCTTTAAATCATCCCACATTGGATTAGTAGTATCATTAATCATAAATACCAACTTTAAGTCATCATAAGCATGATATGTAACTAATTGAAGTAAGATGCTTTTTAACATTGAATATTTATAATATGATTCGCCTATTAAAACCAATTTATTTCTTTCAGCTAAATCAATTGTTACAGGTGATAAAGGAATGTCTTTTGCGCTATCAGTTAATGTAGCTAACTCATCTTTTAAATCATCCTCTATCATTGTAAAATCTTCCATAGCATAATTTAATTTTAATTTTAAAGGTACTGTTCCAATTCCAAGTCTTACATTAATAAAATCATCACTTTGAATCTGTCTTTCCCATAGACTTCTTTTCTTATTCATTACAATATTTTTTAAGTCTTTAGGTTCTGGATAATTTTCTAATAATACTTGATATTGATTATTTCTAGATGCTAAAATCTTATTTCTTTTTTCTGCTAAGTATTCTCTATATTTATCTTGTCTTTCTTTTTCTTTTTTAGCTTGTTTTTTCTTTTGATACCTTCTCATTAATGAAGGCCATAAAATTGTTGAAGCAATCATTGCCACTGCTATTACTAAAGAAGACACTATAGCAAGAGTACTTCCTTTACCAGATATTAAATTATTAATTGATGTTGTTACACTAATCGCAGATGTCATAGTCATAGTAATCATTGGTCCTAATGTATAAATCAATGGTGTATCATCAGGTTCAACTTTACCAGGAGGACTATCAATTTTTAACTGTTCATCTGAAATTGATGTTGTAAATCTTGGTTGTCTCGAAAAATAATCATTTTCTGTATATAAAACTGCATTATCATCCTCTACAGTTTCTTCTTTTGCTTCATTAAATCTTGGCAAATCTCTTTTAACAATATGTGAAGAATTAATCTTCATTTTATTATTAAAATTATTGATAAGTAACAAATCGTTTAACACAATAATAGAATACCCAAGAATAAATATTTTATCTCCACTTTCTAGTATTCTTTCACTTACTTTATTATTATTTACATAAACGCCATAATTTGTATCAATAGTTTTTATTTTAAATCCATCTTCAGTCTTAAATAGAATAGCATGGTTATCAGAAATATAATCATTATCAAATACAATATTTTGGTTAACAGAACTACCTATCGTATATTCTCCTACATCTGTAACTCCATATGCTTGGAATGTAGGATCATTCTCATTATAAACATATAACAATGCAGTAGAGGTAAGATTAGGATTGTTTATTTTTAATGTATAAAAAGTGTTTAATGCAAGTTCATCATCCATTAAAACTTTGCCTTTACGTTCAATATAACAAATATCATTGCTCAATAAAACCCAGGAATCTCCTTCTTTATTAATAGAGATCAATTCCCTTTCATTATCATTGTCATCTAAATCTTTTATCCAATATGTGCTGATATTCTCATTTGGAAATGCAAATTTATACAATTTCTCAGGTTTTATAAGCACTATCTGCATATATTTTCCACCCTCTATTCTTTTTTAACTCTTTTATACCATTATCAATATTTATTATAACATGAAAAGTAATATATAAAAAGTATTTTTTAAATAAAAAAGGAGAATATTTCTATTCCCCAAAGTATTCATCTACTTTATCTTTTTGTTCTTCTTTCTTTTCTTCTTCTACATATGGTGTATATTGTTCTTCTTCTACTTCTTGTTCTTCAAATTCTCCTGGTTTAT
>JAFYEA010000020.1 GCA_017544525.1 Bacilli bacterium | reverse complement strand
GAGTAGATATATAAATTGCTTTATATAACCCTCACAGAACCGTACGTGCCGCTTTTCAGCATACGGCTCTTCACAACATAGGTTTTATTAAATAGCATAAATGTCAACCTTTATTTTAGGTATTGGTAAATCGAAATATCTAATCATTGTTGTAAATTCTTCTTTTGTTTGATAACTTCTTCTTTGACTTCTTCTATTTAACCATTTTAGTAATAAATGTATAACTGAATAGTAATATTTCATTATTGAAATTGTATTATCAGTTATTCCATAATAATTATAATGTCCTATTAGTTTTCTTCTAACAGTTGCCATTATTTCTTTTAATGGTAAGTTTCTATTTTCCTTTATCCATATTTTGAATTCTTGGACTTTTTGTTTAAATTTCTTTCTTGAAGTTTTTCTTTTAACTCTAAACTTTCCATTTCTATTAGTACTACAATAATGGGTAAAACCTAGAAAATCAAAAGTATCAGGTTTCTTTTTACCTTTTCTTTTACTATCTCTTAAAGCAAATCTTCCAAATTCAATTAATTTTGTTTTATCTTCGGCAAATTCAAGTCCCATTTTCTTAAACCTATCTTTCAAATTATTATAAACATACCTTGCTTCACTTTCGTATTTAAAGCAAAATATCATATCATCAGCATAGTTTATTATTTCCATGTATCCATTAGATTTCTTCTTTAAACTTTCAAAGAATATTATAATTCCATAATACATTACTATGTTTGCTAATACTGGGCTTAATATTGAGCCTTGTGGTGTTCCATATTCACTTGTAATATATTCATTATTTTCCATTATTCCTGCTTTTAGAAATCTTTTAATTAATCTCAATAAATTTGTATCTTTTATATGAGTTTCTAAGCATTTCATAATTATGTCATGATTTATATTATCAAAGTATCCTTTTATATCTGCATCTAAAACATAATTAACGTGTTCTTTTTCAATACATTTATTTAGATATTTCAAACAATCATGGCAACTTCTATTTGGTCTAAAGCCGAACATATTATTTGTAAACTTTGGTTCAAATATTGCCTCAACAATTTTCTTTACTGCTAGTTGAACTATCTTATCTTCAAAATTAGATATTGCTAGTCCTCTAACTTTTCCATTAGGTTTTGGAATATTTACTCTTCTTGAAGGACTTGGTCTATAACTTTTATTCTTTAATCTTTCTACAAGATTTTCAAGATTACTATCTAAATTATATAGATATTTGTCTTTTGTTATTTTATCAAGTCCAACTGCTTTATCTCCATCCAATTCTTCAAAGCACTCTTTAAGTAGTTCTTTGTTTATTAAATGGTAAATTGATGTAAATACTTCTTTTGGTCTTTCTTTAGCTATTTCGTTTATTCTTATTATTTTAGTTGTCATTATTTATCCCTCCTTGTATAGCGATAATGTTTCTTTTAATAAGAACTATATTGTGTGAACCCCTTCCCTACATTGTATTTATTGATACAATATCATAAGTACTATGAGTTCATCTGACTGCCTATATTTCATTTGATATCCTCACTTTTGGCTTGTTTATCATACTCTTTTCTTTGTCAGCTTCTAATTTAGTACTAATGCCTTTCATTAGAAGAGGAGAAAATATAGGCTCTCACTGTTCATCATATAATCATTGTGTATCATGATTAGGTCTTAGACCCCGCAGGTGCTTACTAATATAACCCAATTTACATATTAGTAAATATTGCTTTCTGTTAAAACGAGAACATCAGCCACCCAAAATGTATAGTAATTTCGAGGCTCAATATTAACCCTAATACCTAACTGTCTACGCTTAAACTAATTGTTACCAATTT